>NZ_JBHVTV010000006.1:0-223454 GCF_042884475.1 Arthrobacter sp. NPDC058130
ATCCTCATCGTCCCCGAACTGCCCAAAACCCGCTCCGGCAAAATCATGCGCCGCCTCCTCAAAGACGTCGCCGAAGGCCGGGACCCCGGCGACGCGACCACCCTCGCCGACAACACCGTCATGACCCAGATCGCCCAATCACTCAAGAAATAACCCGCCGCGCGTTTCGACACGGCGTGTGTCCGACGGCGGCGCTGCCCACAATGGTGGGCCGCCGTCGTCGTTGACCGAGTTGGCCAGCGCCGCAGCAGCGGTCACGATTCCCGGCGAGGAATCATGGGCCAGTAACGAACAGCGGGCGCGGGCCGCGGCGCGATAGATTTGCAGACATGACTGAAGCCACCTCCGCCAGCGGCGCCGGCCGCGGCACCATCCTGGTCCTCAACGGACCCAATTTGAACCTGCTCGGCACCCGCGAGCCGGAAAAATACGGGACGGCGACGCTGGCCGACGTCGAACAGCTCGCCAAGGACGCCGGTGCGGCACATGGACTGGACGTCGAGTGCTTCCAGTCCAACCACGAGGGGGCCCTGGTGGACGCCATCCACGCCGCACGCGGGAAGGCGGTGGGAATCGTGCTCAACGCCGGCGCCTACACGCACACGTCCGTGGCCATCCGGGACGCCATATCCGCTGTTGCCCTGCCGACCGTCGAGGTCCACATCACCAATGTTCACGCCCGGGAGCCCTTCCGGCACCATTCCTACCTTTCGGATATCAGCAAGGCCGTGATTGCCGGCGCCGGGATCCTGGGCTACCGCTTCGCTGTGGAATATCTCGCCGGGCTGCAGGCGGACAAGGACTGAGCATGTCCCCCTCGGAACCCGTGCCGACGTCCGGGGAATCGGCCGCAGTGTCAGGCACGGCGCCAGGCACAGAATCAGGCACGGCGCAGTGGTACCGGCACTTCGGCACGGTCGATGCGCCCGGTTCTTCCCCATGCTATGCCGCGTGGGCTGTGGGGATCGCCGGAGACGCCGAGCTGATCCGGCGGATCGACCGGTGGCCGCACAACAAGCGCCAGCCGCTGCTGATCCTGGCCGCTGCGAGGTTCCTCGGCGCGCAGATCAGCCCCTACCGCAATTTCCGGATCTTCCTGGATGAGCACTGGGCCCAGATCTCGGAGATCGTTCTTTCGCGGGCCACGCAGACGAACGAGGCCGGACGCTGCGCCACCTTGTTGCCGTCGCTCGGACAGATTTCGGCCGTGGAGGGCAGGCCCCTGGCTCTTATCGAGGTGGGCGCCTCGGCCGGCCTGGCCCTGTTCCCTGACTGCTACGGCTACGAGTTTGTCCGCGCGGGGGCCGACGGCGCCCCGGAGGGAGCGGGCGCCGGCACGGCGGGGGCGGGCGCCGAAACGGCGGAGGCTGACGGCGCCGACACGGCAAAGGGCGCAGACGTGCGGACGACGCGGCTGCTTCCGGCCGGCGCCACGCCCGGTACGTTCCCGGTCCTGCGCTGCGTCATCTCGGGTCCGGTGCCGCTGCCGGCGGAAATGCCCCGGGTGGTGTGGCGCGCCGGGATCGATCTCAACCCGCTGGACGTGCGCAACCCGGACGACGTCGCCTGGCTCGAGGCCCTTGTCTGGCCGGAGCAGGAGTTCCGGCTCGAACGGCTGCGCCAGGCGATCGCCATCGCCCAGGAACGGCCGCCGCTGCTGGTGGCCGGCGATCTCAATGAACAGCTCGTGGCCCTCGCCGGCCGCGCCCCGGCGGATGCCGCCCTGGTGGTATTCCACAGCGCCGTCATGGCCTACCTCGACGCCGCGGGCCGCTCCAGGTTCCGACGCACCATCGCGGATCTCGCGGCGGAGCGGGGTTGCCATTGGCTCTCGAACGAAGGCCACACGGTGGTTGCCCAGGCGGACGGATCCAACGTGGTCCCGGAAATGGAGGATGCCCGGCTCCGCGGCCGGTTCCTGTTGCTGCAGGACGGCGAGCCGGCGGCCATCACCGGCCCGCACGGGCAGAGCCTGGAGTGGCTCTAACCGGAGCCCGGATCCAACCGGAGCGCGGCGCTAACCGGAGCGCGGCAGTAACCGGAGGGCGGCAGTAACCGGAGGGCGGCAGTTCGGCGATTCCCTGAAGCGGCGTCATTTCTTGACGCAGTGTTATTTCTTGATGCACTGTCCGGACGAGACGGCACTGCCCAAACCGGGCGCCTGGGCCGCGACGGGGCCGAGGTCATTCATGGTGATCGCGAACCCGAGCGAGGACTCAGTTGTCGCCTTGGCAAAGACCACCCCCGCCACCTGCCCGTCCATGGTCAGGAGCGGGCCACCGGAGTTGCCCGGCTGCACGTCGCCGGCGAGCCGGTACACGTCCTCGGGCGAGGCATTCTTGCCGTAGATGTCCGGGACCAGCACGGTGGTGATGTCCTGCACCGTGGCAGGCTTGGACTGGAAGGGGCCGCCGTGCGGATAGCCGGCTAAGGCTGCGGCGCTGCCGGACGGCAGGTCAGCGGCCAGCGCCAAGGGCTCCGTTCGCAGGCCATCCACGGCCACGACGGCGAGGTCGTGCTGGGAGTCGAAGTACACCACGCGTCCAGGCAGCGCTCGGCCGCCGGACGTCTCCACCACAGGCTCGTCGACGCCGGCGACCACATGGGCGTTGGTCACCACGCGGCCGGGGGAAACCACGAAGCCGGTTCCGGTCTGGTTCTGGCCGCACTGGTAGGCCGTGCCGGCGATCTTGAGTACTGACGCGGCTGCCTTGTTCAGCGCCGGTGTGTCCGTGCTTGTATCCGGGATGGCAACGGGCTGGCTCTGGCCGAAGCCGTCCAGCAGGGTGGGTATGCCCTCGCCGATCACCGCTGAGCGCAGCTGGGCCATCGAGGCCTTGACCGGCGTCGGCGTCACGCCGTCGATGAACCTGATGACTTTGGACTCCGCGAGCTGCTGGGACACGAACGGCACGCCCAAGGCCCCGACGCTGAACGCCAGCATCGACATCACCAGGGCGGACACCACCACATTCACGCCTCCGCCCACGAGGCGGTCCGCCGCCCGCAATGGGCTGAACGGGACCACGCTGCGGATGCGCCGCCCGATCATGGTGCCCAGGCCGTTTCCCACGATCATCAGCAGGACGGCGGTGGCAACAATTGCCGTCAGGCGCCAGCCGCTGTCCTCCACGAGCCCGCTCACGATGGGAACCGACACGAACGCGGCCACCGCGCCTGCCGCGAATCCGGCGATGCCTCCGAGCGTCACAAGAAAGCCGTTGCGAAGACCGTGGATCAGGTAGGACAAGAGCGCCACAATCAACGCCAGGTCCAAAATGGTCAAGCCAAACACCGGGGGCTCCTCACAGACAGTTCAGCGACGATTGTACCGGTGTAAGCTGAACGTTTGCCGACCGGCCGCCGGTCTGCACAGGGAACTGCGCGGACATCCCGAGCCGTGCGCTTTCAGCCCCCTTCGGGCGTTTCGGTGCCAGCTACGTCACAGAAGCGCCAAAATTCTGAAAGAATGGCTGAAGCGCCCCAGCCGACACAGCTAGTCAGGAGATTTCATGGATATCGAGGTATTGCGCCGCGCACCCCTTTTCGCCACGCTCGACGACGAGGCGTTCCGTCTGCTGACGGACGAACTTACCGAGGTGGACCTTTCACGCGGTGCCTCGGTATTCCGGGAAGGCGATCAGGGTGACCAGCTCTACTTCATCGTCTCCGGCAAAGTCAAGCTTGGCCGCACGTCGCCGGACGGCCGCGAGTCACTGCTCGCCATCCTCGGCCCGGGCGAACTTTTCGGCGAAATGGCGCTGTTCGACCCCAGCCCGCGAACGGCCACGGCAACTGCCGTCTCCGAGACGCGTCTCGCCGGCCTGAAGAACGAGAGCCTCAACGCGCTGCTACGCACCCGCCCCGAGGTTTCGGCCCAGCTGCTGCAGGCCTTGGCCCGCCGCCTGCGCCGCACCAACGACTCCCTGTCCGACCTCGTCTTCTCCGACGTGCCGGGCCGTGTGGCCAAAGCCCTGCTGGATCTGGCCGACCGCTTCGGCCGCCCGGCGACCGACGGCGTGCTGGTCGCCCACGAATTGACGCAGGAAGAGCTCGCCCAGCTGGTCGGTGCCTCCCGCGAAACGGTCAACAAGGCTCTCGCTGAATTCGTGCAGCGCGGCTGGCTCCGTCTGGAAGCCCGCGCCGTCGTGATTCTCGACATGCAGCGCCTGCGCCAGCGTTCCCGCTAGGGATCCTCAGCAACCACGAAGGCCGGCCCCGGAAACGGGACCGGCCTTCTGTTGTTCACCCCGGGTTTGTCCACGGGACATGCCCAGCCCTGGCTGCGACGACTGGACATGATGCCACTATGTCCACCGGCCAGAGTGACCAGTGGGCATGTCCCGGGCTCAGCCAGGGCAACGAGGGACATGTCCAGTCGCGCGGTACAGGGAAGGGCATGTGCCCAGCGGCCGCAGACCCCATCAAGCCAAGCCCGTTCAGGCCACCCGCATAGTGGAGCCGTGCCCTTGAACCAGCGCGCCCTCGGGCCGAGCTCCCCGGACCCAACGCCCGTGCCCGGACATATTGGCCCCGGACCTAGCGTTCCCTCTGGGGTTCGCCGGCGATCGTGGTGGCGGCCTCGACTTCGAGCATGAGCCGGCCGCCCTCGTCGACCAGCTTCGGCTGGTAGACGTGGGCCTTGCGTTTGTAGCTGAGGTAGGCGATGCAGCCGTTGGCCTTGGCCATCTTCTCGAGCATGATCTCCGACCCTGGCACCAGGAGTTCGCCCAGGGTTCGGCCGACGGTGTTCTCCTGCCCCACCTCGTCGCCGAGCGCGGTGGTGTCGCGTTCGAGCACAACCTGCCGGGCGCACACCCAGCGGCCCCACACGCCCTTGCTGGCCAGCAGCGAGGGCTGCTGGTTCACGGGCACGGTGGCGGCGAAGTAGCGGGTGTTGAACCGGCGGTGCGCGAAATCGGGGCTGAGCCAGTTCACCAGGGGCTTGAGCAGGTCCGTGCGGAGGGAGAGCCCCCGCTTGGCGAGCAGTTCAGTGAAGGACTTCTCCTGCTCCGCCACGGCTTCGCGGGCACGCATCCAGTCCGCGCTGGAGGTCATCTCCACCGTGCTGGACAGGTCCGGGCCGGCCAGCAGGAGGCCGGTCTCCTCGAACAGCTCACGGATGGCGCCAACCACGTGGCGGCGCGCCAGCCCGACGTCGTCCGTCCCCATCTGTTCGGCCCAATGCTGGGGCGAGGGGCCAAGCCAGCCGACGGCGTCGTCGTCGGACGCCTCCAGCGATCCGCCGGGGAAGGCGAGGACACCGAGCGGGGAGGAGCCCGCCCGGTAGCCGAGCCAGGTCTCCAGGCCTGTGGGCGAGTCCCGCAGGAGGATCACCGAGGAGGCCAGGCGGGGCGCGCGGGGCGTCCGCTCACCGTGTTCAATCCAGCTTTTGGCTGCTCCCTCAAGATCGGGGGGCAAAACGAACAAGCGACGTGCTAACTGAGGCAACGAAGTGACCGGCCTTCTAGGCGAATTCGGCGATCAGTTCGACTTCGACGGGCGAGTCGAGCGGCAGGACAGAGACCCCGACGGCGGAGCGTGCGTGCTGGCCGGCGTCGCCGAGGACCTGGCCCAGCAGCTCCGAGGCGCCGTTGATGACGCCGGGCTGGCCGGTAAAGGAAGGATCGGAGGAAACAAACCCGACCACCTTGACGATCCGCGTGATGCGGTCGAGGTCGCCGATCACGCTCTTGACGGCCGCAAGGGCGTTGACGGCGCAGACGGCGGCGTAGGCCTTCGCGTCCTCCGGGGAGACCGTGGACTCGTCGGAGGCGCCCTGGGAGCCGGAGGACACCTTGCCGGTGGCCTCGAGCTTGCCGTTGATGAACGGCAGCTGCCCGGAGGTGTAGACGTGGTTGCCGGAGATGACGGCCGGGACATACGCCGCAACCGGGGCGGCGACGTCGGGGAGCGTGAGGCCCAGCTCGGCCAGGCGCTGCTCGACGGCGGACGACGCGCCCGCGCCGTTAACGTGGCTCGCTGCGCCGGCGGCGCTTTCGGAGGTGTTTTCCGCGGCGGCCGGCGTGGCCGGAACGGCTTCTGAGGGGGTGCTCATGGCTACTGCTTCTCCCGCTTCAGGTAGGCAACCAGGCCGTTTCCGTCAGGGCCAGTAACAACCTGGACGAGCTCCCAGCCGTCCTCGCCCCACTGGTCCAGGATCTGCTTTGTGGCGTGGATAATGAGCGGAATCGTGGCGTACTCCCATTTGGTCATGACATAAAGCCTAGTCGTTGCCGGTAAAGTGGAAAACATGGCGACTGGCAAGAACCCTTTATTCGACACGGCCACCACCCTCGGAAAGATCTTTCTTTTCCTGGGCGTGAGCGCCATTTGCGGCGTCCTGGTGGCCGGCCTCCTGGTCCCCGCGGCAGCCGTTTCGGGCAGCGCGGCGAGCGGTTCGATCCAGTTCTTTGACACCCTTCCGGCAGAGCTGAAGGTCGATCCGCCGAGCCAGTCGACCACGATCCTGGCCTCCGACGGCAGTGTGATCGCCAACCTCTACGCGGAAAACCGCACCCGTGTTTCGCTCGACCAGATGTCGCCGTACATCAAGGACGCGATCATCGCCATCGAGGACAGCCGCTTCTACGAGCACGGCGGCGTGGACACCACCGGCATCCTGCGCGCCCTCGTGAGCACCGCCCGCGGCAACAAGCAGGGCGCGTCCACCATTACGCAGCAGTACGTGAACAACGTCATCAACTCCTCGCTCGAGGCCGAAGGCAAGGGCGACGAGGTCCTCCTGAACGGCGTCAACAAGGGCGTCGGGGACAAGCTCCGTGAAATGAAGCTGGCTATCGCGCTGGAGAAGAAGTTCACCAAGGAGCAGATCCTAGAGGGCTACCTGAACATCGTCTTCTTCAACCGGGACGCCTACGGCATCGAGGCCGCGTCCAAGTTCTTCTTCAGCACCACGGCCAAGGACCTGACCCTGCCGCAGGCGGCGCTGCTGGCCGGCGTCGTGAACAGCCCCTCGTACTATGACCCGATCACGAACCCGGAGAACGCCAAGACCCGCCGCGACCTCGTGCTCAAGTCGATGCTCACCCAGGGCAAGATCAAGCAGGCCGACTACGATGCAGCAGTCGCGACGCCGGTGGAAACCAAGGTCACCCAGCCCCGCCAGGGCTGTGCCTACTCGCAGACGGCGCCGTATTTCTGCGACTACGTCCTTCACCTGCTCCTGAACAACCCGGCCTACGGAGCCGACGCGGCCGAGCGTGAGCGGAAGATCTTCCGCGGTGGCCTGACCATCAAGACCACGCTGGATCCCAACGCCCAGGCCGTGGCCCAGGCCCAGGTGGACGGTTCGGCCGGCGCGAACCCGGACAAGTGGGGCGCCTCGCTGGTGTCCGTGCAGCCCGGTTCCGGCAAGATCGTCTCCATGGCCCAGAACACGGTCTGGTTCCCGACCGACGGCAAGTTCGACCAGACCCAGAACTTCAACGTGGACAGCCAGGACGCCAAGGGCAACGACCTCAACGGCCTGGGCGGTTTCCAGCCCGGCTCCACCATGAAGCCCTTCACGTTCGCGGAATGGCTCAATGAGGGCAAGTCCATGAACACCCTGCTCAACGGGGCCGTGCGCCGATATCCGCAGAACTTCCCCTGGCGGAACACCTGCCCGGCACCGACCGTCGGCTGGTATGACGCAACCAACGGCAGCCACGACCTCCAGAACGCGGAGGAGGGCTACTACAAGTACATGTCCGTCCTCGACGGCCTGGCGAACTCCATCAACACCATCACGTTCGCCACTGCGGCCCAGGTGGACCTCTGCGGGATCCAGAAGGTCGTCGACGCCGTCGGCATCCACGGCGGACTCCCGAGCGCGGACAACCCCAACCCCCAGGTGCCGATGACCACCCTGGGCAACCTGATCGGGTCCACCCAGACGGCGCCGCTGACCATGGCCAGCGCGTTCGCCACGTTCGCCAACGACGGCAAGTACTGCGAGCCGATCGCCATTGACTCGGTGACGGACGCGACCGGCGCCCAGCTGCCCGCGCAATCACCGAACTGCAGGGATGCCATCAAACCCGAGGTCGCGCGCGGCGTCGCGTACGCCATGCAGGAAGTGCTCAACCGCGGCTCGGGCTCACTGATCCAGCCCCGGATCTCGACCCGGACCAACTTCCCCATCGCGGCGAAGACCGGTACCAACGACACCAACAGCTCCACGTGGGTGGCGGGCTACACCAAGGGCCTGGCGACGGCCACCTGGTTCGGCGACCCGCTGGGCAACCAGCAGCGTGCCGGCCAGAACGTCACGATCAACGGCAAGTTCTACAAGGGCATCGACGGCTACATGATCGCCGGGCCGCAGTTCTCGAACTACATGGCCCAGGTCGCGCCGGGCTACGGCACGGATCCGTTCCCGGCTCCGCCGTCGAACCTGCTGAACTCGCCGGCCCCGGCTCCTCGGGCCACTACGCCGACGAGCGAGAGCAGCGCTCCGGCCTCGGAACCGTCCGCCGACCCGACGCCGGCGCCTACAAAGTCGTCCGGCAAGAAGAAGTAGCCGATGACCCGGGGGAATGATCTGGCGAGCCGCGTTCGAAGCATCGGACGCGGCTTTGCCGTGACCGCCGCGATCGGGACGGCGGCAGGGGCGGCCACCGCCGGGTACGGGCTGTGGGAGAAGAACCAGTTCGTGCTCAGGGCGGAAACGCTGCCCATCCTGCCGGCCGGGTTTGGCCCGTTCCGGGTCCTCCACCTCTCCGATATCCACTTCGTTCCGGGCCAGCACCGGAAGGCACAATGGCTGTCCTCCCTCGCGGAGTTGCGGCCGGACCTCGTGGTCAACACCGGCGACAACCTCAGCCACGCCAAGGGCGTGACACCCTTGCTGGCGGCCCTGCGCCCCCTGCTGAACTTCCCCGGCGTGTTTGTCCCCGGCTCGAACGACTACTTCGGCCCGCGCTTCAAGAACCCCGCCTCCTATTTGCGCGGCCCCTCGGCCCAGCGCAAAGACCCGGAGAAGCTCGACTGGCCGCGGCTAAGGTCCGAGTTCGGCATGTCCGGCTGGGTGGATCTGACCAACCGCTGCCAGTCCGTCGTGCTGAAGGGCATCCGGTTCGACTTCTCCGGCGTCGACGATCCCCACCTGCGCCTGGAACGCTACGCCGGCTGGCCGCGCGGCACCAAGGGCCGGGCCGCCGACCCGCACCTGCGCGTCGCCGTGGCGCACGCGCCGTACCAGCGCGTCCTCGACCACTTCACCCAAGCCGGAGCCGACCTCCTCCTGGCCGGGCACACCCACGGCGGTCAGATCTGCGTCCCGGGATACGGCGCACTGGTCACCAACTGCGACCTTCCCACCTGGCGGGCCAAAGGCCTGCACACGTGGGAAAGCAACGGCAGCACGACGCCGGTGAACGTCTCGGGCGGAATCGGCACCTCACGCTTCGCCCCGGTCCGGATCGCCTGCCGCCCCGAAGCCGTCCTACTCACGCTGACCTCGCGCGCCTAAGGCTGCCCAGGGCTGGTCCTGCCCGCGCGGGTTCAGCCCGGGTCCTTGCCGGCGTCTGCGTTTTCGGCCCGCGTCTGCGGCCCGACGGATGGACATGCCCTCCTCTGGGCCCGACGGATGGACATGCCCTCCTCTCGCGCCCCCGCCCACGGGACATGCCCTCCCTAGGTCGCGAGCACTGGACATATAGGCATCATGTCCACTCCACGCAGCCAGCACTGGGCATGTCCCACCGGGGCCCAAGCCAGCACTGGGCATGTCCACCCGTGGGCGCAAAAACGGGGCATGTCCCACCGGCGCCGCAACCAGCACTGGGCATGTCCACAAGGGGGTGCCAAAAACGGGCATGTCCCGCGGGGCCTGGGCCTGGCACGCCGGCACGCCGGCCGCCAGGCATTGCGGACCGTGATGACTAGGCGAGATCCCCGGACCGCCCCACAACGTGTGAATCCGGTCACGTGATGCCCTAGGGTAGTTGCTAGAGGAAACTACATTCAACGGTGCTATCCACGCACGGGCGTAAGAAGCAGGCATGGCCAAGCAGAGTTCGTTCTTCACTTCCATCAGCCGTCTCTATCCGCATGTCAGGCCCATCATGCCGCGGCTGGTCATGGGCCTGCTGTGTGCCCTGCTTGCGAGTGTCATGGCGCTGGCGATCCCCCAGGTGCTGCGCGTGCTGGTCAACGAGTCCCTGCAGCCCGGCGGCAGCCCGGAAGCCGTCTGGGGCGCCTCGCTCCTGATCCTGGTCCTGGGCGCTGCCGAGGCCGGCCTCGTGGCCCTGCGCCGTCAGTTCGTCATCAATCCGGCCACCACCGTGGAAACCCGGATGCGGGTCTCGCTCTACGGGCACCTTCAGGACCTCACGGTCTCCTTCCATGACCGCTGGGGTTCCGGGCAGCTGCTCTCCCGCGCCATGACGGACCTGAACTTCCTGCGCCGCTGGATGGCCTTCGGCGCCATCATGCTGGTGGTCACCACGCTCACCGTGGTGATCGGCGTCGCGGTGATGTTCTCCATGAGCTGGCAGCTGGCCCTGATCTTCCTGGCTGCCGCGGTGCCAATCATGTTCTACGGATTCCGTTTCCGGACCCGGTTCAGCAAGGTGGCCCGCCGCAGCCAGGACCAGGCCGGGGACCTCGCCACGACGGTCGAGGAATCCGTCCACGGCATCCGTGTCCTGAAGGCCTTCGGCCGCAGCCGCGAGGCGCTGGAGAGCTTCAACGAACAGGCCGAGGAACTCCGCCAGACCGAGATCGCCAAGGCCAAGCACCTGGCGACGTTCAGTCTGGTGGTGACGCTCCTGCCCGAGCTCGCCCTCGGCGCCGGCCTGGTGGTAGGCGTCCTGCTGGCCTCCACGGACCAGCTGTCCATCGGCTCCCTCGTGGCCTTTTTCGCCACCGCCGCCGTGGTTGCCGCGCCAGTCGAGTTCTGCGGCATGCTGCTGGCGATGGCCCTCACCGCGAAGTCCGCCGTGGACCGGCACTTCGAGGTCATGGACGCGCAGAATACGATCACCAGCCCGGACCAGCCCCGCCGGCCGGCCCGGCTCAAGGGTGCCCTCAGCTTCCGCGACGCCTCGTTCGCGTACGAGGACGCCCCGGACAAGCCGATCCTGAAGAACATCACCCTGGACATCCGGCCCGGCGAGACCATGGCCCTCGTGGGCATCACGGGCAGCGGCAAGAGCGCCCTGCTCCAGCTGGTCCCCCGCCTCTACGAGGTCACCGGCGGTTCCATCAGCATCGACGGCGTGGACCTGCGCGAGTTCGGCGTGGAGGACCTGCGCACCGTCGTCGCCGTGGCATTCGAAGACACCACCTTGTTCTCCAGCTCCGTCCGGGACAACGTGCTGCTTGGTGCCCCCGACGCCGGTGCCCCCGACGCCGGATCGGCGGACGGCCGCGACGCGGCCCTGGAGGAAGCCCTCGACGTCGCCCAGGCCCACTTCGCCTACTCCCTGCCGGACGGGGTGGAGACCCTGATCGGCGAGGAGGGCCTCAGCCTCTCCGGCGGCCAGCGCCAGCGCATCGCCCTGGCCCGGGCCATCGCCGCGAAACCGGCCGTGCTGGTCCTGGACGACCCGCTCTCGGCGCTGGACGTGAACACCGAGGAACGCGTCGAGGCGAGGCTGCGTGAGGTCCTCGCGGACACCACCACGCTGATCGTGGCCCACCGGCCCTCCACCGTGGCGCTCGCCGACCGGGTGGCCCTGCTCGAGGACGGCCGGATCGCCGCCGTCGGAACCCACACGGAACTGCTCGCCAAGAACAGCCACTACCGCTACGTGATCGCCAGCCTGGACACGGAACCCCGGGACCTGGATTCAGAATTGTCCGCCCTCGAGGACCAGTCCGAGGAGATTTCCCGATGAGCAGCGCAACGTTCGGCACCGCCAATGAGGACAACGCGCACCTCAGCAGGAACGAGAGCAAGGCCGTCCGGCGTCGTTCCCTGGCTCTTCTGGGCTCGCTGATCCGCCCGGTCCGGGCGCGGTTCTGGCTGACGATCGGCGCCGTGGTCTTGTCCCAGGCCGCCCGTGTGGCCGGGCCGGCGCTGATCGCCTTCGGGATCGACCACGCCCTGCCGGCCGTGCGCGCCGGCGACAGCCTCCCCCTGGTCCTTGCCGGCGTCGCCTACCTTGCCGCGGCCGCGGTGGCGGCCGGGCTGACGGCCCTGTATGTGACCTCGACGGCGCGACTCAGCCAGGCGATGCTGCTGGACCTCCGCGTCCGGGTGTTCCGCCACACGCAGCGGCTGAGCCTGGAATTCCACGAGAAATACACCTCCGGCCGCATCATCGCCCGGCAGACCTCGGACCTGGAGGCGCTGCGCGAGCTACTGGATTCCGGGGTGAGTTCGCTGGCCTCGGGCATGCTGTTCATGGCGTTTACGGCCGTGACGGTGTTCGTCCTTGACTGGCGCAGCGGGCTCCTGGTGCTGGCCGCCGGGGTGCCGATGTATTTCCTGGCCCGCTGGTACCAGAAGCACTCGCAGATCGCCTTCCGCGAATCCCGGGTGGTCTCGGCTCGGCTGATCGTGCACTTCGTGGAGACCATGACCGGTATCCGCGCGGTGAAGGCCTTCCGGAAGGAACGCGAGAACGCCGCACGCTACGCCGAGCTATCCGAGGACTACCGGCGGGCGACCGTCCGCTCCATCAACCTCAACGGCATCTTCCAGCCCGGGCTGGTCCTGATCGGCAACGTCTGCGTCGCCCTCGTGTTGCTCACCGGCGGTTTCCGGGTCCTCAGCGGCGACCTCGAGGTGGGTGTGCTCCTGGCCCTGATCCTGTCCACCAAGCGCTTCTTCCAGCCCGTGGACCAGATGGCGATGTTCTACAACTCCTTCCAGAGCGCCCAGGCGGCCCTGGAAAAGGTCTCGGGCCTGCTCGAGGAGGTCCCCACCGTGCGGCCGCCGAAAAACCCGGTGGCGCTGGAGCACGCGCAGGGCGGCATCGACTTCACCGGCGTCGAATTCCGCTACGGCGACGGCCCGGTGGTGATCCCGCGCCTTGACCTGCACATTCCCGCGGGCCAGACGGTCGCGCTCGTCGGGCAGACCGGTGCCGGCAAATCCACCCTCGCGAAACTGATCGCCCGGTTCTACGACGTCTCGGCCGGGTCCCTCACCCTCGACGGCGTGGACTTGCGCCAGCTGACCACCGAGGACCTGCGCCGGAACGTCGTCATGGTCACCCAGGAGGCCTTCCTGTTCAGCGGTTCCGTGGCGGACAACATCGCCCTGGGCCGGCCGGAAGCCTCCCGCGAGGAGATCGAGGACGCGGCGCGGGCAGTCGGCGCGCACGCCTTCATCATGGAGCTTCCGGACGGCTACGACACCGACGTCAACAAGCGCGGCGGCCGAGTCTCCGCCGGGCAGCGCCAGCTGATCAGCTTCGCCCGGGCGTTCCTGGCCCGCCCGCCCGTACTGATCCTGGACGAGGCAACGTCCTCGCTGGACATCCCGTCGGAGCGCATGGTCCAGCAGGGCCTCGCGGGGCTGTTGCGCGGCACGCGGGGGGCTAGCACGCGGGAGGCTAGCACCCGGGAGGCCGGCACCGGGCGGACAGCGCTGATCATTGCGCACCGGCTCTCCACCGTGGAGACGGCGGACCGGGTCCTCGTGGTGCACGACGGCCGCGTCGTCGAAGACGGCACCCCCGAGCAGCTGATCGGCGACGGCGGCGCCTTCGCCCGGCTCCACGGCGCCTGGAAAGACTCGCTCGTCTGATCCCCGGGGCCGGGACGACTGCGGGGCACCCCGCCTCCCCCACGCCGATTTCACATCGGGGCCCTGATCCGATACTCTTGTGAAGTTGCTTTTGAAGCAGCGGATCGGGATGTGGCGCAGCTTGGTAGCGCGCGTCGTTCGGGACGACGAGGTCGCAGGTTCAAATCCTGTCATCCCGACCACAGAAAAAAGAGGGCCCTCCACACGGAGGGTCCTCTTTTTGTTTCCCTCACTTTTGGTGCCCCGGACTAGGGACCTCGCCCCGGAAGCAATACGGCCCCGGAAGAACATCTTCCGGGGCCGTATTGCCGTTAGGTCAAAACTCTTACATCGGGTCGGGCCAGTTGCCGACGTTCAGCTTGGCGGTCATGGGGTCGGGCCAGTTGCCCACCGCCTGGGCCGCCCGCATGGGATCGGGCCAGTTGCCGACGGCGGCAACGTGTGAGACATCCGTAAGTGAAGCAGCGGACAGCACGGCCGGGGCCGCGGCGGAGAATGCCAGTGCGCCCGCCAAGACGGCGCCGGCTGCAATCTTCTTCAACATAGAGTTCCTCAATATGAGTCGGGGTCGTTAACCAAGTCAGCACTACCCTTGTTGACACACATTGTAAAATGGTTTCCACAGAGACTGTCAAGCATTTAGTACAAAGAATGTCCGGAATTAGGAGGTATCCGTGGGGAACGGATTTGGGGAGAAGCTCCGCGCGGAACGGCTCGAAAGGGGCCTGACGCAGGCGGAACTGGGCCGTGACCTGTACTCCCCCAGCTACATTTCTCTACTGGAAACCGGACGCCGCGAGCCGACGGCCGACGTCATCGAAGAGCTGGCCCGCCGGCTCGAGCTGGCGCCCAAGGCCCTCGAGGCCTGGAGCCAGCCGGTGTCCGTCAGCGACGCCGAATACGTCCTCGCCGGCCTGTACGCCCGGCAGGCTTGGGACCTCCGGGACTACCCCGTGGCCGCCACCCACGCCGCGGCCGCCGCCAAGATCGCCCTGGAGGCCAAGAACACCAGCGCGTGGTGGAACATGACCTACATGCAGGCCGAGTGCCTGATCAAGCAGGGCCTCTGGCAGGAGTGCAAGGACGTCGTGCAGAACCTACTGGAGCACCCCATGGCCGCGGAGTCGGCAGGACTCGGCGTCCGGGCCCAGCAGATGCTCGCAGCGGCCTCGCAGGGGCAGGGACAGCTGACCGCTGCCGTCGGACATGCCCAGGAGGCCGTGCGGCTCTGCGCCGAGCTGCCCAAGGGCTCCACGATGATCATCGGCGCCTTCCGGGCGCTTATCGGCGCCCTGGCCGAGAGCGGCCGGCTGGATGAGGCCTGGGAGTACTGCCAGGCCATGAACGACCAGATGGACGACCACTCGATGTCCCAACTCGCCGGCGAGGTGGCCTGGGTGATCGGCAACGTGGCCTTCATGCGCCATGATTACCCCGAGGGGATCAAGTACCACGAGCGTGCCGGCCGGCTGCTATCCCCAGCGAATGACATTGACCTGTGGGCCCGGTTCAACAAGGCCTCGGCCGCCGTCCGGCTGTCCTCGGGGATCGTTGAACCCGAGACCCTGTCATCGATCGAACGCGCCGAACTGGCCCTTTCGATTGTCGGCGGCAACAAGACGGACCAGCTCGAGGTCGCCTTCATCCGGGCCCGCTGGCTCTACCTCACCGGCGACATCGTGGCCGCCGTCCAGAAGCTGCGCGAGATCCACGCCGAGCGGGAGGCGCTGGCCCGGCACACGGCAGGCGAGGTGTCGCTGCTGCTGGGCAAGGCCCTCAAGGCTGCCGGGGAGTCCGCCGAGGCCCTGGTGTACCTCGAGGAAGCCCAGAAGGAGTTCAGCGCCGCGGGCGCCTCGGACCGGGTCCAGCAGGCCCTCGATGCCGTGCTCGAGATCAAGCTGGCCCAGCGCCGGGTCGAGGCCGCCTCCGCGGAGGCATAGCCCCCGCGGCGGCAGCGCTGTCGTGCCGTGTACCGCCTTAGGCGAACGTGCGGCCGGTGAGCTTCTCGTAGGCCTCCACGTAGCGGCTGCGCGTGCGCGCCACGACGTCGGCCGGAAGGACGGGAGGGGGCGTGTCGGAGGCCTTGTCCCAGCCGGATTCCGGCGAGGTCAGCCAGTCGCGGACGTACTGCTTGTCGTAGGAGGGCTGGGCCTGACCGGGCTGGTACGTGGCCGCGTCCCAGAAGCGTGACGAATCCGGGGTCAGCACCTCGTCGCCCAGGGTGATCACGCCGGTGGCGGGGTCGAGGCCGAACTCCACTTTGGTGTCGGCCAGGATGATGCCGCGGCCGCGCGCGATTTCCTCGGCCTTGGTGTAAATCGCCAGGGTGAGCCTGCTCAGCTCCGCCGCGACGTCGGCACCCACCAGGCCAACGACGGCGTCGTAGGTGATGTTCTCGTCGTGCTCGCCCACCTCGGCCTTCGCCGACGGCGTGAAGATGGCCTCCGCCAGCCGCGATCCGTCAACAAGGCCGGCGGGCAGCGGGATGCTGCACACGGTGCCCGACTCGCGGTACTCCAGGAGCCCCGAACCGGTGAGGTAGCCGCGGGCGATGCATTCGACCGGGAACATGTCCAGCTTCTTGCAGATCATCGCCCGGCCCTCGACGGCGGCCGGGACACCGCCGTCGACCGTGGACGCGAGGACATGGTGCGCGACGCCGAGCTGTTCGAACCACCACAGGCTCAGCTGGGTCAGGATCCGCCCCTTGTCCGGGATCTCGCTGGCCAGCACGTGGTCGAAGGCGCTGATGCGGTCACTCGCCACCACCAGGACGCAGTCCTGGCCGAAGCGTTCCGTGGCGGCGTCCGCGGGGACGTAGAGGTCGCGGACCTTGCCGGAGTAGACGTGCCGCCAGCCCGGCAGGTCCTGCGTGGCGGTGTCGAGTCCGGCCTTCGGCCTGATGTCGGGAGCCGGGGCTGCGGGATCGCTCATGCTCATGCCTTCGCTTTCGACGAGGCCGGGGTTCCCGGCGCCGCAACGCGGATTTGCCCGCGGGCGGCCTTGCGGCCGATGTCGGTGCGGAACTGGCTGCCGTGGAGCTGGACGAGCTCGACGCCGTCGTACGCCCGTTCCCGGGCCTCCACGAGGTCCGTGCCAAGCGCGACGACGGCCAGGACGCGGCCGCCGGCGGAGACCACCCGGCCTTCGTCATCAAGTTTGGTGCCGGCGTGGATGACGTGGACGCCGTCCAGGGCATCGACCTTCTTCAGGCCCCGGATGCGATCGCCCGTCCGCGGGGTGTCGGGGTAGTTTTCCGCGGCCACGACGACGGCGACGGCCGTGTCCTTGGACCAGCGCAGCGGCTGCACCTTGTCCAGTTCGCCCTTGGCGGCGGCCATGAGCAGCCCCCCGAGGGGGGTCTTGAGCCGTGCCAGGACGGCCTGGGTTTCGGGATCGCCGAAGCGGACGTTGAATTCGATGACCCGCGTCCCGCGCGAAGTCAGGGCCAGGCCGACGAAGAGGACGCCGACGAACGGCGTGCCGCGGAGGGCCATCTGGTTGACCGTGGGCTGGGCGACGCGGTCCAGCACCTCCTGGACGAGGCCTTCGGGGGCCCACTCCAGGGGTGTGTAGGCGCCCATGCCGCCGGTATTGGGGCCCTCGTCGTTGTCAAAGATGCGCTTGAAATCCTGCGCCGGGGACAGGGCCACGGTGTTGCTGCCGTCGCACAGGACGAACACTGAGACTTCGGGCCCGTCCAGAAACTCCTCGATCACCACGGTGCCACCGGCGTCGAAGCAGCTCTGGGCGTGTGCCAGGGCCTCGTCGCGGTTCTTGGTGACTACGACGCCCTTGCCGGCGGCGAGCCCGTCATCCTTGACGACGTAGGGGGCACCGAAGGTGTCGAGGGCGTCGGCGGCTTCCGCGGCGTCGGAAGCCACGCGGGCCATCGCCGTGGGGACGCCGGCCTCGGCCATGACTTCCTTGGCGAAGGCCTTGGACGCTTCCAGCTGGGCCGCGGCCTGGCTCGGACCGAACACCGGGATCCCGGCGGCACGGACGGCGTCGGACACGCCGGCGGCGAGGGGCGCCTCCGGGCCGACCACCACCAGGTCCACGCTGAGCCTGAGGGCCAGCGCGGCGACGGCGTCGGGGTCGTTCGCGTCGATCGCGTATGTGGGGACCAGCACGCTGATGCCGGCGTTGCCCGGGGCCGCGTGGACCTCGGAAACATTGGGGTCGGCGAGCAAGGATCGGACAATGGCGTGTTCGCGGCCGCCGGGGCCGATGACAAGTACCTTCACAGTCTCCAAGGGTACGTGGTGCACCCCGCAGGCTCCTAAGCTGTGTCGGCCGCCGGACATGCTCAATTTTCGCTGCGCGGTTCACTGGGTGCTGGACTGCGGGGTTCACTGCGGGCTGGACTGCGGGCAGGACTGCGGGGTTCACCGCGGGGCCGGCCCCGGCGCCGGGGAATCCGCGGGGCATGCCCAGCCAGGGCGCGGCCACTGGACATATCGCCCTTATGCCCACGCCTGAGCACAAGGACTGGACATGTCCCCGGGAGTCACGGAGCATGTCCACTGCTCTATCCCAAGGCCGGACATGTCCCCCAAAACCACCAGGCACTTCCACCGCAGCCACCCAGCCCGTGCGCAGCACCCCTGAGGACATGCCCAGCCCAGGCCCCGGCCACTGGACATATCACCCCTATGCCCACGCCTGAGCACAAGGACTGGACATGTCCCCGGGAGTCACGGAGCATGTCCACTGCTCTATCCCAAGACCGGACATGTCCCCCAAGCCACGGAGCATGCCCACTCCCCGGTCCCGGAAGAGGGCATGTCCAGCCCGGCATCAGACAATCCGCCGGCCGCACGGCTACGAATGGCCTGTATGAACAAGCCCAGCATGAAGCCCAGCAAGCGGTCCCGCGGCGCCACTGCCTTGGCGGCGGTGGCCGGTGTGGCCGCCGCCGCCGTCGTACTGTCCGTGGCGGAACTGATCGGCGCGTTCTTCACGGCAAGGGCGACGCCCCTGGTTGCGCTGGGCTCGACGTTCATCGACTTCACGCCGCCGTGGATGAAGGACTTTGCCATTGCCACGTTCGGCACCAATGACAAGGCCGCGCTGTTCGTCGGGATGGCTGTCACGATCCTGCTCCTGGCCTGCGTGCTCGGCATCGTGGCGTACCGGAAGTGGGCCCTGGGGGTGGCCGGTGTGGTGCTGATGGGTGCCGTCATCGTCGGCAGCGTGGTCACCCGGGCCAGCGTCAAACCGGTCGACGCCATCCCGTCCCTGGTCGGCACCGTGGCCGGGCTGGTGGTGCTGCGGTTCCTGATCACCCGGCTGTGGCGGATGCGGCAATGGCCGGACAGTGCCGCCGACGTCGCCGCGAAGGATCCCGACCGCCCGGCGACCACGCGGCGCGCGTTCTTTGCCGCCGCCGGCATCACCGCCGCCGCGTCGGCCATTGCCGCCACCGGCGGGCGCCTGCTCAGCGCCGCCCGCAGCAACGTGGCCGCGGCCCGCGAATCCCTGAAGCTGCCCGCACCCGCCAAGGCCGCCGCCGCGGTCCCGGCCGGTGTCCAGTCCAAGGTCCCCGGCGTCACGCCGTGGCTGACCCCGAACAAGGACTTCTACCGGATCGACACGGCCCTCAGCGTCCCTGAGATCAACGCCCAGGACTGGGAACTGCGCATCCACGGCCTTGTCGAGAAGGAAATCCGACTCACCTTCCAGGACCTCCTCGACGCCCAGCTCATCGAATCCCATGTCTCCCTGACCTGCGTGTCCAACCCGGTCGGCGGCAACCTCGCCGGCAACGCCAAATGGCTGGGCATGCCCGTCCGCGATGTCCTGAAGATGGCCCGCCCAAAACAAGAGGCGGACATGGTGCTCTCCACCTCGATCGACGGTTTCAGCGCCTCCACCCCGCTGGAGGTCCTCCAGGACGACCGCGACGCGATGCTGGCGATCGGCATGAACGGCGAGGCCCTCCCCCTGGAACACGGCTACCCGGTACGGATGGTGGTTCCCGGCCTGTACGGCTTCGTCTCCGCCACCAAGTGGGTGGTGGACCTTGAGGTGACCCGTTTCGCGGACAGCAAAGCGTACTGGACCCAGCGCGGCTGGTCCGACCACGGCCCGATCAAGACCATGGCGCGGGTGGAAGTGCCCAAGTCCTTTGCCAAGGTCCCCGCCGGAAAGGTCGCAATCGGCGGCACCGCATGGGCCCAGACCCGCGGGATCACCAAGGTCGAACTACAGATCGACAGCGGCCCCTGGACCGAGGCAGTGCTCTCCGACGAGGCCTCCCTCATCACGTGGCGGCAGTGGTCCTTCGAGTGGGACGCCACACCCGGACCGCACTACATCAAGGTCCGCGCCACGGACGGCACCGGCGAGCTCCAAACGGACAAACGCGCGGACCCGGTCCCGAACGGCGCCTCCGGCTGGCAGTCGGTTATGGTGACCGTGGAATAACCGGGGTATCCGCGCCCGGCACCATAGACTTGCTGCATGGCTTTGAACCCGCATGCAACCTTCTCAGTCGACTCCGCCGTCGAACTGGCAGTCATCGAACGCAGCGGCTTCGTTGAGTCCCGCCACATCGGCTCGGCTGTTGTGATGGCTGCGGACGGAACGGTCGTATTCGAGCTCGGCGATATCACCGCCCCCATCCTTGCCAGATCCACGCTCAAACCCTTGCAGGCCCTCGCCTCGATGCAGTCGGGGGTGCCCCTGCGCGGCGCCCAGGTGGCCATCGCGTGCGGCAGCCACACTGGGTCCCTCGACCACATGGACGTGGTGGAGGGCATGCTCAAGGCGGCCGGTGCGAAGGAAGACCAGCTGCAGTGCCCGGCCGACTGGCCCCAGGATGAGACCGCCCGGAACTGGCTCGTCCAGACCGAGCGCGGCAAGTCCAGGCTGGCCTTCAACTGCTCGGGCAAACACGCCGCGTTCCTGTGGGCGTGCACGGAGAACGGCTGGGACAAGAACAGCTACCTCGAACCGAACCACCCGCTGCAGCAGCGCATCCGCTCGGTCATCGAGGAGTACTGCGGCGAACGCATCGCCCATCTCGGCATCGACGGCTGCGGCGCGCCGGTGGCTGCCGTCTCCCTGACCGGCCTGGCCAGGGCCTACTCGAAGCTGGCCAAGGCCCCGGGCGACAAGAACTCGAACGCGCGGGCCGCCACGGTTGCCACGTCCATGCTGGACTACCCGTGGGCGGTCCAGGGACGCGGACAAGCCAACACGATCGTCATGGACGAGCTCGGCATCCTGGCCAAGATCGGCGCCGAGGGCGTGCTGGTCATGGCCACTCGCCAGGGCGTCTCCGTTGCCATCAAGATGCTCGACGGCAACATCCGGGCCACCACGCTCGTCGGGCTGACCCTCCTGGCCGCTTCCGGCGCCGTTGAAATTCCCGAAGTGTCCAGCGTCCTGGACAAGGTGGTGGACCCGGTGCTGGGCGGAGGACGCCCGGTAGGCAAGATCCGGCTCGGACGGGCCGTCGCGGCCCTGCTGGACTAGGGGCAGGAGGGCAGGAACGTGGCTGTATCTCGCCGTCGAATCGCCGTGGACGAGGGCCGCGCGGCGCTTGCCGCATGGCAGGCCGCCAACCCCGCGGCGCCGGACACCGAAGGAGCCGGCGCCGCGGCACCGGACACCGAAGGAGCCGGCGCCGCGGCACCGGACACTGAAGGAGCCGGCGTTGTCCCGCGCGCCACGATCGCGACGGCGGTGCGCTACTCGCTGGAGGAAGTCACCGCCCGGGCGCCCGGCAATTCCGTGGAGGTGCGCGTCCCGCCGTTCGGCGTCACGCAGTGTGTGGAGGGCCCGCGGCACACGCGCGGCACGCCGCCGAACGTCATCGAGTGCGACGCCGCCACGTGGCTGGCGATGGTCAGCGGGCAGCTGAGCTGGGCAGACGCCGTCGCGGCCGGCAACGTTGCCGCCTCGGGACTGCGCGCGGACCTGTCCGCCCTCCTGCCCCTCTGACCGGTACCTTTCGAGCCCCGCCCTCAGACCGGGCACCTCTGGCCGGGGCCCTGCGGCCCGGGCCCTGGCCGGGACTCAGCCCCGCCCGAGGAACGGCATGCCCGCGGCCGTAACCACGAGGGATCCCACGTTCGCCGCAGCCGGCATTCCGGCCATCAGCAGCACGGCCCGGGCGGCGTCCTGCACCGCAAATGTCGGCTCCGCCCGCAGGCTGCCGTCCGCCTGAACGGCCCCGGAGCCGACGCCGATCTCTTCCATGAGATCCGTTGCCGCATTGCCGATATCGATTTGTCCGCAGCTGATGCCGAACCCGCGCCCGTCGAGGTCAATACTCTTGGTCAGGCCCGTGATCGCGTGCTTGGTCACTGCGTAGGCGACAGTCCGCGGCCGCGGCGAATGCGCCGCTATCGAACCGTTGTTGATGATCCGTCCGCCCTGGGGCGACTGCGCCTTCATGGCCCGGACGGCGGCGGCGGCGCAGAGGAGGGATCCTGTGAGATTCACGGCGACGGTCGCGTCCCAGTCCTCCACGGTGATCTCGTCCACCGAGGCGGCGGGGCCGAACACGCCCGCGTTGTTGAAGAGCACGTCCACCCGTTCCCACTGCCCCAGCGCCGCGGCGAAGAGCCGCTCGACGTCGGCGGGGACGGTGACATCGCACGGGACCGCGAGCGCCTGGCGGTGGCCCGCCGCGGTCTCGAGGAGCGGCTCCTCCCGCCGCCCGGCCAGCACCACCCGGTAGCCCTCGGCCAGCATGAGCCGGGCCACCGCCCGGCCGATGCCGGAGCCGGCTCCGGTGACGACGGCGACCTTTCCGGGGGTATGGTGCTGGCTCATTCGGTCCTCCTCGACGATTGCGCGGTGTGCGCGGCTGCCCGGCCAGCCTATCGCCGAGACGGCACATCACGGCAGTGTTGCGCGGCCCGACCGCCGCGTACTGTCATCTCGGCGGTAAATCCAGGGTGGGATTCGCCTACCGGGACTCGTCATCCCGGTCCCGGGTCTGCCGGCCCGTGCGGTAGCCGGACCAGAACGCCAGCACGAGCAGCCCGACGCCGATAAACGCGACCCCGGTCCAGGTCTCGGCACCCATGAACATGAGCCCTTGCGGCACGACGGGCCTCGTGGCCAGCGGGGCATACGCGAACCAGCCAAAGTCCTCGGAGGACACCGGCTGGGCGAGCAGGACCAGACCGGCGAGCAGCATGGCCGCGGCAGTGAGCGGCACGGCCACCCGGCCGAGCAGCCTCTTCCGGGCACGGCCGGCACGCCGGTCCCCCCTCTGGTCCATGGCCATACTGTAGCCGCTCTGCACGGGGAACCCGCCAAGGAAACGGCCCTCGCCGCAGAGTCAGTGCGGTGGAGGATCAGTACCAGTGGCGCGGAGGGTCAGCGGCGGGCCTGCGCCCTCTTTCCCGCCGCCAGCGGGCCGCCCATTGCGGAGTGGAAACGCCCGGCGCCGGCTCGCCGCCCCCTCACCACCCGTGCGGACGAGCCGGGCACGGCGGCCCGCCCATCGGCGCTGCGGTCCCTGATCAGGCCGGTTCCGGCGATCTCCCGCGTCTGGGCCACGCCGGCAACCGCCGCCTTCTTGTTCGGAAACGTGACCGAGACGGCCATAAGCCTTCCTGCCCCGTCCATCATCCGAATGCGGTAGCCGCCGTCGGGCGCGTCCACGAGCTCAAAATATCCCGCCATTGAAGATTCCTCACTCCCTCGTATCCCCCGCCTTGGTATTGGTAAGTGTACTTACTTTGCGGTGGAAGGAAAGTGCTGAAAGTCCTGCCACTCGCTTGGGGAATCACACGCGCCCGCGGCGGGGCGCGCTACCCGCGCGGGGCAGGGCCCGGACGGGGCGCCCGGGCGGTCCGTACAGGCGCCCCGCCCGCACCCGCGGGCGGGGCGGTGTCGCTGCGGCGGACTCCATCCTCATGCAGTTCCAGCGCGCTCATCACCAGGGCGAAGTGGCTGAAGGCCTGCGGCGTGTTGCCCAGTTGCCGGCCGGCCTCGACACCCCACTCCTCGCTGAGGAGTCCGACGTCGTTGCGCAGCGCCAGCAGGCGCTCGAACAGCTCCCGGGCCTCGTGGCGCCGGCCCGCCCCGATCAGCGCCTCCACCAGCCAGAACGAGCACGCCAGGAACACCCCTTCCTCGCCGGGAAGCCCGTCGTCGCTCTGCGCCGGCAGATAGCGGCGCAGGAACCCGTCGCGCATCAACTCACGCTGGACAGCGTCGATGGTTCCGATGATGCGCGGATCATCCGGCGGCAGGAACCCCACCCGGGGCAGCAGCAGGAGGCTCGCGTCCAGCTCGGGCCGGCCGTAGGACTGCACGAAAGTGTTGCGTTCCGCGTCGAACCCGTTGGCCATGACCTCGGCGTGGATGGTGTCCCGCAGCTCCTCCCACCGGTCCGCCGGGCCGGTCAGGCCGAAGTCCCGGACGCCCTTGACCATGCGGTCCGCCGCCACCCACGCCATCACCTTGGAGTGTGTGAAGTGGCGCTGCGGGCCGCGCATTTCCCACAGCCCGTTATCCGGCTGGGTCCAGGCGGTCTCGAGATGTTCCATGAGGGCCACCTGGACGTCCCAGGCGTCGTCGGTGTGCTTGAGGAGTGAGTTCCGGGTCAGGGACAGGCAGTCCAGCACCTCGCCCCAGACGTCGAGCTGCAGCTGGCCGGCCGCGCCGTTTCCGGTGCGCACCGGCGCGGAATTTTCATAGCCTTTCAGCCACGGCAGTTCGAGCTCCGGGAGCCGGCGTTCGCCGTGGAGGCCGTACATGATCTGCAGGTCCGCCGGATCCCCGGCGACGGCGCGGAGCAGCCAGTCGCGCCAGGCGCCGGCCTCCTCCGTGTAGCCCGCGGCCAGCAGCGCCTGCAGCGTGAGGGTGGCGTCGCGCAGCCAGCAGAAGCGGTAGTCCCAGTTCCGGGTGCCGGCGATCTCCTCCGGCAGGGACGTCGTCACGGCGGCGACGATGCCTCCGGTGGGGGCGAAGGTCAGGGCTTTGAGGGTGATGAGTGAGCGCTGGACCGCGTCCCGGTGCGGCCCGGTGATCTTGCACTTCGCGGACCAGTCCTGCCAGAACTGCTCGGTGGACGCCAGGACCGTTTCCGGGTCCACGGTCCGTGGCCGGCGGAGGTGGCTGGGGCTCCAGGTCAGCACGAAGGGCACGCGTTCCCCGGCCGTGACCGTGAAGTCGCTGACGGTGTGCATCCGCTCGCCGCGCAGGGGCGCCCCGGTCACCAGGTAGGCGGCGTCGGGGCCGGCGACGGCGTGGATCCCGCGGTCGTCATGGCGGACCCACGGCACAATATGGCCGTAGTCGAACCGGAGCGCCAGTTCGCCGCGCATCCGCACCGTGCCACGGACTCCGACGACAATCCGCACGATGTCCGCCACTTCGTCCCGCGGTGGCATGAAGTCAATGATCCTGACCTTGCCCTCGGGCAAGTCCCACTCCGTTTCGAGGATCAGCGTGCCCTTGCGGTAGCGCCGCCGCGTACATTCGCCGCCGCTTTCGGGCGCCAGCAGCCACCGGCCGGCCGCTGGGGTGTCGAGGAGGGCATTGAAACAGGCCGGCGAGTCGAAGCGTGGCAGGCACAACCAGTCGATGGAACCCTCGGTGCTGATCAGGGCCGCGGTGTGCAGATCCCCGACCATTGCGTAATCCTCGATGCGTGCCATGAGACTTACAGTGCCACACCGTGCCGCGGCACACGAGGACCCGTCGCGGCACCGCCCCCGCGGAATACGGCGGCCGCCACTGCGGACCGCCCGCCCGGTCCGGGCCTCCCGGTTCGGCCCGCCCGGCCCGCGGGTCTAGGATCCAACCATGCGCAGGAGCCGGAAAGGGACGGCCGATGGCTGACCGCGGCGGGGAACTGCGGATCGGCACATCGGGCTGGAGCTATGACCACTGGGAGGATGTGCTGTACCCGCACGGCCTGCCAGCCCGGGACCGGCTGGAGCACTACGCGGCCCGCTTCAACACCGTGGAACTGAACGCCAGCTTCTACCGCTGGCCGAAAGAGGTCTCGTTCGCCAGTTGGCGCCGCCGGCTGCCCGAGGGTTTCGCCATGTCCGTCAAGGCTCCCCGCGGCCTGACGCACGCCAAGAAGCTCTACTCCCCGGAGGTCTGGGTGGACCGGATCACCCGGTGCTGGCACGAGCTGGGCGACAAGAGGGCCGTGCTGCTGGTCCAGCTGCCCCCGGGCCTGGCGCGGGACGACGCCCGGCTGGACTACTTCCTGGCGGCGCTCCCCGAATGGATCCGCGTCTGCGTGGAGTTCCGCCACCCGAGCTGGAACGACGACGCCGTATACGCCCTGCTGGAACGCCACGGCGCGGCCTACTGCATCATGAGCGGCGCCGGCCTCCCCTGCGTCCTGCGCGCGACCGCGCCGTTCGTGTACATCCGGCTGCACGGCCCGGACCACGACTTCCTGTACGGCGGCTCCTACTCGGAGGACGACCTGCGCTGGTGGGCGGACAGGATCCGCGAGTGGCAGGCCAGCGGGAAGGACGTCTACGCCTATTTCAACAACGACGGCGGCGGCAACGCCGTCCGCAACGCCGCCACACTGCGCGGGCTGCTGGGCGAGCCGCCACCCGGGTAATCCGGCGTCATGGGCGCCCCCTCCCGGAACCCCGCGGGCACTGCCGGAGCCCGGCGCTGTGGGAGAGTGGAGGCATGGAATTGGCGTCACAACCAGCGCAGCACCTGCCCGTGTCCGGCAACAGGGCCTTCAGGCTCGCCCACTTGGTGTCGGACACCGTCAACGGGGTTCGCCTCAGGACGGCCCGGCGCTGGAAGTTCATCCCGCAGACCGTTGCCTACCAGGGCTACGGCTCCACGGAGTGGGTCAGGATACTGGGACGCGTGGTCCTCACCAGCAGGCCCGTGCCCGGCAGCAAGGCCGAGCGTCTTGCCCAGAACGGCAACCAGAACTTCCGCGGCTGGCGCGCCTTCACCAGCGTCCCGGTCCAGTTCACCGAGGTGGAAATCCAGATCGGCGGCGTCACCACCCGGGTGCGCGCGGACCGCGGCGGCCTGGTGGACACGCTGGTCCACGTGGCCCTGACTCCGGGCTGGCACACGGCCGTGCTGCGGGCCGAAGGCACGGAACCGGTGGAGGCCAAGATTTTCGTGATCTCCCGGGACACCACACTGGGCATCGTCTCGGACATTGACGACACCATCATGGTCACGGCCCTCCCCCGGCCCTTCCTGGCGCTGTGGAATACCTTCGTCCTGAACGAACGCGCCAGGATGGCGACACCGGGCATGGCAGTCCTGATGGACCGGCTCAAGGTGGAGCACCCGGAGGCGCCCGTGATCTACCTGTCCACCGGGCCGTGGAACGCAGCGCCCACCCTGGGCCGCTTCATCGCCCGGAACCTCTACCCCTCGGGCGCGCTCCTGCTGACGGACTGGGGACTGACCCATGACCGCTGGTTCCGCAGCGGCCAGGAACACAAACGCCGGAACCTCGAGCTGCTGGCACAGGAGTTCCCGAACATGCGCTGGCTGCTGTTCGGCGACAACGGCCAGCACGATGAAGAGATTTACTCCGGTTTCGCGCAAGAGCACCCGGAACAGGTTGCCGCGATCGGAATCCGCCAGCTCTCGGCCAGTGAGGCCGTCTTCGCCGGCGGCCATTCCGACACCGGGGACCACTCGGAATCATCGGTCCCGTGGATCTATTCGCCCGATGGCGCCGGACTCGCCAAGGGCCTGCAGGACCTGGACCTGCTCTAGTCAGGATCTACGGTGCCGGATCTACGGCAGGGACGACGGCGGCGCCGTCTTCCTGCCCGACGGCGGCACTGGTGGCGCGGGCGGCGGTGGCCGCGCTCCGGGCCGCGATGACCTCCTGGAGCCAGTAGTAGGAGGCCTTCGGCGTGCGGACCTGGGTGTCGAAATCGACGTGCACCAGACCGAACGGCTGCTTGTAGCCGGCTGACCACTCGAAGTTGTCCATAAAGGACCACACATAGTAGCCGCGTAGGTCCACGGACTCGGCGGCACCGCCGCGCTGTGTCGCTTCCAGGGCCGTGCCGATGTGGTCCGCGAGGTAGCGCAGCCGCCGTTCATCCGGAACCATCGGCCGGTCAGCCCCGGGAACCCGGACCACGACGTCCTCAAAACTGGCCCCGCCCTCGGTGATGTAGACCGGCGGCAGATCCGGATAGCGCTCGGCCATCTCAGCCAGCGCGACGGACATGTATTCGGGCTTCACCGGCCAGCCGTAGGCCGTGGTCTCGGTGTCCGGGAAGGACGCGATGTGGAAGGGAGCGCCGGGTGTCCCGCCGAGGTCGTTCCCCATGGCCTCGGCCATGCCCGGCGGCACGGCTCCTTCACCCGGACCCGCCCCGACAAGGGTGGGCATGTAGTAGTTCAGGCCGTAGAAATCCAGGGGCTGCGAGATCAACTCCATATCGTCGCTGGAAGGGCTGAAGGAGGATGAGAAGAACGTGGCGGCCCTGATGACGTCCGGGTACTTGCCGAGCAGCACAGGATCCGCGTAGAGCCGGTTCTGCGCCATGTCCATGAGTCCGGCGCTTACCTTGTCCAGCGGGTTGGCGGTGGCCGGGACCATCGGCGAATACACGTTGGTGATGCCGATGTCCCCGCGTACCTTGGCAGCACGCAGCGCCTGGAGCGCCAGGCCGTGCCCCAGCAACTGGTGGTGCGCGGTGGGGAGCGCCTGGAGCATGAGTGCCTCGCCGGGCGCGTGCATGCCCAGGGCGTAGCCGTTGGTGGTGACCGTGGCGGGCTCGTTGACAGTCACCCAGCGGGTAACGCGGTCCCCGAAGGCAGCCGCGGCGATTGCGGCGAACTCCCCCAGCCGGTAGGCAGTGTCCCGGTTCATCCAGCCGCCGGCCTGGTCCAAGGGCAGCGGGGTGTCCCAGTGGTAGAGGGTGGCCATGGGGGAAATGCCGCTGGCGAGCAACAGGTCGATCAGCCGGTTGTAGAAGTCCAGTCCTGCGCGGTTCACAGGCCCGCTGCCGCCGGGCTGGATCCTGGACCAAGACAGCGAAAACCGGTAGGAATCGATCCCCAGGTCCTTCATCAGTGCCACGTCCTCCGGCATCCGGTGATAGTGGTCGCAGGAGACAGCCGGGCTCTGGTCCCCCACGATCGAACCCGGTTTCGCGGCGAAAACGTCCCAGCCGGAGGGGCCCCGGCCGTCTTCATCAAGCGCGCCCTCGATCTGGAAGGCCGACGTCGCCACACCCAGAGTGAATCCGGGCGGAAGGAGGGAAGCCAGATCCCTGGCGGATGCGTTCATCGACGGGAACCTCTATGTAGTTTCAGTGGTGGTGGACTGATTTTAGGCTTCCCCCGGGGCGGGCGCCACGACCTGCGGAGTTTGACGGACGCTATGCAGTCAACTCAACGAGCGGAGCCCAGGCGGGCCGCAGCCGCTGACGCCGATTAGTCCTGGCCGGCGTCAGCGCCGGCGTCAGCGTCGGCGTCGGAGGCAGCGTCGGCGGTGGACAGCGTCCCGGTGACCTGTTCGCCCGGAATCCTGGCTGTCCGCCAGGTATCCAGCGCAATGACAGCGCCAAGGACCACGAGCGAGATCGAGAAGGCGCCCAGGGCATCGGTCAGCCAGTGGTAGCCCAGGTAGAGGCGGCTGAAGGCGGCGAAGAACATGCCGATCCCCGCCACAATGAAGGCGACGACGGCGGCCGCGGGGTTCTTCCGGCGCGAAAAGACCAGGTACGTGGTCACCAGCAGGAAATCGCAGGCGCCCAGGACGTGTCCGGAGGGAAAGGAGAACGTGGAGTCGGCCCCGAAGAGCATCAGCTCTATGGGCGGACGCTGGCGTTCCACGATCCGGCCAATAACTTGCGCCAGGATCACCCCGGTCAGCATGGCGCCGGCCAGGAGCATCGGCCGCCAGGCATGCTTGGCGAGCAGGCCCCAGGCCACGGTCACCACCAGGACGATGATCGGCAGGCCGATGGGGCCAAAGATGATCGCCAAAATGATCATGATGGTGGTGGTAGGTTCCCCGCGCAGGGTCAGGAGCCAGGACCGCGTGGGCTCATCGTCCGCCGAAATGCCGCCATGCTGGAGGACTCCGGCCAGCAGGACCACGAACAGCACAACGCCGGTGATCATCAGGACGACGGCGGTGCGGTAGAGATTCCGGCGTGCCGCCGCGCTCATGTACCGCTCTTCCACGACGAACTTTTCGTGGAAGGTCCGCCACCGGCCCTGCGGTTTGCCTGTTTGAGCCTGTGCCATGTCGCCGTACCGCCTTTGCGCCGTGTTGGATAGTCTCCGCTGTCGATTATCCCCGTTATTCGCTGCGGTGGCAGGTAAGAATGCAGCCGAAAGCATCCGTGCGTGGATGGAGGCCGGGCTTCCGGCCGGGGTAACCTGCCGGCCGGAAGACGCAAATGCCTTGCTGCGAGCCGCTTGGCACTGCGCCCTCCAAACAACTTATGATGTCTAATAAGCAACTCTAACTCGTCTTCGCCCGGGCCGCGGACGGCCGCATCCTCAGCGTCCACGAGCGCAGGTCCGCCGGTCGGTTCGATATCTAGGGCCGAAGGTGCCGGAGCGGGAGGAAGCGCAGGTCAACAGCGCACAGCCCTCCGGAACCGTATTTCCGGACCGAAAGTTGACCCTTTGAGGATTTGACGCGTGAATAAATATGACGTTAGTGTTCCTGAATCCATTGGGGCCGACTAGAAGTACTCCAAGAAAGACAGAGCGATGACCACCATTACCGAGTCCATTGAGATCAAGGTCGACAGCCGGAAGGTCCTCGACGAACGACTCAACGACGCCGTCCGCGGCCTCCAGCAGGTCGCCATGACCACTGGAACCCACGGCATCCTGCTCACACGGCACAAGCCGGGCCACTACACTGCGGCCCTTTCCGAGCAGGTTCCCTTCGGCATGACCCGCGAGCTCGTCCACTAAGCCGAATCTTCCGCAAGGCCACAACGCGGGGTCACTTCCCGCCCGTCCACCTGGAGCGGCGCGAAGTGACCCCGCGTTGTTTGGTTGGGGCGTTGCCGGGTTAGCGCGTTGCCTGCCTAGCGGCCGCCCTCGAGCTTTCGGCTGCGCTGTTCCTGGGCCATGGGCCCGTACGGATAGACGCCGACGCGCGGCCGGCTGACCTCGGTCAGCCGGTCTGTCTCGCCCGCGGTGAGCTTGAGATCCGCCGCCGCGAGGTTGTCCGCCAGCTGCCCGGTGGAGCGGGCGCCCAGGATAACGGAGGTGACCGCGGGCCGGTCCGCCAGCCAGGCCAGCGCCACCTGGGCCGGGCTTACGCCGTGCCGCCCGGCGGTTTCCTCCACCTCGGCAATCACCTCCCACGTGCGGGGATCGGCGTTCCGGGCCTCCCAGGCCTCCATTCCGCGTTTCGGATTTTCGCCGAGTCGGGTGGCCCCCGCGGGCGGCTGGTCGCGCTTGTACTTGCCGGACAGCCACCCGCCGCCGAGGGGCGACCATGGCAGCAGCCCGATTCCGGCGTCCAGCGAGGCCGGAACCACTTCCGATTCGATGTCGCGGACCAGCAGGCTGTACTGCGGTTGCAGCGTCACCGGGGCACTCCAGCCATGAGCCTTCGCCACGTGGACGGCCTTGGTCAGCTGCCAGCCCAGGAAGTTGGAGAAGCCGTAGTAGGCAATCTTGCCGCTGGTGACGGCGTCGTGCAGGAAACGGAGGGTCTCCTCGAGGGGAGTGATGGGATCCCACGCGTGCAGCTGGTACAGATCGATCTGCTCGACGCCGAGCCGGCGCAGGGAGTCATCCAGCGCCCGGACCAGGTGCCGCCGGGAGGTCCCGACGTCGTTGGGGGCCTGGCCCATCGGGAAGCGGCCCTTCGTGGCCACCACGGCCCGGTCCCGGACTTCTGCCCGGTCGGCCAGCCACCGGCCAATGATTTCCTCCGACACTCCGGAGCTGTAGACGTCTGCGGTGTCAATGAAGTTGCCGCCCGCCGCGAAGTAGTCATCCAGGATGGCGCGGGACTGCTCCTCGGTGGCCTCGGCACCAAATGTCATGGTTCCCAGCGCATAGTTGGAAACGACGGCGCCGCTGTTGCCCAGGGTGCGGTATTGCATGGGACTCCTCAGGTTGGGTCAGTCTTCTGTGGGGGTGGTGCGCAGCGAATGGTAGGTCCGCCAGCTGTGCTCGGGCGCGTAGCCCAGCAGCCGTTTGGCCTTGTCGATCGACAGCATGGTCTCGTGCTCGCCGAGGTCCTTGACCACTGTGACGTTGGGGAACACCTCGGCGGCGAGGCTGGCGCTGGAGCGGCTCATCACGGTGTCCGCGTTGGCGATGATGAACGCCTCGAAGCCCGGCTTGGCGTGCTCCAGGGCGCGGGCCACGGCCTGCGCGCCGTCCCGGCCGTCAATGTAGCCCCAGAGGTTCCATTTGCGCAGGGTGGCATCGTGGTCGAAGGAGGGGAACTCCTCGTAGTCCTCCGGGTCCATCACATTGGAGAACCTCAGGCCGGTGATGCTCAGCTCCGGGTCCCAGCGGGTCAGCTGGATGGCCATCTGCTCCTCAAGGTGCTTGACCAGGGAGTAGGTGCTTTCCGGCCGGGCCGGGTAGTCCTCGTCCACCGGGATGTAGGGCGGGTCGACGTCGAACGGCAGCCCCAGCACAGTCTCGCTGGAGGCGTAGACAATCTTCTTGATCCCGGCCCGGCGGGCGGCCTGGAACACGTTGTAGGTGGAGAGCATGTTGTTTTCGAACGTGGCGGCGTCGGGGGCAAGTCCCGGTGCCGGAATCGCGGCCAGATGCACGACGGCGTCGAAGCCGGCGTGGCGGTCGTCCAGGCCAAGGATCGCATCCACCACCTGGCCGTAGTTGCGCAGGTCCACCTGCGTGAACCCGCGGCCGCTTGCGCCCGTCCGGTCCAGGTTGGTCACCTGGTGCCCGTCTTCGCCGAGCCGCCGCACGACGCTTCGGCCCAGCTTTCCGCTTCCTCCGGTAACAGCAACTCTCATCAGGTACTCCTCGGGTGGCAGGCTCTGGAAGTCCGGCGCCTGTGCCGGCGCCGGCAGTCACCGTTCCACCCTATGGGTAGGCGGGCCCGGCGCCCAGCCCCAGCGTGACTTTCGGCCCTAGGCAGTTCCCGGACCAGGCGGGAGGCTGGGGGCCATGAACGGTGACCAGCGCGTTGGCGTGGGCGCGGACCGCCATCAGGTCCACCGGACCACCGCATGAGCCACACCGGATCTCCGCCGGCAACCCGGCCGGCTACGCACGCCCCTGGCAAGATGCGCGGACCGATCGCGGCCTTTGCCGCCGCAGCCGCCGGCGCCGCGTACGTCCTGGCTCTCCGGCCGCGGCTCCTGCGCTGGGGCGCCACCACCCAGGAGGCCGCCGGGCCGCTCGCCGGGGACGAGATCGTGCCCGGACCGCGCATGCAGACCACCCGCGCCGTGACCATTGCGGCGCCGGTGTCCGAAGTCTGGCCATGGCTGGTCCAGCTGGGCGCCGGGCGCGGTGGCTTTTACTCCTACGACTGGCTCGAAAACGCCGCGGGTCTGGGCATCAGGAGTGCGGACAGAATTCACCCCGAGCTTCAGCACTTGAAGGTTGGCGACGTCGTTCCGCTGTCCCCCGACGGCGGCCTGCCGGTCAGGCTCCTCGAGTCCGAGGCTGTACTGGGGCTGGGCGGATCCTTCGATTTGCGCACGGGGAAGATGTCGCCGGCTGGGGTTCGTCCAACCGGGCCCCGGCTGGACGTCGGTTGGACCTTTGTGTTGCGGCCCGCGGGTCCCCGGGCCACCAGGCTGCTGTCCCGCACCCGGTATGACTACTCCCCCGTGGCCGAGGGAGTGGCCCTCCGGACGCTGCTGGAACCGGCGCAGTTCCTGATGGAGCGGCGGATGCTCCTGGGGATCCGTTCCAGGGCACAGCGTTCCAGGGCACAAAGACGCCGGCGCTGAGGACCCGGGCGGCGCCCTTCAGACACCGGCGCCCTTCAGACACCGGCGGCCCGCGGGTTGGTACTGCCGAGGGGCAGCAGGTAGTCGACAAACCAGTCCCGAGCCAGGATGGCCGCCGCCGCGAGCGTGCCAGGTTCTTCAAACAAGTGCGTCGCACCCTGCACGACGGCGAGCTGGCTGGGGCAGCGCATCATGGCCTTCGCGCGCCGGTTGAGGTCCAGGACCTCGTGATCCAGGCTCCCCACGATCAGGAGGGTTGGCGCTGTCACGGCGGACAAGCGCGGGCCGGCGAGGTCGGGGCGGCCGCCGCGCGACACGACAGCAGAGATCCGCGCTGAGGGCTCCGACGCCGCCCACAGCGCGGCCGCGGCGCCCGTGCTCGCGCCGAAGTAGCCGACGGCGCACGCGGCAGTGTCCGCCCGGGTGGACAGCCAGTCCGTTGCGGAGGACAGCCTGCGGGCCAGGAGCTCGATGTCGAAGACGTTGGCGCGGCTGCGCTCCTCCGCGGTGGTCAGCAGGTCCAGCAGCAGCGTGCCGAGGCCGGCCTGCTGCAGGACGCCGGCCACATACCGGTTCCGGGGGCTGTGGCGGCTGCTTCCGCTGCCATGGGCGAACAGCACCACGGCCCGTGCCGGCACCGGAAGGTGGAGCTGCGCCTGGAGCCGCATCGCGCGGGACGGGATCTCTACTTCCTCGTCGACGTCGGCAGCGGCGTCTTTGCGGGCCGCCGCCGAGGCCCAGAATGGCGGCGGCGCGGCCTCGAGGCGTTTGGCCGCCAGATCGAGCAGGCGGAGTACCTCGTCGTCGTCCGTCGGCGAGAAGTCCCGGTAGTGGTACCCGACGGCGGTGAACTGGCGCGGCGTGGCCAGGCAGACGACTTCATCCGGTTCGCTCAGGTTGGCGAGGGTCTCCGCCGGGGCCACCGGAACGGCCAGGATCACTCGTGCCGCGCCCTGCTTGCGGGCGACCCGGCAGGCCGCCCGGGCGGTGGAGCCGGTGGCAATCCCGTCGTCGACGATCACCGCGATGCGTCCGGTCAGGTCGAACCGGGTCCGGCCCTTCCGGAAGAGGACCAGCCGGTTTTCCAGCGCGGCGCGTTCATGCTCCTCAACGGCCTGCAGTTCGCCGGCGGTGACCCGTGAATGGGCCAGGACCTGCTCGTCCAAAACCTTGGCTCCGCCTTCACCGATTGCCCCCATGGCGAGCTCGGGCTGGTAGGGAAGGCCAAGTTTCCGCACCACAATCACGTCCAGGGGAGCGTCCAGGGCGGCGGCGACTTCAAAGGCGACGGGCACGCCGCCGCGCGGGAGGCCGAGGACCACGATGTCCTGGCCACGCAATTCCGCAAGACGCCGGCCGAGCTGCCTGCCGGCGTCGACCCTGTCTTCAAAGATGCTCATGGGTTATGGCTTTCCAGTCGAGACGTCGGCCATGGGCCATCAGTCGGGTGCTGAACTGGTGCGCTCCCCCAGGCTCCCCGCGCCCGGAATGGACCAGATGGCCGCTCTCTCCAACTATCCGCCCGGCGCCGAAACCCGTTGAGGGCCATAGTGCCCGATTTTGCAGCCGCGGGACGGGCACCCGCACCGCGGCTGACGGGGAGCTGCCCGGATGTATATACTCACTCGGTACGGTTTTGCAGCGAGCCGTTGGATTGTTCTTCGATCCGGCCTGCTGCTGCCGTACCCGCCTCCTGCCGCGGTGCCAGCACGGACGGGTCGTCTTGACCTGAGTGAAACGGCACAACAGACAAGTGGTCAGCGAATCAACGGCACATTCTATTAACCAGCACCTGCATGAAATGGTACTCAGCAGCTCCGACGTCGAGGACTTCCTGTGCGAGCTCGCTCGCGTGTCCGCGCGCAGCCTGTCGGAGGCCGGGGACGAAATCCTGTGCGGCATCACGCTGCTGCGCCACAGGAAGGCGGCCACCGTCGCCAGCAGCAGCCCCGCCGCGCAGGCCATGGACGAACTCCAGTACGCCTACGGCGACGGGCCTTGCATGACGGCTTCCCGGGAACAGGAAACCGTCCGCGTTGAGGACCTCGAATGCGATGGCCGCTGGCCGCAGTACGCCGCGACGGTGCGCGGGCACGGTTTCCGGTCCATCCTGGCACTGCCGTTCCTGCTGGAAGGCGGAACCCGGGCGGCCTTGAACCTGTATTCGCACCGGCCGGGCCGGTTCGATGACCGTGCCACGGAGCTGGCCCGTGACTTCGTCCACCAGACATCCCTGGCCCTGCGGCTCGCGGTCCGGTTCGCGCACAGCAGCGATACCGCCGCCAACCTCAAGGCCACCCTGGAAACGCGGACCGTGATCGACGTCGCCATCGGCATCATCATGGCGCAGAACCGCTGCAGCCAGGTCGAGGCGTTCGGGCTCCTGAAGTCGGCGTCAAGCGCCCGGAACATCAAGCTCCACGTCGTCGCGGCCGGGGTGGTCGAGTCACTCGGTCAAGGCCCCACCCGGACCCACTTCGAGGTCTAACCCTGCCTAGGCGGGCTCAGAACCGACATTCACCAGCCAGTCGATCCCAAACTTGTCCTTGCACATGCCGAAAATGTCCCCCCAGGGCGCCTTGCCCAGCGGCATCGCGATGGTGCCGCCCTCGGCCAGTTTGTCGAAGTAGCCGCGGAGTTCGGCTTCGTCGGAGCCGCTCAAGGACACCGAAAAGTTGTTGCCGGGGGTGAAGTCCATGCTGTTGGGTGTGTCCGCCCCCATGAGCACCATGCCGCCGTCCGTCCGCAGCTGGGCGTGCATGATCTTCTCCTGCTCCGCGGGGTCTTCGCTGGCGTGGTATTCGGCGAAGGTACTCATGGTCAGTTCCCCGCCGAACACCGACTGGTAGAACGTCATGGCGTCCTTGGCGTTGTCGCGGAAACCGAGGTAGGGGTTGAGCGTGGTCATGTCCGAAACTCCTTGCTGCATGGGGCGGCTGCTGGGGCGTCGGCCTGGACGGCAGCGACGACGGTGCACGTTACAGGGCATATCCTGCCCCAAAACCGCCAGCGTGGGTAGGTGCCCGGCAGAAGCCCAAGGCAGGAGAAAGAAGAGCAACCGGAAGCGTCCGACGGCGGCGTGTGCCGCCGTCGGACGCTGCAGCGGGAACGGGGCTAGGCGGTCTGGCCCGCGTGTTCTCCCTCGGCTATTTCCTCAACGAGTTTGGCGTTGAAGGCCGGGAGGTCTCGCGGGCTGCGGCTGGTCACCAGGCCCTGGTCCACCACCACTTGTTCGTCCGTCCAGATCGCGCCGGCATTCTTCAGGTCCGTCTGGAGCGTGTGATACGAGGTCACGTTCCTGCCGCTGACCACGCCGGCATCGATCAGCAGCCACGGGCCGTGACAGATGGAGGCGACGGGCTTGTGCTGCTCGAAAAACGCCCGGGTGAACGCTTGGGCATCCTTGTCGACGCGGAGGTGGTCGGCGTTGACGACGCCGCCGGGGATGACCAGGGCGTGGAAGTCGGCGGCGTCTGCCTCGGCCGCGGTCACCTCGACGGCGAACGTCTCGCCTTTTTCAGTGCCGTTGTAGCCCTGCAGCTTGCCGCTCTTCGGCGAGACCAGGGTGGGCACGCCGCCGGCTTCCTTCACGGCATTCCATGGGCTGGTCAGTTCCACTTGCTCGACGCCATCGGTCAGCAGGAACGCGACTTTCTTGCCCGAAATCTGCTTGCCCGAAATCTGCTTGCCGGAAATATTGTGCTCTGACATATGTACTCCTCGTGCCGGGGCGCGGGCCGGGCGCGCCCGTCCGCGCCCGGCGCCTGCGCAGAGTCTTATTGGCTGGCACTTTCAACTCTAGGAAGCCGCCAAGTCATAAGCAAGCTGATGATATGCCGATGAGGCCTCCAGCGACGGCCGTGTTGCTGGCAGAATAGGGCAATGGAAGTCGCTTTCGGGCTGCTGGCCCTGGTCGCAATTGTCTGCGCCTGCAGCGCGCTGGGCCACAAAATCAACATCTCCGTCCCACTCCTGCTGGTGCTGGCTGGCGTTGGATGTTCCTTCCTCCCGTTCGTCCCGACCATCGAGCTGAACCCCGAGCTCGTGCTGGTCGGGCTGCTGCCGCCGCTGCTCTACGCGGCCGCCTTGCAGACCTCGCTGTTCGACTTCGGTTCCAACCGCCGCGCCATCGGTCTGCTTTCGGTGGGTTACGTCATTTTCGGCACCGTCTGCATCGGTCTGGTGGTCGCCTGGCTGTTCCCGGAGATCCCGCTGGCGGCGGCCATGGCCCTTGGCGCCGTCGTCGCACCCCCGGATGCCGTGGCTGCGACCGCCATTGCGCGCAAGGTGGGCATGCCCCGCAAGATTGTCACCATCCTGGAGGGCGAATCGCTGGTCAACGACGCCACGGCGCTGGTCTGCCTGCGCGCTGCCATCGCCGCCATCGCCGGAACGGTGTCCGCCGCGGAGATCGCCGGCGGCTTCGTCCTTGCTGCCGGCGGGGGCCTGGTGGTGGGCATTGCCGCAGCCTTCGTGCTCACCGCGCTCCGCAAACGGATCCGCAACGTGGCCATCAACACCTCCATTTCCCTGATCGCCCCGCTCGTGGCCTACCTCCCGGCGGAAGCGATCCACGCCTCCGGCGTCCTGGCCGTCGTCGTCACCGGGCTGATCATGGGAACCAAGGCGCCGTCCATGCCGAACGGGGCCGCCCGGCTGAGTCAGCGCAGCAACTGGCACACCGTCCAGTTCCTGCTGGAGAATTCGGTGTTCCTGCTGATTGGGCTGCAGGTCCGGACCATCATCGAGGGCGTCCGGGATGACTCGCTGGGGCCGGAACGGATCTGGATCGGCTGCGCCGTGGTCCTGCTGGCCGTGCTGGTCCTGCGTCCGGTCTGGGTCTTTCCCGCAACGTACCTGCCGCGGCTCATTCCCGCGGTCCGGCGCGCGGATCCTGCGCCGCCCTGGCAGTACGCCGCCATAGTCTCCTGGGCCGGCATGCGCGGCGTGGTGACGCTGGCCGCCGTTCTGGTCCTGCCGGCAGGGCTGGAGCACCGGTCCGTGCTGATCCTGATGGCCCTCGTGGTGGTGGCCGGAACGCTGACGCTGCAGGGCTTCACGTTGCCGGGACTGGTCCGGTGGCTGCACGTGAGCGGACCAGATCCGCGCGAGGACGCACTCAACGAGGCTTCGCTCATGCAGATGGCCACGGCGGCCGGCGTACGGCGGCTCCAGGAAATCCGCTCGGACAGCGACCCCCCGGAAGTCGTGGCGATGCTGAAGCGGCGGACCCAGGAGCGCGGGCTGGCCGCCTGGGAGCGGCTGGGACGGCCGTCCGCGGAAGCCGCCACCCCCAGCCAACGCTACGCCCAGCTCCGGCTTGAGATGCTGGACGCCGAGCGCGCCAAGGTCCTCGAGCTGCGGCGCAACGGCGAATACGCCCACGAGGTCCTGGCCAACGTCCTTGACCGCCTCGACGTCGAGGAGTCCATGCTGGATGCCTCGCTGGAGGAGCCAGAGAGCGACGGCGGCCGCGGCGAGGGGATCGCCCGGCCCCGTGGCGTGTGCCCCCACTTGGAGTCCGCCCCGGACCCGGCCATCCCGGCGGATCCCTTCTGCGCTGCCTGCCTGCAGGAAGGAACGACGACGGTTCACCTGCGGATGTGCGTGGAGTGCAGCAACGTGGCCTGCTGCGATTCCTCGTCCGGAACCCATGCCTACAAACACTTCAGGGCCAGCGGCCACCCCGTCATGCGCAGCATTGAGCCGGGCGAAGACTGGCGCTGGTGTTACCCGGACGAACTCCTTGGCTAGGCCCAAGACCGAGGCGTAGTTCCCAAGGACCGCGTACGTGGCTGTGCGCCGCAGCCGTGTGCCGCATCAGCCCCCCCTGTTCAGGGCCACTTCCCGTCCGTAGGCTGGGAAGGGACCCACGGACGGTTCGGGGCCCCGCCGCCGTCGGACGAAAAGAGGACACAGTGGACAACCAGGACATCCTGGAGCGCATCAAGGAACTCGTGGCGGAAGAACACAACCTCCGCGAGGGCTCAACCCAGGACGGGACGGGAGTCCCCAACATCCTCAGGCTGCAGCAGGTGGAAGAACAGCTGGATCAGTGCTGGGACCTGCTCCGCCAGCGGCGCGCCAAAAAGGACTACGGCGAGAACCCCGACGAGGCGGAGGTGCGGCCGGTCAGCGAGGTCGAGGGCTACCAGAGCTAGCCCCCGGCCATGACCTGACGGACCGGTTGGCCATGCGGATCGCGCTGCTGGGAGACGTCATGCTGGGCCGCCTGGTGAACCGGCACCTGGCAAGGGCCGGGCCCGCCTACCCGTGGGGCGACACGCTGGAGGTCCTCCGGCAGGCGGACCTCCGCATCGCCAACCTCGAGTGCGTCCTGGCATCCGGCGGCGAGCCCGAGCCTGGCAAGGTCTTCACTTTCCGCTCAGACCCGGAGAACGTCGCCAGCCTCCTCGCGGCCGGGATCGACGTCGTCTCGCTCGCCAACAACCATGTCCTGGATTACGGCCAGGATGCGTTCCGGGAAATGCTCCCGGTACTGGACGGCCGCGGCATCCTGCATGCCGGGGCCGGCCTTGACTCGGACGCCGCCCGGCGGCCGGCCGTGCGGCGGGTGGGCACCACCGCCGTCGGCGTCATTGCCTTCACGGACAACCAGCCCGACTGGGAGGCCGGCGCCACGGCCCCGGGGGTCCACTACGTTCCCGTGGAATACGTTCCGCTGAAGGCTCGTCCCGCGAACGACGGCGGCGGCCAGGGCGGTGCCGCCCCATTGGACGACCTGTTGGACCTGGTCCGGCGGACCAAGGCCCGCGTCCAGCTGCTGATCGTGTCCGCCCACTGGGGAGGCAATTGGGGATACGACGTCCCTGCCCGGCATCAGGACCTGGCCCGGAACCTCATCGACGCCGGCGCCGACGCCGTCTTCGGCCACTCACCCCACGTCTTCCGCGGTGTCGGGATCCACCGGAACCGTCCGATCATCTTCAGCGCCGGCGACTTCGTTGACGACTACGCCGTGGACCCCGTCGAGCGCAATGACCAGTCCTTCGTGTTCATGCTGGAAACCGACGGCGGCGAACCCCGCACGCTGCGGCTGTATCCCACGATCATCACCGGGTTTCAGGCCCGGCTGGCCCGCGGGGCGGCGCCCGATATTGCCGCCCGGATGCAGCGGCTGAGCCGGCATCTCGGCACGCCGAGCGGCTGGAACGCGTCCGGCCGCTGCCTTGAGATCCCCCTCGACCAGGCCCGCGGACCGGGCTGACGCCGCCACGTCTCGGCTAGCGGGAGTGCATTCCCGCTAAAGCACAATGCCGCAAAAAATCGGCCTGGCCGGCACCTCACCGCCGGGCGGCACAGCATTCTCCCGCCGCCGCTGCCGATCCGCCTCTTCGGCCCCGGCGGTGAGCACCGGGCCGACGTTCGCAAGAGATCCCGTTTACATTCCTGAAACATGCCGGTCACGCGAACTTCACGCAGTCCCGATTCCTGTAACGTGCCCGCAACTTTTCGCCCCACTGCCGGAAACATGGCTCCGCGAGGATTAAACCCGGATCGGGGGGCCGGCGGCGACGTGTCCCGGCAAAGGAAGACTGACGAGAAGGGACCCCCGGTGGAACTCACTGCTGGCAGCGTCTGGATGATTATTTCGGCGGCGCTCGTTCTGCTGATGACCCCCGCACTGGGACTCTTTTATGGCGGCATGACCCGGGCCAAGGCCGCGCTGAACATGATGATGATGAGCTTCGTCTCCGTCGGAATCGTCGGCGTGGTGTGGGTCCTCTGGGGCTACTCCATGAGCACCGGGCAGGGCGTCCTGGGAGTCTTCGGCAACCCGTTCGCCAGCTTCGGCCTGAGCAACGTCATCGGTTCGCCCGACCTGATCAAGGCCGGCTACAGCGCCACCTTTGCCATCCTCACGGTGGCCCTCATCAGCGGCGCAATCGCGGACCGCGCGAAATTCACCTCCTGGGCCGTGTTCGTTCCCATCTGGATCACCCTCGTTTACTGCCCGCTGGCCTTCATGGTCTGGGGCGGCGGCCTCATGAGCGCCGGCGGTGCCGTGAGTGCCGTCTTTGGTCAGGTCATCGACTTCGCCGGCGGCACCGTGGTGGAAATCGCCTCCGGCACCGCGGCACTGGTTCTGGTCCTGATCCTGGGCAACCGGCACGGCTTCGGCAAGGACCCCGGCCACCGCCCGCACAACATCCCCTTCATCATGCTCGGCGCAGGCATCCTCTGGTTCGGTTGGTTCGGCTTCAACGCCGGCGCCGCCACCACTGTGGAGCAGGCCGGCCTGATCTGGGTCAACACCTTGGCCGCTCCCGCCGCTGCCATGATCAGCTGGCTGGTCGTGGAAAAGGTCCGCCACGGCCACCCCACCTCTCTGGGTGCGGCGTCCGGCGCCGTTGCCGGCCTGGTGGCGATCACGCCGTCGTGCGCCAACATCAGCCCGCTCGCCGCGCTGGGCCTGGGCTTCTTGGCCGGTGCGGCCTGTGCGGTGTTCGTGGACCTGAAGTTCAAGTTCGGCTTTGATGACTCGCTCGACGTCGTCGGCGTCCACCTGGGCGGCGGCCTCATCGGCACCCTCGCGCTGGGCTTCATCGCCCTTCCGGTGGACGGTGCGGGCGGCGGCCTGTTCTACGGCGGCGGGCTCCACCAGGTCATCGCGCAGACCGTGGCCGTGCTCATCACGGTGGCAGTGTCCGGCCTCGGGACCGCCGTGATCGGGCTCGCCATCCACAAGACGCTGGGGTTCCGGGTCAGCCACGAGGACGAACTCGCCGGCGTGGACCGGACCGAGCACGCGGAGACCGCCTATGCCTTTGCCGAACTCGGTTTCAGCCGCTTCAACCCGTTCGGCCACCACACCAGCCCGGCACACTCCGTGCACGCCGCGGCGTCCGCCCACGCGGCCGGCCGGGCTCCGGCGAGCGCGCCGGCACCGGCACCCGTGAAGGCACCGGCGCCCGTGAAGGCGCCCGTGAAGGAAGACAGCCTGGTCTGAGGCAGCGGCCGCTGCCCCGGCCGAGACGGATGATGCCGCTGCCGCGGCCTGGCGGAAGCACAAGTTTTTCCAAAGGGCCTGGGTATAAGACACGGCCGGAGGCTTAAGATATGGGCGGGGGGCACTCGAATTAGCGAACACGCTTAATGGGAGGCCACGATGTTCAGCCAAGCCAGCCGCAAGGCATCAAACCCGCAGCTAACATCGGTGGCGCGGGCCCCGCGCAGACACCGGCGCAGCGGACTTCCCAGACCGGACAGACTCCCTTTTCGGCGTGCGCTGGCCTCGCTGAGTGTCGTTGCGCTGGTCTCCGGCTTTTCCCTGGTGGCCGCCGCCCCCTCGTCCGCAGCTGAGACGGCGCAAAACTACATCGTCGTTCTCAAGGATGGCGTCGTGGATGCCGGAGCGGCGGCGGCCGCGCAGCAACGCGCCTACGGGTTCACGGCCTCGAAGGTCTACCGCAACGCTGTAAACGGCTACTCTGCCACGCTGACGGCGGCCCAGGCGCAACGCCTTCAGGCCGACCCCAACGTTGACTTCGTCACTGCGGGCCGGACCTTCCAGCAACCGCGGGATCTGGGATCCGCGGCCAGCCAGGAGACACCGTTCTGGCGGGAGCGGATCGCCGGAACAGACTCAGACGTCCGGAAGGCGCTCGACAAGGGGCCTTCGCGGATCAATGTCAACGTTGCCGTGATTGATAGCGGCATCGATGCGACCCACCCGGACCTGAACGTCAAGGGTGGCGTCGACTGCCAGTCCGGCTCGCCCGTGGACGTGACACCCGTTGACGTATTGGGGCACGGGACATTTGTCGCTGGCGTCATCGGCGCCAAGAACAACCGCTTGGGTGTCATCGGAACGGCCCCGGGCACCCCGCTGTGGTCTGTCCGGGTGGTTGACGACGCCGGCCTGATCTCCGAGCAGAGCCTGATCTGCGCCATCGACTGGGTGACGTCCACACAAAAGGACGACGACCCGGACAACGACATCGCCGTGGCCAACATCAGTATTGCCGGCGGCGCCCCGGACACGCCTAACTGCGGCAAGGGCACCGACCCGATGCACTACGCCATCTGCCGCTCCGTCCGGGCCGGCACCACCTATGCTGTCGCGGCCGGCAACGAGGGTATGGACTTCGCCAACACAGTGCCCGCCACCTACGACCAGGTGCTGACCGCCACCGCCATGGGCGACTTCGACGGGAAGCCTGGCGGCCTCGCCGCCCCAACCTGCGACACCACGGATTTTTCGAAGTACGGTCAAAAGGATGACGAGCCAGCATTCTTCTCCAACTTCGCCACCACGAGCGACGACAAGGCCCACACGGTCTCCGGTCCGGGCGAGTGCATCCTCTCCACCGTGCCCGGCGGCTACGGCGTGAACCACGGCACCAGCTTCGCCAGCCCGGCAGTGGCAGGGTCCGTGGCCCTGTGCATCAGCCAGAAGGCCTGCACGGGCTCGGCCGAGCATGTCATGGAACAGTACCTGGACCTGACGAAGGGGTACACCAAGCGCCACCACAGCTACGGTTTTGAAGGCGATCCCGTCCACCCGATCAGTTCCCGGTACTACGGCTACCTGACGCAGACGACCAGCTTCTGACGAGCCAGCAAACGACGTCCCGGCCGCGAGATCTGCGGTCGGGACGTGGGGTCCCGGCCGGTCTCGTGGCCGGTCTCAGCCGCGGCCATCAGCCCAGTAGCCGGCGCTCATAGGCAAACGCCACCAGCTGAAGCCGGGTCCCGAGGCCCAGCTTGGCCAGCACGCTCCTGAGGTGTGTCTTGACGGTAGCCTCGGATACGAACAGGCTTCCGGCGATCTCCCCGTTGCCCAGCCCCTTGGCCGCGAGCAGGAAGACGTCCCGTTCCCGGGCCGAGAGCACTTCCAGCGCGGACAGGTCCGGTCCCGCGGCCGGCACTGTCCGGGCGGCGTGCTGGAACAAGTCCTGGACCGACCCGGGCGCAATCACGGAATACCCTGCGTACACAGTCCGGATCGCGGCGAGCAGGAACTCCGGTTCGGCGCTCTTGAGCAGGTAGCCGCTGGCCCCGGCGTGCACGGCGTCAACCACCGCCTGGTCCCGGTTGAAGGTGGTCAGGGCGATGATCTTCGGCGCGCCGGCGCCTGCTGCGTCCGTCTGCTGCACGATCCGCCGTGTGGCGCCCACGCCGTCCAGGACCGGCATACGCAGGTCCATGAGCATCACATCGGGGCACTGTTCGACGGCGAACGCCGCCGCCTGTGCGCCGTCGCCGGCTTCCCAGGCCATTGCCATGTCCGGCTGGCTTTCGACCAGCATCCGGATTCCCGCCCGGAACAGCGCCTGGTCGTCGACGATCGCCACCGTGATAGCCGTCCCGGCATCAGCCACGGTCGCCGGCCTCCACCAGCGGCGTTTCCGGGCGCGCTGCGGGACGTCCCGCGGGCACCAGGTCCGGTCCCGCGCTGGTGACGGCGGCGGCGTCGACAATCCTTGTACCGTAGGGGACGAACACGGTCACCCGGTACTGTTCCCCGTCCGGTCCGGCCGTCATCCAGCCCCCGGCGAGGTGGGCGCGTTCCCGCATCCCCGGGAGACCGCGGCCCACCCGCGTGTCGGCGGCGGGGTCGGAATTGTCCGCCGTTGCCGGGATCCCGGATGCCACATGCAGCGTGAGCCCCGGGCCGCTCCAGTCCAGGTGCAGCCGCACTGCGGTGCCGCGGCCGCCATGTTTCAGGGCGTTGGTGAGGCATTCCTGGATGATCCGGAAGACCGCGAGCTCCTGCCCGGCGGAGAGCCCGGCGGGCGCACCGGACTCGCTCTCTTCGATGGCGAGGCTGTCCTGCATGCGCGCGACCAGCGGCCCGACGTCGCCCAGCCGGGGCTGGGGCGTGACCGCGCCGTCGTCGTGCACTCCCTCGATGACGCGCTGCGCGTCCACCAGGGCGCTCCGGGCCGACGTCGCGATGTTTTCCAGTGCGTTCAATACGGCCCTGGGCTGGTCCTTGCTCAGGTACCGGGTGCCATCCGCCTGCGCGGCAATCACGGCGAGGGAATGGGCCAGGACATCGTGCAGGTCCCGGCCGATCCGTGTCCGCTCCTGTTCCACGATCAAGTCCACCTCGGCTTCCCGGAGGCTGGTCTGGGCGATGGTCCGGGCCCGGAAGAGGCTGCCGCGCTCCTCGTAGAGGGCCAGTGCCAGCCCGACGGCGGCGCAGGCTCCGGCGATGACGGCCAGGAGAGCGAAGAGCTGCCAGCCGAAGGCCCGAAACGTCCACCGGTCGCCCATGTAAAGCGGCGGGAACCAGCCCACCCCGGCGCCATAGCGCCAGGACAGCATCAGAAATGTCATAGTGGCGGCGAACACCGTGGCGGCGCCGGCGGCGATGAAGCGTGTCCTTCGCCGGGCCGTCCACTGGATGAAGCCCAGGGCCACAAACGCCCCCAGGTAGATGGCCCAGTCGTTGTCATACATCGCGGGAATGGCGTGCCCGAGCTGGCCCGCGAGCAGCCCTGCCGTGAATCCGAGGGACACATAGGGCTTCCAGGCGGCGACGGCAATGGCTGCTGTCGTGAGGATCAGCGGCAACGTCCCCGGCCAAGTATCGAGGCCCGGCCCCATCCTGCCGGCCTCGGCCACGCACCACAGCGTGAAAAAGAGAACGGCCGCCGCGGGGGCGCCCCAATGCCGCAAGACTTTCAGTAGTGGTTCCATGGTTGTCACCCTATCCACGGGTGTGGGTGCTGGCCGGCCAAATCACGCCAGGCTCAACCTCTGGGCCAGAAGATTCATCCTTCGAGCCAACTGCCGCCGGTGCGCGTAACATGACGGCCATGACCAAGGCCGCGGTTGAGGTCGCCGCCCCCGCCGACGCGGTGCCATACTCCCTGCTGGACACCTTCTTCTTCGTGGTGGGTGGCCTCGCGGCCGTATGGCTGTCCTCGCTGCTGCTGCAACTGAGCTTCCAGTGGGGCTGGGGGGCAGGTCTGGTTCATCTTCATCTTTTGGGCCCTGCTCGCGTATCTGGTGCTCCCCCGGCTCCACAGAATCCTGACCCGGCTCTACGTCCCGGACTATTTCATCGGCCGGGCGCGCACCAGCGACGGGCTGCTCGGCGATCCCGTGAACGTGGCCCTTCTGGGATCCGCACCGCAGGTGCACGGAGTGATGAAGGCCGCGGGCTGGACACTGGCCGATGACGTCACGCTCGCCAGCAGCCGGCGGATTGTCTCCTCCACACTCCTGCACCGCAGCTATCTCGAGGCCCCGGTCAGTCCCCTGTTCCTGTTCGGCCGCCAGCAGGATTTTGCCTATCAGCAGGAAGTCGACGGCACCCCGGGCAAGCGGCACCACGTCCGTTTCTGGCGCTGCCCACCCGGGTGGCTGCTTCCTGGCGGCCTGGCCGTTGACTGGCTGGCTGCGGGCACATACGACCGCAGCGTCGGGCTGTCCCTGTTTACCCTGCAGATCACCCACAAGATCGCTGAGAACACCGACGCCGAACGCGACCACGTCGTCGAAGCCATCACCCAAGCCGACCCCGCGGCCGGACTCCGCGTGGTCCGGGACTTTTCGACCGGCTATCACGCGCGCAACGGCGGGGGCGACACCATCACCACCGACGGCGACCTCCCGATCATTGATCTCAGGCAGACCGCCGAGGCACCGGCGGCCTTGTCCTCGGGCGACAAGCTTTCGGGCGGCGGGCTTCCGAGCGACAAGCTTTCGGGCGGCGGGCTTCCGAGCGACAGCCGGAACAGGCGCCCGGCGCCCACGATCGTCGGGGCGATCTTCGTCGGCGCCCGTGCGGTGGCGGCTGTCCTGCTCGCCATATCAACGGTGCTCTTCCGGGACGCGCACGTGGAGTCCCTGGCGCAGCCTGCAACCGGCCCGGGGATCACGGAGGCCCAGGCTGAAGTGGCCCTCAGCATCGCAACGGTGCTGGTCCTGCTCTTTGCCCTGGCCTACGTCCTGCTTGCCTGGTTTGTGTTCCTGGGCCGCAACTGGGCCCGGACGCTGGCCATGGCGCTCAGCACGGGCGCCATCTTCATCCAGGCCGTCGATGTCTTCCACGGCGGTCCCGACATCACGCTGGCGTCCAATCTGCCCGGCCTGACGCTGGATATCCTGCTGCTTCTGGCGCTCTCCAGCAAGCGGTCCCGCGACTATGCCCTGCGCCCCCGCAAGGAACCCAAACGGGATTCCAGCCGCCCGGGCGGCCGGGCACCGTTCTGACAACGCAAGGATCCGGGAGGCCTTGACAGCCCTGTGACCCCGGGAGCTAGATGATCAGTAGCCGACAATCCACCGCAGGAACAGCAGGATTCGCAGCAGAGGAGCGGACATGAACCAGGACTCACAGGCGCCGGAGCGCGCCCACAGCGAGACCGCGGCCGAGGGCGACGCAACGGCTGAACCCTTTGACGACCGGGCGCATTCCCAGGACGCAGCGGAAGGCCCGGACATCGACGATGAACCGGGGACCACGGCCTAAATCGGGACAGCGCCGAAGCTTCGCCGACGCGCGAGTTCGCCGGTTTCCGGCGACTTGGCTGGCCAGTGCGCTGACGGTCCCGGGCGAAATATCTGTGGCCGTCCGGGTGTTGGCCCCGACATGACAACAATCGGATTCATCGGTGCAGGACACATTGGCGGCCAGATGGCCCGCAAGGCCGTGGAACTCGGCTACGACGTCGTGATCAGCAACTCCCGGGGGCCGGAATCCCTCGCGGGCATCGTGGCGGAACTGGGGCCCAAAGCCCGGGCCGCAACGCCGGCCGAGGCCGCGGCGGCCGGCGACTTCGCCGTCGTCACCGTGCCGCTCAGGAGCCTCCCGGACGTGCCGGTGGAGCCGCTGGCGGGCAAGATCGTCCTGGACACCAACAACTACTACTGGGAACGCGACGGGCATTTCCCGGCCCTGGACGCCGGTGAGGCCACCACCTCGGGCCTGCTGCAGGAGCACCTTCCCCAGTCCAAGGTGGCCAAGGCCTTCAACCACATCATGTTTTCCCAGATCACCACCGACGGCACTCCGCCCGGCACCCCCAACCGCCGGGCCCTGGCCACGGCGAGCGATTTCCCGGAAGCGGCGAAGCTGGTTACCAGGCTCTACGACGAATTCGGCTTCGACACCGTCAACATGGGCCCGCTGTCCGAGAGCTGGCGTACGGAGCGGGACCGCCCGGCCTACGTGGTCCGGCAGAACGCGGCCGAGCTGGCAGAGAATCTGGCCAAGGCCCCGCGGACCATCTGACGTCTCCTACCCCGACGCGCGAAATCGCCGGAAACCTGCGAGTTCGCCGGACTTTTCCGGCGTATGGGCAGCTTTCCGGCGAATTCGGCCGCGTGCGGACCTACGGCGTTGGGCGGCGGCTCAGCGCTGGGCGGCAGGCTCGAGCTTGAGCATCTTGGCGATGACGTAGTCGAGCTCGGAGTCGTCGAAGATTTTCTTCCAGTCGTCCTTGATGATGGTGTCCTTGCCATACTGGATGGCGATTTCGCAGGCCTCCGAGAACGGGTTGGAGCCGCGCAGGGCGTTGGTGAGGGCGATCTGGACGTGCCCGAACAGCATGGCCTTGGCAGCCTCCTCCGGGACGCCGGCGGTGTGCACGGTCTCGTGCAGGGCTTCCTTGAGCAGGGTGCCGATCATGCAGGCGACGGTCTCGACGAGGGTGGGCTCGAGGATGGCGAGCTGCTTCACCGTAACCCAGTGCACATCGATCACCGGGGCGTAGATGACCTTGATGGTCGCCTCGGCGGCGGCGCGGGCGGCCTCGGTGGCGTCCTCGTCGATCGCGGCGACGACGTTTTGCGGGGCGCCCTGGCCGCCGAAGGTGTCGGCCCATTCTTCCTTGGTGGTGCGCTCCAGGAAGACCGAGGGGTGGCAGGGGTGCGCCACGGCCTGGACGACGTCCTCGCGCTTGGCGAGCAGACCGGCGTAGGCAGCGGCCGGGTCGAGGGTGAGCAGGATGGCGCCGGATTTCAGCTGCGGGACCACGCCGTGGGACACGACGCCCAGGACGGTGTCCGGGACAGCCAGGATCACGACATCGGCGTCCTTGATGGCGTCCTCGGTGGTGCTGATTTCCCGGCCCTCGGCGCGGACGCGCTCCTGGCCTGCCGGCGAGTTTTCGCTGTAGTAGACGGTGTGGGCGCTCTTCTGGAGGTTGGCTGAAACACGCAGCCCCATTTTGCCTCCGGCTCCGATGACGGCCACGGTCAATTGTTCTGCTGACATTTCAGTTACTCCTTAGGAAATCGAGGCTTTGCTGGGTCCACTGCTTTTCGAGGCGGATGGTCGCTTCTTCGGAGGCCTGCCACGGCAGCCAGTGCTCGATGATCTGGTTGATGTTTCTTTCTTTGGGCTGCAGTTTCCGGGCCATGTAGGCATAGTCCAGGAGGCCTTCGCCGAGGGGAGCGCCGGAGTACGTGAACCCGACCCACCCCTCCTTGCGGCTGAACGCAAAGTCTTTGATGTGCATGTTCAGGACATACGGCGCGACGGCGTCAATCACCTCGCGCGGGGATTCCAGCGCCGCCACGGTGTTCGCGGGATCGCTGCAGATGCCGAGGTAGGGGCTGCCCACCCGGGCGACAACGTCCAGGACGCGGGAGGTGGGGACCTGCTCGTAGGTTTCCACGGCGATCTTCACCCCGGCGGCCTCGAACTCAGGCAGCACCTCGGTGAAGGCGGCCACCGCCTGGTCCGCGTCCGGGGTGTGGCCCGGGACGTTGAACATGGTCCGCAGCAACGGCGCGCCCAGGATTCCGGCGATGAGCAGGAACTTCCGGAGATGCTCTGGCCGGATGCCCTTGGTGCCGAGCTCCAAGGACATCCCCAGCGAGTCCGCGGTGGCCCTGATGTCTTTGAGTTCGGCGTCGGTCATGGATTCGAGCCGCGCGTAGTCGCAGATCTGGAAGAGGTCCACGCCCAGGGCCGCGGTCGCGGCCAGTGCCTCATGGAGGTCCAGCGGTGCGGAGACGCGGTCCGAGAGCTGCCAAAAGAAGGCGTAGCTGCTCAGGCCAATTTTCGAACCCGCTCCGGTCCGGGAGCCCTGGCCGGCCCTGCTCATGCTGCCGCCGTCCCGGACAGGAGTCCCAGGCGTGCCGCGGTTTCGTCCAAGATGGTCCTGAGAGCCTTGGGGTCGTGGGCGAAGCGGCCCAGGAACAGCCCGGCGACGGCGTCATCGAGCTGGCCGATCAGGCCGGGGCCGGCGCTTCCGCCGTAGATCACCCGGCTGTCGGCCTGGCCGCGGAGCCCGCGCAGGTGCCCGTCCAGTCCGGCGATGACGGCGCTGATGTACTCCGGGGTGGCCGGTTCCGGGGCACCGATGGCCCACTGCGGTTCGTAGGCCACAATGGTCCGGCGCGCGGGTCCCAGGGACTGTGCCCGGTTGAGCGCGGCGTCGATGTCCGCAGTGCAGTGCCGGATGGCTTCCTCCACCGAGCCGGGCTGCAGCTCCCCGACGCAGAGCACCGGGGTGAGCCGGTTGCGGAAGGCGGCGGCGGTCTTGAGCCCGATGGTCCTGTGGTCCTCGCCGAAGATCCGGCGACGCTCGGCGTGGCCCACCTCGGCGTAGCGTCCGCCGAGCTCGGACACAGTCCGGCCGGAAACCTCACCGGTGTAGGCGCCCTCGTCTTCCCAGAAGATGTCCTGGGCGCCGGCGCCGGCCCCGGCCACGCCGAGGATCCGGGCAGCCTCAGGCAGTGCCGGCAGCGCGGGCAGGACAAACAGTTCGATCTCGCCGCTCTGCACGGCGGGGTGTGCCAGGGCGACGGCGGCGACCTCGCGGCAGTAGTCCAGCGTGCGCTGGTAGCCGAAGTACATTTTCAGGCTGACGCCGATGATGGCCCTGGGCTGTGTTGCGCCGGCGCCGGCGGCGGCACGGCCGGCGGCACGGCCGGCGGCTGTGGCTGTCCCGGCTGTCGCGGAGTTAGCAGGAAGTGACACCCTCGTAGTCCTTAATCAGTGTGACTTTCTCGGCCGAGGCCGAGTTCTCGTCGAACGTGTAGGTGAGCCACTCACGGGCCAGCCGGCGGGCCAGTTCCAGGCCGACGACGCGCTGGCCGAACGTGAGGACCTGGGCGTTGTTGCTCAGGACGGAGCGTTCCACCGAGAAGCTGTCGTGCGCCGTGACGGCGCGGACCCCGGGGACCTTGTTGGCGGCGATTGCTACGCCGAGGCCCGTTCCGCAGACCAGCAGGGCGCGGTCCGCCTCGCCGGAGGCAACGAGTTCGGCGGCCTCGATGGCCACGGAGGGGTACGGGGTGTGGCTGGTGGCATCGACGCCCACATCGCGGACGGACTCGACCAGCCCGCTGGCTTCAAGGTCTGCCTTCAGGGCTTCCTTGTACTCGAATCCGGCGTCGTCGCACCCGATGACCAGGCGCAGTTTGGCGCTCATGCGTTCTCCTTGACTGTTTTTCCCTCGACTGTTTTTTCGAGAAGAGTGTTGTGGATTGCTCGGACGATCAGTGCCATGGACACCGCTCCCGCGTCCGGGGTGCCGAGGCTTTTCTCGGCGTGCGGGCGGGCCCTGCCCATGAGCGGCAGCAGCTGCGCGGTGTCTTCGGCGGCCTGCTGCGCAATGGTGGCGGCGGTGCCCCAGGCGCTGGTGAGGGACTTCCCGGCGTCCACGCCGCCGGCAAGGGCGTCGCGGAACGGGACCAGGACGTCCACGAGGGTCTTGTCGCCCGGCGCGGCCTTGCCGAAGCCCATGATGGCGGCAGCGGCGCCGGCGACTCCGGCGGCGACAGCACCGGCGTCGGGGGCGTTGGTGTTTCCGAGCGCATCCCCGACGGCCCGCAGGGCCATGCCCCAGAGGGCACCCGAAGTGCCGCCGGCCTTGTCGGCCCAGGCGTCGCCGGCCAGGTGGAGGGTGGTGGCGGCGCCGGCCCCGCGGGCGACGGCGGCTGCCGCGGCGTCGACGGCGGCGCGGACGCCGCGTTCCATACCGATGCCGTGGTCCCCGTCGCCGGCCACGGCGTCGATCCGGCCTAGTTCCTCGGCGTTGGCGTCCACCACGTTCTTCGCGGCGCCGAGCGCGGCGAGGACCCGGACGGCGCCGGCGCGGGATTCGTCGGAGGTCTCCGGGATGGACGCTTCGATCTCTGACGGGTCGGTGAAGTCGGCGGCCTCGAGGGCGGCAGCGGTGACGGCGCCGCGGCGGAAGGCCGGGGCGTCGGCGGGTGCGTGCCAGAGGGTCTCGAGCTCGTTGTCGAGCCAGAACAGCGTGAGGGAGGTGCCGGCCATGTCGAAGCTGGTGACGAGTTCGCCCACCTGCGGGTCGACGGCGTCCAGGCCGGCCTCGGCGAGGAGATGGGCGACGCGGCGGTAGACCACGAAGAGTTCCTCGTACTTGACGCTGCCCAGCCCGTTGAGGATGGGCACAACGCGCGGCCGGGCGGCGGCATCTGCGGAAGCGTCGATACCTTCGGGGATTTCGGTGAGGAGCTTGGCGACCAGCAGCTCGGCGAGCTCATCCGCCGTCGGGATGCCCGTCTCGCCGATGCCGGGTTCGCCGTGGATGCCCATGCCGACGGCCATCCGGCCCTCGGGGACGGAGAACAGCGGATGGTCCGCGCCAGGCAGGGTGCAGCCGCTGAAGGCCACGCCGAAGGAGAGGGTGCGGTGGTTGGCGCGCTCGGCGATCTCGAGGGTCTGGTCCATGCTGTATCCGGCCTCGGCAGCGGCGGCGGCCACTTTGAAGACGGTGAGGTCGCCGGCGATCCCGCGGCGCTTGGCGCGCTCGGCCGGCGGGGCGGAGGAGACGTCGTCGGTGACGGCGATGCTGCGGCAGTCGATGCCTTCGGCGCGGAGGCGGGCCTGGGCCTGGTTGAAGTGCAGGACATCGCCGGCGTAGTTGCCGTAGCCGAGGAGGACGCCTGCGCCGTTGTTGGCGGCCTTCGCCACGTTGTAGATCTGCTGCGCGGACGGGGAGGCAAAGAGATTGCCCATGGCGGCGCCGTGGGCGAGGCCCTGGCCGACGAGCCCGGCGAACGCGGGGTAGTGGCCGGAGCCGCCGCCGATCACGAGCGCCACGGTGTTGGCGGTGCTTTGGGTGTTGCGGACGACGCCGCCGGAAACGCGCCTGACCCAGCGGCTGTGGGAGGCGACGAAGCCCTCGATCATTTCGTCAGCGAAGGCTGCGGGGTCATTGAACAGGCGGGTCATGGGGGTACTCCTGGAAGAGGGAAAGCTGCTTGGTGGGTGCCCGCCGCGGCCGTTGGCACGCGGCGGGCACCGGTTTGTTGGGAGCGGGCTACGTCCGTTAGTGGGCGGCGGCCGACTCCGCGGCCTCGGACTCCCCTGACATGGCGGAAAGGTCCGTGGCCGTTGCGTTGGCGGTGCCCTTGCGGGCAAGCACCACCATGAGGATGGCCGAAAGGATCATGAAGCCACCCACTACGAACATGGGCACGTTGTAGCTGCCGGTCCAGTCCTTGAGCCAGCCGGTGACGTAGCCGGCGCTGAAGCCGGCAAGGTTGCCCACGGTGTTGATCAGGGCGATGCCGGCGGCGGCCGCGGCACCGGTGAGGAACTGGGTGGGGACCGTCCAGAAGTTCGGCAGGGCCGCGAAGATGGACATCGCCGTGAGGGTGATGACCGCGATCGTCGCTGCCGGCGATCCCGCGAAGAGGGCCAGCGGGATGCTCAGTCCGCCGATGAGGGCGGGGACGGCGATGTGCCAGGTCTTCACACCGCGCTTGGTGGCGTCCTTGGACCAGAAGTACAGGGCAAACGCGGCCGGCAGGTACGGGATGGCCGTGATCAGACCCTTCTGGAAGACGTCGAACTTGGTGCCGTACAGGCCCTCGAAGCCGGAGATGATCGTCGGCAGGAAGAAGCCGAGTGCGTACAGGCCGTAGATGAAGCCGAAGTAGATCAGGGCAAGCATCCAGACGCGGCCGTTGCCAAAGACGGTACGGACACTGACGTGCTTGTTGCTGGCGGCGGTTGCGTTCTTTTCCTTCTCCAGCGCTCCGGTCAGCCAGGTCTTCTCGTCAGCGCTCAGCCACTTGGCCTTGGCCGGGGAATCCGCGAGGTAGAACCAGGCGGCGACGCCGATCAGGATGGCGGGGATGGCGACACCGAAGTACATGACGCGCCAGCCTTCGAGGCCGAAGAGGCCATGCTGCTGGATCAGGAGGGCGGCAAGCGGGGCTCCGATGACTGTGGTCAGCGGCTGGGCCAGGTAGAACAGGGCAAGGATCTTGCTGCGGTGCCGTGACGGGACCCACAGGCTGAGGAAGAGGATGGCGCCGGGGAAGAATCCGGCCTCGGCCACGCCCAGGATGAAGCGCAGGACGTAGAGCTGCTCCACGTTGCCCACCCACGTGAAGAGCAGGGAGACAATGCCCCAGCTGACCATGATGCGGGCCAGCCAGCGGCGGGCACCGAACTTGTGCAGGGCGAGGTTGCTGGGGACTTCCAGCAGGATGTAGCCAATGAAGAAGACGCCGGAGGCGAAGCCGAACTGGGCCGCCGAGAGAGCGAGATCGGTGTTCATGCCGTTGGGGCCGGCAAAGGAGATGGCCGTGCGGTCCAGATAGTTGATGAAGAACATGAGAGCGACGAACGGCACCAGCCGCACTGCCACCTTCTTGATTGCAGATCTTTCGACCACTGATTGCGTGGTGTCCACATTGACTCCTAGATGTTGATGTCCCGGCCGCATCCTGCGTTGGAAGCACGGGGTTGGTCTCACCGCATAGTTCTTGAGAGCTGGCCAGGCCCAACTAAGCGTGTGATAAAAACCATACGCCGCTCATCCTAAATTGGTCAACCGGTTGACATGTTTATTTCACAGATGGAAGTCTGCATGGTTCGGCGGGTCCGGGTTGTTACGCTTTGAAGGTGTCCGTAAATTCCGCCGCTTCAACGGCCAAAATAAGTGCCGCACTCGGTTCCATGGAGCAAGGCTCGGTTGTATCCGAGGTCGCGGAACGCCTTCTGGGGTACTTCACGAGCGGCGAGATCGCCGTCGGGACCCGACTGCCGGCGGAGCGCCAACTCGCCGCCTCGCTGGGGGTCGGACGCTCAGCGGTCCGTGAAGCCCTCGCAGCACTCGAGATCCTCGGGATTGTCATTGTCCGCCCGGGGTCCGGAACCTACCTTCGCGACGGCATCTCCGAACTCCTCCCCCGCACCCTGAGCTGGGGCCTCATGCTTGGCGCCCCTCGCACCCGCGAACTCGTGGAACTGCGCAGCGGACTCGAGGTTCAGGCCGGCCAGCTGGCGGCCCAGCGGATCACCGACGACGCCCTGGCCCGGATGCGCGAAAATCTGGCCACCATGGAGCACAACCTCGGGGACCTGGCAACGTTCGTGGAGGCCGACGCCGCCTTCCACCGCGAAATCGCCGCCGCCTCCGGCAACCAGGTCCTGCAGGAACTGCTGCAGAGTATCCGCTCGCTGCTGCGCATCTGGGTGGACCGTGCCTTGACGGACGAAGGGCACGCGGCGGCGGCCCTGGCCGAGCACCGGGAAATCTTCCGCGCGCTGGAATCGCGGGATGAGGCCGCCGTGACGGGAGCCATGCGCTCCCACATGGACACGGCCTCCCGGCGCCTCCTGGCCGGGTTCGACGCCGACCAGGGCTCCGCCGCAGACTGAAGCCGCCTGGCTTCCGCGCCACGCCTTCTTCCCTCCGCACCCTCCTCCCTCCCCCTTTGCCCCCCGGCGCGCGAAATCGCCGGAAACCTGCGAGTTCGCGGAAATTTTCCGGCGAGCCCGCAGCTTTCCGGCGACTTCGGCCGTGGAGGGCTGGGAGGGTGCAGCTGGGAGGATCGGGGTGGGAAAGTGCAGCCGGGCGGCGGCTACGAAATGGCCGCCACAGGAGACGGCGCGATGGCGACCAGTTCGACCGGGGCGGGCCGCGCTGCGGTGCTGGCGATCCGGACCGGCGTACCCGTGTGTGCCGACTCCAGCACGGACTCCATCACCTCCAGGGCGTGGAAGGCCAGGACACCTCCGGCCCGCGGCTCCTGTCCGGCCGGCGTGCGGATGAGGTCCGCGACGCCGAAGCCGCGCCCCGAGTCCTCATAGCCGGCGGAGACGGGAAGACTCTGCCAGTCCTCGGCGCCGAGGGCGAAGAGCTGCACGTCGCCGTCGAAGTGGTTGGGATCCGGGACCACCAGGGAACCGTGCTCGCCGTGGATTTCGATGTTGGGGCTCCTGGTCTTCACGGCGTCGAAGCTCATCACCAGCGTGGACAAGGCCCCCGAGGCGTGGACCAGGACGCCGGTGACGTGGGTGTCGATCGCCACAGGCACGTTCTGGCCAACGCGTGCGCCCGAGCCGATGGTCCGTTCGTCGCGGGTGTGGCTGGCCGCACCGATCACCGAGACCACAGGTCCAAGCAGGGTGACCAGGGCCGACACGTAGTACGGGCCCATGTCCAGCAGCGGCCCGCCGCCGGGCTGGTAATAGAAGTCCGGGTTCGGGTGCCAGCGCTCGTGCCCAGGCGTGACCATGGTGGCGGTGGCAGAGATCGGCCGGCCGATGAGCCCGTCATCGATGGCCTTCCGGGCGGTCTGGATCCCGGTGCCGAGCACGGTGTCCGGGGCGCAGCCAACCGTGACGCCGGCTGCCCGCGCGGCGTCGAGAACCTGCCGGGCCTCCGCGGTGGTTGCCGCCAGCGGCTTCTCGCCGTAGACGGATTTGCCGGCGGCGATCGCACGAAGGGCGACCTCGGCGTGGGCCGCGGGGATGGTCAGGTTCAGGACGAGGTCGACGTCGTCGGCCGCCAGGAGCGCCTCGACGGTGAGCGCCCGGACGCCGTCGTACGAGTCGGCAACTGCCTGCGCCCGGGCCGGGTCCAGATCTGCGACCGCGACCAGGTTGATGAGGTTGCTGCCCTGAAGTCGGCGGAAGCTCGCCAGGTACTGGGCGATGATGGCTCCGCAGCCGATGATTCCAACGTTTGTTGGCTGGTCTGGGTCTAACGGCTTGCCCACAGCAGGCCCCTTTCGATGATGGTGCGGACATTGCTGTCCTGGAGGATTTCGACGCGGTGTCCCGGGGTGCAGACGAAGATCTTGCCCTTGCCCCACTGCCGGGTCCAGATGGCGGGCGAGGTGACCTCCCGGTGCCAGGGGTCCCATTCGCGGACTTTCTGGGTGGTGGTGGCCAGGACGTCGATGTAGTCGTCGGCCAGGACCCAGTACTGCTCGGTGACGAGGTCGAAGTCGCCCAGACCGGCAGTGATCGGATGCTCGGCCGCTGCCGGGAGCATGTTGACCGTGTAGGGGACGTAGTTGTCCGGCTGCCCGCCGGTGCGCTCGTCCGGGTGCTTGCCCGGGTGGCAGGCAAACTGGCCGCCGATCAGGTGCAGGTAGTCGGAGGTGTTGCGGTAGGAATCAGCGATGCCGCCGTGCCAGCCGGCCAGGCCGGTTCCGTTCTCGACGGCGGCCCGGAGGCCCTCGAACTCGTCCTTTTCGATGGTGGACATGGTCACGCACTGCAGGATCAGGTCCACGCCGGCCATGTAGTCGGCGTCAGCATAGATCTTGGGCGATTCCTCCACCCGGACCTCATAGCCGCTGGCTTGCAGGTACGGGATGAACTCCTCGGTGGCCGCAACGGGCTGGTGCCCGTCCCAGCCGCCGCGCACCACGAGGGCGGTTTTTTGCTCGGTTGTCATGGGGTTCCTCTGTTGTTGGTTTGTTGTGGCCGGGGCCGGTTCAGCGGGCGGCGAAGGCGGCGTCGAACGCGGCCGCGGGCGGTGTGATCGTGGCAAGTTCCGTGACCAGGGCGAGGGCCTGCGGTGCGCCGACCAGGCGGTCCATACCGGCGTCCTCCCATTCGACGCTGGTGGGCCCCTGATATCCGATCGCGTTCAGGGTCCGGAATATCGGCTCCCAGTTGACGTCGCCATGGCCGGCCGTGACGAAGTCCCATCCGCGGCGCGGGTCGGCCCAGGGCAGGTGGGAGCCAAGCCGTCCGTTGCGGCCGTTGAGCTGGCGGACCGATTCCTTGACATGGACGTGGAAGATCTTGTCGGCAAAGTCCTGCAGGAACATTACGGGGTCCAGGTCCTGCCAGAGGAAGTGGGACGGGTCGAAGTTCAGGCCGAAGTTCTCCCGGTGGCCGATGGCTTCCAGGGTGCGCTTGGCGGTCCAGTAGTCGTAGGCGATTTCGGACGGGTGGACCTCGAGGGCGAACCGGACCCCTTCCTGGTCAAAGACGTCCAGGATCGGGTTCCAGCGGTCCGCGAAGTCCTGGTAGCCTCGTTCGATCATGGCGTCCGAGGCGGGCGGGAACATGGCGACGCATTTCCAGATCGAGGACCCGGTGAACCCGGTGACGGTCTCCACGCCCAGCCTGGCGGCCGCGCGCGCCGTGGTCTTCATGGCCTCGGCGGCGCGGGTGCGGACCCCTTCGGCGTCGCCGTCGCCCCACACCTGGGCGGGAAGAATGCCCTCGTGGCGCTCGTCGATCGGATCGTCGCAGACGGCCTGTCCGGTGAGGTGATTGGCGATCGCATGGACCTTGAGCTGGTGCTTGTCCAGGATGTCCAGCCGGCCTTGCAGGTAGGCGTCGTCCTCGACGGCACGCTGCGGGTCCAGGTGGTCGCCCCAGCAGGCGATCTCCAGGCCGTCGAAGCCCCACTCGCCGGCGAGCCGCGCCACCTCTTCGAAGGGCAGGTCTGCCCACTGGCCGGTGAAGAGGGTGATGGGTCGTGTCATGGTCTTTCCTCTCAGAGGGTGTGCCAGTGGCTGTTGTTGCCGGCGCTGGTTTCGATGGCGGCGAGGACTTTTTGGACCTGCAAGGCGTCCGCGAACGACGGCGAGGGCTGCTCGCCAGCGCCGATCGCGGTAACCAGGTCCACCACTTGGTGGGTGAATACGTGCTCGTAACCGAGGCCGTGGCCGGTGGGCCACCAGTTGCCGGTGTACGGGTGGGAAGGTTCCGTGACCATGATCCTTCGGAAGCCTGCGTCCGGCTCTTGGCCGGCGTCGTAGACGGACAGGGAGTTCATGTCCTCGAAGTCAAAGGCCAGGGAGCCCAAAGTGCCGTTCAGTTCCAGGCGCATCGCGTTCTTCCGGCCCAGGGCAAAGCGGGTGGCTTCAAAGATGCCGATCGGGCCGGAGGCAGCACCGTCGTCGGGCGTTCCGGCAAAACGCGCGGTGAACAGCGCGGCGTCGTCCACGGTGACCGGCCCGCGCGGGGCGCCGGCGGCGCCGAGTCCGCCCAGGCCCACCAGGTCCCCGGCCAGGGGCCGTTCGGTCACGAACGTTTCCAGCAGCGCCGAGACGCCGGTGATGTTCCGCCCGGTGATCCACTGGGCGGCGTCGATGCTGTGCGCCCCGATGTCCCCGAGCGCGCCGGACCCGGACTTGGTTTTGTCCAGCCGCCAGGTCAGCGGAGCGTCGGCGTCGCTCAGCCAGTCCTGCAGGTACTGGGCCCGGACGTGCCGGATCTGCCCGAGCCGGCCCTCGGCGACCATCCGCCGCGCCAGGGCCAGCGCCGGGGTGCGGCGGTAGCTGAACCCGCACATCGAGTACACGCCCCGGCCCGCCGCCGCGTCCGCGGCCGCGGCCATCTGCTCGGCCTCGGCCACCGAGTTCGCGAGCGGTTTCTCGCACAGGACGTGTTTGCCGGCCTCGAGCGCGGCGATGGCGATCTCGGCGTGCGTGTTGCCGGGAGTGCAGATGTCGATCAGGTCGATGTCGTCCCGCTCGATCAGCGCCCGCCAGTCCGTCTCCACGGAGTCCCAGCCGTACTTCGCCGCCGCGGCCCGCACCCCCTCCCGATTCCGGCCGGCAACGGCCGCCAGCTCGGGAGCGAGCGGGAGGTCGAAGAACCGCGGGGCGGTCCGCCAGGCGTGGGAGTGCGCGGCGCCCATGAAGGCGTAGCCCACCATTCCCACCCGCAAGGGTTTCGGTTCAAACACAACAAGTCCTCTCTATTTGCTGAAGCCGGCCGTGAGGCCGCTGAGCAGCTGGCGCCGGGCGATGATGTAGACCACCAGCAGTGGCAGCGTGGCGAGCACGACGGCGGCCAGCACGGCCGGGATGTTGACGCTGAACTCGCCCTGGAACGTCCACAGCGACAGCGGCAGCACCCGGGTTTCCGGGCTTTGGGTCAGGATCAGCGGGAACAGGAAGCCGTTCCAGACGTGCAGGGCATTGTAGATTCCCACCGTGATGACCGCGGGTTTGGTCATGGGCAGCGCCAGGCGCCACATCATGGCCCAGTCGGAGCAGCCATCCAGCCGCATCGATTCGAAGAGCTCGTTGGGCACGTCACGCATGAAGTTGGACAGGATCAGCACGGAGATCGGGATGGCGAAGGCAATGGAGGGCAGGATCAGGGCCAGCAGGGTGTCGTACATGTGGGCGCGCGTGATCATCCAGTAGATGGGGATGATCGTGGCGTGCAGCGGGATGGCCAGGCCCAACAGGAACAGGTTGTTGGTCCAGCTGAGGAACCTGCTCTTGCCGCGTACGATCGCGTAGGCGGCCATGAAGGAAACCAGGAGTGCCGGCACAACGCTGCCGACTGTGACGATCAGGCTGTTGGCAAAGTACCGGGCGAAGTCGTTCTCCACCACCAGCTTGTAGTTGTCCAGGGTGGGCTCAGTGGGCGGCATCATCGGGTTGGACGAGAAGAACCCTGCCTGGTTTTTCAGGCTTGTCACCACCACGTAGTAGACGGGGACGATGATGATGGCCAGCCAGAGCCAGCCGCCAAGGCCGCCAAGGAAGTTGGGGCGGGTCCGTCCCGGTCCCTTGGTCCGCGGGCGGGGCCTGGCAGCGGGGCGGGCGGGGGCCGAGGGCGGGACGGGGAGCTGGGTGATGGAAGCCATCAGGCACCTTCCAATTGGCTTGCGTTGCGGTTCTTGCCGCCCAGTCGCTGCAGCAGCAGGGCCAGTGCCAGCCCGATCGCGACGAGGATGACGCCGAGGGCACTGGCGGCGCCCATGTCATTGGCTTTGAACCCGGTGAGGTACATGTGCAGCGGAAGCAGCCGTGTGGCGTAGCCGGGACCGCCGCCGGTGAGGACGAAGACGAGGTCAAAGTAGGCCAGGGAACCGACCACCATGAGCGTGGAGGAGGTGATGATGGTGTACTTCAGCTGGGGCAGCGTGATGTTGAAGAACTGCTGGACCCGGCCGGCGCCGTCGATCTGCGCTGCCTCATACAGCGACGACGGGATCTGGCGCACGCCGCCTTGGTAGATCAGCGTGTGGAACGGGACAAACTGCCAGCCGATGACGAAGACGACGACGAACAGCACCAGGTCCGAATTGCCCAGCCAGTCCTGGGCCAGGATCGGCAGGCCGAGCCCGGCGCCCAGGCCGAAGTTGGGGTCCAGGAGGGCCTTGAACGCGATCGCGACGGCGGCCGAGGACAACAGCAGCGGCACGAAGTACAGGACGGCCAGGGCCGCGCGGTACTTCTGGCCCGCGGCGGTGAAGACCCCCAGGAGCAGGCTGATCGGCGCCTGGACGATGAAGGAGAAGAACATGATCTTCGCCGTCACCAGCAGGGCGTTGCCGGTCACGGGGTCCGTCAGAACGGTTGTCCAGCTGGACAGACCGTCCAGCTTGATCTCGCCCAGGCCGTCCCACGAGGTGAAGCTCAGGAACAAGACGCCCAGCAGCGGAATGATGGCGAAGAGCAGGAAGAAGGCAAGGGCTGGCGCGGCCAGCCACCCCGACGGGCCCGGTTGAAGGGCCCGCCGGGAGGAACCGGATGTGGTGGACACTGGATTACTTTCCGATCGTCGCGTTCATCGTGGCGACGAACTGCTCCGGGGTGATCTTCTTCAGGAAGATCTGGTCCAGGTTGGCCAGCATGGCGTCACCCTGCGCGGGGCTCAGGGCCTGGTCCCAGGAGAGCGTGAAGCTCGGCGCGTTCTTGGCCATGCCATAGACGTAGGTCAGGAAGTCCTTGTCCGGGGACGCGGCGAGCTTGCTTTCGATGCCCTTGACCACCGGCACGGCCCCGGAGTCGATCAGGCCCTGGATGTTGCTGTCCGAGAACATGCCGGACTTCACATACTCGAGGGCCGCTTTCTTCTGGCCGTCGGTGGCTTTCGAGGAGACGGACCAGAAGTTGGAGGGGTTGCCCACCACGTTGGTGGGGTCGCCCTTGCCGCCGGAGACCGTGGGGAAGGTGGTGTAGCCGAGCTTGCCGCTCTTGACGAAGTCGGCGGCGTCCTTCTTCATGCCCTGGTAGATCCAGCCACCCTGCAGGATCATGGCCGCCTTGCCGGTGTACAACAGGGCCTGGTCGGCGTTGCTGTCCGCCGCTATGGACGAGAAGCCGTTGGCGAAGCCGCCGGCGTCCACGAGCTGCTGGATCTTGGTCAGCGCCTCGGTGACCGCGGGGTCGGACCACGCGTCCGGCTTGTTGGCCGCGATGTTGGCGAAGACTTCCGGGCCGCCGATGCGTTCCACGAGGTACTCCAGCCACATCAGATCCGGCCACCTGGACTGGCCGCCGAGTGAGAACGGGGCAATGCCTGCGTCCTTGAACTTCGGCACCAATGCCATCAGTTCGTCCCAGGTCTTGGGAGCCTCGGCGCCCACCTTGGCGAAGACGTCCTTGTTGAAGTACAGCACCACAGGCTGCACGTTGTTGTTGGGCAAGGCGTAGGTCTTGCCGTCGATGACGCCGTTCTTCAGGACGGCCGGAAGGTAGCGATTCTGGACGTCGGGGTTGTCCTTCAGGAACGAGGAGAGATCGTCCACCTGTCCGGCGTCGACGTAGGATTTCAGCACCCCGCCGCCCCAGCCGTAGATGAAGGTGGGGCCCTGGCCGGCCCCGACGGCGGTGCGCACCTTGGTCTTGTAGGCGTCGTTCGCGAAGAAATCCAGTTTGATGGACGAATCCGGGTGGGCGGAGTTCCAGTCAGTGACGGACCGCTGCAGGACGGGCTGGTTGCCGCCGGTCAGCCCCCACATTGTGGCCGAGTCTGCGCTGGCGGCAGTTCCTGCCGGGCCGCTGGAACCGCAGGCGGCCAGGCTGATCGAAACTGCGGCGGCCGAGAGGGCCATTGCGGCACTGCGAAACGTACGATTTTTCATCTGGGATTCCATTCGTCCTCCGGGGTCTGCGCTGATGGCCCGGTTGTGGGAGTGGCAGCCCAGCCCTCGTGAGGAAGGCTGCGCTGCCGCTGCTGATGGGTGAAGCAAGTTTCGAAAAGTTTCGTAAAAGTTTGCGACTTCTGAAACTAAAGTAGTGGTGACACCAATCACAGTCAAGAGCGAAATCGGAACTCACAGGACATTAATGGCGAATGTACTTGACGCGCTGGGCAAACACGGTGAGACTTCTTCGTATCGAAATATTTCGAAAGTACAGGAGTCATCGTGTCACTAGTCCAGGGTTCCGGCAGGCCCACGCTTGCCGCCGTCGCCCGGGAGGCCGGCGTCTCCTCACCCACCGTCTCCAAGGTCATCAACGGACGGGAGGACGTTGCCGAGAGCACGCGCACCAAGGTCCTGGCGGCGCTTGAGCAGCTGGGCTACCAGTCCACGCACCAGCGCAAGCATGCCGAGGGCCGGACCGGGATCGTGGAAGTGGTGTTCGACTCGCTGTACTCCGCGTACTCCGTCGAGGTCCTGAACGGCGTGCTGGAGCAAGCCGCGTCCATCGACGTCCAGGTTCTGATCGATGTGACCGGGCACCCAGCGGCCATGACACTCAGCCCGGAGCGGCGGGCCCAGCGCATCCTGGATGAAGGCCGGCTCGGTTTGATTGTGGTGACGTCCGGTTTCAGTACGGCCCAGTTGAGCGCCTTCCGCCGGCGGCACATCCCGGTGGTGGTAATCGATCCGCTCAACCCGCCGCCGTCGGAGGTTGTCAGTGTGGGGGCCACCAACTGGGCCGGCGGCAAGGAAGCCACGGAGCACCTCCTCGGCCTCGGCCACCGGCGGATCGCCTACGTCGGCGGACCGGAATCGGCCGAATGCAACCAGGCCCGCCTCCATGGCTACATGGCAGCGCTCATGGCCGGCGGAGTCCAGGTCCGGCCGGACTACGTCATGCTGGACAAATTCCGCCCCGAACACGGAATCCGCTCGCTCAAGGCGCTCATGGCCCTCCCCGAGCCCCCGACCGCCATCTTCGCGGGGAGTGACAGCATCGGCCTCGGCGTCCTGGCCGAAGCCCGGCGTCACGGACTGCGGATCCCCGAGGACCTGAGCCTGGTGGGCTTCGACGGCACGTACCAGGCGGAGCAGTCCATCCCCGCCCTGACCACCGTGACGCAGCCGCTGCAGGAGATGGGCCGCGCAGCCCTGCGCGCCGTCCTCCGGCTGGCCAACGGCGAGGAGCTCGACTCACGACGGGTCGAACTGGCCACCCACTTGGTAGTCCGGGAATCGACGGCCCCTCCCGCCGCCGGGAACCCGGAGCCGGGCGCATAGCCGCGAACCAGACACCCGGCAGGTTCCGGCTCCGCTGTTGGCCGAGGCGACCGCACGCGCGGCGTTCCGGCCAGCAGCGGCTCAGTTGCCGGGGTCAATGTGGCCGCATGCCCTCAGGTAGTTCTGCCTAATGACCGGTTGGTAGTCCGGGGCCGGCGCGGCGTCCACCGCGACGGGCCAATCAGGACGGCTGCCGTGGTGGGCCCACGCCGCTTGGACAGCGGCACCCCGGGCCACGTACTCACCCGGGCTGGGGACCACTACCGGCAGATCGAAGACCTGGGCCGCGATGGCCTGCACCGCCGGATTCTGCACGGCGCCGCCGATCAGGAGCAGGCGTGTTGCGGCGCCGCCTTGCGACCGCAGGGAATCCAGCCCTCCGGACAGGCCGCAGAGCATGCCTTCGATGGCGGCCCGGGCGAGGTTGCTTCGCGTGCTGGAGGCAATGCTGAGCCCGTGGAAGCTGGCTTTGGCGTGGGGCAGGTTGGGTGTGCGCTCACCTTCGAAGTACGGCACCAGCACGACGCCCCCGGCGCCAGGTTCGGCCTCCAAGGCAAGGCGAGACAGTTCGTCGAAGTCCACACCGAGGATACCGGCCACGGAGCTGAGCACCCGGGCGGCGTTGAGCGTGACGGCGATGGGCAGATACTCGCCGCTGGCGTCCGCGAATCCCGCCACCGTTCCGCTGGGATCGGCGACGGCGCGGGAGGCCACCGAGAACACGGTGCCGCTGGTGCCCACGGACACCACCACGTCACCGGGCTTCGTCCCCAGCCCCAGGGCTGCGGCCGCGTTGTCCCCGGCGCCGGCGCCGAGCACGATCCGTTGCCCTGGCGCCGCCGTGCCGGGTCCCGCCGACCCTGATCCAGCCGCGCCGGGCAGTTCCGCCGCGCCGGATCCGAAGCAGCCGGGGTGGATCGCTCCGGCGGAGTCGCCGGGGCCAAGAACCCGGGGCAGGACCACAGTTCCTGGTTCCCCCGGCCCGGCGCTCCCGACGGCTTCCCTGGCGTCCCGGCCGAAGGCCAGTTTGAACAGGTCGAGGTCGTATTCCCCGGACGAGGGGCTCCAATAGCCCGTTCCGCTGGCATCCGAGCGGTCCGTCGTGAGCTGCTCCAGGTCCGGGCCCAGCGGGCTGGAGGCCGCCGGGCCGTAGCCACGCAGCCGCCAGGTCAGCCAGTCATGGGGCAGCGCGACGGCCGCCACCCGGTCCGCCAGGTCCGGTTCGTGGTCTCGGACCCAGCGGACTTTCGTGATGGTGAAGGAGGCCACCGGGACCAGCCCGGTCCGTCGGGCAAAGTCTTCCGCCCCCACTTCGTCGGTCAGCGCGGCGGCTGCCCCCGCCGACCGGGTGTCATTCCACAGCAGCGCCGGCCGCACCACCTCACCGGCGTGATCCAGCAGCACCATGCCGTGCTGCTGGCCCCCCACCGAGAGGGCGCTGACGTCCGCCAGCCCGCCGGCGTCGTCGAACGCTGCGGACAGAGCCCGCCACCAGTGGTCCGGTTGCACTTCCGTGCCGTCCGGGTGGGCGGCACGGCCCTCGCGGACCAGCGTGCCGCTGCCGGCGTCCAGGACCACCACCTTGCAGCTTTGGGTGGAGGAGTCGACGCCGGCAACGAGGTTCATGGGAGCAGCCGTCACGGGATCAGCGGGCGCCGAGCAGGTGCTCGATGAAGAGCTGCTGCAGCTTCACGAAGCCGAAGCCCTTGCCGCCGAAGTAGGCGTCGGCGTCGAAGTCCTCGTAGGAAGCACGGTCAGCGCGGAGCTGCTCGTAGCCTTCGCCCGGGTTCAGCGTGGGTTCGTTGATTTCTGCCACGCGCGAGGCCTGCAGCGCCGCCTGGACCTCGGGGTCGGCGCGGAAGGCCTTGGCACGTTCCTTGAGCAGGAGGTAGGTCTGCATGTTGGCGGCAGCTGAGTCCCACACGCCGTCGATGTCCTCGGTGCGGCTGGGCTTGTAGTCGAAGTGGCGCGGACCGGTGTAGACAGGACCGCCGTCGGGACCACCGTTTTCCAGCAGGTCCACCAGGGAGAACGCGTTCTGCAGGTCGCCGTGGCCGAACACCAGGTCTTGGTCGAACTTGATGCTGCGCTGGCCGTTGAGGTCGATGTGGAAGAGCTTGCCCTGGTAGAGCGCCTGGGCGATCCCGTGGGTGAAGTTCAGGCCGGCCATCTGCTCGTGTCCGGTTTCGGGGTTGATGCCCACCAGTTCGGGGCGGTCGAGCGTTTCGATGAATGCCAGGGCGTGGCCCAGGGTGGGCAGCAGGATGTCGCCGCGGGGTTCGTTGGGCTTGGGCTCAATGGCGAACCGGATGTTGTAGCCCTTGTCCGTGACGTAGTCGCCCAGCAGGTTCACGGCTTCGCGGTAGCGTTCCAGGGCGCCGCGGATGTCCTTGGCGGCGTCGTATTCGCTGCCTTCGCGGCCGCCCCACATGACGAAGGTTTCCGCACCGAGCTCTGCGGCGAGGTCGATGTTGTCCAGGACCTTGCGCAGGGCGAAGCGCCGGACGCCGCGGTCGTTGCTGGTGAAGCCGCCGTCCTTGAAGACGGGGTGGCTGAACAGATTGGTGGTGACCATCGGGACGACCATTCCGGTGGCCTTCAGCGCACCGGTCAGGCGGTCGATTTCGCGCTGGCGGTCAGCGGCGGAGCAGCCGAAGGGAAAGAGGTCGTTGTCGTGGAAGGTGATGCCGTAGGCGCCGAGGTCGCTGAGCCGGTTGACGGCCTCGACCGTGTCCAGCGGCGGGCGGGTGGCGGAGCCGAACTGGTCCTGGGCCTCCCAGCCGACCGTCCAGAGGCCGAAGGAAAACTTGTCTTCACGGGTGGGCTGAATCGTCATTGACTTCTCCGAGGGGTAGATGTGTTTGGTTCAGGATGAATTGTTCTACACACCAACATATTATGAATTTCTGTGGTGTCAACCACATGCCCGAGAAGACTTTGGAAAAATCCCATCGTTCTGTGGTCGATTTACATAGCGCATGGCGGACGCGACTGTTATGTTGTGAACAACAGCAAATAGCACCGCCGATGAGGCGACCACAGGCAAACACACAGGCAAAGAGGCCCGGAATGAAGGATTCAACCGCGATCGACCAGCTGGTGACCGAACGCAACTGGGCAGGGAACTACGGCTACCAGGCGGCGAAGATGGCCCATCCGGCCAGCATCGCGGAGCTGCAGGATGTGGTGGCCGGAGCCGGGAAGGTCCGGGCGCTGGGGTCCCGCCACTCCTTCAATGACATTGCGGACACCGCCGGGACCCAGGTGGTGCTGGACAGGCTCGACGCCGGCATCAGCATCGACGTCCAGGCCATGAACGTCAGCGTCAGCGGAGGCACGCGCTACGGGACGCTCGCGGCGGAACTCCAGCGCCATGGCTTCGGCCTCCACAACCTCGCCTCGCTGCCGCACATCTCTGTGGCGGGAGCTGTTGCCACCGCCACGCATGGCTCCGGCGACGGCAACGGCAACCTCGCCACGGCCGTGGCGGCCCTTGAGCTGGTCAGCGCCGATGGCACGGTAGTCACGGCCCGCCGCGGCGATCCCGACTTCGCCGGCATGGTGGTGGGACTGGGCGCGCTGGGCATCGTCAGCCGGCTGACCCTGGACATTGAGCCGAGCTTCGAGATTGCCCAGAGTGTCTTTGAAGGCCTCGACTGGGGCCAGGTCCTGGAAAGTTTCGACGCCCTGACTTCCTCGGCCTACAGCGTGAGCCTGTTCACCGACTGGAGCGGGGCGACCGTGGGCCAGGCGTGGCTCAAGAACCGCACGGACCGGGCCGTGCTGCCCGCCGGATTGCCGGAATTCTTCTCCGGCACGCCGGCCACCCAGGCCCGGCACCCGCTGCCTGGCGTGTCCGGAAGCAACTGCACCCAGCAACTCGGCGTTCCCGGGCCGTGGGCCGACCGGCTCGCCCACTTCCGGATGGAGTTCACGCCCAGCAAGGGTGACGAGCTGCAGAGCGAATACCTGATCCCGCGGGAGCATGCCGTGGAGGCCATCCGCACCATGCGCAGGCTCTCCGGCGTGGTCACTCCCCTGCTCCTGGTCGGGGAAATCCGGACCATCGCGGCTGACGAGCTGTGGCTCAGCCCCAACTATGGCCGGGACGGGATCGGCCTGCATTTCACCTGGCGCCAGGACGAGCCGGCGGTCAGGGCAATCCTGCCGCTCCTTGAGGCGGAACTGGCCCCGTTCGGCGCCAGGCCGCACTGGGGCAAACTTTTCCACGCCGACGCCGCCGGGCTCGCCCCGCTGTACCCCCGCTTTGCCGACTTCACGGCACTGGCCGGCCGGCTGGATCCGGCCGGAAAATTCCGCAACGCCTTCCTGGACCGCACGGTGTTCGGCCGCTGATAGTCTCACGATGATGCCTCCACGTACCCATGTTTCCGGCGCGGCGAGCGAGCCGGACCCGTCGCGCCGCAACAATTTGTCACTGCTGACTTCCCTCGTCCATCACCACGGCGTCCTCAGCCGGGCCCAGCTGACCCGGCACACGGGGCTGAACCGCTCCACCGTCGGCACACTGATCGGCCAGCTCGTCGCGCTGGGCCTGGTCTATGAAACGGCTCCCGCCGGCGAGGGCCAGGTGGGCCGGCCCAGTCCGGAGGTGCATCCCAGCCCGTCGGTTGCGGCGCTGGCCGTCAATCCGGAAATCGATGCCGTCACCATCGGCCTGGTCAGCCTCGGCGGGAAAGTGCAGAAGAAGATCCGCTTCGAAACCGAACGGATACCGAGCGCCCGGGAAGCGGTGAACATCGCCTCGGCTGTCATCGCCGGGATGCGCTCCGAACTGGACGCCTCGTACCGGATCACCGGCATCGGCATGGCCGTGCCCGGCCTGGTTAATCGCGACGACGGCGTCGTGCGGCATGCGCCGCACCTGGGCTGGCGCAATGAGCCGGTGGCCCGGATGCTGGCTGAGGCCACCGGATACCCGTGCCAGGCCTCCAACGACGCCTCCCTGGGCGCCGAAGCCGAGATGATTTTCGGTGCGGGCGCCGGGCAGGGGAACCTCATTTACCTCAACGGCGGCGCCAGCGGCATTGGCGGCGGGATCATCTCCGACGGGCAACTGCTCCGGGGGGCCTCCGGCTACGCCGGGGAACTCGGGCACACTTTTGTCCGCTCCGGAGGCACCACCTGCCACTGCGGCGCCACGGGCTGCCTCGAAACCGAAGTCTCCCAGTCCCGGCTCCTTGAACTGGTTGGCTTGAGCAGAGGCGACACTGCAGACCTCGAAGAGGCGCTCGCGAACAGCAGCAGCGCCGAGGTGAACGAGGAGGTGCTACGCCAGCTCCTGTATCTGGGGATCGCACTGCGCAATGCCGTGAACATTTTCAACCCGGAGGCCATAGTCCTGGACGGATTCCTGGGGACGCTGCATGCGCTCGCCCCGACGGCGTTGAACGAAGCGCTGCTCGCCCAGGCCATGGACGGTCCCGCGGGCCAGGTCAAGATCTACCGGGCCGCGCTCGGTTCCGACCTGATGATGATCGGGGCCGCGGAGCTGGCCTTCGCACAATTCCTGGCCGATCCCGCAGGCATCGGCACCGCCACCGCGCCTTCACCTGGACGCGCACCCGCGTCACAGACTGGCTGACCATGCAGAACCAAGCAGTGCAGAGGCAGCCCCTGCAGCACCATGCCGTGCAGAACCGGATCGTGTCCCCGATGGGCGAGCACTACGAACTGCAGGCCAAGCTGGGCGGCCGCCGCCAACGAGCCGTCGTGACGGAAATTGCCGCCAGCCTGCGCGCCCTCGAAATCGACGGCGTCGCCCTCCTGCAGGACTACCCCGCCGCGTCCGCACCGCCGTCGTGCGCGGGCTGGGTCCTGGTGCCGTGGCCCAACCGGGTGGCTGGCGGAACGTGGACCTACGACGGCGTCCCGCAGCAACTGGAGATCACGGAGCCGGCCAACGGAAACGCCCTCCACGGGCTCCTGTCCGGCGCCGCGTACAGCGTCGCAGACCGGACGACCGACAGCATCACGCTGGCCGCCGATGTCACGCCTGCACCGGGCTACCCGTTTGAACTCGCGACGGCGGTCCGCTACCAGCTCACCGAGGCCGGGGTGGTTGTCACCCACAGCCTGACCAATACGGGCAGCCGGTCCGCCCCGGTCGCCGTCGGGGCGCATCCTTTCCTCAAGCTGGGCGCCGTACCGACGGAGGACCTGACTCTGTATATCAATGCCGACACCCACATCGAAGTCGACCACCGGCTGAACCCGACCGGCGCCACCACAGCTGTCCGCGGAACCCGGCATGACTTCAGGGCAGGACAACGTGTGGGAGACGTCGCCCTCGACGACGCGTGGGGCGACGTCCGCAGGGAACCGGACGGCAGCTCACTGCACCATCTGGAAGCCCCGGACGGCAGCCAGGTGCAACTGTTCATGGATGCCTCCTTCGGCTATGTGCAGTCCTTCACCACCCGGATCTTCCCCAGCGACGACGGCGGCCTGGTTACGGCCGTAGCCGTGGAACCGATGACGGCTCCGGCCAATGCCTTCAACACCGGCGAAGGCCTGCGCTGGCTGGCTCCCGGGGAGACGTGGCACCTCAGCTGGGGTATCCGCCACCAGACGCCCTAAGCCCGCCGAAGTCGCCGGATACCTGCGAGGTCGCCGGAACTTTCCGGCGTACGGGCAGCGTTGCGGCGACTTCGGCGGTCAAGGGCCCCGCTACCGACGTCCCCTGCCGCCCGGCGCGTCCTTGCCGAACCATGCACTGGCCAGGAGCCACAGGGTCCACACGAGGATCAGCACAATCCCGGCCAGCGTGGGAATGGTGTTCGCCGGGGAAAAGCCTTCGGCCCCGATGATCCAGCCCTGGGCAAGGTAAGCCAGCCCGGAGAGTGCCATCAGCCAGCCGATCAGCCGGGAGACGCGGCGCGCCCCGACAACCACAACGCCGGTCAGGAGCAGGGCCGCGCCCAGCACGAAGCTCTGGTAGCTGCGCATGCCCCACTCCAGCCAGCGGATGCCCTCGGCGGTCGCAAACCGGGCCGCCTTCTCCGGTTCCGCGGCGGCGGCCCAGGCGTCCACGGCGTGCTTGAGTGCAACCCCGTCGACGGCTTGGAGCGCGGCATACAGTGCCAGCGCGGCCACCGCCGCCACTGCGCCAAAGCGGGCCGTCAAGGCCAAGGCGCCGCCCGGCGCTTTCAGGACCGCCAGCAGAACCACCAGCCCAGAGATGAGAAGCGCCATGCCGGCGAATTGGCCCAGGTGCACCGCGGTCCAGATGCCGCTGCGGGCGTACTCAGCGAAGGTCGCCGCGTGGTCGTTGGCGCTGGCGGTGTCGGCATGGAGCAGCCCGGAAATCACGGACACCGCGAAGCCGGCGAACGCCAGCGTAGCGGCGAGGCGCAACGGCCCGCGCGTCGGCCGCAGGCGCTCTGGTTGGTCCGAAGCCGTTGGCCCCGGGCGCTGACTGTCTGCTGTGCCGAACTCTTCCATGCCGAACTTTTCCATGGGAATCGCCCGCTCCATGCTGACGTGCGGGGCGCGATGCGTGCCCTAAGCGCAGGCTACGCCGATCGCGCCGGCGAAGCCACGGCACGGCGCCCTGGGTCCGCGCCCGGCGCCGTGGGCCCGCGAAGTCGCCGGAAACCTGCGAACTCGCCGGAATTTTCCGGCGAACGGGCAGCTTTCCGGCGACTTCGGCGGTGCGGGGCCCAATCCGTGCAACGCTAGAGGCATGGACCTGGAGGTATCGCCCGCGCTCACGATTCCCGCGTCGGAACTCGGCTGGCGGTTCTCGCGTTCGTCCGGGCCGGGCGGCCAGCATGTCAATACCTCGGACAGCCGCGTCGAACTCTCGTGGAATGTCGCGGGCTCGGCGGCGCTTTCGGATGGCCAGCGGCTGATGCTGCTCGCGCGCCTCGGATCACGGCTGACCGGCGGGGTGATCACCGTGACTGCCTCCGAGCGGCGCTCCCAGCTGCGCAACCGCGAGCTCGCCCTGGCCAAGCTCGCCGGCCTCGTGGCGGAGGGCCTTGCCCCGGACGCTGCCCCGCGCCGGCCGACCAAACCCACCCGGGGCTCGAACCGCCGTCGCCTCGCCGCCAAGGAACAGCGGGCGGCGACGAAACGGCAACGGCAGCGGCCGTCCGCCGAGTAGCGCCGCCCGGCCGGCAATTTTGCCCAGGCCCGCGTCCGGCCACCGGAGGCCCCTACGGACGACGACGACGGGACCGCCCGCCGCCGTCGTCCCCTACCCGAGCGTCCCCCGCCCAAGCCTCGCGTCGCCGCGCGACTATGGGCTTCGCTCGTCAGTGGCCCAGCTGCGCTGCGAAGCGCGCGATGGCGTCTTCCGGGGTGGGCACCGGTCCGAAGAGCTCGGCCTGGCGGCTGGTATTTGCCACGTAGCGGCCGGTATTGAACCAGGCCGCCATGGCGCCCATGTCGCTCATGAGCGGGGCGGACTTTCCCGCTACCTTGCCGACGGCCCGAAGGAGCCCGGCGGGCATGGACAGGACCCTGATTTTCTTGTCGGTCCGGCGCGACGCCAAAGCGGCGCAGTCCCGCATGCTGATCGGGCGTGTCCAGCCGAGATCGATGCGTTCCCCGGCGGCGATGTCCGCGTCGACGGCGTCCGCGAGGTAGGCCGCGAGGTCGCCGGTCAGCACGAACGTCAGCGGGACGCTTTTGGAGCCGAGCCAGATGATGCGGCCCTTCTCGAACGGGTCACCGCCCATCCGGGCCACCTGGTCGAAAAATGCTCCGGGGCGCAGCGCGACGAAGGGGACGCCGAGTTCTTCGAGTTTGTCCTCGGCGAGCTTCTTGTGCCAGAAATGCGGCACGTCGGGTGTCTGGTCACTCGTGAGGATGCTGGTGAGCACGAAGCGCGGCACCCCGGCTTTGCTGGCGGCGATGGCGAGATTGGCGTTGCCACGCGTGTCGATCTCGAGGGCGTTCTTGTTCTTCCCGGTGTAGCCGGCCGCCGTGGTGATGACCGCCGCGGCGCCGGTCATCGCGGAGACGAGCGAATCAAGGTCGAGCATGTCGCCGCGTGCTATCTCGACACCCTTGGCCTCGAGTTTGCCTGCATCTGAGGCCGGGCGGACCAGCGCGCGCACTTTCTTGCCCTTGGCCAGAAGCCGGTCGACGACCTGGCCGCCGAGATGTCCCGTTGCGCCGACTACCAGGACAGGTTCTTGTTCGGGCATTGTGGCTCCTAGTTATTGTCAGTGCAGAGATGCTGAGTGGACGGCCCCTACCTAAAGGCAGGGTAGCCCTTTTTGCCGCGGTGGTCGCCGCAAAAGCAGCCCGCGCGCTCCTGGCTGTTGAACAGGCTGCCGCCTTTAGTCCGGGAGCGCAGCGGGGCCGGCCCTTGGCCCGGCCCCGCTGTGCTGTTCCGCGCTGCGCTGTGCTGTGCCGCGGGGAGACAGCCCTAGTACTCGATCCGCTCGGACCGGCCCGTGCGCAGCGAGCGGGTGGCGGCCTCCGCGATGGCCTGCGCCTTGAGCCCGTCATCGAGCGACGGCGCCAGGGCAGCTCGGCCCTCCACCGCGGCAACGAAGTGGTCCAGGGCCGCGGCGTAGGTGGGCTGGACGCGTTCGAACCAGCCGGGGTGGAGCCCGTCGTCGATCACCTGGCCGGCGCTGTAGCGTGACACGGCTCCGGTGCGGCGGCGACCGGCCTCGATCAGGCCGGCCGAGCCCATGACTTCGATCCGCTCGTCATAGCCGTAACCGGTGCGCCGGGCGCTGTCGATCTGCACCAGCGCACCGGTGGGCAGCCGCAGCGTGACAGCGGAGGTGTCGACGTCGTCGTACTCGGCCAGGCCGGGATCTGCCAGGGCGGACCCCGCCGCGAAAACTTCCACCGGGTCCAGCCCGGTGAGCCAGCGGGCGAGGTCGAAGAAGTGCACGGTCTGGTCCCGCATCTGGCCGCCGGACGTGGCGATGTAGGACAGCGGCGGGAGGGACGGGCCCCGAGTGGTGAGCTGGAGGAGTTCGACGTCGCCGATCCCGTCGGCGTCGATGATCCGCTTCAGTTCGGCATAGTCGCGGTCGAAGCGGCGGTTGAAGTCGACCATGACCGGCACGGCGCGCCCGGCGGCGTGGGCGGCCGCCTCCCGGGCGCGGTCAAGGTCTAGGTCGATCGGCTTTTCGCACAGCACGGCCAGGCCGGCGTCGGCGGCGCGGACCAGGTGCTGGGCGTGCGTGTCGGTGGAAGAGGCGATAAACACCGCGTCATTGTGTTCAGGATCGAACACCTCGTCCAGGTCCGCCGCGGCGACGGCTCCGTGCGTATAGGCCAGGGCCTTGGCCCGGTTCTGGTCGATGTCATAGACACGGGAAAAGTCGACGCCGGGATGGGCGGCGAGGTTGGCGGCGTGGACGGAGCCGATGAAACCGGCCCCTAGCAGAGCGAAGCGCAGCATGTCAGTGTCCTGTCGTGAGAAGGGCCGACTTCGGCGTGATCCAGCCGGCGTCGTTGGTGTGCGAGGCGGCCACCGCTTCGACGAACTGGACGCCGATCAGGCCGTCGCGCCCGGTGGGGAAGCTCAGTTCGCGGGTCGGCGGCGTTTTTCCGTCCAACACAGTTCCGTCCAACCGTGTTCCGTCGCGGCGGGCGCGGAGCTCGTCGGCGAGGTCGCGGTAGAAATTGGCGAAGGCCTCGAGGAAGCCCTCGGGGTGGCCCAGGCCCACCCGGGTGAGGCGGGTCGCGTCCTCGGAGAGTGTGCTGAGCCCCTGGGTGAGGACCGTGGTGGTGCCGTCGAGGTCCTGCAGCGTTAGGTGGTGCGGGTCCTCGTGCTGCCACTCGAGGCTGCCCTTTTCGCCAAAGACCCGGATGCGCAGGCCGTGGTTGTGTCCGGTGGCGGCCATGCTGGCCCACAGCCGCGCCGGCACGCCGCCGGAGAGGTCCATTTCCACCGTGGCGTGGTCGAAGACGCGGCGCTGGGGCACGAGGGACCTCAGCCGTGCGGAGAGCCGCTCGGCGTCGAGTCCGGTGATGTAGCGCAGCAGGTGGTAAGCGTGGGTGCCGAGGTCGCCCACCACGCTGGGGAAGCCCGCGACGTCGGGGTCGGTGCGCCAGGACGCCTGCTTGTGCCCGAGCAGCTCCAGCGGCGTCGCGGCCCAGCCGGAGGCGTGTTCGACGTCGACGAACGTGACGGCACCGAGCTGGCCGTCGCGCACCAGCCGGGCCGCGTGCCGGACCATGGCGTAGGCGGAGTAGCAGTGCGGGACGGCGAGCACGGCGTCGTGCTCAGCTGCGATCCGCACGAGTTCCGCGGCGGTGGCGGAATCCTGCGTCAGGGGCTTTTCGCAGACCACCGAGATCCCGGCTTCCAGGAAAGTGCGGGCGATCTCAAAGTGGCTGTCGTTGGGGGTGGCGACGGCCACCACGTCGACGCCGTCCTCGCGGGCGGCCTCGGCACGCGCCATCTCGCCGTAGCTGGCGTAGGCGCGGTCCTCCGGGATGCCGAGTTCCGCCGCGAGGGCGGCCGAGCGGCCGAGGTCCCTGCCGAACACACCGGCCAGGAGGTCGAACTGCCCGTCCAGCCGCATCGCATACCGATGCGTCTTCCCGATGTCGGCGCCCGCGCCGCCGCCGACCATCCCGGCGATGAGCCGCCCGGACTGTGGTGCACTCATAACTTTTCCTCACTGCTGGACAAACACTTGGATGGCGCCCACTTGGATGACTACTTGGACAAACACTTGGACCGGTCCATAATGGACGTTGTCGGGATCACTCGTCAACCCCTTATGCTGAGACGGCATCCAGAGGAGGAGCGCCATGAACCACCCGCCGGCCCCCGGCCCACCGCCCCGCCAGCCCACAATCCGCGACGTCGCCGAGCGCGCCGGAGTGTCCAAGTCCCTCGTGTCCCTGGTGCTGGGCGGGTCCTCGAACGTGGGCGCCGGCCGCCGGCAGGCCGTCCTGGACGCGATGGCAGAGCTGGACTACAAGCCCAACCAGCTGGCCCGCGGGCTTTCAAGCCCGCACAGCGGCACCGTCGGAGTGCTGCTCAACGACCTCCGGAATCCCTGGTTTGTGGAGCTCCTCGAAGGCCTGAGCGCGACGCTGCACGCGGCCGGCGTCTCCCCCGTCCTCGTCGATTCCTACACCGGCCACCGGGTGGGCCGCCGTTCCGTGGACACGCTGCTCGAGCAGCGCATCGACGGCCTCGTCGTCGTCGGCACCACCCCGGAAGAGGCCGCCCTGAAGGCGGCCATTGCCAGCGTGCCGGTGGTCCTGGCCGGCACCCGGGAACCCGCGCTGCCCGGCGCGGACATCGTGGTGGACGACGACGCCTCCGGCGCCCGACAGGCGGCCGAGCACCTCATTGGCCTTGGCCACCGGCACATCGCCCACCTTCAGGGCCCCGGCGAGATCGGCCGGCTGCGGCGGGAAGGGTACGAGGACGCGATGCGCAACGCCGGGCTTGCCCCGCAGGTGGTGGCCGGCGGCATGAGCGAGGAAAGCGGGTACGACGCCGCCCGCCGCCTGCTCGCGGGACCACAGCGGCCCACCGCGATCTTTGCCTTCAACGACCTCGCCTGCATCGGCGCGCTCTCGGCTGCCGCCGACCAGGGCCTGACCGTGCCGGGCGATCTCTCACTTGTCGGCTACGACAACACGTACCTCGCCCGCATCCGACACCTGTCCCTGACCTCGGTGGACAACGGCAACTTCGCCGTGGGCCTGCAGGCGGGCAAATTCATCCTGGAACGGCGGGAACACCGGGATCTTCCGCAACGCCTGCACCTCGTTCCGACACAGCTGGTGGTGCGCGGCTCCAGCGGGCACGCCCCCGACGGCGCCTAGCTAAACGTCGCTTAGCCGGCTCCGTTCCAGAGCCGCCGCCACCAGGGCTGCTCCGGGGCCGGCTCGGGCGGGGCAGCGGCTGCCGCGGCAGCCCGGCGGACCCGCCAGCGGTCCAGTTCGACGTCGACGTCCCGCGTCTTGGTCACGACGGGCGGCCCGCCCTGGAGCTGCCGCCGGGCGTCGATGACCCGGGCGTTGAAGTCCTCCACGATCTCGCGCACCTGCTTTTCGCTGAACAGGGCATCGAGCCGGGCATCGAGCTCGGCGTCCTCGGTGCGGAGCAGGATCGCCTTCGGGCCCAGGCCGGAGATGTGCTCGCGCTGAATCAGGCCCTTGACCCACCAGTCCGGATCATATGCCTCGCCCAGGCCCGGAATGGGTTTGCCGGCGTACTTGAGGTTGTCGAACTTGCCCTGTGCCATGGCGTCGCGGATCAGGTATTCGGCCTTGGCGGCGTCGTCGATCCTGGCGCGCTTTTGCCGGAGCTCTTCCTCGGCGGCGTTGACCGCGTCGTTCTCCTGGGCGGTGCTGCCCGAGGCCCGAACGGCTCGGAGTTCCGCGGCACGCTCCACCCGGCGCCGGAACGCACTGCTGGAACCACTCACGCCGCTGCTCATCAGCCACCACCGTCCTCGCCCGGAATCGCGGATCTGCCTTTCCAGTATGAGGAACAGCCGGGCGGTGGCAAAAGGCCCCACGGCGATTTCGCTCAGGCTTCCCGCGGGGCTTGAGGCATACCGGCCCGGATGGTCGCAGCGTCAAGCCCTCGAGGAGACCGGAACGTTTGTCGCGTCAGAGGTGAACTCCGTCGATCCCAGCGCGGCGATGAATCCGCCAACGAACGAATCACCCAGGCCGATGGTGGTGGGGACGGCCGGGCTGAGCGCCAAGGCAGGAAGGCAACGGACCAGGTGCCCCAGCCGCTCCTCGATCGCCACGCTGAATTCCGCTCCGGCCCGGTTCGCCGGCATCTGCGCCACGGCCTGGTAGTCGGCGGCCGTGAAGTCATCGCCGTGGCAGAACCGGGTGCTGGCCATGGTGATGCCTCCTTGGAGGCTGGCCGCGAAGCCGGCGGCATCCTGCCCTATCGCGGCGGACCAGTACTTGGTGTGGACCACGAGTGTTCGGGCGGGCACCACCGCCCGGAGCCGGATGAGTGCCCACTCCATCTCCGCGGCGTCGAGGAGATCGAGCTCGCGGCCCAGATACGCCTGCATCTCGTCCTCGTTCAGGCTGTAGACGTCCACCGTCGCCGCCATGGCGTCGCGGACACGGTCCCCGAATTCCGGGAGGTGGAACCCCGCATCCTCGTAAACCACCCGGGCGCCGGGGGCGAGTCTCCGGATCAGCCGGCGCAGTTCCTGCAGCCGTTCCTCCAACGCGGATGGATCATTCATGACGTTGAGCCCGGAGACGAGGAAGACGTCGGCGGTGTCCAGCAGGCCGCCGAGCTGATCGCTGAGCAGCATTTCCGTGTTGGGAGGGTCGTTGGTGTAGATGACCCGGTTGGGGTGCGGCGCCCGCAGGACCACGTCGCCCAACCGCACGGCGTCGCCCTGGCTGAACTGCACGATCAGGTGCGGATCGGTCGAGTCCCGGGCTGCGCTGCAGACGTAACGACAGTCCGCCGGCAGCAGCCGGCGGACGTCGTCGTCGATGCTCACCAGATGCACAGTGCTGGGGACGCCGATCTTGGACATGGCCAGGGCCGCCCTGACCGGGGTGCCGCCCAGCGTGACACGCTTCTCGAATCGGGCAGCGAACGCCTCGACGACGTCGGAGGAGGCGATGAACCGCTCTCCCCCGACGCCGTCGTGCAGGAATGCGAGCAGGGTGACCGTCAGGTCGCGCTCGGTTTGAACCGGAATCGTCCGGGACAGCTCCTCCAGACGGATCCCGTAGGCCGCCACCAATTCATCCATGACGGCCGAGTCCCACCTGATTTCGTAGTCGACCGTTCCGCCGAGCCCCAGCACCACATTCTGCGTCATGGCCGCGCTCAGTACAGCTTTGCTTTGCCCGCGGCATCGAACAGGGCAATCTTGTGCGCCGCGACCACCTTCATGGCGGCGATCGACGGCGGCTGGATGGTGTTGGGCTCGCGAACCCCTGAGTCGGCCAATACTTCACGCATCTTCTGGTGGTAGGCCACCTTGATGTCGCTGGAGATGTTGATCTTGTTGACGCCGAGCTTTACGGATTCGCCGATCTCACTGTCCGGGTTGTTGGAGCCGCCGTGCAGGACGAGTGGGACGTTGACGGCGTCCTTGATCTCGCGGAGCAGGTCCAGCTTCAGCTCCGGCTTCATGTGCGCCGGGTAGATGCCGTGGGAGGTGCCGATCGCGATTGCCAGGCTGTCGACGCCAGTCTCCTCGACGAAGCGGACGGCGTCCGCAGGTTCGGTGTAGATGATGGTCGCGGTGCCGTCCTCGGCCTCGTCGTCGGTTTTGCCGATGGTGCCGAGCTCGCCTTCCACGGAGAGGCCGACGGCGTGGGCGGTTTCCACGATCCTCTTTGTGATCGCCACATTGTCCTCGAAGGGGAGCGTGGAGCCGTCGATCATGACGGAGGTGAAGCCAGCCTGGATGGCGGTCAGGACCTGCTCGTAGGTGGCACCGTGGTCGAGGTGGATCGTGACGGGAACGGTGGAACGGTGTGCCCGGGAAATGATGGCCGGCAGCATGTCGACGCCGATGTGGCTGAGCTCGTCCGGGTGGATGGCGATAATCACGGGCGCCTCCAGCTCTTCGCTGATCTCGAACACGCCGTTCATCATGGCGTAGTCGCTGATGTTGAATGCCGGGACCGCGAAGTTATTGGCGTTTGCCACGTCGAGCATTACTTTTCCATTTACCAACATTGTTTATTCTTCTTTCTTGGTTGACCCACGATGGGCGGCTTGGTTGAGAGCTATCTACTTGACGGCACCGGAGGTCATGCCGCCGATGAAGTAGCGCTGAAAAAACAGGAAGAGGATGAGGATGGGGATGCAGCCGAGGATGCTCATGGCCATCATTTCGTTCCACTCGTAGGAGTTCTGGCCCATGAGGAGCTGGATGCCGATCGGAACGGTCCGCATGTCCGGGGTCTTGGTAAGCGTGAGGGCGAACAGGTACTCGTTCCAGGCGATCATGAACGTGTAGATCCCCACGGAGACGATCCCAGGCACGGACACGGGAACCAGGACGCGCCACAGCGCCACCATGTGGCCGGCGCCGTCGATCTTGACCGCCTCGTCCAGCTCCCTGGGAAGGGTGTTGAAGTAGCCGGTCAGCATGATGATCGCGTACGGAAGCGTGAACACCATGTAGGTCAGGATCAGCCCCTGGTAGGTGTTGAAGAGCTTCAGGAAAACCATGAGCCCGAAGTAGGGCACGAGGAGTGTGATCGGCGGAACCGCCTGGACGCTGATGATGACGACGTTCAGGGTGCTCTTGAAGCGGAACTCGAAACGGCTCAGGGCGTAGGCCGCCATCAGTGCGACGACGAGCGTCAAGGCGGTGACGGTCAAAGACACCACGTAGCTGTTGACGAAGAACCGGACCTTCGTGGGGTCTCCGAATATGGCACCGTAGGCCCCGAAGGAGAAGTTTTCCGTGATGATGCGGGGCGGGAATTCGAAGATCTCGGTATTGGATTTGAAGGAACTCAGCAGCATCCAAAGGACGGGGAACCCGGCAAACACCGCTCCAGCACAGAGCGCCAGGATGACGCCGATCTTGCTGGCCTGTTCACGGCGCTGTCTCGTGGTCATCATGTCAATCACGCGCCTTTTGGTAGCGGACGTAGAAGAAGGCCAGCACCATGGAGAAGATCAGGATGATCACTGCGCTTGCGGCCGCCATGGAGAAGTTGTAATCGCTGAACGCCAGCTTGTAGGTGAAAGTGCTGAGCATTTCCGTGGAGTTGATCGGCCCGCCGCCGGTTGTCATCCAGATGAGGGCGAATTGCTGGCTGGTCCAGATCAGGTCAAGCAGCGCCATGCTGATGATGATGGGGCGCAGCTGCGGAAGGGTGATGTTGACGAACTGCTGCCAGGGGTTGGCCCCGTCCACCCGTGCGGCCTCGTAGAGATCTTTCGGAATGCCCTGCAGCCCGGCCAGGAGACTGACCATGAAGAAGGGGTAGCCTGCCCAGATGTTGATGAACGTGACCGCGAGAAGCGCCGTGTCGCGGGATGCCAGCCACTCGATGGACGTGCTGGAAAGCCCGAGCTCCATGACCAGGAAGTTGATGATGCCGTTGGGGCTCAGCAGGAGCCGCCAGAGGATGGCAATGATCGCCACTGTGAACAGCCAAGGCATCACGTAAATCACGCGGAAGATCGCCTTGGTGAAGGACTTCAGGAACCGGGTGTTCAGCAGCATCGCGAAGATCAAGCCAAGCACCAGGTGAGCGGCCACGCTGACCGTTGTGAAGAAGACGGTGTTGGTGATTGCGGTGTGGAAGACCTCGCTGCCGAGGACTTCGGCGTAGTTGCTGAAGCCGACGAATTTGGGGTTCTTCTTGGTGATGACGTTGTCCATCATCGAGTACCAGATGACCATCGCGATCGGAATGAGCATCAGGACGACAATCAGGAGGACTGTCGGGGAAAGAAACCCGTAGGGCACCAGGTTGATCCTGCGTCTGCGCGCCGACGGTGTTCCGGGGCCGGGACCGGTCCCGGTTCCCTGCACCGTTTGTGTTTCGGTTGTGAGAACCATGTCTTCAGCTTCCTGGGGTCGGGCCGCGCCAGGTTTTCGGTCTGGCGCAGCCCGGGGCCCGGTAGGTTTGGCTAGAACTTCTGCTTCCAGGCGTCCTGGGTCTTGCCCAGCATGTCGTTGACCGGCTGGTCTCCGGAAAGTGTCTTCTGGAACTGTTCGGCGAAGCTGCGCATAAGTTGCTCTGCGACCGGGAGGCCCACGAACTCGTTGGCGGGGTAGCCGCTCTTGTAGACGTCGAACGCGGTCTTGAACAGCTCGTCCTTGCCGGTGAAATCCGGTGTCGCGTTCTTATTGCCGGGGAAGGCGTTGGCCGTGGTGGCCAATTCGCCGTTGACTTTCTCGCTCATGAGGAACTGGATGAGTTTGAAGGCCTCCGCCTTGTGCTGGCTGTTTTCCGCGACGCCGATGCCCCAGGAGGCGTACGGGATGCCGCGTTTGCCGCTGAAGCCGTCGGCCGCGGGAACAGCAGAAATGCTGAACTTAAGGTTGGGGTTCTTTTCCCGGATGGCCGTGATGTGGGCCAGGGAGTCGATCATCATGCCCACACGGCCGTTGGTGAATTCCTCCACCTTGTCCTGTTCCTTCATGGTGAAGGAACCGGGCGCGATCACGCCGGCGTCCCAGAGGCCCTTGACGTAGTCGACGGTGCCCGTGATCTCCGGCGACGTCAGGTCCGGCTTGCCGTCCTTGAGCATGCTCTGCCCGGACGCCCAAGCCCACGACATGACATCATTCTGGACGCCGTTCGGAGCCTCCAGAGAGAGCGGCATGACCCAGCCCTTGGTGTTGCCGCCCAGCGCGCTCACCGCTTTGGCCGCGGCGGCGAACTCCGTCCGGTTGGCGGGGGCCTTGGTGACGCCCGCCTTGGCCAGCAAGTCATCGTTGCTGAACATCGGGTAGACAAAGTTCAGGACGGGGAGCATGTAGGACGTGTCTTCAACCTTGACCTGGCTGGTCAGCTGGTTCTGGTCATAGCCGGCGTCGGACATCAGCTTGCCGAGGTCCGCGATCGCCCCCTGCTTGGCAAAGTCGCTGATCCAGGCACCGTCGAGGCCGACGACATCGGACATGGTGCCGGCGGCTGCCCCGGCCACCACCTGTTCCTTCGTGGAAGCGTAGGGTCCGCTGAGAAGCTTGACCTTGATGCCGGGATTCTGCTGCTCGAACTGGTCCATGAGCTGCCGAAGCGATCCTGCCGGAAGTTCCGGTTCCCACCATTGCGCGAATTCGAGGGTGACCTCGCTGCTTGCCGTTGATCCGCCGCTTCCGGCGTTTGCCCCCGCACACCCGGCGATCAAGGTGACGGCCGCAGCAGCCGCAATTGCGGTTACGACGCCGCGTTTGACTCGAGCATCCTTGCCCATAACTCTCCTATCAAAGAATGCCTATTTACGCCGGTTGTTGCATTTTCCTGCAAACTTGTGCGTATATCTGCACAGTAATCCACGTCACACCCTGCGTCAACAAGTGCTTAGCAAGTGCCGGATTGCTACGTTTCCCACGCTTGATAGCACACTCCTGCGGAGTCAACCCGGAAACTGCCGCGCAGATAATGGCAAGAAAACGCACTTCTGTGCTACATCTGGTACATGCAGAAATCAGTGGGGGACCTGGAACAGAGCCGGCCCCGCCTGCCGGCCGGGCGGAAGTCCGATCTCGCCGCGTTCGTCGGCGCAGAAGGGGAAGTGACGGTCGCGGCGCTCGCCGACCGGTTCAAGGTTTCCTCTGACACGATCCGCCGCGACCTGGATCAGCTCGACGCCGACGGTGTCCTGATACGCACGCATGGCGGCGCCGTCAGCCTCACCGCCCACCCGCGCGCGGACACCGGCGTGGACGTGCGGTCTCGCCTGCAGACCACAGCCAAGGAAAAGATCGGAGCACTCGCGGCCGGGTTGGTCCACGATGACTCCGTGGTCATCTTCAATGCCGGGACCACCGCTCTGTCCGCCGCCCGTCACCTCCACGATCAGCGCGGGCTGACAGTGGTGACCAACAATCTGCGGATACCAGCCGAACTCTCGCCCAACGTGTGCCGTGATCTCTGGGTTGTTGGCGGCGCCGTGCGCCTAAGCGCCCAAGCCACTCTGGGTCCTCTCGCCTTCCGCGCCCCGGGGCAGGTCAACGAAATCAACATCCGCTGCGACCTCGCGATCATCGGTGTGGGTGCCGTCTCGGCAGAGGGCGGGTATTCGACCAGCAACCTGGACGAGGCCGTCATGATGGCCGACATGATGAACCGCGCCACTAAGGTTGCCGTACTCGCCGACTCGTCGAAGTTCGGGCGCAGCCTTTTCGCGCAGATCGCAGACCTCGGCGCGGCCGACTACCTCATCACCGACACGCCGCCCCCGGCCGAGCTGGCGGCCGCCCTTGCCGCACACGACGTCCAGGTCCTGGTGCCGGGCGACGGAGGTTAGCCACACGCCACTGGCGGGGGCTGGCGCTCAGTCCTTTTGCAGGAGGCCTCGCACCAAGACTGGGTAGATCCTTACATCCCCGTAACCCGGTGTTAACCCACCCGTGCGAAACTGGGGGCTTCGGATAAAACTAAGCATCCTTCCCATCCCCTCTGCACAGCAGATCCCGAGGAGTTGCGCCGTGAACAGCCAAGACCAAAGTGTGTCCGGAAGCCCCCACCCAACCAGCCGCGAGGAAGCGCGCCCGGATCAGAGCAGCACGCACGTCACGCATGTCCGCGAAGACGTGGCCATGGCGGGATGGTGCGCCAATGTCCATCTGCCCACCGGGCGCACCTGCACGTTGCCCGTGCGCCATCCCGGCTCGTGCAACTTCGTCGGGCCCGAGGACGCGAAAAACGCCGCACTGCATTAGGCAGCATCGCCCGGGCATCAGCTTCCCCGGATAACAGCGCACCCATCGGGTCGCGGTGGATCCTGGCGCCGTCCGCAGCGCACTCCAAACGCAAGTTTGCGCAAGGATTCCGCCGAACCCCGCCACGTGTGCCGCGCCGCGGCTACGATGATCGGACATTGAGCACCGGATCTGGCTGGGGGAGATCATGTGCCCGGTGAGGATCTCCGGCAGCGCGCCAAAGCGCTTTGGCCGACTCGGTATCCGCCGGAACTGACCGGCTGCCGGAGGCGGTGCCGGCCCGGTTGCAGGTTATTCACACACCACCAAAACAGCCGGACGGATCCCAGATCGCGTCCCTGCGGGCGTCCGACGACGACTGGGCCGCCTACCGCGCGCTCGCGTTGTGGATCTTCCACACGCCTGCAGGGGCGCTGCCCGATTTCCCGCCCAGCGTCCCGGCGAGTGGGCAGTTCGCGGCAGTGTTTTTTCACTAACATTGCCGCGAAATGCCATTTCGGGTGTTCCCTCTAAGATGGGCGCCAATGGGCGGATGGGCACGTCGCGGTGGGCGGAGCCTGGGCGGCTGCCGGGTCAGCCGCGGATGCCGAGGTAAATGCCCGTGTGGTCCAGGTCGCCGTGCCCCGCCGAAACCATCTTCTGGAACGCCGTCAGGAGGCTGCCGGCCACGGGCAGCGTCAGGCCGGCGCAGGCTGCGACCTCCGCGATGAATCTGAGGTCTTTGAGCTGGTTCTTGGCAGATCCGCCGCCCTCGAAGTCGGCGTCAACCCAGCGCTGTCCCTTCTGCCGGAGCACTTCCGAATTGGCAAGCCCGCCCGCGAGGATCGACTGGACTTGTTCCAGGTCCAGCCCGGAGGCCGCGGCGAGCGCCATGGCCTCCGACAGGGCGGTGACGGTGGCCGCCACCACGATCTGGTTGCAGGCCTTCACCGTCGACCCCGCGCCGGCGCCACCGAACCAGGCGACCGTGGAACTGTACAGCCGGAAGAGCGGTTCGAGCTGTTCCACCACGTGGCGGGGGCCGCCCACCATGGTGCTCAGCCGGCCTTCTTCGGCACCGATTGTGCCACCGCTCAGCGGCGCGTCGATGACTGTCACCCCGTGGTCCCGCTGGCACTCGGCGGCAAAGGCCGCGACGGCGACGGGCGACACCGTACCGTGAACCACCAGCACGGGATGGCCAATCCCGGCGGCTTTCCATCCCGCCAGCAGCCCGTCCTCTCCGGGAAGCAGGGCCGCAACCTGGGGCAGGTCCGGCAGCACGGTCAGCACCACCGCGCGGGCGGCACCGGCCGGGGAGGCCAAGACGGTGCCGCCGCCAACCGCGTGGGCCTTTTCCGCCGTGCGGTTCCACAGCGTCAGCGGCACTCCCCCGGCGATGATGTTGCGGGCGATCGGGGCGCCCATGGGACCGGTCCCCAGCAAGGCCACGGACGCGGGCAGTCCGGCCGATGAAATGTCCATGGTTCACTGTCTCCTGGGTTAGAAGGGGATGAGTCCGGCGAGTGCCGGGAGGAACGTGCTGAACCAGGGAACCGCGGCCAGGACGAGGAGTCCGATGAATACTGCCACCAGGTACGGCCAGAAGTGCTTCAGGCTGTTTTCCACGGTTTCGCGGGCGGTGGCGCAGGCGACGTAGAAGCCGACGCCAGCCGGCGGCGCGAAGGACCCGATGCCCATGGAGATGATGAGCACCATGGCGTACTGCACCGGGTTGACGCCGAAGTCGGTGGCGATCGGCAGCAGGAGCGGGGCGAAGATGAGCACCGCGGGCAGGCCCTCGAGCAGCTGGCCCATGATGATCAGCAGGATCACGGTAAAGAGCATGAACAGGATCGGGGAGTCTCCGAGTCCGGACATGAGGTCGTGGATCTGCTGCGAAACGCCGGCGAGGGCGAGGGTCTGGGCCAGGGGCGAGGCTGCGGCGATGATGAAGAGCACCATGCCCGCCGTCGTCGTGGTTTCGCGCAGGGTGTCCCCGAGGAGTTTCTTGCTGCCCCGCCGGTAGGCGGCGGCCAGCACGAATGCGTAGGCCACAGCGACCGAGGAGACCTCGGTTGGGGTCGCGAAGCCGCTCATGATGCCCACCACCATGCCCACGGGCAGGAGGAGGGTTGGCAGGGCGAAGAAGGTTGCTGAACCGCGTGTCCGCCAGGTGGCCTTGGGGCTGGCGACGCCGCCCTGTTTGCGGGCCCGCAGGAACACCAGTGCCATGACGACGAGCGCGAGGAACGCCGCGGGAACGAAGCCGGCCAGGAACAGGGTGGTGGTGGAGATGGTGGTGATGGAGCCGAGGATCAGCAGCACGATGCTGGGCGGGATGGTTTCACCCATGATGGCCGAGGCCGACAGGACGGCGACCACCTCGCCGCGCGGGTATTTGCGCTCTTCGAGCATGCCGCGCATGGTGGTGCCGACGGCCGCGACGTCGGCGACTTTGGAGCCGGAGATGCCGGAGAAGATGTACATGGTGACCACGACCACCTGCAGCAAGCCGCCGCGGAGGTGGCCGATGAGGGCGTCGACGAGCTTGGCCAGGGGCAGGGTGAGGCCGGCGGAGTTCATGACCGTGCCGGCGAGGATGAAGAACGGGATGGCCAGGAGCACGAATCCCTTGGCCCCGGAGGCCATGCCGATCGGGATGGCGCTGACGTCGGAAATGCCGCCCAGGTAGAGGTAGATCCCCGAGGCCAAGGCCAGGACGAAGGCGATCGGGAGGCCAAGGAAGAGCAGCAGGAACAGCACCGCGAGCACCACGCCCAGGAGGACGTTAGGGGACGCGTAGTAGAACAGGGGCGGGGCCAGCACGACGACGGCGACCATCGCCGCGGCGATGCCGGCGGCAGCCAGGACGGGGCGGCGTTCCTGCCGCCGGAGTTTGACGAGGGCGAACCATGCGATGAGCACCATGCCGATGGAGAAGGGCATCGAGACCCAAAACACGGGCAGTTGCAGGATGGGTGTCTTTTCTTCGATCTGCTGGGCCAGGGTCGGCACGAAGAGAGCGAACGCGCCTGCGCTCATGACAAAGACGAGCCAGTCGACCAGGGCGGCCAGGTAGGGCTTCCATGTTGCGGGCAGGCGCATGATGAGGGCCTGTACCGACATGTGCGCACCCTTGGGGTAGGCGATGGCTCCGCCGATGAAGGCGATGGTCAGGAGCGCGATTTCTGACACTTCTTGGGTCCAGAGCACTGAATCACCGGTGATGACCCTGACCGCGATGTTCAGCAGGATGACGACGAGCTCGGCAAGGATCGCCGCGCCCACGGTCCATTCGAGGACCTTGTCGAGCCAGACGGCGCCGCTCCAGCCTGGCGGGACGTGACCGTGGTGCAGGATTTCTTCCGCGTCGGACGGAATGACCTCCTCGAGTTCCTCGGAGGCGAGCGTGTGTTTCATGTTCTTCCAGACTGTCGACGTTGAGAGCGGGATGTATTGGGGCCGGGGCACCGCTGGCGCCCCGGCCCCCTGCGGGGCTACTTGGAGGCCGTGAAGGCGATGGCCTCGTCGAAGAACTCCTTGCCAATCAGCTGGGAGAACTGCGGGTAGAGGCTCTTGGACGTGGCCTTGAATTCCTCCAGGCCGGCGGCGCTGAGCTCGTTGACCGTCATGCCCTTGGCTGTGAGTTCATCCAGCTGCTTCTTGGACTGCTCTTCGTCGTAGCCGGTTTTGAACGTCGCTGTTTCGGCCGAGGCGTCAGTGAGGGCCTTCTTCTGGGCCTCGGAAAGTCCGTCCCACTTCTTCGATGACAGGGCCAGGACCCAAGCGTCGTTGATGTGGTTGGTCAGTGACACATACTTCTGGACCTCGGAGAACTTATTGGTCCACGGCACCTCGATCGGGTTTTCCTGGCCGTTGATAGTTCCGGTCTGCAGGCCCGTGAAGACCTCGGAGAAGGCCATGGTGGTGGGGCTTGCTCCCAGCTTCCCGAAGAAGTCGGTCCAGAGCGGGTTGCCGGGGACACGGATTTTCAGGCCCTTGAGGTCCGCAGGCTTCTCGATGGGGCGCACCGAGTTGGTGATCTCACGGCCGGTCCGGGTGAGGAAGGACAACGCCACGGTGTCTTTGGCTGCGAGCTTTTCCTTCAGCACCTGACCCGGCTTTCCTGCCAGGAACGCAGCTTCCTCGGTTGTGTCCTTGAACAGGTAGGGGATGCTGATGCCGTTCATTTCCGGTACCACGGAGGCGTACACGGAGGTCGAGAGGATGAGGGCATCGAGCGAGCCGCCCTGCAGGCGGGTGACGGCGGCGTTCTGGTCCCCGCTGAAGCTCGTGCCGTTCGGAACCACCGTGACGACGACCGACCCGTTGGAGGTCTTCTTGACCTCGTCGGCGAAGTGCTGGGCGGAAACGCCGACGGACGATGTGAGCGGGTCCGGGATGGACAGCTGGATTTTTGCCGGTGCGCCTCCGGCCGAGCCGGGGGCTCCGGAGGCGCAGCCGGCGAGGAGCGTGGCCGCCAGGGTGCAGGCCAGCACTCCGGTGAGGGCGCGGGTCTTGGATTTCATGTGGTGCCTTTCTTCATTGGAAGGAGTCTGGTTCCGGAGGCGTGAAGTTCATGGCCGCGCCCGGATGAGTGTGCGGGGAGCGTCAGGCGCTGAGGGCGGGTTCCGTCACGAGTGCTTCGGTTTCGCGGCGCAGTTCAAGAGCCTGGGCCAGGGAGTCGTCAATAATGACGTCGTCCCAGCCGACGATCTCGCCCTTGGCGACGTCGTTGCGCAGTTCGACGTGGTGGGCCAGCGCCACCGGGAGGGCCCCGGTTGCGACGGAGTGCCTGGCCGAAACGAGCTTGCCCCAGACCGTGTATCCGCCTTCGCCGTCGAGGAATTCACCGGCTTTGAGGTCCTTCTTGGCTGTCGCGACGACGTCGCCGAAGAACCCGATCGGTGAACCCGTGGAGATCCCCCGAAGTACGGCGTTGGCGATGGACATGTTCAGCTCCAGGCCCACGTAGTGGTACGGGCGGTACAGTGCGGCGTACTGGCCGGTGGGGTCCGGGTGCCACGGGTACTCGTTGAAGCAGCCGGACACGTAGTCGTTCGTGGCCTTGACGACGACGAACACGCCTTCCTGGGTGTTGTGGGGGATCCAGGTGCCGTCGCGGTTGACGCTGGACATGACGTCGACGCTGCCTTCGTGGGCGAGGGCTCCCCCGACGTCGGCGGGGCGGCAGATCGTGGCGATTTCTTCGACGTTGCCGGGCGTGAAGCTCAGGCCGTTGTCCGAGGGCACCAGGCCGGCGCCGTTGGCGACGGCGGCCATCTCGATGGAAGCCTTGGTTCCGTCACGGAATGAGGTGTGCATGTTGGGGTTCAGCTGCCCGGAGTCGGTGAGTTCCTTGGAGAACTCCCAGTTCTCCCAGACGTTGTCCGGGTTCATCTCGTGATAGTGCTCGAGATACTTGGCGCCCTTGCCGGCGCAGACGACGTCGAAACCACTGGTGCGTGCCCAGTCCACGAGTTCCATGATGAGGGCCGGCTGGTCGCCATAAGCCATCGAGTAGACAACACCGGCGGCTTCCGCACGCTTGGCTAGGGCGGGACCTGCCAGGGCGTCGGCCTCAACGGTGACCATGATGATGTGCTTCTTCGTTTCGATGGCGCGCAGTGCATGCTTCACACCCACGATGGGGTTGCCCGTCGCTTCCACGATGACGTCGATGTCGACGTCGAAGAGCTCGTCCGCGTTGGCCACGATCGTCGTGGAGCGGTCCCGGAGTGCGGTAGCGATGTCCGGCGCGATCTGGTCTTTGGGCCACCCGACGAGATCGAAGGCGCCTTCTGCGCGCTTGACGTTGATGTCTGCGATGGCTACGACGTGGACGCCCGGGATGTTGTTCGCCTGCGCCAGGTACATGGTGCCATAACGGCCGGCACCAATCAGGCCAACCCTGATGGGACGGCCTTCCTGCTCGCGGTCGCTGAGGAGTTTGTGAAGATTCATGGGGATCTCTCTGGTTGACGTTCGCATCGGACCCCCGCCTGAAGGCGGAGCAACGTCGTCGTCGCGAATGGAGTTTAGGACCGGAGTGGAACCGGTTCCACATTTGTACCAGTCCGTGTTAGTCTGTGTCAACAGTCACAATCGAACGCAGTTGAACGGGCAAGGATCGCAGGGCGGATGGACAGCCCGCGGTCATCGGCCGCCGATAGCGGACCTCAAGGAGGAGCATTGAAGAAGGCCCCAACCATTCGCGATGTCGCGGCGGCTGCGGGAGTCTCGGTCTCTGTCGTGTCCCGGGTCCTGAACCCGGACTCCGGACCCGTTGCGCCGGCAAAACGGCAAGAAGTTCTCAGGGTCATCGACGAACTCGGCTACCGTCCCCGGGCGGCCGCCCGCGAGCTCAGCGCGGGCCATGCCCTCACCATCGGACTCGTGGTCACGGACCTCTCCAACCCGTTCTTCGCGCGGCTAGCTGACCGCATCGTGTGGGAGGCCCGCAGCCACGGCGTGCAGGTTGTCCTGATGACCACCCAGGAGGATCCGCATCTGGAAGCGGAATCGCTGGATACGCTGTTGGACCGGTCCGTGAGCGGGGTCATAGCTACCCCCACGGGCGGGAACGTTGAGAAATGGGCCCGCCTGCAGGACCTCGGCGTGAATGTGGTCTTCGTTGACCGCACCATCGAGGAACTCGGCGAGGCCGACGTCGTCAGCATTGAAAACTATGACTCCGCCCAGCGCTCCACGGAGTACCTGATCGGCCTCGGCCACACCAGGATCGCCCTTATTACCGGGCCCCGGAGCACCTCAACGGGCGCGGCCAGGATCAGCGGCTACACCGCGGCGCACGTCAGCGCGTCCCTTCCGGTTGACCCCCTACTCATCCGCGATGTGCCGTTCCGCGGGGACGCCGGCGGCGATGCCGTCGGCTCCCTGCTTGCCATGCCGCAGCCGCCCACGGCCCTCATCGTGGGCAACACCGCCCAGGTGCAGAGCTCGGTCCGGCGGCTTGTCCAGAAGGGGGTCCGGATTCCGGATGATCTCTCGGTGATCGTCTTCGATGACAATCCGTGGACAGAACTGATGTCCCCGCCGCTGAGCGTGATCCGCCAGCCGCTGGACATGCTGGCCGTCCATGCCCTTGAACTCGTGCTCGGCCGGATGCAGGGCAAGTTCCCCGAAGGCCCGCGGCTCATCGAGGTCAAGGCCGATTTCCTGCCCCGCAACAGCTGCGCCCCGCTCACCCTCGCCAACCTCCCTACCCACTAAGGAAAACCATGCCCGTCGTCGTCACCGCCATGTTCACCCCCAAAGAGGGATCCTTCGACGAGGTCGTCGCGGCCCTCTCCCCGGCCATTGCCGAGGTCCACGAGGAACCCGGCTGCCTCCTCTACGCCATCCATGAGACTCCCGAGGGCCAGATCCTCATGATCGAGAAGTGGGAATCCGCCGAACTGCTCGACGCCCACGGCGCAGGCGAACCGGTCAAACGGCTCAACGCCTCCCTCGACGGGCTGCTCCAGAGCCCGGTCGAAGTGGCCCGCCACGAGCCGATCCCCGCCGGGACCCCGGACCAGGGCGCGCTTTAGGAACCGTCACCCGCCGCAGGATCCGCCGAGAGGGCACTTCGTGGCAGTGTTTTTCACAAACATTGCCACGGAGTGCCCTCTCGCGTGGGCGCGTGGGTTGGGGCGAACCCATGGCGGCCTCCGGTGAAATGTTGCCCGTCAGGCCTCGTCTAGGCAGAGGATGAAGCCGGGGAACACGTGCCGGCCCGGGCGTCCGCCCGCCTCGTCGGCGGCCCGGCGGATCTCCCGGAGTTGGTCCACTGTCATCTGCAGTGGGGGCTCTTCGGGCTGGTAGGTGGTGAAGATCGGATAGTCGACGCCGGGATCCCGCGACATTTCGATGTGGCAGCCCAGGACGTGGGTGACGGGGTGCGTGCCGCTGAACCGGATCAGCCGGTCGATGGTGCGGACAAACGCGGGCCAGTCGTGGATGTACAGGCGGCCCGGGTAGACCGTGTCTCCTGTGAGCAGGAACCCTGTGTGGGGATCGTAGAACGTGACCGCCGCGTTGTGGTGCCCCGGGCTGGGCCAGCATTCCAGGACGCGTCCGCCCAGATCCACGTGCGCCGTTTGAACGGCGTCGTCGATGTCCCCAGATCCGTCGCCGAACCCAAAGAATTCCCATGCGCTCTCCCGACCCGCGTCCACCAGAACGGTGTCGGGCCGGCCGGCGAACTGGGCGTCCCCGGCAACATGGTCGCCGTGCGGATGCGTGTGGAGGACCAGGAGCCGGTATTCGTCGCGGGGATGCGCGGCGAGCCACGTGTCCACCAGGCCGTCGACAACGCGGCGCAGGGGGAAGAAGTCCGCGGATGCGGTGGCGCCGGTGTCGATGAGCACGGCCCGGTCGTTGCCGAACAGCAGGAACATGAACGGCGCCTCGTAGTTGACGGCCATGTTCTGGCGCAGGATGAACGTGTGCTCGTCGCAGGCGTGGACCTGGATGTCCGGGTCCGTGTTGTGTTTCGCGGACTCTGATCCGTGGATCCACGCCACGTCCAGATCGGCGGAACTGCGGCCGGCCGCGGTGAAGTCGATCAGCTCCGGGGGCGAGTCCATGCGTTCTCCTGTGTGCGTCGGCATCAGTGGCGGTGCGGCGGACGTGGGGTTCCGCAAATGACGCACCAACACTCCATGATGACGGTCCCGACTGCGCCAATGCGCGCCACACGCCGCGCCCGGCTTAGACCGGTCGGCGTCCGGTTCCGGAACGGCGGCCTTCAACCTCCGCGTCAGCAGGATGGCGGCCAGGGTCACGACGGCGAGCCCTGCGCTGGCCGCAAATATTCCCTGGTATCCGAGTGCGGTCATCGATCCGAAGGCGATGATGGGTCCGGACACAATCGCGCCGACGCGCCGGGTGTTCACAAAGAGGCCAGAGGCCAGCCCCGGACGGGGAATGATCTGCTGAAACAGGGTCAGGCCGATCCCGGCGACGATCGCAAAGAACCACGCATTGAGGATCTGGAGGGCGATCAGGCCGACGGGGTCCGCGACGAAGGCCATGGCGGCGTAATACGCAATCCCGGCAAGACAGCCTGAGGTGATCAGAGTGTGGCTGGAGAACCGGGCACTCAGCCGGCCAGTCACGAAGAGCCCCATGATCGACACCGCAGCACTGTTGCTTGCCTGCAGGGCAATGAACGCGAGGACGACGGCGGCGACGCCCGCCCGGGACAGCGCCGGACCGTCGTCGTCCTGGCCGGTCGCGGTTGCCGGTCCGCTGTCCGCCTGCGGCTTCCGGCGGATCATGGCGGCTGTGGTGCCAATGTTGAGTACGGCCACGGCCGCGAGCGCCAGCAGGATCGCCCGCGGCCGTGCTGGCCCGGGAGTGACTGCCAGTACCCCTGTCGAGCGGCCTCGCCAGGCAAAAACCCCATCGATTGCTCCGCAGACGCCCTTTTGAGGAGTCATAACGGCACTTATGGAGCAATGGATGGGGTTTTCCCGTTTCACTACGGTCAGCTGACGCCCTGACCTTGCACGGGCAGGCTCCGGGCCTCGTCCGCCGCCAGGGCCGCGGCGAACACGGTGACGTCGGCGGCCGCGGCGCTGTTGTCGAACTCCAGGTGACGGGCACCGGACCAGTGGCAGGAATTGGCCTGGGCGCCGGACCAGAACGTTTCCCAGTTCGCCAGTTTCCATTCGTCCCGCGGGTAGCCGCGTGCAATCAGTCGCGCCCGGAGCGCCTCGCCGGCCAGCTTAACGTGCACCACCACCAGTTCCGCCTCGGGCCAATCGTGGCGAACCCGGATCTTGGCGAGGTAGTCCTCATCCGGGAAGTATTTCCCGAACGGCGCGTCCAGGACCACGGAGTTCCCGGCCATCAGGTTGTCGCGGGTGAGGTCCAGGATGGACGCGTACTCCAGCGGCATGATGGTGGTTTGGTAGAACTCGTTGTTGTCCCGCTCATTCGGGTCCGAGTTGTTGAGCTTGAGCAGCAGCTCGGTGAACCGGATGGTGGCCGTGTCCTTGTCGATGTACGCGGCCCCGAACTGCCGGGCGATGAGCCGGCTGACGCTGGATTTCCCGGAGCCGGCCGGCCCGATCACAAAGAACACTCTGGGGAGGATGGTAGTCAAGTGCCTGTTCTTCCTTGAACTTCGCTCGGGTAGGGGTCAGGCCCGGGCAGCCGGGCGGCGGTCCTTGACGAAGATGCCGTAGGACAGGGCGCCGACAATCAGCAGCAGGCCGCCAATCACGAACACCAGCGTGTAGTTGCCGCCGGTTTCGGTCAGGATGTAACCCGTGACGATCGGTGCCACGGCGGCGCCGAGGAACCCGCCGAAGTTCTGGATGGCGCCCAGGGATGCCACCTGGTTGGAATCCGCGATGTCCGAGGCCAGGGTCCACAGCACGCCGATCGGCACCTGGGCCGCGAAATAGCCGACGGAAAGCAGCACGATCGCCAGGGCAGTGTTCTCCACGTAGGCCACCGGGAGGACCGCGGCGGCGGCGAGCAGGGCGCCGCCCACGATCGGGATCTTGCGTGAGGTGATGGTGGGAACGCCGCGCTTGATCAGCTTGCCGGAGAGAATGCCGCCGGTGAGGACGCCGATGATGCCGCAGAGGAACGGCAGTCCGGCGAGCCAGCCGATCTGGCTCAGGCTGAAGCCGCGGGCGGTCTGCAGGTAGCTCGGAAGCCAGGTGAGGTACACCCAGACGGTGTAGAAGATGCCGAAGGCGCCAAGGACCATGAACCAGGTGTTCTGCTTCTTGAGCAGTTCGCCCCAGCCGGCCTGCTTTTCCTTGGGCAGCTGCTGTTCCTCGAACTCGTCACCCTTGATGATGAACTGTTCCTTCAGGGTGGGGTCACGGTAGATCCGGAGCCAGACGAGGGCAATCACAATGCCCAGGGCGCCGATCACGAGGAACATGCCCCGCCAGCTCATGGTCAGCATCAGGAACGTCAGCAGAGGCGGGGCGATCGCGTTGGCGAGCTGGGAGCCGGTGTTAATGATGGAGACCGGAAGTGCACGTTCGGATTTGTTAAACCACTTGTCGGCCACTTTGAGCCCGGAGGTGAAAAACGGGGACTCGGCGATGCCGAGTGCCACGCGGGCGGCGTAGAGGAAACCGAAGGAGTTGGCGAGCGACGAGAGCATCGAGATGATGGACCACAGTCCCGCGGCCCACGCGAACATCCGCTTCGGGCCGAACCTGTCCACGAGGTAGCCGGCGGGCAAGTTCGCGATGGCGTACGGCCAGGAAAATGCGGACAGCAGCAGGCCCATTTGCAGGGCATTCAGGCCGAACTCCTTAGCGATCGTGGTGTTGGCGATGCTCAGGTTGTTGCGGTCCAGGTAGTTGATGATGCCGCCGATCACGAGCAGCGCGACCAGGTACCACCTGATCCGCACGCTCTTCGCGGGCTTCACCTCGGATGTTGCGATTTCTGCGGAAGCGTGGCTCATGCAGCTCACTCCTTTGTGTTCTGTTGACAGTTTCTGTCGGATTTTCGTTTGATGCCAGCGACTACTGGCGGGCGTTGTCTATCGCGTCGAGGAACGTCCGGGCAGCGCGGGCAACCAGCCCGTAGTCGCCGTCGTTCTGTGCGGCCTTGGTGACGAAGCTGCCGACGCCGACGGCCGTCACCCCGGCGGCAAACCACGCGCCGACGTTTTCCGGGGTCACTCCCCCGGACGGCATGATCGGTGCCTGCGGCAGCGGCGCCATGATCGTCTTGACGTAGGCGGGGCCGCCGAGCTCGGCCGGGAAGAGCTTCACGATGTCGGCGCCGGCCTCGAGCGTGTTGAGCACCTCCGTGGGGGTGAAGGCTCCGCTGGCCGTGACGGCCTGGTAGCGGTTGGCCGCGGCGATCATGTTCGGGTTGAGCTGCGGGCTGACCAGCAGCCGCGCCCCGGCGGACACTGCGGCGTAGGCAGCCTCGGCGTCGAGCACGGTGCCCGCTCCGACGACGATCCCCTGGTCGGCGTACTTGTCGGCGAGCCGCTCGATGACGCCGAGGGCGCCGGGCACGGTCAGCGGGATCTCGACGGCGCGGATGCCGCCGTCGATGGCCGCCTCCGCCACCCGGTAGGCCTCGTCGGCCGAGTCCAGCCGAGCGATGAGCAGGGCGCCGGTGCGGACGATCGTTTCGAGTACTTCAAACTTGGTTAACATGATTTAAAAGATTAGCCCAAATCTTCACAAATATGAACACCCTGTGAAAAATTGTTAGACTTGTTACGTCCGCGTCCCGAAGGAGCCCCGCGTGAACCAGCCAACCCGACCGCTCATCCCGGAACAGCGCCACCAGGAGATCCTGCGCCTGCTGCGCCGCGAGGGTGTTCTGAGCATCCGCAGCCTCACGGACTACATGAACGTCTCGCACATGACCGTGCGGCGGGACATCACGGCGCTGGAGGAACAGGGCCAGGTGGCGTCGGTGCCCGGCGGTGTCCGGCTCGCGGACTGGACCAGCCAGGAGCCGCCGCGGGAGCGGGAATTCCGGGCCCAGCTGGAGCTGCCGCGCAAGCAGGCCATCGCGGAGCTCGCCGCGCAGTTCGTGGAAGATGACATGGTGGTGTTCCTGGACGCCGGAACCACCTGCCAGTCCGTGGTGCCGTATCTCGCGGCCCGCAAGAACATCACGGTGGTCACGAACGATTTCTACGTGGTGACCAGCCTCTTCGCCCACCCGCATGTGGAGACCATTCACACCGGCGGCGTCGTGGACCCCTCCAGCGCCTCCAGCTGCGGCCGGATCGCCGCTGACGCGGTCAAGGGCATCAACATTGACCTCTTCTTCCTCAGCACCGGCACCTGGAACGTGTCCCGCGGCGTGACCACCCCCTCGATGGACAAGGTGGAGATCAAGCTCGCGGCCCTGGAGGCGTCGTCGTCGTGCTTCCTGCTGGCGGACAGCACCAAGTTCGGCACGGTCTCGAAGTTCCGGGTGGCGCCCCTGGACAAGCTGGATGCCGTGGTCACCGACAGCCAGCTCCCGCTCGAAATGCAGGAGAGCATCCGCGAGCTGGGCGTGAGCGTGCACGTGGCGCCGCTCGCCGCCAAATAGCGCGGCACGCATCCGGTGCACCACGGATCCGGCACGCCTTGGTCCGCAGACCTAAAACTGGTCGCGTAACTTAGGATCTTTTCCATATTTTCGGCACTGGCCGCTGGATAGCATGAGGTGTCCGGACAGAGCAGTCCGGGCGGGTGCCGATGTCAGAAGGAAAGCCCATGGCCGCAGCTACAGTGGACGACATCCTCGCGGATCTCCCCCTCGGTTTCGCCAGCCTCATGCTCCGGCCGGACCGCACGGACGCGGCGATCGAACGCTTCCTGATAGTTGACGCCGACGACGAGACCTCCGACGGCGGGTCGGCGTTCGTCCTGCTGATCGGGGTCCGCGGACGCTCCGCCTTGCCGGCCGTGCGAAGGCTCCTGAAAAACCCTCCCCTGGTCCTTGCCGTCAAGGGCAGCCAGGACGAACTGGCCGAGGCGGAAGAGCTGCTGCGCGCCGCCGGAACCGGGCTGCTGCTGGTGGACCCGACCGCGGACTGGGACCGCCTGCTGTCCATCGCCAAGGACCGGATCCAGGCGCGCAGCTACCAGAGCGAAGTCCTGACCCTGCTCGAGGAAGACCTCTTTGCCGTCGCCCAGACCACGGCCCGCCTGACCTCGAGCCACGTGGTGATCGAGGACGCCGCCAACAAGGTCCTGGCGTATTCCACGGTCACCAACGCCATTGACGAGCTGCGCAAGGCCTCGATCCTGGCCCGGCGCGGCCCGCGCAAATACGAACTCCTGCTCAAGGACCTCGGCGCCTACCGCGAGCTGCACCGGACGCGCCTGCCCGTCCGGGTTCCCGCCCGGCCCCAGGACGGCCTGCGGGAGCGGGTGGCCATCAGCCTGTTCGCCGGCGACCGCATCATGGGCTATATCTGGCTCCAGGAAACCGGCGCCGGATTCGGCGACGACGTCGATTATGTGCTCACCGGCTCAGCCGCGCGCGCTTCCGCCGAGCTGATCCGGTACCGCAACCAGCAGTCCGTGCACATGCGCGAGGACCGGATCGTGCGGCTCCTGTCCGGTCCGGCGGAAGCTGCGGCGAGCGCGCACAGCGAGAAGATCCCGGCGGACCGTCCCGCGGCCCTTATCCTGCTTGGCTTGTCGGCGTCCGAGGCCCGGATGGACGACGCCGCCCTCAAACATGGCGAGCTGGCCAACCTCGCGTCAATCCATGCGGCGGCCTACAAGCCGTCAGCCATCGTGGGACAGTTTCACGGCGACACCGCCGTGATCCTTCCCGGGCTCCAGTCCGCCAACGCAGTGCCCGGGCTGCGGAGCCTGGCCGAGGCAATCGTCAAAGACGCCGGCAAGCACCTCGGCATCAACCCGTTCGCCGCCGTCGGACCCGTCGTTCCCGATCTGCTCTCAATCCATTCCGTGACCGGAATATCCGAAGCGCTGCTGGGCTGTATGCGCCGGTCCGGCGAAGCCTCGGTGGCCACCGTGGACGACTTCGAAGCCGAGATCCTGTTCCGCGACGCCGTGGAGAACTTTACGACGGCGGCCTTCCGGCACCGCAGCCTCTGGGCCCTGCTCCGCGACGACGCGGAACTGGCCGAGACGCTGCGTGCGTTCTTCGACGCCGGCCTGGACGTGGCCGAGTGCGCGAAGCGGATGCAGCTGCACAAGAACACCGTCTACTACCGGATCGGCAAGGCCAGCCGGATCACCGGACTGGACTTCGGCAATTCCCGCCATTCGCTGGTCGCCCTGCTTCATATTCAGGAGTGGGCCGGCACGCAGAAGGAGCACTTGGGCAAGAAATGATGACAGCACTCAATTCGCCGCCGCTTGGCCTGGTACTGGATGACATTGTCCGCAGCCACCGGCCCCGGACGGAAGCGGGGTCAGTTCCGGCAAATATTCCCCATCTGCAGTCCCCGCCGTTCGACGGTTTCGGCATCGCGGTGGCCACGACGTCCGGGGAAGTTTTCAGTTCCGGCGACGCCGATCTTCCATTCTCAATCCAGAGCATCTCCAAGGTCTTCACCCTGGCGATGGCGCTCAGCGCCGATGGCTCCGGCTCGTTGTGGTCCAGGGTTCTTCGCGAGCCGTCAGGGACGTCCTTCAACTCCCTGGTCCAGCTTGAGGTCGAGCACGGGATCCCACGGAACCCCTTCATCAATTCGGGCGCCCTGGTGGTAACCGACCACCTGATGGAAAGATCTCCCGACGCCGCCGCCCAGGTCGTGCGCTTCCTCACCGGCCAGGTGGGTCACCCGGGTCCTTTCATCGACGAAATGGCCGCAAGGAGTGAACTCTCCAGCAGCAGCCGCAACCTGGCCCTCGCCCACTTCCTGAAGGAATTCGGCAACCTGCGGCGGCCGGCACAGGCAGTGGTCGAGAACTACGTCAGGCAGTGCTCAATCATGATGAACTGCGTGGAAGTCGCCAAGGCGGGCCTTTTCCTCGCGCAGGATGGTCGCGGAGCGCGGGGCGCGGTGATCTCCAGGAGCGAGGCCAAACGCATCGGATCCATCATGCTGACCTGCGGCATGTATGACGCAGCCGGCGAGTTTGCCTACCGCGTGGGACTTCCAGGGAAAAGCGGTGTGGGCGGCGGCATCCTGGCAATCGTCCCCGGCGAGTGCGCCATCTGCGTCTGGAGCCCGCGGCTGGATTCCAAAGGAAATTCCCTGGCAGGCACGGCGGCTCTCGCTGACCTGTCCGACCGCACCGGATGGTCGATCTTCTGATCTGACGCCTGGCTGTCCCCCACAATCTTCCTCCAGAACCCATTTAGATCTCACAGATCGAAAGGAACACCCATGTCCAACAACCCCAATGACGAGGTTGGCTTGTACCAAGCAGATGGTGGCCACGCCCACGCTTCGGATGCCTTGATCCACGCCGAGGACTCGGGATACCACAAGAGCCTGAAGCCCCGGCAGATCCAGATGATCGCGATCGGCGGCGCCATCGGAACCGGCCTGTTCCTGGGCGCCGGCGGCCGGCTCAACGCGGCCGGCCCGTCTCTGGTCATCGCCTACGCCGTCTGCGGCTTCTTCGCCTTCCTGATCCTGCGCGCCCTGGGAGAACTGGTGCTGCACCGGCCCTCGTCAGGATCCTTCGTGTCCTACGCCCGCGAATTCTACGGAGAGAAAGCCGCGTTCATCTCCGGCTGGTTCTATTGGATCAACTGGGCCACCACGACGATCGTGGACATCACCGCCGCGGCCCTCTACATGAACTTCTTCGGCAAATACATCCCCTGGATGGGGGCCGTACCGCAGTGGGCTTGGGCGCTGATCGCGCTCATCGTGGTTCTCTGCCTGAACCTCGCCTCCGTCAAGGTGTTCGGCGAACTCGAGTTCTGGTTTGCCCTGATCAAGGTCGCAGCCCTCGTCGCGTTCCTGCTGGTCGGCACCTACTTCGTTATGTTCGGCACCCCCGTGGAAGGCCAGGAAGTAGGTTTCAGTCTCATCACCGACAACGGCGGCATCTTTCCCAACGGCCTGCTGCCCATGATCATCCTCATGCAGGGCGTGCTGTTCGCCTACGCCTCGATCGAACTGATCGGCACCGCCGCCGGCGAAACCGAAAACCCCGAAAAGATCATGCCCAAGGCCATCAACTCCGTGGTCTTCCGCATCGCCGTCTTTTATGTCGGCTCCGTCATCCTGCTCGCCCTGCTGCTGCCCTACACCTCATACGAAAAAGGCGTCAGCCCCTTTGTGACGTTCTTCGGATCCATCGGCATCCAGGGCGTGGACGTCATCATGAACCTTGTGGTCCTCACGGCCGCCCTGTCCTCGCTGAACGCCGGACTGTACTCCACCGGCCGCATCCTGCGCTCCATGTCAGTGGCCGGATCGGCCCCGAAGTTTGCCCAGCGGATGAACAAGGCCGGCGTCCCCTACGGCGGCATCGCCATCACCGCCGGCGTCTCCCTCCTTGGGGTCCCTCTGAACTACCTGGTTCCCGGCCAGGCGTTCGAGATCGTCCTGAACGTCGCCTCTGTGGGCATCGTTGTCACCTGGGCCACCATCGTGCTCTGCCAGATCCAGCTCCAACGGTGGGCAGCCAAGGGCTGGCTTGAGCGCCCCTCTTTCCGGATGTTCGGCGCCCCCTACACCGGGTACCTCTCCCTGGCGTTCCTGCTCGGCGTGCTCGTCATGGTCTTCATCGACTCCCCGCTTACGTTGCTGGTGACCCTGGTGGCCTGTGCGCTGATGGTTGGCGGCTGGTACGCCTGCCGGAAACAGATCCACGACATCGCCGAAACCCGCGACGGCTTCACGGGCGCCGCGCCCGTGCTGGCCAACCGGACTCCAATCCGCTAATCGATCATCCCGGTGCCGAATAGTCCCACAACTCGACATACAACCTGAAAGCCTCCATGAAGCCTCGAAACCCGCTGAGTCCCGGCCGCCCTAGCACTCTGCAGGAGCTCGACCCGCCAGCCGCGCACAAAGGCATGCCGCCGGCGTCGAACGACACTTGCGAAGACGGCTGCTTCTTCTGTACCGGACCGGAAACAGACTAGGCACCCCCAACCGCTCCGCTGAATTCAGTGGACATGCCATGCCCGCCAACCAACCCAAGAAGACAAGTAGTGATGAAAACGGAGTCTGCATCCACCATGACCGCAACCGACGCGCACCCAGTCGACGGCGACACCCTCACACCCCTCCAGACGGTCCTGGCGGCCATCCCGGACAACCTCAATGGCGGCAGCACCCTCAAGTCCGCCGGGCACGTGATCGTTGATTCGCTCGTGGCGCACGGGGTTGAACGCACCTTTGTTGTCCCGGGGGAAAGCTTCCTGGATGTCCTCGACGGACTGCACGGCTCTGAGATCGAGACCGTGGTCTGCCGGCACGAGGGCGGCGCCGCCTACATGGCCGAGGCCGACGGCAAGCTGAACCAGCGCCCCGGCGTCGCCATGGTCACCCGCGGGCCCGGGGCGGCGAACGCCCACGTGGGCCTGCACACCGCGTGGCAGGATTCCACCCCCATGCTCCTCTTTGTCGGACTGATTCCGTTCGCGCACCGGGACCGCGAGGCGTTCCAGGAGTTCGACATCAAGGCGTGGTTCGACACGGGAGCCAAGCGCGTGATGGTCCTCGATCACCCCGAGCGGGCCTCCGAAATTGTGGCGGAGGCAATGTTCGCGGCCATGAGCGGCCGTCCCGGCCCGGTGGTCGTGGGCCTGCCGGAGGACGTCATCCGGGTCCAGATTGATCCGGCCCTGCACCCAGCCATCCCGGTGGCGGCAGGCGGCATGAGCAGCACCGACGCCGGCGCCCTGGCCGAAGCCCTGGCCCAGTCCAAGAAGCCGCTCTTTGTCACCGGCGGGAACGACTGGACCCAGGAAGCGGCCTGGGAGCTCACCGATTGGCTCGAGAAGCACCACATCCCGGCCGCGGCGGAATGGCGCACGCAGGGAACCGTCTCCTTCGACTCCCCCAGCTATGTGGGGCCGATCGGCTACGGCCGGCCCCGCCCCACCTATGACCTCCTGGAGGAGACCGACCTGCTCGTTTTCGTCGGGACCGTTCCGGGTGACGTGATCACAGACGGCTTCGTCTGCCGGCAGGACTGGAACAAGAAGAATTTCCTGGTCACCATCGATCCCTCGCTGCGCGGCCGCTCCGGCCCGGTCTCCCGCCAGATCCTGGCCAAGCCGGAGGCCTTCGTCCGGGATCTGGCCAACATCGACCTCCCCGTCAAAGAGGAGTGGAAGGCGTGGACGGCCCGGATGCGTGCCGAGCAGCAGTCCTTCGCCAGCCTGCCGCCGTCGGCCCCCGGCGACGGGCCAGCGAAGATGGACACCCTGATGGCGAACCTCGTCCCGCAGCTGCCAGAGGACGCGCTGGTGACGTTCGGGGCCGGCGAGCACACCAACTGGGCACACCGGTACTTCCCCACCCGGCGCTACGCCTCGATGATCAGCGCGCGGAACGGCTCCATGGGGTACTCGGTGCCCTCCGCGATCGCCGCCTCGCTGGCCAGTCCGGAGCGCCGGGTGGTCACCATTGCCGGCGACGGGGAATTCCTGATGAACGGCCAGGAGCTCGCGACGGCGGCCCAGTACGGGGCCACGCCGCTGATCATCGTGATGGACAACCAGGAATACGGCACCATCCGCACCCACCAGGAACGCCACTACCCGGCCCGGGTGTCGGGCACGCAGCTGAAGAACCCCGACTTCGGCCTGATGGCGCGGGCCTTCGGCGGCTTCGGCATCACCGTCACCCAGGACAAGGACGTGCCGGCAGCCCTCGAAGCAGCGCTGGCCGCCATCGACGATGACCGGGTGTTCGCCCTGATCCACCTCGTCGTCGAACAGCGGGTCAAGGCCTACTAGGGGCACGGGACGACGACGGCGGGAGCCGCCCGCCGTCGTCGTGACCTAGTTGCGATATCAGTCCTGGTCGTCATTCGGCGTCCATAACCGCCATTTCTGATAGCGCAACGGGTGGTTGGAGGCGTGCTTGGACGGCCGACCACCCTCAGCGTCGACCCCGCGGGGCCTACTCGCCTGTCTCGCCGTCCACTGCCTCGCGGAGGAGATCGGCGTGGCCGTTGTGCCGGGCATACTCCTCGATCATGTGGCAGAGGATCCAGCGCAGGCTCGGCGCCGAACCGTCTGGCCACGGGCGCTTGGCCAGTTGGTCCAGGCCGCCGTCGGCCAGGGCTTCCGCCACGCGGAGCCGGGACCGGTCCACGGCGTCCTGCCACAGGGTGCGCAGCTGTTCCGGCGTGTCCTCCGCAGCGGAATCCCACTCCCAGTCCGGGGTGGCCTTCCAATCCACGGTGTCGAACGGCGCTTCCCGGTCCCGCGCGTGCAGGGAACGGGAAAACCACTCGCTCTCCACATAGGCCATGTGCTTCAGCAGTCCGCCCAGCGTCATCGATGAGGCAGCTGTGGTCGCCCCGAGGCCGGCCGCGTCCAGTCCGGCGCTCTTCCACGCCAACGTGGCCCGCTGAAAGTCCAGGAAACCCAGAAGGGTCGCGGCTTCGTCGGCTGCAAGGGGAGGTTCGGGGCGGCCCTGATCGTCAACAGTTGTCATGCGCGTGAGTTTAGCGCCGTCCGCGCCCCCAGCCCCGAACACGCCGGAACCCTGCGAGGTCGCCGGAAAATTACGGCGAGCCGGCACGCTTCCGGCGACTTCGGCGGGGCCCCTGCGGCGGGGGCCACGGCGGCGGCGGGGGCCTCTGCGGCGGGAGCTACTCTTCCAGGAACCGCAGCAGGTACGGGATGGCGGTCCGCATGGCCCGCAGGTCGCCGCCGCTTGCGGCCAGCTCCCCCAGGTAATCGCCGTGGGTGCCGGGCACGATCATCAGGCGTGCTCCCGGAATGACGCGGGACATGCGCACGGCGTGTTCGGCGCTGATGACGTCGCGGTCGGCGCTCAGCACCAGCGTGCTGGCCGTGATGCGGCGCAGGTCATCGTCCGGCCAGCCGGGGAAGGTCAGGATCCGCTGGCGGTCCAGCTCGAACATCCGCTCAAGGTGTCCGGGCTCCGGATTGAGCCGGCGGTCTGCGTCCTTGTACACCTCCGGCATCTCATCGAGGGTGGCCTTCGCCATGCCCTCCCAGAACTCGTCGCCGACGGCGTCCCGGCTGACGAAGGAGGACGCTGCGATGAGGCACCGCACGGAAGCCGGATACTTCATGGCCAGCGCCAGTGCGGTGTGGCCGCCGGCGCTGAAGCCGAGCACATCCACGAAGCCCACATTGAGCGCATCCAGCACGGCCTTGACGTCCTCGGCCGAGCCTTCGGCGGTGAGCGGGCGGCCGGTGGCGGCGGTGCGGCCGTGGCCTTCCTCATCGACGGCGATCACTTGGCGGCTCTCGGCCAGCAGCGCCGGGATGAGCCCGGCAAAGCTGGTTTCGATGGTCGAGCCCCCGCCGGGAATCAGCAACAGCGGGGGCTGGTCGGCCAGCGCGTGGCCATGGACCTCGTAGTACATGCGGAGGTCGCCATTGGCCGCGTAACCGTGTGTGAATGCCACAGAGGGCATGCTACCGCCGCGCGTACGTGGCTGAACAGGGCTATGCGGACGACGGCGGGAGATTCCCGCCGTCGTCCGGTTGCGTTGCAGGTCAGGCGTTGACGGACTCGGCGAGGATCGCGTCCACCTGGCCCAGCGCCTCCCTCATGCCCTCTTCCATGCCCATGGCGACAATCTTCTCCATCTGCTCCTCCGCCTCGAACGTGGACAGGATGGTCATTCGAGTGCGGTCGCCGATTGGCTCCAGCGTGACGACGCCGTGAATGGTGCCCATGTCGGCCACGGGATCGCCGTTGTCGTCCGCGAAGCCATCGTCGAACTCCAGGCGGTGCGGCGCTTCAATGGCCGTGAACCGCCACCAGCCGCGGGCTTTCTCCCCCTCGGGCCCCGTCATGAAGTAGCTGGCCGCACCGCCGGGGACAAACTCGTGCTTCTCGAAAGTGGCCGGCCAGGTGGGCGGTCCCCACCAGCGTTCGAGCAGGCGCGGGTCTTCCCAGACCTGCCAGACGCGCTCCACGCCCGCGTCGAACTCGGCGACCACGGTGAGGCTGAGCGCCTCAAGATTCTTGACTGAACTGGTAACCGTCATGACGAACCCTTCCCATCCTTCATCTGTGTTGGTTGTGCCTTGCTGGTATGCCTGTTGCCGGTTTGCGTGCTGCCTGGTTCCGTGGCGGCCGTTTCGGCGAGGAGGTCTTCGATCCGGTCGGCCCGCTGCCGCCAGATGACCTCGTACTCGTCGAGCAGCCGGCGCGCCCTTTGCAGTCCGTCGTGGTTGGCCCGCACAATTTGCTCCCTCCCCCGCTTCTCCTTGGACACAAGGGAAGCGCGTTCCAGGACCGCCACGTGCTTCTGGACGGCCGCAAAACTCATGGCGTAGAGGGCGGCGAGTCCGGAAACCGAATACTCGCCCACCGTCACCCGCCGCACGATGTCCCGGCGGGTCGTGTCGGCGAAGGCTTGGAACACGCGGTCAAGTTCTTCGTCGCTGAGCTGTTTCCTAAGCTGATCTACAACCATTTGGTTGTAGGATAGTCCGGCCGTTTCCGGGGTGTCAATAGCGGGCGAGATTGTCCTGACCCCGCCGAGTTCGCTGGAGAGTCGCCAGCTCGCAGGAAACTTACGGCGAGCCCGCAGGTGTCCGGCGATTTCGCGCATCGCAGCCTCGGCACACCACCGAAAAGGCCCCGACACCGCGCGGCAATGAGCCGATGTGCCGACTTTGGCGCGAGCGTAGAGTGAGCCCATGGAGCGCGTGGTCATTGACCGCTACGGCGGCCCCGAAGTCCTGAACGTGGTGGACGTCGACGATCCACGGCCAGGTCCGGGCGAAGTCCGGGTCAGCGTCCTCGCTTCGGGTGTTTCGTTCACCGATGCACAGCTGCGCGCAGGTACGTATCTCGGCGGGCCGAAGCCGCCGTTCACGCCCGGCTACGAGCTCGTCGGCATCGTCGATGAACTCGGGCCCGGCTGTACACGGATACAAGTGGGAGACCGCATCGGCGCGCTGACGGTGTGGGGCGCCAACGCCGAGCGCGTCTGCGTGCCGGAGCTATACGCCGTCGCTGTGCCCGAGGACCTCGACCCGGCCGAGGTTGTAAGCCTCGTTTTCCCTTACATGACCGCATATCAGCTGCTTCACCGCACGGCCAAGGCGAAGGCTGGGGAGAGCGTTCTGGTTCACGGCGCGGCCGGCAGGGTGGGCACCGCGCTCCTCGAGCTCGGGGCGCTGGCTGGCCTGCGCCTCTACGGGACCGCCGCCGGTCGGGACCGCGCCGCAGTGGAGCGGCTGGGCGCCGTCGCGATCGACTACCAGCACGAGGACTTCCTGGCCCGTGTGCGCGGGCTCACCGGCGACGGCGTGGACATTGCCCTCGACGGGCTTGGCGGCCCGTTGTCGCTGCGCTCCTTCCGCGCGCTGCGGCCCGGTGGCCGGCTCGTTGTGTTCGGCCGCTACGCCACCATCGCTCAGGGGCGCAAGAACTGGCCGGGCGTCATCGCCTGGTACGCGGCAACCGGGACAGTCGCCCTCTGGGGCTGGCTGTCACCGCGCCGAAAGGTGCTGTCCTACCGGATCCAGAAGCTGCGCATTCACCACCAGGACTGGTTCCAGGCGGACTTCCTCGCGCTGCTCGAGATGCTCCGGCGCGGCGAGATTCACCCGGTGGTGGCCGAGCGGCTGCCGCTTTCTGAAGTTCGACGCGCCCATGAGCTGCTGGACAGCACCGCGGCCAAAGGAAAAATCGTGCTCGTACCTTGAGCCGGATTGGTCGCCGCCGGGGCACAACGCGCACAGCCCCAGCCGAATTCGCCGGACACCTGCCAGATCGCCGGGCCGTTACGGCGAGCCCGCACGTTTCCGGCGAACTCGCGCAACTGGTGCCGGGACCCGCGATCGAGGATAGTTTTAGGGCATGACGGGAAGCTACAGGTACGACGTCGAGGTCCTCCACCTCCTCGTCTCGCCGGCGCACGCCTACTTCGGCCGCGCACGCGATGGCGCAGCAAATGTCCCCACCACCGACGCGGACCGGGTGGAACTGGTGGCCGGCAAGGGCATCGTCGGAGACCGGTTCTTCGGCAAGGCCGCGCACATGGACGCCGCCGTCACCCTCTTATCGATCGAAGCCCTCGATGCGATGGCCGAGGAACTGGGAGCCGGGCCCTTTGACCCGCTCCTGACCCGGCGCAACGTTGTCCTCAGAGGCGCACACCTCGCTCCCCTGCTCGGCCATGACTTCGCGCTCGAATCGAACGGGGACATGGTCCGGCTGCGGGCCGGACGGCCTGCCCACCCGTGCGCCTGGATGGACCGGATGCTGGCCCCGGGCGCGCACGCCGCGATGCGCGGGCGGGGAGGCGTCCGCTGCCAGCCGCTCTCGGACGGCCTCCTCAGCCGCGGGCCCGCCGTGCTGGTCAGCCCCGTGCCTCTGGACCCTACGGAGGCCGGAACTCCCACGCTGCTGCGCCCGTCGCGGCTGCCGTAGCGGACACCCGCGCGGTTGCCGTAGCCGACACCCGCCGCCGTCGCGGCTGCCGTGTCCGCACGGCGCCCCGCGGCCGCTGGGCCCACTCCTGGACTAATCCCGCCCTGACTATTGCCGTTCGGCGATTCCTTTCACGCTCTTCACAAGGCTGTCCCACATGCCCTTCGAATGCTCGGCTTCTTCGGCGCTTGCGTTGTTGTCCTGCGAGAGCGTGAATTCTGTCGTGCCGGGCTGGTCCTCGAGCGTCCAGGTAAGCGTGTGGTAGTTCTCGGGTGCGTCCTCCTGGCCGCTCAGCGGGCTGAAGTGCGTCACGACGAGCCGCCGTCCGGGTTCAAACTCCAGGACGCTGCCCCTGTCCTCGTACGCTTTGCCGTCCCAGATGCCGCGCCACACAATGGGCCCGCCAACCGTCCAGTCGGTCACGACGTCGGTGCCGAACATGAACTCCTTGATGGCGCCAGGGTCTGTGAGCACGGACCATACTCGGTCTGCGGGCGCCGCGATGGTGATTGTCGACGTCGCCACATACTTCCCAGTCATAGCTTTCCCTTTTCTCTCGGAATCGGTCAGCGCCGCCAGCGCCCGGCACCGACACTACTCCGCCGGTCGGGACGGCCGTAAGCCTGCCCCCAGCCTGTCCCCCAGCACGGCGCACGCCAGCCCCGGCCGGGCGCACGCAAGTCCAGCCTGCCGCCGACTGTGGCTAGGCCGGGTAGATGGCGATGGCCGTGGCCTTGATGACGAAGTAGACGGTCATTCCGGGGGTGAGGCCGAGGTCGGCTGAAGCGGCCGGTGTGATGTCGGCGGAGAGGCCGCCGGCATGGACGCGGATCTGGTCGCCGTGCGGCTCAAGGTCCGTGATTGCCACTGCGAATGAGTTCCGCGGGCTGCCGTGTTCTTCGGTGAGGAAGACGGATACTGCCGAGGGCGGAAAGACCGCGACGCCGTCCTGGCCAGGCTCGATACTGCCGTCCTGGTGGCCCGCGACCACCATCCCTTCGGCCGTGGTGACGCCGGCGGCGCTGACAGTTCCGGCCACAAGGTTCAGCCCGGCCAGGCCGGCAGCGAACCGGCTGCGTGGCTTTTCGAGGACATCGCGGGTGGGCCCGGCCTCGCTGATCCGGCCGTCCTCCAGGACGATCACCCGGTCGGCCAGCATGAGGGCGTCCAGGATGTCGTGCGTGATGATGATGGCCCTGCGGCCTGCGAGGACCCGCTTGAGGAGCCGCCGGAGCAGCGGGGCCGCGTGGATGTCGAGGGCCGCCATGGGTTCATCGAGCAGCAGCAGGTCCGGGTCGGCGGCGAGGGCGCGGGCCACGGCAACGCGCTGGGCCTGGCCGCCGGAGAGCTGTCCCGGACGCCGCGAGGCGAGGTCCCCGGCGTCGACTTCGGTGAGCCAGTGAATGGCCGTTTCCCGGGCGGCGGCGTTGGACGCGCCGGCGCTGCGGGGCCCGAACGCGACGTTGTCCAGGGCGCTGAGATGCGGGAAGAGGAGAGCCTCCTGGGCCAGGAGTGCCGTTCCCCTGGTGTGCGGTGCCCGCCAAATGTTCTTCCCGGCCGCCAGGTCGAACAAGACCCTGTCCCCGAGCACGGCCCGGCCCGCGTCGGGGCGCAGCAGGCCGGAGATGATCGAGAGGAGGGTCGACTTTCCGGCACCGTTCGGGCCCAGGATGGCGATGGTTTCGGCCGGCCCGAGGCTGAGCGAGACCTCGAAGCCCCGCGCCGCGAGGGTTGCGTCCAGTTGGAAGGTCACTGGGGCGCCCCTTCCTGTATTGGGGCGATGCGGGGGCGCCGGTAGGAGAGTCCGACGACGGCCACCGCCACGGCGACCAGCAGGAGGGAGAGCGCTACGGCGGCGTCGGCGTCGGTTTCGCGTTGCAAATAGATCTCCAGCGGAAGCGTGCGGGTGACGCCTTGCAGGCTGCCGGCGAAGGTCAGGGTGGCGCCGAACTCGCCCAGGCTGCGGGCGAAGGACAGGACGGCGCCGGAGGCAAGGCCAGGCAGGACCAGCGGGATGGTGACGCGGCGCAGCACGGTGCTGGGGCGTGCCCCGAGGGTTGCGGCGACCGCCTCGTATTTGTTGCCGGCGGTTCGCAGGGCGCCTTCCAGGCTGACCACCAGGAACGGCAGGGCCACGAAGGTCTGGGCGAGGACGACGGCGGTGGTGGAGAACGCGATCTGGATGCCGGCCAGTTCGAGACTCCGGCCCAGGAGACCCTGGCGTCCGAAGGTGTAGAGCAGGGCGATGCCACCCACCACGGGCGGCAGGACCAAGGGCAGCAGGACGAAGGCGCGGAGCAGCCGCTGGCCCGGGAACGGGCTCCGGGCCAGGACCAGCGCCAGGGGCACGCCGAGGAGAATGCAGAGGGCGGTGCTGGCCGCCGAGGTGCGCAGGCTCAGGCCCAGGGCGGTGAGCGAGGATTCGGAGGTGATCAGCGGGATGAACTGCGGCCAGTTGACCTTGGCCACCATTGCCACCAGCGGCAGCAGGACGAAAAGCGCTCCTGCCGCCGCGATGGCGTAGATCCAGGGCGGGATGCCGGTATATCCGGTGCTGCTGCGTGGGTTCATGCCGCCCTTACGGGGTGCCAAATCCGGCGTCACCCAGGACCTTCTGGCCCTCCGGGCCGGTGACCGTGGCGATGAAGGCGGCGGCCAGGTCCTTGTTCTTGCTCGTGCCGACGGCGGCGATCGGGTAGGTGTTCACGGCCTGGTTCGACTCGGGGAAGGGGATGCCCTTGACCTCGTCGCCGGCGGTCTTGACGTCCGTGACGTAGACCAGGCCGCCGTCCGCCTCGCCGGAGGTGACCTTGCCCAGGACGTCGGTGACGGAGGATTCCTCGCTGACAGGCGACAATGTGACGCCGGTGGCTTTTTCGACGGTCTCGGTCGCGGCGCCGCAGGGAACCTGGGGCGCGCAGACCACCACCTTCACGCCCGGCTTGGCGAGGTCCGCGAAGGCGCTGATCGACGCCGGGTTGGACAGCGGGACCGCGATCTCCAGGACGTTCGTGGCGAAGTTGACCGGGGACCCGTCAATAAGTTTCGCGTCGGTGAGCTTGGCCATGTTCTTGGTGTCGGCGGAGGCGAAGACATCGGCCGGGGCGCCCTGGATGATCTGCGTGACCAGGTCAGAGGACCCCGCGAAGTTCAGCGTGATCTTGGTGCCGGGGTTCTTCGCCTCGAAATCGCTGGCCAGCTTGGTGAAGGTCGATTTCAAGGAAGCGGCGGCGTACACGGTCGCAGTGCCCGAGAGTGACGGCGCCGGGGAGGCACTCGCGGCGGCAGAGGAGCTTCCGGTAGCCGCGGGGGTTCCCGAGGCGCAGCCGGCCAGGGCCGCGGCCAGGGTGCCGCCAACCAGCAATGCGGTGACGTGCTTGCGGGTGATTCTCATATAATGCTCTTTCCGTGGGGCGTTTCGATGATGACAGTGGTGGCCTTGACCACGGCTGTCGCGACGGATCCGAGCTCCAGGCCCAGTTCACGGACGGCTTCGCTGCTCATCAGGGACACGACGCGGAAGGGCCCGCACTGCAGCTCGACCTGGGCCATGACCTTGTCCGCGGTGATGCCCGTGACCAGACCGACGAACCGGTTGCGGGCGGAGCGGCCCACTTTGGTGGGGTCCTCCGGAAGCTGGGCCTGGTCCCGGGCGAGGTGCGCAAGTTCCAGCCCATCCACGGCCAGCCGGCCGGAGTCATCCTTGACCGGGGTCAGGATCCCGCTCTCGGTCCAGCGCCGGACGGTGTCGTCACTGACCCCGAGGAAACGAGCTGCTTCTGATACGCGAATTTTCGGCATGACACCATAATCTCCTATTTGCGGCGAATATGGGCATTCTGATCCGCAAATCAGTAAGAAATCACCTTCTCGTGGACATTCCGTGTCGTGAGGAGCGCCGCCCGGCCTCCAGTGAAGCACCCAACTGAGGCGCCGCTTTTGAGGCGCCGGCCCCTAGGCCAGGACCTTGTCCAGTTTGGTGAACGAGGTGCCCCAGCCCTCGCGCGTCATGTCCAAAAATTCGGCGCTGCCGAACGGACCTTGGATGAGGTGCAGCCGGGTCCGGCCTCCCAGGTCCTCGAACTCAAGCCGCAGTTCGATCTGGGAGGTGGCGCCGACGTCGGGCTCCACCCGCTGGGTGGCCACCAGGAGCGACGGCGGGTGGAAAACGGAGATCACGGCGTCGATCGGCCCCTCCTTGGCGAGCCCATCCTCCTCCCAGACCATGACCAGCTGCCACGCGCCGCCGACGCGGGGCTCCACCACAATCCGGTCCCGCGGCGAGTCCACTCCCACGGGGCCGAACCAGGCGGCGAGCTGGTCCGGATCCGTGAAGGCCTTGAAGACCAGTTCGCGGGGAGCGTCGAACTCCCTGTTCATCGACAGGACGTGGGACTCATGGGCGTTCTGTTGCGTGTTCATTTCCTGGCTCCTGATTCTTGGGAACTTGCTGGATTTTTCGCAAATGCACATCGAGGCGGCTGAAGCTGGCATCCCAGAAGCGCCGGTACTCTTCCATATATTCGACAACCTCGCGGAGCGGCGCGGCCTCCAGTTTCGAGGAGCGCCACTGCGCATTCCGGCTCCGGGTGATCAGCCCGGCAGCCTCCAGGACCTTAAGGTGGCGGGAGATCGCGGGGAGGCTGATGTCAAAGGGCTCGGCCAGCTCATTCACGGTGGCTTCGCCCTCCGCCAGCCGGGCCAGGATGGCCCGGCGGGTGGGATCGGCGAGCGCCGAGAAGATGAGACTGAGCCGATCGGTTGCCACCGGGATGCGTCCTTCGTATTTAACATTTCTGCTAATTAACTGATGCGTTAAATATGAACCTGCAACAACCTCGCGTCAAGGGTTTTCCGCGCCGGCCGTCCTCCATTCGCCCTCTCGATTTCGGCGTCCGCCCGGACCATAATCGGAGCTATCCAGATAACGCTCTGCCGAGAGGAGCCGGCCGTGGCAACTTCAATCTTGCGGGCAGGGATGAGAGGTGCGGCCGCCGCCCTCACGCTGGGTGTAGTCCTGCTGACCACCGGATGTTCCTACGACAATCCAGCCGAAACCGCGAAGATCACACCTGCGACCCACGGGATCAACACCGTGGTGGGTTCGGTAAAGCTGGCTGACATGCTGATCCTCTCCCATGGAGCGGATCAGCCCGGACGAATCATCGGGACCGTTTTCAACACGTCCTCAAAGGACTCGACCGTCACGGTTTCGGGCGCTTCAGGGCCGCCCGTATCGATTCCGGTCAAGGCCAACGGCTACACTTCCCTGGCCCAACCACCGGCGATGATGCTGGACCCCACGGGGGGAGCCCCGGGCTCGATGGTCACGGTTAAGGTGAGCGAAGACGCCACGGGCACGTCGGCCGATGTGCAGCTTCCGGTCCTCGACTCGACGCTGACCGAATACCAGTCCTACATGCCCGCGGCGCCCGCATCCGGCACCCCCTCACCCACGCAATCCGGGGGCACAGCTTCGCCGGGCCCGACTGGGACCAGCCCATCCACCGCCAGCCCCGGCCCCAGTCCATCCACGTCCAGCCCCTCCCCCAGCCCCACCCCGTAGTCCCGGCTGCCGCCGGGGACCGCTAGGGAATGGCGGCGACGACGTCGATCTCGACCAGGAAGTCACCAAGGAACGATCCCACGGTGGTTCGCGCCGGGTAGGGGGTTTCGGCGAACTCTTGGTAGGTTGCGTTGAACCCGGCAAAGTCCCGGCCCGGATGGTGCAGGTGCACGGTTGCCTTGACCACGTGGGAAAAGTCCAGGGCGTGCGCACCGAGGACGGCTGCCAGATTCTTCATCGCCTGCACGGTTTGCTCTTCAATCGTGGTGCCGATGGTTTCGCCGGTGGCCGGATCGTGCGGCGTTTGGCCGGCAGTGTAGAGCAGGCCGTTGGCGGCGATGGCCTGGGAATAAGGCCCCGCCGGGCTGGGCGCGAGGTCGGTGCTGATCCGCTGTAGCGACATGGTGCTGTGTCCTTTCCTGGCGGCCGGCCTGCCGGCCGGCCCGAAATTGCTGATGGCTGGTTGGTGAGGGTCCTAGAGGACCTTGGACAGAAAGGCCTGCGTGCGTTCGTGTTGCGGGTTGTCCAGGACTTCGGAAGGAGGCCCGCTTTCGACGACGACTCCCTGGTCCATGAAGACCACCTGGTCGCTGACCTGGCGGGCGAAGGCGAGTTCGTGGGTGACCACCACCATCGTCATTCCGGCCTCGGCAAGGGACTTCATGACGTCGAGTACCTCGCCAACGAGCTCCGGGTCCAAGGCCGAGGTGGGCTCATCGAAGAGCATGAGCTTGGGCTTCATGGCCAGTGCCCGGGCGATCGCGACCCGCTGCTGCTGCCCGCCGGAGAGCTCCTGGGGATAGGAATGCCCCCGGTTGCCGAGCCCTACGCGGTCCAGCAGCGTCTGCGCCTCGGCTGTCACTTCGCTCCGGGGACGGCCCAGGACGCGGACTGGTGCTTCGACAATGTTCTCCAGCACGGTCATGTGCGGGAACAGGTTGAACCGTTGGAAGACCATTCCGGCGGCGCGTCGTGACCGTGCAGTCTGCCGCTCCTTCATTTCGTAGAGGCGTCCGTTGCGTTCGGCGTAGCCGACCAGTTGCTCGTCGACGTACAGCCGTCCGGCGTCGACCTTTTCCAGGTGGTTGATGCACCGCAGGAAGGTTGTCTTTCCGGAACCGGACGGGCCGATCAGGCAGGTCACCGAGCCGCGTTCTATCGTCAAATCGATGCCTTTGAGGATTTCCGTTGAGCCGAAGCTCTTGCGGACACCCTGGGCCTCCACCATTGCCGTGTTCATGATGCTGTCCTTGTCTTTGAACGGATCTTTGAACGGCGGGCCCGTCGCGGCGCCGCGTCGAAGCCGCGTCCGTAGCGCCGTTCAAGTTTGGTTTGGAAGAAGCTCAGGATGGTCGTCATCAGCAGGTACCAGAGGCTGGCGACGATGAGCAGCGGGATGGTTTGGTAGTTGTTGGAGTAGATGATCTGGGCCGAGTACAGCAGGTCCGAGATCGCCAGCACGCTGACCAGGGCCGTGCCCTTGAGCATGGAAATGACCTGGTTGCCGGTGGGCGGAAGGACCACACGCATCGCCTGGGGAAGGATGACCCGGCGCATAAGCTGGCTGCCGTTCATGCCCAGGGCCCGGGCGGCATCGTACTGGCCCTTGTCCACCGAGCCAATGCCGCCGCGGATAATCTCGGCCATGTAGGCGGCCTCGTTCAGGGACAGCCCCAGCAGCGCGGCGCCCAGCGGGGTGATGAGTACATTGGCCGATCCCAGGACCAGGGAGGGGCCGCCGAGGGGAAGGCCGAAGGCGATCACCGGATACAGGGCGGCGATGTTGTACCAGAAGATCAGCTGCACCAGCAGTGGTGTGCCACGGAAGAACCAGATGTAGCCCCGGCTGATGGTGTTCACGATCGGGTTGGCCGAGAGCCGCATGACCGCCAGGACGGTTCCCAGTGCGATGCCGACACTCATGGACACCACGGTCAGGAGGATGGTCAGCCCGGCCCCGGCGATGACCTGGGGCGCGAAGAGATAGGAGACGACGACGTCCCAGTGGTACCGCTGGTTCACCGCCACGTCCCAGGCGGCGCTGAGCGCGACCAGGATGAGGACGACGGCGGTCGCGAGCCGGAGCGGGTGCCTGAGCGGCACCACCGGGATGGAATCCGGCGCCGCCGGGGTGGTCTGGCGGGTGGCGGGGATGGCGTGTTGTTGCTGCATGGCTGTCACCTCCTATTGGGCGAAATTGACGCGGGCGTCGGTGATGGCGCTGGACTCAAGCCCGTATTTGCCGAGCACCTTGCGGTAGGAGTCGCTCTTGATGACCTCGGAGAGTGCGGCGGAGACGGATTTCACCAGGCCGGAGTCCTTGGGGATGCCCACACCGACCGGTGTGAAGTCGTATTTTGCGGCGATCTCGATCTGGGGATTCTGCGTGGCAGCGAAGTTCAGAATCGGCGAATCCGCCAGGACGGCATCCAGCCGGCCGCTGGACAGGGCGGAGATGGCCTGCCGCGTGTCCTGGAACTCGCTCCGCTGGATGGCGTCCTTGCCGGCCGCGGTGCAGGCCTTGTCGTAGTCGGGGACGTTGACCGTGAGCTGGTAGGACCCGGTCAGGAGACCGACCTTGCGGCCGCACAGGGAGTGTTGGTCGGTGATCCCCTGCGGGTTCGACTTCGCCACGGCAATGGAGTTGCCCATCTGCATGTAGTCAACGAAATCCAGGACCTTCATGCGCTTTTCGGTGGGGGTCATCGAGGAGACGGTCATGTCGTACCGGCCCGCGGCCATCCCGGGGATGATGGAGTCGAAATTGGCCACCTGGATCTCCACCTTCACTCCCAGGGCCTGGCCGAGGAGGCGTGCGATGTCCGGGTTGGTCCCGGTCATGTCCTGCGTTCCTTCGCGGTAGAACTGTGTCGGCGGCTCGTTGGTGGGGATGGCCACGCGGAGGACCTTCGTTGATTTGATCGAGTCGGGGAGCAGCTGCGCGGCGGCATCGTTGACCGCGAGGGCAGGGACTCCGGTGCCGGAACCGGCGGAGTCTCCCGACGCTGTCGACGGTGTCGATTGTGAGGTGGCCGTGCCCGGCGCGCAGCCGGTGGCCGCGAGCAGGAGAGCGGCCGTGGCCAGGACGGCGGGGATGCCGCGTGGAATGAGCTTCAGGGAAGCCGGCGCTGTGGGGGTTTTCATCAGGGGGTCCTCGTATCGGAGTAGGCCAGCTGGGCAGGCGGAAATTCGGCGGTAGGAGATTGGTTCGGGCGGAAGTCGGTGGGAAGGGCGCGCGTGAAGGCCTCGCTGCGGTGCCGGAGCAGGTCGCGGCCCTCGTCCCGCAGCTCTGGGATGGTGGATACCCCGAGCAGCATCATGGTGCGCGTCATTTCGGCGGCCATCAGCTTCAGGACGTGGGCAACGCCGGCCTGGCTGGCGGCGGCAAGCCCGTAGAGGTATGGGCGGCCGATTGCGCAGGCGTCGGCGCCGAGCGCGATGGCCTTGACGACGTCCGAGCCGCGGCGGATGCCGCCGTCGACGATGATTTCCATCCGGCCGGCCGTCATCTCGACGATGTCGGGCAGTACGTCCAGGGCCGAGGCCATGTGGTCCAGCTGCCTGCCGCCGTGGTTGCTGACCTGGACGGCGTCAATGCCGATCTCGGCCGCTCTGACGGCGTCCCTGGGATTGACGACGCCTTTGAGAATGATCGGACCGTCCCACCGCGCCCTCAGGTCCCGGATGTCGTCCCAGTCCGTCGGCTCGTAGGACCCCGCCAGCAGCGTCCGCCACATGTCCGGCGTGCTGGAAAGCGGGCCCTGAGGAATTTCCGCGTCCAGGTTCGGGAAGGCAATCGCGTCGTTGGCCAGGAAGCCCAGGGCCCACCGGGGGTGCAGTGCCCCTTCGATGACGGTTTTGGGTTTGATGGACGGCGGCGCGGTGAATCCGTTGCGGTAGTCGCGCTCCCTGTGGCCGATGGCCCGGCAGTCGACATTGACCACAAGGGCCTCGTAGCCGGCGTTTGAGACCCGGTCCAGGACAGCCTGCAGGAGGCCCTTGTCCGCCGTGGGCTCAAGGTTGAACCAGCGGCGCAGTCCGGGGGCCGCTGCGCTGACGTGCTCCATGGTGGTGGTGCTCAGGTGTGCCAGTCCGTAGGGCACGCCGGCGTCAAGGGCGGCGCGGGCGACGGCGGTCTCGCCGTCGGGATGGAACAACCTGGTGCCGCCGGTTGGGGACAGGGTCAGCGGCATCGCGACCCGGCCGCCCAGGAGGGTTGAGCTGAGGTCCAGGTGCTCCACCGACCCCCACTTCGGCAGGAAGGCCCAGTCTTCAAAGGACGACTGGTTGCGCCGCAGGGAGACCTCATCCTCGCCGCCGCCCTCGATGTAGTCGAACACGCTCCCGGGCAGGCGCTTGGCGGCCAGCTTCCGCATGTCTTCAACGCTGTAGCAGCGCCGCTGCAGCCGTTCCGCCACTGACCGGGCGGGTCCCTGGACCGCCGCCAGTGACTTGATGTCTTTGATTCTCATTAAGTGTCCTCATGTCTTGCGTGGATGGCCCGCGTGGAGCCGCGATCAATTTCGTCCCTCAATGGTGACGAAGATCTCATCCCGTCTGCATGTAGATTCCTCCAAAAGAATCAATTTTCACCTGTGATATCGTCCACATATGGACTCGGAACAGCCTGTTGTTGAGCTTGACCAGAACTCCGCGCTGGTCCGGCTGTCGGACTGCATCCAGCTCATGCAGGCCGGTCTGGTGCATGCGAATCCCGCCCCGGACAACCTCGCGCATCCCGTCTCGGACGTCCTCATGTACGACCCTATGGACGAATGGACGAGCATCGAGGACCGGATCATCCTCGCTGTCGGGCTAAGCTGCGGGTCGCCGGATTTTGACCAGCTGCTTCACCGGGCGTCGAACAGCAACGCGGCCGCGGTGATCGTCAAGGCGCACGGGGCGTCGCTGGAGCAGCTGCGTTCCGCCGCGGTCCGTCACAGCCTCGCGGTCCTCGTCGCACCGGACAACGCGGATTGGACGCGGCTGGTGGCACTGGCCAGGGCGTCGGTCATGGGTGCCGCCGTGGATTCCGTCTCGGGGGTCCGGCTTGGGGATCTCTACGCCTTCGCCAACGCCGCCGCTTCCATCACCAGTGGCGCGGCCAGCATCGTGGACCCCCTGGGACGGGTGCTTGGCTATTCGACCCTGCCGGGCCAGCCGATCGACGAGTTGCGCCGGGTCACCACGCTGTCCTTGCAGGAGATCAAGCCGCCTGCCTTCGATGCGGATTTCAAGATCGTCTATGCGTCCGCGGGCGCGGTGCTGATCCCGGCAGCGGATGGTGAGATGGCCCGGCTGGCCCTTGCCGTAAGGGCCGGCGGTGAGCTGCTTGGTTCGATCTGGATCATCGACCCGGGCGAGAGCAAACGGGAAGCTGCCCTGGAGGCACTCACCAGGATGGCGCCGCTGGCGGGGCTGCACATGCTCCACGCTCGTTCAGCGTCCGACTTTGGCGAACGCCGGAACGGGGATTTGATCCGCACGCTTTTGGACGACACCGTCCACGCGTCCTTTGCCGCAGCGCAGCTGGGGCTCGATGCAGCCCAGGGACTCGCGGTCGCGGCTTTTTCCATCAACCGGCCCGAATCCGGGAGCCTGGAGTCTGTACGGGAAATTCATCGGCTGCTGCAGCTCGTCACGACGGTTTGCAACATCCAGTTCAACATGAGCCACAGCGCCCTCATCGGCTCGGTGGTGTATGCGCTCTTGCCCTGCGGGGGAACAAGCCCGAGGACCGCGCACCGGCGCGTGGCCCAGGAGATCGGGGCGTACGCGCACACGATCAGTTCTTACCCGATCGTCGCCGCCGTCGGAGGCGTCGCTCCCAGGCTCGAGGACCTGCCGCGATCCCGATCTGAAGCACTGCAAACGCAACAGTATCTGCTTCACGGGCACGCGGGCGAGCGCGGCAACAAGGGTGCGCAGGCCTCCGCTGCCGGGCTTTTCGAGGACCATCGGATCCCGCTGAACCTGTTGAAAGTCGGGGCATTCATCGACGACAACGGGCTTGCGGATCTCGATGAGATCGCCAGGATCCAAGCCCACGACGCCGAACAGCAAACCGACTATCTGGAGACCCTCCGGGCCTACCTCACGTCAAACGGAAACATCTCCGCGATGGCGGCACGCCTGCACGTGCACAACAACACCGTCCGTTATCGCGTGGCCCGCCTGGCCAAGGACTTTGACCTCGATCTGGACGACCCGCAGAAGCGGCTCTGGCTGTGGCTGCGCCTGACGACCATGGAGCTGGCTCCTACGGCGACACCAATGGGGCCGTAGTAGGGCGCACGCCCTCATACCAGCCAAAAGAAGGCAGGATCCGGCGAACGCCGGATCCTGCCTGCTTTTGGGGTGACTCGGAGGTGGTTGCTACTTATGAGAAGCGTCCCGGCCGGAAGGTGGCCAGCATCGGGTGCTTGGCGCCGGTCATGATCTCGCCCGCGAGGAGTTCGCCGGCGATGAGGCCGAGGGTGGCCCCGGAGTGGGTGAAGGCCAGGAAGCAGCCGGGCACTTGGCCGAGTTCGCCGAGGACAGGTTCGCCGTCGCCGGGGATGGGCTTGTAGCCGATTTTCCAGGACGCCGGCTTGAGTTCAGGGTTGCCGGCGATGAGCTTTGATGCCTCATCGGCGAGTTCCTGGACCACTTCGTCGGGGATGCTGAAGGAGCCGTCGGCATGTTCGCTGATGCTCTCTTCGTACCAGTCGTGGTCCAGCGCAAACGTGCCGCCGGGGTTGGGCCGCACGGCGGCCCGCGGGGTGTTCATCACGGCCTTCACCTCGTGGTCCACCGGCTTGGTCAGCACCAGCATGGAGACCGGCGAACCGTTGGGGATCTCGACGCCGAGGGGGGCGACGACGGCGGGCGTCGCGGCACCGCACGCCACGAGCACCGCGTCCGCCGGGTAGGTCTCGCCTGCGGCCGTCTCGACGCCGGTGGCCCGGCCGCCGTCGACCGTGACGGACGCCTTGCCGGCGTTGAGCACCAGTTCGCCGCCCAGGGCGTGGAATTCCTCCATCAGGAAGTCCACCAGGTCGGGCAGGCTGACCCAGCCTTCACCGGGGTTGAAGATGGCGTTTTCCGGCACGGCGCCCGGGTCGATGCCGGGGGTGGCAGAGGCAATCAGTTCCGGCGCCAGGAGCTTGGAATCGTAGCCGATGGATTTCTCGTACTCGTGGCGGGCTTCGGTGGCAGAGGCTTCTCCGGCGGCGTTCCACATGAGGCCGCCGCCGAACTGCAGCCAGTCCCGGCCCGAGTCGGCGGCAAAGAGGGTGCGGTAGCGGTCCACGCCGGCAACCCGGAGCTGGTGGTAGGCGGTGGAGCGTTCTCCGGCGGAATTCAGCCACGACAGCGAACGGCCGCTGGCCTCGCTGGCCAGGCCGCGCTCGGTCAGGAGGACCACCGAGGCACCGCCGCGGAGCAGGTGGACGGCGGTGGAGACTCCGAGGATGCCGCCGCCGATGACGGCGACGCGTTTGGTTGAGGCGGTGGAGGACATGGGTCTGCCTTTTCTTTCGTAGGGGGTGCTTGAGGGCGCGCGCCGCGACGCCGAAGGAGCGCTGTGCGGCTATGCCAGGGCGTGGATTTTTTCGATGACCGCCAGGACTTCGAGTGATTCTGCGGGGTCAACCGGGAGCGGGCCCTGGCCCCGGAGCGCGGCCGCGAGCCTGGTGTAGAACGCGGGATACGCGCCGGGTTCCGGCACGATTGGCTGCCGGTCTCCGTCGACACCCAAGGTCCCCCAATGGGTTTGGGGGTCAGCTCCGTAGGCGGGGTCCGACGGCGTCATGCCGGCGGCGAGGGCTGGCTCCTGGCTGTCCAGGCCCCACTTCATGTAGCCGGCTTCGGAGCCCAGGACGTGGAAGCGCGGGCCGACCTGGGCCGCCATGCCGTTCATCCACAGCCGGGACCGGACCCCGGATTCATGGAGCAGGGACACGAAGGCCTCGGTGTCGGCTCCGTCCGGGTCCGGGCCGTGGGTGGCGGTCTCCCCGTGGCTTGCCGCCACCGGGCCGAAAAGCTGGATGGCCTGGTCGATCAGGTGGGCGCCGAGGTCGTTGAGGATGCCGCCGCCCGCCGCGACCGCCGCAGTGTCGCGCCAGTTCCCGAAGCCCTCGGGCCGCCACCACTCAAAGCGGGACTCGAAGGTGCGGACCTCACCAAGCGCCCCTTCCGTGAGGAGCTTTTGGAGCGTCAGGAAGTCGGCGTCCCACCGGCGGTTCTGGAAGACCGTGAGCTGCACGCCGGCGTCGGACGCCCGGGACATGAGCTCCTTGCCGTGGGTTGACGTCGTGACGAACGGCTTGTCCACCACCACGTGCAGGCCGCGGGCGATGGCCGACGCGGCGAGATCGAAGTGCGTCAGCGGAGGCGTGCCGAGGACAACGAGATCCAGCTCCCCGGCCAGCGCGAACATGGCCTCCGGGGTCGGGACGACCCGGGCGTGCGGGTAGCGGCTTGCCGCCTCGGCGGCGCGGTCCGGATCCGCGGTGACAATGACGTCCAGCGAGTAGTCTGGAGCAGCCCCGATCAGCGGTGCGTGGAAGACTTTGCCCGAGATGCCGAAACCGACGACGGCGGTGCGGATGGGTGCCGCGGCATCGGACCCCTTCAAAGTCCCCATCAGAGCACTTCCGAAAGGAAGCGCTGAAGGCGTTCGCTTTGGGGGTTGTCGAAGAGGTCGGCCGGCGTGCCGGACTCGACAACTTCGCCTTCGTCCATGAAGACCACCTGGTCGGCGACCTTGCGGGCGAAGCCCATCTCGTGCGTGACCACCAGCATGGTCATGCCCCGGCGGCCCAGGCCTGCCATGAGGTTCAGGACCCCCTTGACCAGCTCCGGGTCCAGCGCGCTGGTGGCCTCGTCGAAGAGCATGACCTCCGGTTCCATGGCCAGGGCGCGGGCGATTGCGACGCGCTGCTGCTGTCCGCCGGAGAGGTCCCGCGGCCGGTGGTCGGCACGTTCGGCGAGGCCCACCTCGGCGAGGCGGCGGCGGGCACGTTCCCTGGCCTCGGCCTTGGACATCCCCTTGACGCTCCACAGTGCCAATGCCACGTTCTCGAGGGCGGTGTGGTCCGGAAAGAGGTTGAAGTGCTGGAACACCATGCCGATGCGGGCACGCAGGACATCCGGTTTGACCTGGAGCGCACTCTCGCCGGCGAGAAGCACGTCCCCGCTCCTGGGCTCGTGCAGGCGGTTGACCCCGCGAAGGAGGGTGGACTTGCCGGAGCCGGAGGGCCCGATGATGCAGGTGGTGGTGCCCGGGGCGACAGTCAGGCTGACGTTGCGGAGCACGTCGATGTCGCCGTAGGCCATGGTCAGGTTATTCAGTTCCAGGCTGGACCCGTGGAAGGTCTCGATGTCCGGGACTGTGCTTTTAGTGTTGGTGCTTGCGAGGTTCACGTGTTGCTCCCGGTGGTCAGCGGCGAGGCCGCGTCGAGTTCTTTGACTTCCTTCAGCCCGCTGCTTGGTGCGGCGGGGCGGCGCCGGCCGGTCCGGAAGCGGTTGTCGAAGTAGTTGACCAGGTGGGTCAGGGGAACCGTGATCACCAGGTAGAAGATGCCGGCCATGACCAGGGGCGAGAGGTTGCCGGAGAGTACCGCGGCGTCCTGGCCCACCCGGAAGAGTTCCCGTTCGCTGACCAGCAGGCCCAGGAAGTAGACCAGCGAGGAGTCCTTGACGATCGCGATGAACTGGTTCACCAGGGCCGGCAGGACCCGGCGGACGCCTTGCGGGACGACCACCAGAGCCATGGATTTCGCGTAGCTCATGCCCAGCGCGCGGCACGCCTCGCCCTGGCCCTTGTCCACGCTCTGGATGCCTGCACGGAAGATTTCGCCGATGTAGGCGCTGGCAATCAGGCTCAGCGCAATGATCCCCAGCGGGTAGGGCGAGGGGCCGAAGATGGACTGGCTGAAACGGGCGAATCCCTGACCGATCAGCAGGATGGTCAGGATGGCCGGGAGCCCGCGAAACAGGTCTGTGTAGATCCGGGCCGGGACCCGGAGCCACCTGGAGGGCGAGATCCCCATGACCGCGACGATCATGCCGAGGACAACGCCGATAATCGTCGCTGCAATGGAAATGATGAGGGTGTTTAGAAGGCCGACCCCCAGCAGTTGGGGCAGGACCTCGGCCATTGCGCCGAAGTCGAAGAAAGTGCGGGTGATGGTGCTTAACCAGTCCATGGTTGCTCTCAGACGTAGGTAGCTTGTGGATCCCGGGCGGGCCGCGGAGTGCGGCCCGCCCGGTCAGTCGGTGGCCAGGTCAGGTGCCGGGCGCGTGTGCCTTGCGGTGCATATGGGCCGTTTACTTGCTGGGCCGTTTACTTGCTCGGCGTGGGCGTTGCAGTCCGCTCGGCCTTCGGCAGGTACTGCTCGGGCATCGGGGAGCCCGGGAACCACTTCTCGTAGAGCCTCTTCCACGTGCCGTCTTCCATGGCTGCTGCCAGGCCCTTGTTGAGGGCGTCCTTGAAGGCGGTCTTGCCCTTGGCCACGGCGAAGCCGGCGGGAGCATCGAAGGACGGGATGTCCGCGGCGCTGACCAGTCCGTACTGAGTCTGGTAGGCCTTGGCGGCCTCGTAGTCCAGGAAGTGCGCATCGACGGATCCGCTGTTCACCGCGGAAATTGCGGTGTTGTTGTCCGGGAAGCGCACCAGGCTCGCGGAGGTGAAGTTCTTGACGGCGTACGCCTCCTGCAGCGTTCCCTGCACGACGCCCAGGCGCTTTCCGGCGAGCCCGTCGGCGCTTGTAATGCCGGAGGTCTTCGTGGTGATGACGGTCAGGTAGCCGGCCAGGTAGCCATCAGAGAAGTCAACGGTCTGCTTGCGCTTGTCAGTGATGCCGATCGCAGCAACGCCGGCGTCGAACTGGCCGTTGGAGACGGCCGCGAGCAGCCCGGAGAAGTCCTGTCCGGTGAAGACAACCTTGTCCACTCCGGCGCGGTGGGCGACGTCCTTGAAGAGTTCGACGTCGAAGCCGGTGAAGTTACCCTGGGCGTCGGCGAAGGTGTAGGGCTTCGAGTCACCCAGGCTGGCTACGCGAATGGTGCCTGACTCAATCAGTCCGTAGGGGTTGTCCGCCGGGGCGGACTGGGCGGAAGGGGATCCTCCGCAGCCGGACAATGCCAGGACCGCGGCAACAGCGGCGGCGACGAGCGCCCCCGGGCGCAATTTCTTTCCTGTGTTCACAGCGTTTTCCAATCGTGGGAGTGAGGGGCGGGCTAGGCGGGTGGTGAGCCCCCGCGGTGCGGGACTGTCGATGCAGGGCCTTGCTGAGTCCGGTCTCAGTCCCTAGGATTGAGACCGGACTCACATCGATTGCTAGAAATGTAATCGAAGCCACATGGGGCGTCAAGGGTCCGCGACGAAAGGCCGTAATGAATAGTGATGCTTCCCGACGCCGCGACGTCACTGTCGCCGACGTCGCACGAGCCGCGCAGGTTTCCAAGGCCCAGGCGGCCCGCGCCCTGGGCAACTACGGCGCCGTGAGCGACGACGTGCGCGAGCGGGTGCTGGCTGCCGCCGAAGAGCTGGACTACCGGCCCAACGAGCTCGCCCGCAGCATGAACACGGGAAAATCGCACACCATCGGAGTGGTGGTCGGTGACATCGAAAACCCGCATTTTGGCCTGGCCACACGCGGCATCACGGACACCGCCAAGCGCAGCGGCTTCAACGTCATCCTGATCAACACGGATGAGGACACCGAGGCGGAAATCGACGCCGTCGGAGTGCTCCTGGACAAGCGCGTTGACGGCCTGATCGTGGCGCCGGCGTCATCGGCGGAAACGCAACACTTACGGCGCGTCCACGAAGCCGGGCGTCCGCTGGTGCTTCTGGACCGCAAGGCAGCGGGGCTCGACGTCGACACGGTGGCCGTGGACATGGAGGACATCTCGCATGAATCCACCAGCTACCTGATCGCGTCCGGCCACCGCAGGATCGCCTTCGTCTCGACGCTCAAGACAGCCGGACCCTACTTCGACGGCATGGAGCTGGACTCGTCGCAGATCTCGGACCGGCGCGACGGCCTGAAACGCGCGTTCGATGAGGCGGGTCTGGACCTGCCCGTCGACCTGATCCGCCTGAACGCCGGCGACAGCGAGTCGATCAGGAAGATCACCCGCGAGCTGCTGCAGCGCCCGGACCCGGCGACGGCAATCATCGCCTCCGACGGGCTGATCGGCCTCAGCGTCGTCGAGGCCATCCAGGAGCTGGGCCTCTTGATTCCGGATGATGTTTCCTTCCTCATGTATGACGACTTCGCCTGGACGCGCCTGACCACTCCCCCGCTCACCGTCATCGCGCAGCCCGTGTATGACATGGGCGTAGCAGCTGCGTCGGCCCTGATCCGGCAGATCGAGGGCCGCAAGGCACCTGCGGCCGCGCCGACGTTCACGGCCGAGCTGATCCGCCGCGGCTCGGTCGCGGCCCCGCGGGCGGCCAGCGCCGGCGGCTGACCCGCCCGAGGGTTGCGGTCCGAGCCCCGGGCTGCGGGACAGGGCTTAGTTCTCTGGCGCGGAATCGCGTCGAGGGATTGAGTGGGCTGTAGGTCTAGCAAATATGCGGCGGAGGGAGCGTGGTCCCTGTGGGCGGACGGGTCCGGCTGCTGGAACCGGACAGCCCCCGCCCGGGTCCCGTGGAAGCGAGCATGAATCCGTCATGGAGCTGACCGTCATCGTTCTCATTACCGCCGCCCTGTTCGCGTGGGCGCTGGTTTCGGTGCGGCTGCAGCAGGCGGATCTGACCGCGCCCATCGTGTTCACCGCCCTCGGCGCGGCCATGGCCTGGTTCGGGCTGATCGACGGCTCCTCACCCCCGGCGGGTATCACCCCGGTTGTCGAGATCACCCTGGTGTGGGTGCTCTTCTCCGACGCCGCCCGCCTGCCCCTCCAACAATTGCGCCAGGACGTGGGCCGCTATGTGCGGCTGCTGGGAGTCGGCCTGCCCCTGACGATTTTGTTCGGGTGGGCCCTGGCCGCCTGGTTCTTTCCCCAGTTCGGGTTCTGGCTGGCCCTCCTCGTCGGCGCGGCGCTGGCCCCCACCGACGCCGCCCTCGGAATCCCCGTGGTGACGAATCCGGCGGTGCCGTCCCGGATCCGCCAGCTGATCACGGTCGAGAGTGGCCTCAATGACGGCATCGCCACCCCGGTGGTCATGCTCGCGATCGCCGGGGCGGCTGCCGCAGCGGGCCTGGAAAATGCCGCCGGCCCCGGCAGCGCGGCCGTCGAGTTGCTCGTCGGCGCGGGCGTCGGTGCACTGATCGGCGCCGCGGGCGGATGGCTGCTGCAGCTGGCCCGCCAGCGCGGGACCGGCGCCGAGGACTTTGCCGGCATCGGGGTCCTCGCCCTGAGCCTGCTCGCCTACAGCGCCGCCCTCGCCGTGGGAGGCAACGGATTCGTCGCCGCGTTCTGCGGCGGGCTGGCATTCGGCACGTGCGCCGGCCAACGGGCCCCGGCCGAGCTGGTCTTCGTCGAGCAGATGGGCGGCCTGGTGTCGCTGCTGGTGTGGCTGGCCTTCGGAGCCATCACCATTCCGATCATGCTGGCGCACTCCCTCCCGCTGACCATCGCGTATGCCGTGCTCAGCCTCACAGTGGTGCGCATGCTGCCGGTGGCCCTGGCTTCGATTGGCGCCGGCCTGAGCCGGTCCACCGTCCTGTTCGTGGGGTGGTTCGGTCCGCGCGGCCTGGCCTCCCTTGTGTTCGCGCTGCTGGCACTGGAAGCCCTTGGCCCCGTGGCCGATCAGGCTGTCGCCGTCATCGCGGCCACCGTACTGCTCAGCGTCCTGGCCCATGGCGTCACCGCCGCGCCGCTGGCCGCCCGCTACGGACGGTCCGCCGCCGCGGCCGGACCGGAGCCCGGCGGGCCGGTGCAGGTTACCCCCGCTCCCGCCCGGGGCCTGAGCCGCAAGCACACGCCCACGCCGCTCCGTCGGCGGAACCGGGCCCGGCCCTGATCGGCGCCCTGCCGGGGCCGCCGTCGTCGTTCGCACATCGCCGGACGCCTCAGCCCGCAACGCCTGTGATGAGTCTCACGCGCAATTTTCGCCATCTGGCTTGAGCCGCCCGCGCGGCGCTGTGCACTATGGAAAGGCAAGGTGGGGAACCCGATTTCCCGCCGACGCAGCCCCGACGTTCCCTCTGACGCTCCGCGTCCGCAGTGAACCACGGGCACCCATCCTGGTGGACGCAATGAGGCCATACCGGTGAGCTCGCAGAGCTGCCCAAGGTCTCAGGCGTTCCTGGTTTGGCCCCACGGCGGCTCCGCATCGGTGCGGCAGCCGGACATCCGGATTCATGAATGGAAGCACTGAACAATGACGTTTGAAACTGCCACCTCTGTAACCCACAAGCTCTGGGACCGCTCCACCATGCACCACGAGCTCGACGCCCTGGTCCACGAGCTCTCCGAGCGCCACAACACCTCCAAGAACAACATCGCGGTCCACGCCAGCGGACCCGGCACCTTCACGCTCAGCCTGAACCACGGGGCAGCAAACCTTGAGGCAGTTTCCTCCTAGCAATCACAACGACGACGGCGGGAGCCACCTCCCGCCGTCGTCCTTGCTAACCACTCTCCCGCGGGCCACGGTCCCGCCAAACAGTTGCCAGCAGATCAACCGCCGCCCGGCCCACGGACATGCCCAGCCGGAGCTCGCTCCCAGCAATGGTGGCGGCGCAGACCAGGCAACGAACTGATCCCCGCACTGCAGCGCGTGAGGATATCCGCGCCCCGCACGCCCTCGGAATTCATCAGCGCCACCTGTTCCAGGCCAGGCTCTCCAGCCGCTTGACCCGGCGTCGTCAGCAGACTTCTTCCAATTGCCCCCGGTTCGGCCGGCCGCCAGGGAGTCATAAAGCGCCCGTTGGTGTGCTTTCTGGCGCAAGCGCCGACCGGGCGGACAGGCGTAGTCGCAGGTCACCTCTCCTCCTGGCGCGGAAACCCTTGATTTTGCCGCCAGCGGGCGGGCGACGAGAAGCGTCCTCCCGCACTATTTCCACATTGTGAAATTATCATTTCCTCTTGTGGAAAAATGTGAGCGGGGTTACTTTGGAAACAGACTCCGATTTCCGGGGCTGTTCCCGATTGATAGGTACAGATCAATGAAGATCCCAGACTCTGCGGCGCTGAAGGCGAGTTCGGCGCCGACGAAGAAGAAGCCCCTGTATAGGTCGCTCTTCTTCCAAATTCTGATCGCCGTCGTGGCAGGAGTGCTCATTGGCCATTTCTGGCCGGACCTCGGTTCCCAGCTGAGGCCGCTCGGTGACGGATTCATCCAACTCATCAAAATGATCATCGCGCCGCTGATTTTCCTGGTGATCGTCACCGGAATTTCGGCCGTAGGCGACGTCAAGGCGGTCGGAAGGGTAGGAGTCAAGGCCCTTCTGTACTTCACCGCGGCCACGCTGTTTGCCCTGGTTTTCGGCCTCATCGTTGGCAACATCGTCCAGCCGGGTGCCGGCCTGAACATCGACCCCGGCACGCTGTCCCAGGAAGCCCTCAACGCCAAAACCGGCACCACGCCACCGAAGGATGCGGCGGCGTTCATCCTGGACATCATTCCCGTCAGCGTTATCGGAGCCTTCGCGAACAACAGCCTGCTTCAGGTCCTGTTTTTCTCGGTGTTCTTCGGAGCGGCGATCGTCGTCATCGGCCGCGAACGCTGCATGCCGGTCATCAGCCTCATGGAGACTGTTCTTGAGCTCATCTTCAAGATCATGTCGTGGATCATGAAGGTCGCACCGATCGGCGCATTCGGCGCCATGGCGTTCATCATCGGCCAGTACGGGCTCGGAACCCTAGGCACCTACGCCAAGCTGATCGCCGCCTGCTACGGCGCTGCCATCATCTTCATCGGGCTTTTGTTCCTCCTGGCCTGGGGGTTCGCCCGGGTCCCGTTGTGGCGCTTCCTGAAATACACCCGCGAAGAATTCCTGCTGGCCATGGGTACCGCCTCCACCGAGGCCGTGATGCCGCGCATCATGACCAAGCTGACCAACGCGGGCTGCTCCCGGGCCACCACCGGACTGGTGGTCCCCACGGGCTACTCGTTCAACCTCGACGGCGCCGCGATCTACCTTTCGATCTCGCTGCTGTTCCTGGCCCAGGCGTTCGGACACCACCTCGACCTCGGGCAGCAGCTCGCGGCACTGGGTGTGTTGCTGCTGACCTCCAAGGGCATGGCCGGCGTGCCGGGCTCCTCGTTCCTTGCACTGTCCGCCACGGCAGCGGCCCTGGGCATCTTCCCGGTCGCAGGTGTCGCGCTCCTGCTCGGCGCCGACCGGCTCATGGACTCCATGCGTGTTGTGGTGAACCTGCTGGGCAACTGCGTGGCCACCTTCGTGGTCTCCAAATGGGAAGGCCAGTTTGACCGCGACGTCATGGTCCGCGCCTTCCGTGGCGAGATCACCAACCACGATTCCGCGATCATGCTGGGGGTGGAGGACGACTTCGAGGACCAGGAACTCCAACGGATCACTGAGGGCGGGCAGCCGTCACCGAAGTTCCGCGGCAGCCCGGCTCCCGGAGACATCCCGGAGTTCCAGATGAGCAGGCGCTCCCCCGGAGATACCGGGCAGGCCGGACCGCAGGCGGAGCACACACCGGCCATGCTCAACGAATAGCGGCAACCTTCACCCAGGTCCCCGTTCCGGTCCCGCCGGGGCGGGGACCTGCGCGTGGGTCCCCGGACCTTGGCCATCACGTCACGTGGATGATCACGGTCCCCAGGGCCGCACGGGCCGAACGGCCCGCACCCCGGGCAAAACCGCGCCCAAGTGAAGGACACATCTGGTACGTCCCTACTCTTGCTGGCACACTGAGCCGATGAGCGATCCTCTCCCCCAGTCCCGGCGGCCCGGCATCCGCGCCGCGATGTTCGTGGATTTCGACAACGTCTATACGGGCCTGATGGCCTTGGACCCGGCCGCCGCCAAAAGGTTCGCCGAGGACCCCAAGCACTGGACGGAAGCGCTGGCCGACGGCGGTGCGGGCGAGGAATCCCGGCGCTTCCTGATCCGCAACTGCTACCTTAACCCGGTCATCTACTCCAAGTATCGGCCCTACTGGACGCGTGCGGGCTTCCGGGTGATCGACTGCCCGTCCCTGACGCAGCGGGGCAAGTCCAGCACCGACATCAACCTGGTGCTGGACGCCATGGATGCGCTGTCCGGCGCGGCCCACATTGAGGAATTCTTCGTCGCGTCGGCGGACGCGGACTTCACGTCGCTGGTGCAGCGGTTCCGGGCGGCGGACCGCATGACCACCGTCATCGCCGCCGGCGCCGTGGCGTTCGCGTACCGGGAGATGGCCGACAGCGTGGTGGAGTCCCACGACTTCGTGGCGATCCTCAACGGGACCACGGCCGGCGCCCCCCCCGCATGGTGCCAACCGCCGGCCTTGGCGTGCCGCTCCGCACCGCACCGGGCGTCCCGGGGTCCGCGACGACGGCCGTCGACGAGGTCCGGGCCCTGGTGCAGGCCGCGCCGGGCCCGGTCACCGGGGCGGTGGCGGCGCACAGGGCCCTGACCGCGGACCCGTCGCTGAAGACCGATTGGGGCGGCCACGGCAAGTTCGGAGCCTGGATCGCCCAGATCGGCCAGGGCGTTGAGTACTCGTCCACGCCGTCGCCTGGCTGGGTGTGGGACTCGAAGCGGTTTTCGCCGGAGCTGTCCTCGCTGGCACCCGAGGGCCGGCCGGCGATCGAGGAGCAGGTCACCCGGGTCACCGACGTGCCGGCGCTGTCCGCCGAACAATTCCGGCAGGTTTTCCTGTCGCTGGAGGCGAAGCTGCGCGAGCACCTGGCCAACCGCGGCGAACTGGCGCGTTCTGTCCGGGACGACTGTGTTGCGGCCGGGCAGCCGGTGTCCCGTTCGGCGGTCAACTTCGTGATCCAGGGCGTGGTGTACGCCGGCGGTTCCCTCTCCGATGAGATGACGGCCCGGGAACTCGCCGCCGCGTGGACCAGAAATGTCGAAGAGCTGTGCCGGCTTGCCCTCATGGAGTTCGACGACGCCGAAAAGCTCGCGCTGCGGCGCTGGGCCGGCGGCGGGCTGCTGGAGCCCGGCCCGACCACCCCCCGGGCGTAGCGGCGCGTTAGGCCTCGGCCCCCACCGCGGCCGACCGGCCGTCGTCGTCCAACGGTGTGCCGCTGGCCATCATTGCCTTGTTGGCGGGCGGGTGGAAGTCGTCACCGTCAAAGAAAGCGACGTCCAGCCGCTCCCCCAGCAGGGAGCCGACGGTTGACTTCCCGCAGCCGGAGACGCCCATGACAACCAGGGGCGGTTGATTCGCGGTCATGATGCGTCTCCCTGCCCGAAGCTCAGGAGCACTTTCCCGGATTCGGCGGAGTTCCTGGCAACCTCGAAGGCTTCCAGGGCCTGTTCCACGGGGAACTCGTGGGTGATGACGGGATTGATCTGCAGGGAGCCGTCGGCTAGGGCGGCGATGACGTCGTCGATTTCGTCGTTGAAGCGGAAGGAGCCCTTGAGGTCGAGTTCGCGCGTGATGGCCAGGGAGATCAGGACCGGCTGGGGGCCGGTGGGCAGCAGGCCCACCATGACGACGGTGCCGCCGCGGGTCGCGCCCTGGATGGCCGAGGCCAGGCCGTGGTGGTTGCCGGAGGATTCGATCACGACGTCGGCCTCGACGGCGGCGATCGCCTCCGCGTCGTCCGCCTTGAGGACGGCGTCGGCTCCCACGGCCGCGGCGATTTCCAGCGGCCTGGCGTGCATGTCCACCGCGACGATCCGGGCCGCGCCGGCACGTTTGAGGACCGCGACCGCGAGGGCGCCGATGGGGCCGCTGCCGATCACGAGCGCGGTTTTGCCGGCCACGTCCCCGGCCCGGGAGACGGCGTGCCAGGCGACGCTGGCCGGCTCGATCAGCGCCGCGGTGCGCAGGCCAACGGCCGCCGGCAGCGGCCGGAGCATCCGTGCGGGCAGGGTCACGTACCGGCTGAACGCGCCGTCGGTGTGCGGGACGCGGGCCGCGCTGCCCAGGTAGGTGCAGCCCGGTGACAGGTTGGGCCGGTCCGCCGGATAGCGCGCCGCGCCCGGGCCCGGCGTGGCCGGGTGGGCCGCGACCGGCGTGCCCGCGGCCGGCCCGGTGCCGTCCGCCGCGGCCCGGACCACGGTGCCGGAAATCTCGTGCCCGAGCACCAGCGGCGCCCTCAGGATGGACTCCCCCGCCGCGCCGTGCAGCCAGTAGTGCAGGTCCGAGCCGCAGATGCCGCCGTAGGCCACCTCGATGACGGCCTCCTCCGGGGCGGGCGCCGGCAGCGGCACCTTATCGATCCGCAGATCGCCGGCCGCGTGGGCGACCACCGCCAGGCCCGCAACCGGCAGCACCGAAACCGGCAGTGCTGATTCGGGCAGTGCTGATTCGGCCAGTGTTGATTCGGGATGTGCTGTGGTGCCGGACATCAGACCACCACCGTCATTCCGCCGTCGATGAAGATCGTCTGGCCGTTGACGAAGTTGGACCCGTCCGAGGCCAGCCACACCGCCGGGCCGGCCAGGTCCTGCACAGTGCCCCACCGGTGCGCCGGGGTCCGGCCCAGGATCCAGGCATTGAACGCCTCGTCATCGACCAGGTTCTGCGTCATCTCGGTATGGATATAGCCCGGCGCGATCCCGTTGATCTGCAGCCCGGCCCCGGCCCACTCGGCGGTCATGGCCCGGGTCAGGTTCCGCAGCCCGCCCTTGGCCGCAATGTACGGGGCGATCGTGGGCCGGGCCAGGTCGGTCTGGACCGAGCAGATGTTGATGATCTTGCCCCGGCCGCGCGGAATCATGTGCCGGGCCGCCTCCCGCCCGACCAGGAACGCGCTGGTCAAATCCGTGGAGATCACCCGCTCCCAGTCCGCCACATCCAGCTCCAGCATCGGGACCCGGTGCTGGATGCCGGCATTGTTCACCAGGATCTCCAGCGGCCCCACATTCTCCTCCACCCACGCGATCCCCCGCGCCGCCCCGGCGTCACTGGTGACATCGAACGCGCAGCCATGCACCCGGCCCGGCGGATAGTCCGCGGCCATCGCCGCCTCGGCAGCCTTGAGCCGCTCCGGATTGATGCCGTTGAGCACCACCGTCGCGCCCGCGTCGGCCAGCGCCCGGGCCAGGGCATTGCCGATCCCCCGGCTGGAACCGGTCACCAGGGCCACCCGCCCCGTCAGGTCAAAAAGTGATGTCATGAGAAGGGACCGTTCTGTACCAGGTTGGCCGGGGCCTGCCCGGCGGCCAAAGCCTCGAGCTGCTTCCGCAGGAGCTTCAGGATCCTCGGCTGGAAGGCCGACGCGTTGCCGCCGACGTGCGGGGTGATCAGGGCGTTGGGCGTGGACCACAGCGGGTGGTCCTGCGGCAGCGGCTCCGGATCAACGACGTCGAGGGCGCACTGCAGGCGCCCTGACAGGACTTCCTTGGTCAGGGCGGCCGTGTCCACCACGGAGCCGCGGCCCACGTTGACCACCAGGGCACCGTCAGGCAGGGCGGCGAGGACCTCTTCACCGATCAGCTGGTGGGTTTGGGCGTTCAGGGGCAGCACCGACACCAGGATGTCGTGCGACGCGGCGAGCGCGGGCAGTTCCGCGGACGCGTGCACCTCGCCGTGTTCGTCGGTGCGGGCCGCGCTCCCCACCCGGGTGACGGTGACCTCGAAGGGCGCCAAACGAAGGGCGATTTCGTGCCCGATCCCGCCAACGCCCACCAGCAGCACGCGCCGGTCCGCCAGGGACTGGCGCCGCTCCGGCCGCCAGAGGCCGTACTGCTGGTCGCGGACTGCCTGGTCGATGCCGCGCAGCTTCGCCAGGATCAGGCCCACGGCCAGTTCCGCGGTCGCGGCGGCGTGGACACCGGAGGCGCTGGCCACGCCCGCGGCCGGCCCGGCGGCCTCGATGACGCCGTCGTACCCGGTGGACTGCGTCTGCACGTACTTCAGCCCCTCTACCTGGGCCAGGGAGCCCAATACAGCGGAGGCGTCGATGTACGGGAGGATGACGCCGTCGATCTCACTCAGCGTCCCGCCGTCGGGCTCCGATTTCAGGTCCCAAACCACTCCTCTCAGCCCTTCGGGCAGGGGCGAGAGATCGGCGAGGAGTTGCCGGTCGGGGAAGCTGACGGTGCGGACTGTTTGCATCGGAGAACCTATTCGATCTTTGACGGTGAAGTGGGCGGGGCTGCGCGGGCTAGCGCCGGTCGAAGGTGAGCCCGCCGGGGACCTGGAACGTGGGCATGAGTTCGAGCATGCCCACGTTCACGTGCCGGGGCGTCTCGATCGCGTAGTCCAGCGCGTTGACGATGTCGTCCGTGGTCAGCGACTCGTAGCCTTCGTAGTACGTCTTCCACGCCTCCTCCATGGCCTCGGGAGTGCCGCCCATGTTGCGGCCGAAGATTTCCGTCTCGACGCGTCCGGGGCATATTTCCGTGACGCGGATGCGCTTGCCCACGGTGTCGTTGCGCAGCTGCCGGGAAATTTGGTGCACGGCCGCCTTGGTGGCGTGGTAGACGGTGTGGCCGTAGAAGTTGTACACGCCGGCAATGGAGCTGATGTTGATCACGTGCCCGCGGTCGCGTTCCACCATGCCCGGCAGCACCAGCCTGGTCAGCTGGAGCAGGCCGCGCAGGTTCACGTCCACGAGCTCGTCAATGTCGCTCTCGCTGGAATCCAAGATGTTCCCCGGCCGGGACACTCCGGCGCAGTTCACCAGGACGTCGATTTCAAGATCGCCGACGGCGGCGGCCAGCGCCGCGGTGTCGGTCAGGTCCACGACCTGGGGGATGGCCCCGGTCTTGTCGGCCAGTTCCTTGAGCCGTTCCTCGTTGCGGGCGACGGCGTGGACCGCGAGTCCCCGCTTGGCCAGGCGTTCGGCGATCGCGGCGCCCATTCCGGTGGACGCACCGGTGACGAGGGCAGTTGAGTAGTCAGAAAAAGGCATTCAAGTCTCCTGGTGAGCGACGTGCAGTTGGTTCAGTGAAGTGCAGCGAAGTTGGCGCAGCTCGGGTGGTGGGTTGTTAGGCGTCGCGGAGGGGCAGGTGCGCCCGGTCCTTGACCGTGCTGACGGCAATGAGGGTGCCCAGCGCGGTGATGACGGCATAAAAAGCGGGCATGTAGATGTTGCCGGTGGATGAGATCAGCCAAGTCATCAGCAGCGGTGCAGTGCCGCCAAAGAGTGCCGACGAGACGTTGTAGCCCAGTCCGTAGGCGGAGTAGCGGACGCGGGTGGGGAACAGTTCAACAATGAGGATGTGGATCACTGCGGTGTGGCCGGCGAAGACAACTGCCATGATGCAGGCGCCGAGGATGGCCAGGCCCATGTTGCCGGTGGCGATCAGGGCGTAGGCGGGGATGCCGACGATGGCCATGGCGATTGCGGAGCCGGCGATGACCTTCTTACGGCCAATGCGGTCGGACAGGGCGCCCATGAACGGGATGGCGATGCAGATGGCCACCAGGCTGCAGGCGGTGACGATCAGTGCCTCGCCGATGGTGAAGTTGATCTGCTTGCCCTTCAGGAACGTGGGCATGTAGGAGAACAGGACGTAGTAGCCGGAGCCGTTCATGAGTGGGATGAACAGGGCCAGGAGCATGGCGCGGCGGTGTTCGGCGGACTTGAAGGCTTCCTTGAGCGGGTTCTTGGACAGCCCGCCCTCTTCCTTCAGCTTCTCGAAGTTCGGGGTGTCGCTGATGGCCTTGCGGATGTACCAGCCGATGACGCCCATGGGGATGGCGACCAGGAACGGGATGCGCCAGGCGAAGGCACCGAAGCCGCCGCCGTCGATCGCTGCCTGGGTGAGCCACGGGGACATGGAGAAGGCCACGAGCGTACCGGTGAGGAGGGCCGCGAAGGAGGCGATCTGGGCGTAGGAGGTGATAATGCCGCGCTTGCCCTCCGGGGCGTGCTCGGCGAGGAAGGTCATGGCGCCGGCGGCTTCGCCGCCAACGGAGAAGCCCTGCAGCATGCGCAGCAGCACCAGGAGCACCGGGGCGGCGATGCCGATTGCCGCGTAGCTCGGCAGCAGGCCGATGCCCGCCGTCGCGACGCTGATCAGCAGGATGACAAAGACCAGCAGCTTTTGCCTGCCGATGCGGTCCCCCAGGTATCCGCAGATCACGGCGCCGAGGGGACGCACGAAGAAGGACACGGCGTAGCCGGCGAAGACAAACAGCAGCGCGTTGTCCGGGTTGCCGGGCGCCAGGAACACCAGGGCAAGCGTTCCGGCCATGAAAGCAAAGATGCCGTTGTCATAGAGTTCCACGAAAATGCCGACGCAGCCGGCCATAACAACTTTGCGGGTCTGCTTACTGCTGAGCCGCTCTTTGTGCGGCTGGGCCGCGTGCGTAGAGATTGACATGGCTTTCCTTACTAAGGGGATGGTAACAAGGCTTTGGTGCTGGGACGAGACTGTTTAGCTTCCGGAGGCCGGCGCGAGCTGTTGCCAGCCGGGCTGGCCGCCGATGCCGAGGAGGGCGAAGACGGTACTGACTGTGGAACGGAGATTCTCCAGTTCCCGCAAGGCCGCCCGGTGTTTCGCCGTAGCGTCGGGGACGGTGGTCTTGCGGAAGGTTATGGTGTGGCCGGGCCGGGCCTGGGCCAGCACATCCAGCGAGCGGGTGGTGACCACTGCCAGGACGGGGTAGCCGGCGGTGACCCCGCGGCCGCGGTGCAGCACCAGGAGTTCATCCCGGGACGGCACCTCGATCGCTCCGACCGGGACGCCGCGGGAAAGCACTTCCGCGCTCGACTGGCGTTCGGGGAGGGCGCCGCCCAGACGCAGTCCGATGTGGTTGCTCCGGGCGCTGACGGTGTATTCGGTGGTGAAGAGCAGTTCAGCGGTGTCGCCGAATTCGTCCACATCGGGCCCGTCCGTGACCTCCACTACCGCGTGGCTGCTGAAGTGCGGCCGAGTGAGTCCCAGCCGGAACAGTGGCAGGTCGAAGTACGGGTGCCGGATGGGTGCGACGCTTCGTGAGGTCTTGAGTTCGGTGCCTTCCGTCAGCCGCAGGCCGAATCCGACCACCGTGTCCGGGGCGCAGCTGCCGAGCAGAACGGGCGCCTCCACCGAGCCGTGGACAGCGAGGTAGGACCTGAGGCCGCCGGTGATCTGGCTCAGCGCCACTGTTTCCCCGGCCCGGACTGACACCGGTTCCCACTGCGGGCACTCCCGCCCGCCCACCGTGAGCCGCAGGGGCGCCCCGGTGACGGCGATGAGGATGTCCGTGGTGGCCCGCATGCGGAAATCCAGTGCGGTGATTTCCAGCAGCGGCGCGTTGTCCTCGTTGGCGGTGAGGATGTTGGCTGCGCGTGCGGAGAACTGGTCGAGAGCACCGTTCACGGGTAGTCCGAACCGGGGTCCCCGGAAGCGCCCCAGGTCGGTGACCACGGAGTGGCCGGGCTGCTGGATGATCAAAGAGCCGCTCATCGCGCCGCTTCCAGTTTCCGGCCGGCGTAGTCCGCGAACTCTTCGGGCTGGATCTGGTGGAACCTCAGCAGGTCGCCGGGGACGTAGGGCACAAGCGGTTCGGTGGTGGCGTCAAGGACGGCCAGCGGAGTCTGGCCGATGACGCACCATCCGCCGGGTGCTGCGGCCGGGGCAATGACTGCCTGCCGGCCTGCGACGGCGACGGCACCTGCAGGAACGGACAGGCGGGGGTCCTTCAGCCGCGGGACCGGGAGCGGAAATTCGGGGCCGTCCATCATGGGCGAGCCGGCGGGGGCGCCGAGGCAGCGGATGACGTAGGACTTGGCCGTGTGCAGCCCGATGATTTCCTGGATGGAGAGCTGCTCATGCTCGGCGACGCGTTCCAGGTCCGGGCCGTACTCCCCGCCGTAGACGACCGGGACGTTGAACTCGCGCGGAGCCCGGGCTGGCGCACCGATGAAGTCGAGCTGGCGCATGCCGAGGAGGACAAAGGCGCGGACCTGGCGCGCGGTGGTGACGCCGGGGTCGAATTCCACCAGCAGCGAGTCGTACGTCGGTACGGCGCCGTGGACGCCGTCGGCGTCTGCGGCCTCGAGCCATGCGGCGAGGGAATGCACGGTGGTCCAGTTGGCTTCCTGGTCCGGGGAGGAGGCGACGACGCGCAGGGCGGCGTCCCCGGATTCGAAGACCTCCACCGGTGTTGGCGTTGAAGTGGCGGTCATGTCAGGCAGCCGTCACTTTGGCGGCCAGCACCTGGGCGAGCGGGGCGATTTTCACGCCGGCGTTTTCCAGTTCGGCGCGGACCTGCCGGGCCAGGTGCACAGCACCGGGAGTGTCCCCATGCAGGAGGATGGTGTCGGCGGTGATCGGCAGGTCGGTTCCGGCGACAGTTTCGATAAGTCCTGCGCACACCATGCGGATGGTCCGGTCCACGATGACAGAGGGGTCATGGATAACGGCGCCGGGGCGGCTGCGGGGCACCAGGGTGCCGTCTGCCTCGTAGGCGCGGTCCGCGATGCCCACGATGGCGACCGGGAGCTGCCGTCCGGCGGCGGCGTCGGCCAGCGCGCCGTCCTGGGCCAGGACGATCAGGTCCGGGTTGATCCGGGAGGCGGCGTCGGCCACGGCTTCGGCGTAGTCGGCACGGGTGGCAACCAGGTTGCCGAGGCGTCCGTGGGGTGCGATGTGTGCGACGCCGGTGCCGTGATAGGCGGCGAAGGCGCTCAGTGCGCCGAACTGGTAGAGGACGTCGTTGCGGACTTCATCCGCGGTGAGGTCCATGGCGCGCCGGCCGAAGCCCCGCAGGTCGGGGAAGCTCGGGTGCGCCCCGATGCTGACACCGCGCCGCACGCATTCGGCGACGGTCGCGTTCATGATGTCCGGGTCCCCGGCATGGAATCCGCAGGCGATGTTGGCGCTGGAAACCACGTCGAGCAGGGCCGCGTCGTCGCCCATCGAGTAGGCGCCAAAGCCTTCGCCGAGATCTGCAACGAGATCAACTGTGGGTCCCATGTGAGCCCTCCTGGGGTGTTGGCTGGAGCGTTGCGCCGCGAGGGGCAAAGCTCAGCTTCCGGTAGTGAAGTAAGTGCCGGGAACCGGCCCGGTGTGAGGCTTTCGGTCCGGCGGCCCGGAATGCCGGGCGCCTGTCAAAAAGTCTGGCACCGCGACTTGGCTCACACAAAGACGTAATCCATGTCACGGGATAGGCCCCGGTTATGACGGACCTTGGGTCTGCTCTCACGTGCCACCTCGTCTCACATCAGATTTCGGCTTGCCGCCGCGGGATTGCGAATGCATTCAAGCTATGGACCGCATATTTCGGAAATGTAAAAGAACCCGTCCATTCCTGTAAACACCCCTCATATGCGAAATGCGTCTGACGTCATCACGAAATTGCATGTCACCGGGGGAGATAGAATGTACGATTAGTGAAATAGCGTTCTGGGTTCAACCTAGTGTCAGCGACGTGGATCACACAAAGACCTATTGCGTATCCCTCCACTGCATCCGCCTATGACCTTTCCGGGTCCAGGACGCCGCAAAGAGAGAAGGCGGCAATGGACACGCGGAAGCTTGCGTATTTCGTCCAGATCGTGGATTCGGGCAGCATCACCAAGGCCGCGGCGGCCCTGCATGTGGCCCAGCCGGCGCTGAGCCAGCAGGTGTCGGCGCTGGAAACCGATCTCAAGCAGCGCCTGCTGATCCGCAGCAAGCAGGGCGTCAAGCCCACGGCCGCCGGGCACACCCTGTACCGGCACGCGCAGTCCATCCTGCGGCTGGTGGAACAGGCCCGCAAAGACGTCGCCAAGTCCGGGGCCGCCCCGTCCGGGCGCGTTTCGATTGCCATTGCGCCGTACAGCATGGCGTCGAGCCTGACGCCGAGGATCATTGGCGAAGTGGGCCGCCGATACCCAGACATCGTCCTGCACGTCACGGAAATTTACGGCGGCGTGCTGAGTGAAGCGATCAAGAACGGCCGCCTGGACATGGCCCTCATTTACGAGCCGGGTCCGATCCGCGGCGTCCAGTTCACCACGATGATCGTCGAGGACCTGCACTTTGTGGTCAACGCCAGCAGATTTGATGGTGCACCCGGCAATGGTGAAATCACGCTCGAGGAAGTCGCCCGTTTCGGGCTTTTCCTGCCCGAGAAAATCCACACCCTGCGCCAGGTTGTCGAGGCGGGCTTTGACAGCAAGGGGTTCAGCCTCCAGCTGGTCGGCGAAGTGGAGTCGGTGCCGTCCCTGGCCCGGCTCCTGCGGGCCGACCTGGGCGCCACGATCATGCCCAAGTCCGCCGCGGATGCCTTGTTCCATGAGGAGGACTTCCATGTCCTGCGGATCGTGGATCCCGCGCTGCAGTGCAAGATCGCCCTGTGCACGCCGGATCATGACCCGCTCTCTGAGGCGGCGTCCGCGGTTCTCCTGGTGCTCAAGGAAATGCTCCAGGAAATGCTCAGCGACAAATATGCGCGGTAGCCGGCCCATAGCATCCGCTTATTAGGTCACTCATCATTCGTCTTAGTAACTAGGCTCCCGGGATTCTAAAATTGGAGATAAGCCGAGAAATTGCGGCAGCTACTTTCATGAAGACCTAATTGGGAGCATTCGGTGAAAAAGATCAGCACTCTGCGAAGAATTTCCGACGGAAGTCTAGGACTGATGGCGAAAACCGGCTGCCATTGCCCGGCCAATGGTTTTTGGCGTCCGGCGGATCGCTCAGTGGATCCGGTCTTCATTTTCGAAGGCAGCATCATGCCCGCCACCGGCGGCAGCTCGACCGTCTGGTACCTGGAGGATGCCATCGTCGGTCCCCCGACCCATCAGCTTCCGGCCCGGTAGGACTGAAGCGGGTCCGGTAGGACTGCTGCTGCGGAAGGGAGGGTTCGATGTCCTGCGCGGACATCGAACCCTCCCTTTTCGCATGCCCGGGACCATGCTTCACGCGGGCCCTTCATGCGCGCCCCTCCGGGCACGCCAAAGCCGCCGCACGGGAGCTCCCGGGCGGCGGCTGCGGCGGCTTAGGCGGCGGCGCTGAAGGCGCTGCCAGGCCGGCTCGAACTAGGCCTGTTCGACCAGCAGTCCCTTGGCCTTCAGGACGTCGGTGAGCTTGCACAGATCGATGGTGGTTCCACCGGCCTTGTAGAGGCTGATCAGTTCGCGCTCGGCGTCGTCACGTTCCTGCGAGAGGCGGATGACGTCCTCGATCTCGTCTTTCCGGACCACCACAACGCCGTCCGCGTCGCCGCGGAGGACGTCGCCGGGGTAGATGATTTCGTCGCCGAAGACCACCGGGTGGTTGATCGGGCCGATGGTTTCCTTCACGGTGCCCTTGATCGAGACGCTGCCGGAGAAGACAGGCAGTCCCAGTTCGATGAGGTCCTTGGTGTCACGGACGCCGGAGTCGGTCACCAGGCCGGCGAGGCCCTTGGCCTTCATCGCGTTGCCGAGGACGTCGCCGAAGGTTCCGGCTTCCTCGTACTCCCCTGCCGCGGCGAGGATGACGTCGCCTTCCTGCGCGTAGTGGATGGCCACCTGCAGCATGAGGTTGTCCCTGGGGGCGCAGCGGACGGTGACGGCGGGACCACAGAAGGACATGTCCCGGTCAATCGGCTTGATCCGGGAGCTGAGTGCTCCCTTGCGGCCCTGGGCCTCGTGGATGGTGGCTGAGGAGAACTTCGCCAGGCGGCTGACGGCGTCGGCGTCGGGGCGGTCGATGGTGGTTTTTACGTGGATCACAGCGTTTTCCTTCGGTGGGTGCGGGTCAGTTGAGGGCCTGGACGGCCTTGTCGATGGCGGCGATGGATTCTTCGATAATGTCGAGGCTGGTGGCGTAGGAGATGCGGAAGTACGGGCCCAGCCCGTAGGCCGATCCCTGGACGACCGCCACGGAGGCCGCCTCGAGAAGGTAGAGGGTGAAGTCCTCGTCGTTTTCGATGACCTGCCCCTCCGGGGTGGCCTTCCCGATGGCCCCCGCACAGTTGACGTAGGCGTAGAAGGCGCCTTCCGGCGTCGTGCATGACAGGCCGTCGACGGCGTTCAGCGCGGCCACCGCGGTGTCGCGCCGGCCGCGGTAGATCTCGAGGCTGTCCCGCACGAAGCTCTGGTCGCCGGTGAGGGCGGCAGCGCCGGCGGCCTGGCTGACCGAGGACGGGCAGGAGGAGATCTGCGACTGGAGTTTGTTGATCGCGGCGATCAGCGGGGCGGGTCCGGCTGCGTAGCCCAGCCGCCAGCCGGTCATGGCGTAGGCCTTGGACACGCCGTTGACGGCGAGGATGCGGTCCTTCAGTTCGGGCGCCACTTCCACCAGGCTCGCGAGCCGGCCTTCGCCGAAGTAGATCTGGTCGTAGATTTCGTCCGTGAGGACGGAGACGTGCGGGAAGCCGGCCAGGACGTCCGCGAGCGCGCGCAGTTCCGCCGGCGAGTAGACGGCACCGGTGGGGTTGGACGGCGAGTTCAGGATGACCCATTTGGTCCGCGCGTTGAGGGCTCCGGCGAGAGCCTCCGGCGTGAGCTTGAATCCCGTCTCCTCGCCGCAGGGGACAATGACGGGGGTGCCCTCGTTCGCGAGCACCATGTCCGGGTAGGAGACCCAGTAGGGGGCGGGGACCACCACTTCGTCGCCTGCGTCCAGGGAGGCCATGAAGGCCGTGAAAATGACCGGTTTGGCGCCGCCGCCGATGGTGATCTCGGCCGGTGTGTAGTGCAGGCCGGTGCGCAGCTCGAGGGTCTGCAGGATTGCCTGCTGCAGGGCGGGCGTTCCGGTGACGGAGGTGTACTTGGTCTCGCCGCGGCTGATCGCCTCGACGGCGGCGGCCTTGATGTGTTCCGGGGTGTCGAAGTCCGGCTCGCCGACCGTCAGGTCCAGGATCCGGCGCCCTTCTGCCTTCAGCTCACGCACACGGGCCGCCGCGGCCACGCTGGCGGAGGACTTGATGCGGGAAACGCGCGTTGCAGGTTCAAATTCAGACATGGTCTCGTCCTAGGGATTCAGCAGGGAGCGGTACTCATTTCCTTCGACACTAGGGAATTCTGGCGGGTATGGATAAGACCTAAAGTGCGTGGACGGATAAGCGTCCCTTATGGCTGGCGCTGTGCCAGACGTTCCGGTTATGGCTCCACGCACTATTGGTATTTCCGCGGCCGCGCCGTTCTGTCTAGCCTTCTATGTAAGCCGGCGCCGTGCGGCGCGGCCCTTCCCGTTGGCCCGTGCCCCACCGCCCCGAATCCGAACTGAGGAGTGCTCTTGGCCGTTCTGCAGCGCCCGGACCGCCGGGAAGCCCCCTCGACGTCGGACGCGCGTCCCCGGACGGTCGACGGCGGCGGCTACCGGTACCGGGGACGGCAAAAGCCGGATGCGGCCGCCGTCCAGGCGGAGAAAATCCGGAAGAAGCTCCGGGAGGAGCGGCAGCGGATCTCCTTCAACGCGAGCAGCGTCCGCGCCCTGTCCGTCCGCCTGAACCAGCAGGTCGCCCAGGCGCTCTGCGACGGCATGAAGGCCACCCTCGTCGCGCGCGCCGCGGACCTGTCCCGCTGGGCGGTCCGGACCATCGGTTTGTCCTCCGAGGATCTGTTCCCGTCCGGGTTGCCGGCGGAGCAGCACCTTGCGGTGATCGGCGAGTTGAAGTCGGAGCTGGCCGAGCTTGCGGAGTCAAGGGCTGCGCTTGATGGACGGCGCGTCAAACTCCTGGCCACGGCCCGCCGGCTTGGCGTCATGGACGACTACGAGCTCGCGGCGCTGAGCGGACTCCAGTGCGAAGCCATCCGAAAGATGACCTGGGGCCTGCAGCCGGCGTCGGCCAGCTAGGCCGCGGCCCGCAAAACAATCAAACCCCTTTGATCGATCTATCTGAATTGATAGAATCGCGGCGTGAGTCACACCACATCCCTGGAGGCTCAGGCGGCAGCGTCGGGGTTCCTCCGACTGGCCGGACACCCCGTGCGATGGCAGCTGCTGGGCGAGCTGGCCCGCAGCGACCGGCAGGTGCGCGAGCTGGCGGCGCTGGTGGGTCAGCGCCAGAGCCTGACCTCCTACCATCTCGGCCAACTCCGCGCGGCCGGGCTGGTGACCATGCGGCGCAGCTCGGCTGACGGGCGCGACACGTACTGCAGCCTCAACCTGGCGGCCTACCGCGATCGGCTGGCCGAATCCGGCGCGGCGCTGCACGCCGGCCTGCGGCTGGTCCCGGCTGGGCTGACACCGCCGGCCGACGGTCTGGGCGAAACGCCGAGCCGACCGCCCGCGCAGCTGCCCGCGCAGTCCCCCGTAAGGGTGCTGTTCCTCTGCACGGGCAACAGCGCCCGGTCCCAGATGGCAGAAGCGACCCTGCAGCGCCTGGGCGGCTCCCGGATCGACGCCGCCAGCGCCGGCAGCCATCCCAAAGATCTGCACCCCAACGCCGTGCGCGTGATGCTGGAGCGTGGCCTGGACATCAGCGGCGCCCGCTCCAAGCATCTGGGTGAGTTCGCCGGGCAGCGGTTCGACTATGTGATCACCCTTTGTGACCGCGTACGGGAAGTGTGCCCTGACTTCCCTGGAGCGCCCGCGATGGTGCATTGGAGCATCCCCGATCCGGCGGCAGAGGCGGCAGAGGCGACTAGCCAGGACAGTTACGCGTCGTTTGTCCGCACGGCAGATGAGCTGAACACGCGGATCCTGTTCCTGCTGTACGCAATCGAGTACTCCCAAAGGACCTCGGAAAGGAGCTAGAAATGCCCAACGACTTTAAAGAACTGGTCAGCGTCCGCTACATGGTGGACGACGTCGACGCGGCGATCGAGTTCTATACAACGCACCTCGGATTCACCCTCAGGATGAGCGCAGCACCGGCGTTCGCCGACGTCACCCGCGGCCGGCTGCGGCTCCTCCTGAGCGGGCCGAGCAGCTCGGCAGGCCGGCCCATGCCGGACGGCGCGGTGCCCGCACCGGGAGGATGGAACCGCATCCACCTCATTGTGGGCGATATCGCGGCCGAAGTGCACCGGCTGCGCGAGGCCGGCCTCACGTTCCGAAATGACATCGTCAAAGGTCCAGGCGGACAGCAGATCCTGCTGGAAGATCCGTCCGGCAACGTCGTCGAGTTGTTCCAGCCCGCCGGCGGATAGGCGTGGTTTCACGGAGCGGACGACGGCGGGACCTCCCGCCGTCGTCCGCTTACGTTTAGTCAGTTTCCATAGGAAATTGCCTGCGACAGAATGACTGCCAACAGGGCACCGGCCGTGAGAATGACCGCCCAGGTTTCCAGGCGCAACCGCCAGGATGATCCCTTCGTCGGTTTCATGGCCTAGCGCAAAATGACGGTGCGGTTGCCGAGCAGCAGGATCCGGCCCTCGCAATGCCAGCGCACGGCGTTGCGAAGGGCCGCGCATTCGGCGTCCCGGCCCACCGCCACCAGGTCATCGGCGGTATACGTGTGGTCCACGTCGATGACCTGCTGGGAAATGATCGGGCCCTCGTCGAGTTCGGCGTTGACGTAGTGAGCCGTGGCGCCCACGGTCTTGACGCCGCGGTCGTAGGCCTGGTGGTAGGGCTTCGCGCCCTTGAAGCTGGGCAGGAACGAGTGGTGGATGTTAATGGTCCGCCCTGCCAGCCGGGCCGAGAGCTCATCGCTGAGGACCTGCATGTAACGGGCCAGGACCACGAGTTCCACGTCGAAGGCGTCCACCAGCTCCATTAGCCGGGCCTCAGCCTCGGGCTTGGTGTCCTTGGTGACTGGCAGGTGGAAGAATGGGATGCCGTGCCACTGGACCAGGCCCTCCTGGTCGCGGTGGTTGGACACCACGGCCACGATCTCCACCGGGATGTCGCCGGTGCGTGCCCGGAAGAGCAGATCGTTGAGGCAGTGGCCCATCTTGGACACCATCACCAGGACACGGCGTTTGCGGCCATGCGGTTCCAGCTGCCAATTCATCCCCCACTCCTCGGCCACAGGCGTGAAGTCGCGGCGCAGGTCCTCGGTGCTGAGGGACTCCTGCTCTGAAGAGGAGTCTGGGGAGGAGCCGGTGGTGGCACCCGCGGAAAAGTGGACGCGCATGAAGAAGTGCCGTTGCCCCTTGTCCCCGTACTGCTTGATGTCCAGGATGTCGCAGCCGTGGTTGAGCAGGAATCCCGAGACCGCGTGGACGATGCCCGGCGACTCCACACAGTCGACGGTCAGGACGTGCTCTGCCGTGGCGCCGGGTTCCACAGGAGCCAGGCCGGGGGACTGTGCGGTCACTTCTTCACCTTCTCAAACTCTCGCGCAACAGCTGATGCCTCTTCCTGCGCAAGCTCGGCCTGGAACCGCGAATATCGGGCCAGGTGCGCGGGACGCCTGCGCAGCACGAACCACGCGGAACCGAGCAGGATGAACCAGACCGGCGTGACCAGCAGCGCCAGAAGCGTGTCCGGCTGCGTGGTCAGCGCCCAGAGCACGAAGGCGAAGAACGCGAAGACCACGCAGACCATGGGGACTCCGCCCGGCATCCGGTACTTGGACGCATCATGCAGGTGCGGCCGGCGACGGCGGAAGGACAGGTGGCTGGCCAGGATGATGGACCAGACGAACACGAAGCAGACAGCGGACACGGTGGTCACCATGTCGAAGGCCTTGCCGATGTCCGAGCCGGCGTACATCAGCACGACGCCGGAGAGCAGCAGGACGCAGGAGAGGAACAGGGCGTTCTGCGGAACCCTGCGGCGGGACAGCCTGCTAAACACGCCGGGCGCGTCCCCCTCCTGCGCCAGTCCGTAGACCATGCGGGAGGTGGAGTAGATGCCGGAGTTGGCCGAGGACATGGCCGAGGTGAGCACCACCAGGTTCACGATCGTTGCCGCAGCGCCGAGCCCTGCCAGGGAGAACATGGCGATGAACGGGCTGTGTCCGGCCTGGAACTGGGTCCAGGGAGTGACGGACATCAGGATGATCAGGGCGCCCACGTAGAACAGCAGCACGCGGATGGGGATGGAGTTGATGGCCTTCGGCAGGTTCTTCTCCGGGTCCTTGGCCTCAGCTGCGGTGGTGCCTACCAGCTCAATGCCCACAAAGGCGAACACGGCGATCTGGAAGCCGGCCACAAACCCCATGAACTCGTTCGGGAAGAAACCGCCGTGGCTCCACAGGTTGGAGAAGCTGGCCGGTCCGGCGTCGGAGGTGAACCCGCTGAAGATCATGAACAGGCCCACCACGATCAGCGCCGCGATGGCGATGATCTTGATCAGCGCGAACCAGAACTCCGTCTCGCCGAACGCCTTCACCGTGGTCAGGTTCAGGAGCAGAAGGATGGCGATGGTGGCCAGGCCCGGGATCCACAGCGGCAGCCCCGGCCAGAGTTCCTTGGAGTAGCCGGCGATGGCGATGACGTCCGCGATTCCCGTGATCACCCAGCAGAACCAGTACGTCCAGCCGGTGAAGAAGCCGGCCCAGGGCCCGAGGAGGTCCGCTGCGAAGTCGCTGAAGGATTTGTAGTTCAGGTTGCTCAGCAGCAGCTCGCCCATGGCCCGCATGACGAAGAAGAGCATGAAGCCGATGATCATGTAGACGAAAATGACGGAGGGCCCGGCCGCGGAGATGGTTTTGCCCGAGCCCATGAAGAGGCCGGTGCCGATGGCGCCGCCAATGGCGATCAGCTGGATGTGCCGGTTGCTGAGCTGCCGCTCAAGATGAGGCTCCTGGTGGGAAGTTACGGTTTCAGTTGTCACGTGCTGCTCCTGGAATCAATGCTGTCTGGAGTGCTGCTGGGAGGGACGCCTGCCCCTGTCCGCCGGGAACAGAGTCAAGGCTGTTGAAGCTGTAGAGATGAATGCCCGCGAGCTTGCCAGGCTGGCTTTCCAGTCCGGACACCAGGCTTTGGGGCGAGTAGCGGTCGCCGCTCAGGAGTTTGCGGGCCAGCGGGCCCTTCCGGCTGAGGAACTTCAGGGAACTTCCGACGCCGATCTGCGTCGCCAGGGAGACCAGTTTGGTCCGGGGCACGGACCCCGCCACCCCTGCCCAGACGGGCAGCTCAACGCCTTCGCGGCGCAGGAGCGCCGCGTAGTCAAGGATCGTCTCCGGGGCGAAGCACATCTGGGTTACAACGTGCGAGGCCAGGTGCTGCTTGGCCAGGAGGGCGTCCAGCATGTCCACGGGGCCGGCGGAGGGGTGGCCCTCCGGGTAGCCCGCGATGCCTGCCCGCATCATGCCGCCGGAGTACTGGGCGATGTCTTCCAGCAGCGGGAGGGCGGACCGGTAGGGTCCGGCCTGCTGCTTCCGGTCCCCGCCAATGACAAACACCTCGCGGATGCCAGCAGCATCGCAGTCGCGGAGGATTCCGGTCAGCTCGGCCCGGTCATGCAGGCTCCGGGCGGCGAGGTGCGGGATGACGGTGTAGCCCAGCACACCAAGCTGCACGGCGGTGCGCATGGTCCGCTCGATGCCGTGATGGGGCAGGCATGTCACCGTGAGCGTGGTGGTCAACGGCACCAGGTCCGTGACCCGCTCGACGATTCCCTCGGAAGGGATGATTTCTATTCTGATGGGGAACATCATTGGTCCTCTCAATGCATCAGGTGTTTGGGCATCAGGTGTTGGGGCATCAGGTGTTGGGTTGTCAGGCCGTAGCCGCGAGCAGGGAGCTTGCTTCCTGGCGGGTGCTGCCGGAGTCCTGGATGCCGTCGGCGATGTGGGCGAGTTCGGCGGGGATTTCCCGGCCCTTCTTGCGCATCGCGGTGGCCCAGAGCCGGCCGGCGCGGTAGGAGGAGCGCACCAGCGGCCCGGACATGACGCCGAGGAAGCCGATCTCGTCCGCCTCGTTTTGCAGGTCCACGAATTCCTGCGGCTTGACCCAGCGGTCCACCGGCAGGTGCCGTTCGGAGGGGCGGAGGTACTGGGTGATGGTGATCAGGTCGCAGCCGGCCTCGTGCAGGTCCCGGAGGGCCTCGGAGATTTCCTCGCGGGTCTCGCCCATGCCCAGGATCAGGTTGGACTTGGTGACCATGCCGAGCTTGCGGCCCTGGCTGATGACGTCCAGGGAGCGGTCGTAGCGGAACGCCGGGCGGATCCGCTTGAAGATCCGGGGCACGGTCTCGACGTTGTGGGCGAAGACCTCGGGCCGGGAGTCGCAGATCGCCGCGATGTGTTCGGGCTTGCCGGAGAAGTCCGGGATGAGCAGTTCGACGCCGGTGCCCGGGTTCAGTTCGTGGATCTTGCGGACCGTCTCGGCGTAGAGCCAGACGCCCTCATCGGCGAGGTCGTCGCGGGCCACGCCGGTCACGGTGGCGTAGCGCAGGGCCATGGCCTGGACCGAGCGGGCCACCTTGGTGGGCTCGAACATGTCCACCGGGGAGGGCTTGCCGGTGTCGATCTGGCAGAAGTCGCAGCGCCGGGTGCATTCGGAGCCGCCGATCAGGAAGGTCGCTTCCTTGTCTTCCCAGCATTCGAAGATGTTCGGGCAGCCGGCCTCCTCACACACCGTGTGGAGGCCTTCCTTCTTCACGAGGTTCTTGAGCTGGACGAACTCGGGGCCCATCTGGACCTTGGCCTTGATCCATTCCGGCTTACGTTCCACCGGTGTGGCCGCGTTTCGCTGCTCAATGCGCAGCATCTTCCGGCCTTCTGGTGCCAGTGTCATAGTTCTCTTTCCTTCAGCATTCGACGACGTTGACGGCGAGGCCGCCCATGGCCGTTTCCTTGTATTTGGAGCTCATGTCCTTGCCGGTCTCCCGCATGGTCACGATGACCTCGTCCAGGGAGACCCGGTGGGTGCCGTCGCCCCAGAGGGCCATCTTGGCGGCGTTGATGGCCTTCGCCGCGGCGATCGCGTTGCGTTCGATGCAGGGCACCTGGACCAGCCCGCCGATGGGATCGCAGGTCAGGCCCAGGTTGTGTTCCATCGCGATCTCCGCGGCGTTCTCCACCTGCGCCGGCGTCCCGCCCATGACTTCGGCCAGCCCGGCGGCCGCCATCGACGACGCCGAGCCCACCTCGCCCTGGCAGCCGACCTCGGCGCCGGAAATCGAGGCCTGCTCCTTGTAGAGCACCCCGATGGCACCGGCGGTGAGCAGGAACTTCACCACCACGTCGTCGCGGTCGGCCTGGGTGGCGTTCTCCATGCCGGGGGCGAAATGCAGAGCATAGTAGAGCACGGCCGGGATGATCCCAGCGGCGCCGTTCGTCGGGGCGGTGACCACGCGCCCGCCGGAGGCGTTCTCCTCGTTCACGGCGAGGGCGATCAGGTTCACCCATTCCTGCCAGTACTTCGGGTCCCGGAAGTCGGGGTCATGGTCCCGGCTCTCCTTCAGCAACCGCTCGTGCCAGTCGGGGGCCCGGCGGCGGACCTTCAGCCCGCCCGGCAGCAGGCCCTCGCGCCTGAGGCTGGTTTCCACGCAGCCCTCCATTACGGAATGGATATGGAGCAGGCCCGCCCGGATCTCCTCTTCGGTGCGGTTGTCTTCCTCATTGATCCGCATGACGTCACTGATGCCCAAGGACGTGTTCTGGCAGTGCTTGAGCAGCTCCGCCGCGGTCCGGAACGGCAGCGGAAGTTCCTTCTTGGATTCATCGAGTTCCTGCTGGGCGGCGTCTTCCTCGCCTTCGCGGACGATGAAGCCGCCGCCGACGGAGAAGAACGTGGCGCTGTGCACGGTTTCGCCAGCGGCGTCGGAGACCGTGAATGTCATGCCGTTGGTGTGCCGGGGCAGGATGGTCAGCGGGCGCAGGACCATGTCCTTCACCCCGTAGGGCAGGGGCACGGCCCCGGCCAGCTGCAGGGTGCCGGTCTCGGCGATCGTGGCCAGCCGGCCCTCCACTTCCTCGGGCAGGATCAGCTCGGGGTGGAATCCCTCCAGCCCAAGCAGGATGGCGGTCATGGTGCCGTGGCCGTGGCCCGTCGCGGCCAGGGAGCCGTAGAGATCCACCCGCAGCGACGCCGTGTCCGCCAGCTTGCCAAGGGATTTGAGTTCTTCGGCGAAGACGGCTGCGGCACGCATGGGGCCAACAGTATGAGAGCTCGAAGGCCCGATCCCAATAGAAAAGAGATCAAAAACACCAACAGCCATGGCCGGGTTCCTAACTGGGTATATGTGGTAACAGAGCGGTGGGTGAGCTGCCCCCGAGGGGCCGGCGGAGCCGGGCTTTTCGAAAGCGTGCGTCAGTAAGCGGGGGCCCACACCGACAGGGTTCCCTGGCCGAGCTTGCGAGGCTAGGGGGACGGTGGGGAGAAGGAGCAGCACGCGTGAAAAGTCCGGTCCGCCGGTCCCGGAGCCAGTCCGCGAACGGTCTGGCTCCGGGAATGGTCAGGCGAGGTCGGCCACGCCTGGGTAGAGCGGGTGGGCTTTGGCGAGGGCCTCCACGCGGGCGCGCAGGCCCGAGAGGTCCGCGCCGGCGTCGGCGGTGAGTGCCTCGGCGATGATGTCCGCGACCTCGGCGAAGGCCGCCTCACCGAACCCGCGGGTGGCCAGCGCCGGGGTGCCGATCCGCAGCCCCGAGGTGACCATCGGCGGACGCGGATCAAACGGCACGGCGTTGCGGTTGACCGTGATGTCGATCGCGGCGAGCCGGTCCTCGGCCTCCTGGCCGTTGAGCTCGCAGTCGCGCAAGTCCACCAGGACCAGGTGCACGTCGGTGCCGCCGGAGACCACGCTGATGCCCTTCGCGGTCACGTCCGGGCGGACCAGCCGGTCCGCGAGGATCCGGGCACCGGCCAGCACCCGCTCCTGCCGCTCCCTGAACTCTTCGGACGCGGCGATCCTGAACGCCACCGCCTTGCCCGCGATCACGTGCTCCAGCGGGCCGCCCTGCTGGCCCGGGAACACCGCGGAGTTGATCTTCTTCGCGACCTCGGCGTCGTTGGTCAGGATGATCCCGCCGCGCGGACCGGCCAGGGTCTTGTGCGTCGTGGAGGTGGTGACGTGCGCGTGCGGCACCGGGGACGGGTGCAGCCCGGCCGCGACCAGCCCGGCGAAGTGCGCCATGTCCACCATCAGGTACGCGCCCACCGAATCGGCGATCCGGCGGAACTCGGCGAAGTCCAGCTGCCGGGCATACGCGGACCAGCCGGCCACGATCAGCGCCGGCCTGTGTTCCAGGGCCAGGGCCTCGACCTCGGCCATGTCCACCGTGTGGGTGTCCTGACGGACCTGGTACGGGACGACGTTGTAGAGCCGGCCGGAGAAGTTGATCCGCATCCCGTGCGTCAGGTGCCCGCCGTGCGCCAGGTTCAGGCCCATGATCGTGTCCCCCGGCCGGATCAGGGCGTGCATCACCGAGGCGTTCGCCTGCGCGCCGGAGTGCGGCTGCACGTTCGCGTATTCGGCGCCGAACAGGGCCTTGACCCGGTCGATCGCGAGCTGCTCGATGACGTCCACGTGCTCGCAGCCGCCGTAGTAGCGCTTGCCCGGGTAGCCCTCGGCGTACTTGTTGGTCAGCACGGAACCCTGCGCCTGCATGACGGCCCTGGCGGTGTGGTTCTCCGAGGCGATCATCTCCAGCCCGTCCCGCTGCCGGCCCAGCTCGGCGTCGATCTTCGCCGCGATCTCCGGATCCAGCGCGGACAGGTCCGCGTCCAGGGACGCGGAGACCACCTGCGCGAAGCCGGTTTCGGTCACCGCGGCGCTCACAGTTCGCCGCCGTTCGCTGCCGCGTACTCCTCAGCAGACAGCAGCGGACCTTCCGCGGTCACCGCCACCTTGAACAGCCAGCCGGCACCATACGGGTCACTGTTGATCAGCGCCGGATCCGACACAACATCATCATTGACCGCCACAACCTCGCCGGTCACCGGGGCATACAGATCCGAAACCGACTTCGTCGACTCCACCTCACCGCACGTCTCCCCCGCCGTCACCGACGAACCAACCTCCGGCAGATCCACATACACAATGTCACCCAGGGCATCAGCCGCCACAGCGGAAATACCAATCCCCACTGGGCCTGACCCATCAACAGCAACCCACTCGTGCTCGGCGGAGTACTTCAGTTCAGCAACTACTTTGCTCATTTCAATTCCTTTAATCTCGTCTGAATAAAAATCTGCGGTCGGTTTGAATGCCAGGTGACGGCAGGCGGCTCATCCCCAGCACCTTTGGCCTTCGAAGGCGCTTCCTAAGATGCCTGGAACGGGAGGCGGGCCGACCTTGAGGGCCGGTTGGCCGCGGTTTTCGAAGGCGCCCCTTTCGTGGAGGCTCCGTCGGGGTCCGGCATCCGGAAGCTTGCGTCTAAGGGAGCGTCACGTCCGCCCAGCGGGCGTATACGCGACCGAGCACGCGGAGGATGTCGGTCCCGACGGGGGCCGGGCTACTTTTGGCGCTTGTAGAACGGCAGTGCCACCACTTCGAACGGCTCTGCCTTGCCGCGCAAATCGATGTCCAGGGCGGTGCCCGGTGCGGCGTGTTCGACGTCGACATAGGCCATGGCAATGGGGTAGCCCAGGGTGGGGCTCGGCTGCCCTGAGGTCACTTCGCCAACAACGTTGCCCTCCTTGAGGACCGCGTAGTGGCTGCGGCCGGCGCGGCGGCCCAGTCCCTTGAGGCCGACCAGCTTGCGGCCCCTGGTGGACCCGACGCCGGCTGCCTTCAGATCGCCCAGTGCGGGTTTGCCGACGAAGTCCGATTCCTTGGCGAGCGAGACAACGGGCCCCAGGCCTGCGGCATAGGGATTGCCTTCGCGGGAGAGCTCATTGCCGTAGAGCGGCATGCCGGCCTCCAGCCGCAGCGAGTCGCGGCAGGCCAGGCCGGCCGGGACGAGCCCGTGGGCGCTTCCGGTTTCCAGCAGCTTCTCCCACAGGCCCGGAGCGTCGTCGTTCGGCACGTAGATTTCGAACCCGTCTTCGCCGGTGTAGCCGGTGCGGGCAAGCAGCAGCTCCTGCCCGTTGATCTGGACTTCAACAGCCGCGTAGTACTTCAGCTCAGCCACCAGCGAATGCTGCTCAGCCGGAACCAGCGTCAGCAGAATGGCCTCTGCATTCGGTCCCTGGACTGCGATCAGGGAGGTCTCGGCGGAGGCGTCCTCGACGGTGACGTCGAACCCGCCTTCTTTTCCGGCACCAGCCCTCTCGGCCAAGGCCGCGGCGACCACCACGGCGTTGCCGGCGTTCGGGACCACGAGGTACTTCTCCTCGCCTCGACGGTACGAGATGAGGTCATCGATGATGCCGCCGTCCTCGTCGCAGATCAGCGAGTACTTGGCCTTGCCGACGGTGACCGCGGACAGCTTCCCGGCCAGGGCGTAGTCCAAGAAGGCTGCGGCATCCGGGCCGCTGACCCAGACTTCGCCCATGTGGGAGAGATCGAACAAACCCGCCGCGTTGCGGACCGCGTGGTGCTCGGCGAGTTCGGAGCTGTATTTGAGCGGCATCTGCCAGCCACCGAAGTCAGTGAAGGAGGCGCCGGCTATTTTGTGCTGCTCATAGAGAGCGGTGTAGTTCTCAGTCATCGGGATACTCCTTAGTTCTCGAATTCGGAAAGCGGCGGGCAGGAGCAGACCAGGTTCCGGTCGCCTGCGGCGCCGTCGATGCGGCCGACGGGCGGGAAGTATTTGTCCTGCCTGAGTGCGTGCACGGGGAACACGGCCTGCTCACGCGGGTACGCCCGCTCCCAGCCGGAAGATACGACGGCGGCCGCCGTGTGCGGTGCGTTGCGCAGCGGGGAGTTCTCCACCGTGAAATCGCCGTTGGCGACCTGGTCGATCTCCTGCCGGATGGTGATCATCGCCTCGATGAAACGGTCAATCTCCGCAAGGTCCTCGGACTCGGTAGGCTCCACCATCAGGGTGCCAGCCACCGGGAACGACAGCGTGGGCGCGTGGAAGCCAAAGTCGATGAGACGCTTGGCCACGTCCTCGGCGGTCACGCCCGTTTTGGCGGTGAGTTCGCGCAGGTCCAGGATGCACTCGTGGGCCACCAGCCCGCTCTCCCCGGTGTAGAGCACCGGGTAGTGCTCATCCAACCGCGCCGCGACGTAGTTCGCCGCGAGCAGAGCAGACTTGGTGGCCTCGGTCAGGCCCACACCGCCCATCAGCTTCACGTACGCCCAGGAAATCGGCAGGACACCGGCCGAGCCGTAGCGGGAGGCGGAGATCGCAACTCCAGTTCCCGGTTCGATGGCGCAGGCCTCGTGCGCGGCCTTGTTGGCGTCGCCCGGCATGAACGGGGCCAGATGCGCCTTGGCCGCGACCGGGCCCACGCCGGGTCCGCCGCCGCCGTGCGGGATGCAGAACGTCTTGTGCAGGTTCAGGTGGGACACGTCGCCGCCGAACTTCCCCGGCTGGGCGAGGCCCACGAGGGCGTTGAGGTTGGCGCCGTCAACATAGACCTGTCCGCCGGCCGCATGCACCGAATCGCAGACCTCGCGGACGTCGGCGTCGTACACACCGTGGGTCGAGGGGTAGGTGATCATGATCGCCGACAGGACGTCCTTGTTGGCCTCGATCTTGGCGGTCAGGTCCGCGTGGTCGATCGTGCCGTCCGAAGCGGTGGCCACGACCACGACCTTCATGCCGGCCAGGACGGCGGAGGCGGCGTTGGTGCCGTGCGCGGAGGCCGGGATCAGGCAGACGTTGCGCTGGGCATCGCCGCGGGAGAGGTGGTAGCCGCGGATGGCCAGCAGGCCGGCCAGTTCGCCCTGCGAGCCGGCATTCGGCTGGATCGAGACCTGGTCGTAGCCGGTGATCTCAGTCAGGTCCGATTCCAGGCCCTCGATCAGTTCCCGCCAGCCCTCGGTCTGGGAGTCCGGGGCGAAGGGGTGGATGGAGGCGAACTCCGGCCAGGAGATGGCCTCCATCTCGGCCGTGGCGTTCAGCTTCATGGTGCAGGAGCCCAGCGGGATCATGGTGCGGTCCAGGGCGAGGTCGCGGTCCGAGAGGCGGCGGATGTAACGCAGCAGCTGGGTCTCGGAACGGTGTGTGTTGAAGACCGGGTGCTGGAGGTAGTCGGAGGTGCGGACCACGGATTCGGGCAGGTCGAAGCCCTTGGCCTCCACCACCGGACCGGCGCCAAAGGCGACAACCACCGCGGAGAGGACCTCCGCCGTCGTGGTCTCATCGACTGACACGCCAACTGTGTCCGCATCGATGAAACGCAGGTTGATACCGCGGGCCTCGGCAGCGTTGATGACCTTCCGGGCCTTACCCGGAACGCGGACCGTGACAGTGTCGAAGAAGGATTCGCTCACCAGTTCCCGGCCGACGATCTTGAGCGTGGCGGCGAGGGCCCGGGCGTTGTTGTGGACGGTCTCGGCGATCGCCTTCAGGCCCTCGGGACCGTGGTACACGGCGTACATCGAGGAGACGATGGCCAGCAGGGCCTGGGCGGTGCAGATGTTGGACGTGGCCTTTTCGCGGCGGATGTGCTGCTCGCGGGTCTGCAGTGCCAGCCGGTAGGCGGGGACGCCGGCGTTGTCCTTGGAGACGCCAACAATTCGGCCAGGAAGCGTGCGTTCCATGCCCTCGCGCACCGCCATGTAGGCCGCGTGCGGGCCGCCGAAGAACAGCGGCACGCCGAAGCGCTGCGTGGAGCCGACGGCGATGTCCGCGCCCTGCTCGCCCGGAGGGGTGATCAGGGTCAGGGCCAGAAGGTCCGCTGCCACGGTGACCAGGGCGCCGCGTTCCTTGGCTTGTGCGATCACGGCGGACTGGTCCCACACCCGGCCGGATACGCCCGGCTGCTGGAGGACGACGCCGTTGATGTCTCCGTCGGGCAGGCCCTTGGAGAGGTCGGCGACCTCAACCTCGAAGCCTAGCGCCTCGGCGCGGCCCCGCACGATCGCGATGGTCTGCGGGAGGCAGTCAGCATCAATGACTGTTTTGCCGTCGCGGGCACCGGCGTTCTGACCTGCGGACTTATTGGCCCTGCGCATCAGGAGCACGGCCTCGGCGACGGCGGTGGCCTCGTCCAGGAGGGAGGCGTTGGCGACCGGCAGCGCCGTGAGGTCCTGGACCATGGTCTGGAAATTCAGCAGCGCCTCGAGCCGGCCCTGCGAGATCTCCGGCTGGTACGGCGTGTAGGCCGTGTACCAGGCCGGGGCTTCGAGGATGTTGCGGCGGATCACCGGCGGCGTGACAGTGTCGTAGTAGCCTTGGCCGATCATCTGCACGGCCGTCTTGTTCTTGGAAGCCAGCTTGCGCAGCTCGGCCAGCACCTCAACTTCGCTGAGGGCGCTGTCCAGGCTGAGCGGCTTTTCCTGGCGAATGGAAGCGGGGACTGCATTGTCAACGAGGCCGTCTACACTGTCGTAGCCGACGGCCTTGAGCATGGTGTCGATGTCTGTCTGGCGGCGCGCACCGATATGACGGTCTGCGAACGTGGACGGGGACGATTGAATCGTCATGAGGAACTCCATAATTCAGGTGGCACAAAGCGCCACGATGATTCGGGTTCCTCCCCGCTCTGTATTGGACCTGAGAGTTTCCGCGTTGCCTGCTGTTTAGCAGGCGCCACTTGCACCGTCGGTGAGCCCGGTTTCCCGGACTGCTTTCCAGAGTTGCCTTGCCGCGGCGGTACGTGGGCCTGAGAGATTCCTGGGGAGGATTTGCTCCTACGGCGCCTGCTGAACGTACCGGCAGGACTCTCCCGCCGCAGATCATAAGCCGTGCCACTGGTGGGTGACACGGCTCACACATTACTTGGTGCGCGGGCCGGTTGCAAGATGCGGGTCCGTCTGAGGCGTTGGTTGACGATAGCAACCGAGCTCCTCGCGGTCCACGTCCGGGAGCCCGGGCGAACAACGGTGCGGAGCTTTTGCAGTTGCTGGCGATGGTCGAATCAACGGCAAGCGGACGACGGCGGGAAGTCCCGCCGTCGTCCGCTTGCCGCTTGCTGCCCTTACAGTCTTTGATACTCCGGAGCCGCCCACCGGGCATCTGCGGAATCGGCCTTGCGTGCCGGGTGGCCGGCGTACGTCCAGACACATGGCCGGCCGGCCTCGCTCGGGAGGAGCTGGCCTTCGTACAGCGAGATGCTCGCTCCCGCCGGGCTCTGCCAGACTCCGGTCAGTTCGCAGTGGGTGCCGGTGGCTTGCCGCCGTGGCGCCGAGAGGTTAATGATCCTGCGCGCCCGTTTCTCGGCAACGGGAAGTCTCTTCTTCATGATGACGCTCCTGTCCGTTCCCGGTAGGTACTTTCGGGAACATCAGTGATGAACATGTGTCCGGGGGCGTGGCTGATGGCGAAGGCCGGCCTAGATGCCGTCACTGCGCTCTGCGGTGTCACACCGCACGCCCAGAAAACCGGCACTTCCCCCGGCCGGATCTCCACCGCATCGCCAAAATCGGGGCGGTTGATGTCGGCAATGCCGAGGTCCCCGGGCGCCCCGACGTGAACCGGGCTGCCGTGGACCTTGGGTACTTCCGACGTCACCCTGATGGCCGTTTCGACCAGTTCGGGCGGCATCGGGCGCATGGAAACCACCATCGGTCCGTGGATTCGTCCCGCAGGCGTGCACTCGATTCTCGTGCGGTACATGGGGACGTTGCGTCCGGTTTCGGTGTGCCGGAGCGGGACGCCCTCGCTGGCGAGTGCGGCTTCGAAGGTGAAACTGCAGCCGATGAGGACGCCCACCATGTCATCACGCCAGACCGATGCGACGTCCGTAACTTCGTCGGCAAGTTCGCCGTCCACCCAGACCCGGTAGGCGGGGATGTCACTGCGGATGTCAGACCCTGCGGCGAGGGCGCTCTCGTACTGCCCCGCGGGGATGACGTCGATGAGGGGGCAGGCTTTGGGGTTGAGCCGGCAGAATTCGATGAATTCGTCGGCGTAGTCGGCCGTCACAGCTATCAGGTTTGCCTGGGTGTAGCCGTCGCTCCATCCGGAGGCGGGAGTGACCAGGCCGTTGCGAAACTTCAGGCGTGCATCGGCGGGTGCCAGGCGTGCGTTGGCCTGGTTCATCGGGACTCCGCCAGCTCAGTTGAAGACTGGAGGTACTCCTGGTCCTCGGCAACGTCGGAGTCCCGTCCCAGGGCCAGGCCTACCAAGGTCAGGAGGCAGGCAACGCTGAGGTAGATGGCCACCGGGACCCAGCTGTTGAAGGTGCCCAGCAGGAGGGTGAACATGAACGGTGCGATGGCGCCACCGATGATTCCGGCGAAGGTGTAGGCCAGCGAGCTGCCGGTGGAGCGGAGCCGCGGCGAGAACTGTTCAACAACGAAGGCCGCCTGGGGTCCGTACATGAACGAGTGGCAGAGCAGGCCCAGCACGGTTCCCACGATCAGCATGACCGGGGACCGTCCTTCGAGGACGATGAAGAACAGGTATCCCCAGACGGCGGCGGCCACTGCGGCGATGGCATAGACCAGCCGGCGGTTGATGCGGTCAGAGATGGCCCCGGCAAGCGGCATGGTGAAAATCTGGAGTGCCGAGCCGATGAGGACGGCCACCAGCACTTGGCCGCGGTCGAAGCCAAGTTTCTGAATGCCGTACGTGAGCATGAAGACTGTGCACATCGCGTAGATGACGTCCGGGCCGATGCGGCTGAGCATGGCCGCGACGAGGGGCCGGCGCTGGGTTGCCAGGACTTCGCGGATCGGGGACTTGGGTTTGTCTCCCCTGGCTTCCATGGCCTTGAAGATCGGGGTGTCCTCAAGCTTGAGCCGGATCCAGAGCCCGAAGGCCACCAGCAGTGCCGAGATCAGGAAGGCGATTCGCCAGCCGAAGTTCAAGAAATCCTCTTCGGACAGGGCCATAGTCAGGACGGCAAGCACGCCGTTGGCCATCAGGTTGCCGGCGGGCGGGCCGATCTGCGCGGCGGATGCCCAGAAGCCGCGGCGGCTCGGGTCACCGAATTCACTGGAGAGCAGGACTGCCCCGCCCCACTCGCCGCCGACGCCGACACCCTGCGCGAAACGGAGGAAGACCAGGATTGCGGGGGCGATGACACCGATGTTGCCGTAGGTGGGAAGAAGGCCGATGAGGAACGTGGCGGCACCGATCAGCACGAGCGTGATGACCAGGATTTTCTTGCGGCCGACCTCGTCCCCGAGCCGGCCGAAGATGATGCCGCCGACGGGCCGGGAAATGTAGCCCACCGCGTAGGTGGAGAAGGCCAACAGGGTGCCCGTGACGGGGTCTGAAGCCGGGAAGAAGATCAGCGGGAAAACGATCGCAGCCGCCGCGGAGTAGACGGCGAAGTCATAGAACTCCAGCGCGGTTCCGGTCAGGCTCGCCGCGAAGGCCTTGTACATGCCCTTGCGCCCCACAACGGGTTTCGGGTCAGCGGGGGCCATTACTGATGGAGCGGCCATTTGTACCTCCATGAAGAGTGTGGATGTCATCCGAGTGCGGGCGGATGGTGTTGGTGCGCCCTGCCTGTCCCGGCTTGCGGCGTTGCAGGTGGGGACATTGGGGTGTGTGTGCGGCTACCGTGATGCTGCGGAAGTCGTAACTGCGATCAGTTGTTGGATTGTTGAACAATCCGGATTGTTGAACAATTTACGCGACGCAGATCACACCGTCAAGGGGTTGAGGGTGTGCAGTCGTTTTCGCAATTGCCGGATTTAACCGGATTTAGGGCGCGGAAGCGCTACTTCGAAGCTCCGGGCGGCATGAAAGACGACGGCGGGACATCCCGCCGTCGTCGTTTTAATTCTTGTGGCTTTGCGCCTGTCTACCCCGGTGGAGGAAGGGCGCCATATGTATGTGGCATTGAATGAGGATTGGTCGGCCGGTCCTCGTCGGATGAGGAGGGCTCCCTGGTGTCGTAGCTGCGCGCGGTCCGCAGGTTCCGGGATCGCTTGTACAGGCCCACTGCGACCAGGCCGAGGCCAGCGGCGAGAAGCGCGAGTCCTAGGACGAACGCTGCCGCCGCGCCCTGTCCGGCGCTGCCCGAGAACACCTCAAACAGAGGCATCGGCAGCGTGAACACCGTGGCCGCCAGGAATATCAAGCCCGCTGCAATTTGCCATGTCCCCTTGGACTGCATGGTTCCCCCTCCATGTTTGCGTGTCAGCCTTGCCACCCAGTAAACCCGACACGTACCTATTTGAACAGGGCAGACCCAGGGCACCGACAGGGGAAGACGCGGCGGGGCCAAGGCGTGAGGCCCGGCCTATCATGGCATCACGGGACGAAATGTAGGCGGGGCCGCTGAACATGACCAATGAACGCAAGCGCGACGACGCGCCGACGGGAAACGTGGCGCTCGTGACCGGCGCGAGCCGAGGGGTGGGCCGGGGCATCGCACTTGTCCTTCTGGCCGCGGGGTTCCAGGTTTACGGAACCGGCCGCTCGATCGACCAGGCCGACCTGCCGCGGGAGATCGTGCGCCTGCGCTGCGACCACCTCAACAACGACGAGACGGCCCGCGTCTTTGATGCCATCCGGTCCGGGAGCGGCCGCCTCGACCTGCTCGTCAATTGCGCCTGGGGCGGCTACGAGAAGATGGTCGAAGGCGGCGCGTTCTCCTGGCCTGCTCCATTCTGGGAGCAGCCGCCGCACCGCTGGACCGGCATGATGGACGCCGGAGTCCGCGCCGCATTTGTCTGTTCGGCGCACGCGGCGCGCATGATGACGCCGCGGCGCCGCGGCCTGATCATCAACATCAGCTTCTGGGCGGCCCAGCGCCACCTCGGCAACACGATCTACGGCATCGCCAAAGCGGCGACGGACAAGATGACCTCCGACATGGCCGTCGAGCTCAAACCGTTCGACATTCCGGTCATCGCGCTCTACCCCGGGCTTGTGCGAACCGAGGCGGTCCTGGCCGCGGCCAAAAGCGGTGCGTTCGACCTCTCGACCAGCGAAAGCCCCGAGTTCATCGGCCGGGTGATCAATGCGCTGTTCCATGATCAGGACCTGATGGCGCGGACCGGCCAGGTACTCATCGCCGCGGCCGTTGCGAAGGAGTTCGGCGTCCTGGACATCGACGGAAAATCGCCGCCGGCGCTGACACTCGCGGACCTGTAGGATGCTGACCTCTACGGTGAGTCGGACGACGGCGGGATTCCCGCCGTCGTCGCCCTGCCGGACCGCACGCCTGTTGCGAGGTGCTACTGCTGGCGGGTCAATTGCCGGACCGGGGCGCCGGCCAGCCATGCTTTGACGTCCTCGAGAGCTCCGCCGTAGAACTGCGCGTAGCTCTCGTAGGTGACGTACCCCAGATGGGGCGTCAGGACAGTGTTCGGGGCGGACAGAAGCGGATGGCCTGCCGGCAAGGGTTCCTGATCGTAAACATCGACGGCGGCGCCCCGGATCCAGCCTTCTTCGAGGGCGCGGATCAGGGCAGGCTGGTTCACCAGGGGTCCCCTGGCCGTGTTGATCAGCATTCCGCCGGGGCCCAGCAGCCGCAGTTCGGCTTCACCAACCGTCCCCTCGGAGCGCTGGGACAGGCGAAGGTGAAGTGTCACGATGTCGGATTCCCGGAAGAGTTGGTCCTTGCTGACCTTCCGGACCCCTGCCGCCTCTGCAGTCGCCGCATCCAGGTTCTGGCTCCATGCCAGCACGTTCATGCCGAAAGCATGCGCGTACGCCGCCACCTTGTGGCCGATCTTGCCCAGCCCGACTATCCCCAGGGTCTTGCGCGCGAGTTCAAAGCCAACAGTGTTCTGCCAGCGGCCGGCCCGGAGCGCGTTCTCTTCAGCGGTCAGGTTCCGGGCCAGCGCCAGGAGCAGCGCCCACGTCAGTTCAGGGGCGGCCGACGGCGACCCGCCCGTTCCGCAGACGGTCACACCGCACTCTTCCGCCGCGGCGAGATCGATGGCGGCGTTTGCGGCGCCGGTGGTGATCAGCAATTTCAGCCGAGGCAGGTTCGCCAGCACAGCTCGCGGGAACGGAGTCCTCTCCCGCATGGCCACAATGATGTCGAAGTCCAGCAGGGCCTGGATTACGGCGGACTCCGAGGCGAATGGCGTGCTGAAGACGGTGACGCTGACGCCGTCCGCACCCACGGAAGTCCAGTCCGCATAGTCGGCAGAGACCTGCTGATAGTCATCCAGAATGGCCGGCCGATACTCGGTCATATTGGTTCAGTCCCCTTGTTCCAGACGAGTTTCCCCGGGAGGGGCATGGGCTTCCGGCTGTCCGTCGGATACCCGTAGCCCCGTGCGATCCCAGTGTAGAGGGGTGCCTTCCCTTGGACGGGGAGGGGCCGCATGATAGGCGCATGACCCAATTCGCATCAGCCGACGAATCCGCCGTTGCGAAAGCCCATCGTGAGCTCGAAGCTGCCGGCGTCCGCACCGTGATCGGCACGGTGGTGAATCATTCGGGCATCACGCTGGCCAAGAGCGTTCCGTTGGCGCGGCTCGAACTCTTCCACAAATCCGGGATGGGCGCTGCGCCCGTCTGGCATGTCTTCACCATCGACGGCGGGATCGCGTTCACGGACAGCATCACCCCCGTTGGCGATATGCGCCTCAAGATCGATATCGCAGGACTCCGTGTCCTGCCGGGCGGCCGGGCATGGGCGCCCGCCAACCTTTTCGAACAGGACGGAACCGCCTCTCCGGCCTGCGCCCGCGGCGTTCTGGCCGACGTCGACGGCAGCCTGGTCGGGGCCGGATACACAGCACTCGTGGGCCACGAACTTGAATTCTTTCTCGTCGCCCCAGATGGTTCAGCGCTGGAAACGGCACCCTGGGTTCCGTACGGGGCAACCGGCCTCCTAGACCGATCGGAATTCGTCGATGATCTGCTGTCAGCGCTGAACCTGGCCGGCATTCCCATGGAACAACTCCACGCCGAGTACGGCAGAAACCAGTTCGAGTTTTCCCTTCCCCCTGCCCCGCCGGTTCAGGCCGCCGACGCCGTGGTCCTGGCCAAGGTCATCGTTGGCATCGCCGCCAGGGCCCACGGCATGCAGGCCTCCTTCTCCCCGTTGCCCTTTTCCGGCACGGTCGGAAACGGCGCCCACCAGCACCTTTCGTTCCAAAAGAACGGCACGCCGCTATTCTCCGGCGGCAGCGGACCGCACGGCATCTCCGCCGAGGGAGGCGCTGTCATTGGAGGAATCATCGCAGGGCTCCCCGAGATCCAGGGTTTCCTCACGGGTTCAATTTTGTCCGGAAGCCGCTTGGCACCCGGCACATGGTCGGGTGCCTACTTATGCTGGGGCCTGGAAAACCGGGAAGCCTCAGTGCGCTTTTTGAACGAGGGCCAGAGCAATCCCCACGGAGCCAACGTCGAGGTGAAAATCATCGACCCCTCGGCAAACGTGTACCTGGCCTCCGCAGCCATCCTTGCGCTCGCCCTTGACGGCATCCGCGGCGGACAAAGGCTTCCGGCAGAGATCCCGGGTGATCCCGGACGGCTTTCGGACGACGAACGGCACCAAGCCAACATCCGGCTGCTCCCAAACTCCCCCGCCGCCATCATCGGCACGCTGGACAACTCACGCCTTGCACGCGGGCTCCTCGGAGACGCGATCGTCGATGCCACGGTGGCCGTCCGGCGCTACGAACAGCAAATCTCCGCGGAACTCGCGCCGGACGAGCTCGCCGAACGCTTTCGACTTGCCTGGTCGATCTGATGGCGGGCAGTTCCTTCCCGGACTTCGTCGAACAAGTCAGCCTGGTTGACCACCACGTGCACGGCGCGTTTCACGCCGACGGTGACGAGGCACGCTTTCAGAACTCGCTCAACGAAGGGAACACCGAACCACTCGCCAACCCCTGGGACGCCTACAACACGCAGATCGGACTCGCCATCCGACGCTGGTGCAGCGGCATTCTTGATCTGCCGCGGCACGCCTCACCGGCGGACTACTGGAGCCGGCGTGCCGAGCTTGCAGAACATGAGCTCAGCCGGCGCATGACCCGCGCTGCCGGGGTCAGCGACTGGCTGATCGATACAGGATTGGATGCCCCCGACTACCTCGGCCTGGCCGGCATGGCCGAGGTCTCCGGCGGGCGCACCCACGAGATCGTTCGGCTGGAACTGGTCGCCGAGTCGCTGATCGGGGAGCTCGCCAGCCCGGCAGATTACGTCGACGAGTTCGGCCAGCGGATTCACGAGCTCACCCGCAGCGCCGTGGGCGTCAAGACAGTTCTCGCCTACCGCACAGGATTCGACCAGAATCTGAGCCGGCCGACCCCCGATGCGGTCACCGACGCGGCCCGCCGCTGGCAGGAGAACCAGCACGCCGGCACCCATGCGAAGCTCACCGACGTGACCCTCATTGCCCACGGGATCCATACGGCGGTGTCGATGGAGCTTCCAGTGCAGTTCCATGTCGGATTCGGTGACCGCGACCTGGACCTCCACAAAACCAATCCCCTGTACCTCCTGGACTTTCTCCGGTCCGCCGACGTCCGGGACACACCGATCATGCTGCTCCACTGCTATCCGTTCGAACGCGAAGCCGGCTATCTGGCCCACGCCTTTGAGAACGTCTACATCGATGTGGGCCTTGCCGTGAACTTCACCGGGTCACGGAGCAGGGCTCTGGTGGCCCGCTCATTCGAGCTGGCCCCCTTCACCAAGATCCTGTACTCCTCCGATGCCTTGGGCCCCGCCGAACTCCACTACCTTGGCGCGCGGCTGTGGCGCAACGCAATCATCAAGGTAGTGGGCGGATGGATCGACGACGACGACTGTTCCGAGGCGGACGCCCGCAAGATCGTGCAACTCGTCGCGCGCGACAACGCCCGGCGCGTGTACGCCCTGCCCTGAGCAGCCGCCCCGTTGCGGTGCTTAACCGTTGAATTCGGCCGGGTGGGGGCCGGTGCGGCCGTCCCGCTCGAGGCCGTCCACCACTGCCAACTCGTCCGCCGACAGGTCGAAGCCGAACACGTCCAGGTTCTCATTGATCCGCGACGGCGTGACCGACTTGGGGATGATGATACGTCCCTGCTGCAGGTGCCAGCGCAGAATCACCTGCGCCGGGCTCCGGCCGTGCCGGGATGCGATCTCAAGGATGGCCGGTTCGTCCAGGAGGGCACCCTGCGCCAGCGGGCTCCAGGCCTCGGTGGCAATTCCGTACGCGGTGTTGAAGGCCCCGATATCCCGTTGCTGCAGGGCCGGGTGCAGTTCCACCTGGTTGACCGCCGGCACCGTACCGCCAAGGTCGATCAGCTTTTGCACGTGTTCGGGCAGGAAATTGGAAACACCGATCGCCCGGACCCGGCCGTCGGCCAGCAGCTTCTCCAGAGCCAGCCAGGAGTCCGTGTATTTGCCCAACCCGGGAGCGGGCCAGTGGATCAGGTAGAGGTCCAGATAGTCCAGGCCGAGTTTGTCCAGGCTGGTCTCGAAGGCCGCGAGGGTGGCCTCGTAGCCGAGGTCCGCAATCCAGAGCTTGGAGGTGATGAACAGTTCGTCGCGGGCAATCCCGGACTCCGCCAGCGCGCGGCCGGTGCCGGCCTCATTTCCGTAGATGGCGGCGGTGTCAATGCTCCGGTAACCGGCGGCAAGAGCCGCGCTGACCGCGGCGGTGGTGTCGTCGTCGGACACCTGGAAGACGCCGAAGCCGAGCTGCGGCATCTGGACCCCGTTATTGAGCGTCAAGGTGGGAATGGCGGTCATGGTTTCTCCTGAAGTTGGATCGGGTGAAGGAAGGCCGTGGCCAACGGACGGCGGCCCGACGGGGGCCCGTCCAGAAGTCTGTTCTGGACCGGGGTCGGACGAATTAGCACGCGTACGCTAGTAGTTGCAGGCGCTGTGTTTATTTTTGCACAAAGGTATATAGCGCGCAAGCAACTACTTTGTATCAGCCCGGTTATTGGGCCCAGTCGGCGTCGTCGTAGGGGCGGCCGCGGAAGTGGGCGCGGAGGTATTCCCCCACAACGGCAGCGCCCAGATCCCCAGTCTCGGGCGCCACCATCCGGCCGTCGATTCGGCGGACCATGCGCTGGACGAACCGTTCCAGGCCCGGGTCATCGCCCAGCCGGAAGAACGTGGCCTGTGTGCCCGCACGCCCGAGGCGGTCCAGTTCGGCGACGGTGACGCGGATGGTCTCCGCGTCCGGCGGCCAGCAGAACCACGACTCGCCGTCGGCCAGCAGGTGCGCTGTGGGTTCGCCGTCGGTCACCACCAGGAGGACGGGCTGCATCGACGGGTGCTGGCGGAAGAACCGGCCGGCCAGCAGCAGACCGTGGTGCAGATTGGTTCCCTGTTCCCGCAGGGCCGGCAGGGCCGTGAGCTCGCCAATGTCCATGGTCTGGGCGTAGCGGCCGAACGTAATCAGCTGCAGCCGGTCGCCGCGGAACCGGGTTGAGACGAGGTGGTGCAGGGCGAGCGCGGTGCGTTTCATGGGCACCCAGCGCCCCTCGGCGGCCATCGAGAAGGACACGTCAGCCAGCAGCACGACGGCGGCCTGTGTGCGCGCCTCTGTCTCCGTCACCTGGATGTCCCCCACGGCGAGGCGCAGTCCGCGGCCCGGATCACCGCCTTCGGCGATGGTGCGGCGGATGGCGTTGGTCATGGTCCGGGTGACGTCCCACGGCTCGGCGTCGCCGAACTCCCATTGCCGGCTGGAGCCGGTCTGCTCGCCGGCTGCCCCGGCAACGCGGGTGTCCCGGCGCCCCTGCCGGCCGGAGAGTTGCTTGGCGGTGTCCCGCAGCAGCGATCTGCCGAGCCGCCGCATGGCCTGGGGTGACAGCCGGAGATCCCCATCCGCCCCGCGCCGGAGGTAGCCGCCGTCCTGCATTGCACGCTCGATCTCCGCGAGGGTGCGGGCCGTCACGGCGGCATTCTGTCCGAGCTGGCGGGCGAGGGCGTCCAGGTCGAGGTCGTCGAGGCGTGAGCCGTTGTAGGCCTGGGAGAGCTGTTCGGCCAGCTCATCGAGTTCGGCGATGTCCTGGAGCACACCCGTGCCGTCGCCGAGCCCGAGTCCCTCCTCACCTTCGAAACGTTCTGAACCGGCCCAGTCCTCGCCGGGGCGCAGGGCGCGCAGGCTGGCGTCGAGTTGGTCGAGTTCGGCCATGAGGTCGGGCGAGCCGAACGCCTGCGCGGAGAGCCGCATCAGCTCATCGCGCTGCTCGGCGGACATGGAGCGCAGGAGCCGCTGGGCGGCGGCCGCGCGCTGGGCGAGCGCATCCACCAACTCCTCGACGGATTGTGGATTCTCCGGAAAGAAGTGGCCGTGCCGTGCCATGAACTCCTGGAAGTCCGCGTCGGTATCCTCGCCGCGCCGGTGTTTGCCGAGGAGCTCGTTGAGGTCGCGCAGCATCTCGTTCACGGCCGCGCGGTCCTCATCGGTGGCGTTCTCGAGTGCTTCCTTCATCCCGGCGAACCGCTGGTCAAGGAGTTCGCGGCCAAGCAGATCCTTGATCCGCTCGTAGGCCTCCCGTGCGGTGCTCGACTGCCAGTCATAGGAGGCGAGTTCGTTGACCGCTGCCGCCGTGGATCGGGGCAGGTTCTGCAGCTGCATTTCCCGGAAGGCGCGGTCGTTGTTGTCCATCATGGCGTCGCGGGCGAGCTGCTTGCGCTCCTCCAGCACCGCCGTGTCGAGCAGCTTCTGGACTTCGCTGAGGGTTCCGTCCAGCCGGTGGCGACCCAGGAGTTCGTTCCGGCGCTGCTGAACGCGGCCGGCGAGGTCGTCGAGCCCTTCCCGGCTTCGGCCGCCGCGCCGCAGGAACTCCTGCAGGGCGTGCCGGGGCGAGTAGCCGGCCATGACGTCCTCGGCCACAGCGTCAAGCGCCTCCGCCAGGTCCACGGGCGGGGCGAGCGGATCCGGGCCTCCCGTGTACCGCCCGTACCTGGACCGGTTGTGAGCGCTCATGGGCCCTCCTGTCCCTAGCCTTGAATACCTTGAACTGCTTAGCCGTAGACCGTCGCCTCGTCGTCGGAATCCTTGGAGATCCGCCGGGCGAGGTAGAGGCCTTCCAGGGCAAGTTCGACGGCGGCGGCGCGCTCCCCGTCGTTTTTCGCGCCCAGGCGCTCACTGACGTCGTCGTAGAGGCGGGATCCGTTGAGGGCCGGGAGGTTTTGGAGGAACTCCCGCGCGGTGACCAGTTCGCCGGTGGTCACCGTGGTGTGGCCGTCGAGCGCGGCCACGAGCGGAGCCATGTCCAGGCCCTGAAAGTGCGCCCGCACGGCTTCTGCGGTGGCTGTGCGCAGGAGGTGGTCCAGGACGGCCTGTTCACGCCCTTCCTCGCCCGACTCGAACTCAATCTTCCCCGTGAGGACGTCCACTGCGGCCTCGAGGTCAATGATGCGGGCGACGGCCTCGTCCTCGCCGCGCACGCTGGCCCGGCGCAAGGCCGCCGCGGCGACGGTTTCGGCACCTGCGATGGCGAACCGGGCGGAAACCCCGGAGGTCTGGTTGACCGCCGGAGACTGGCGCAGGGCGCGGGTGTAGCGGGCCAGGATCTCGAGGATGACGGGCGGGACGCTGGCCACCAGCTGCCCCTCTTGCCGGATGACGGCGACCTCGTCGTCCAGCTCTATCGGGTAGTGCGTGCGGATCTCGGCGCCGAAGCGGTCCCTCAGGGGCGTAATGATCCGGCCGCGGTTGGTGTAGTCCTCCGGGTTGGCGGACGCGACCACCAGTACGTCGAGCGGCAGCCGCAGCACGTAGCCGCGGATCTGGATATCGCGTTCCTCCATCACGTTGAGCATCGAGACCTGGATCCGCTCGGCGAGGTCGGGCAGCTCGTTGATGGCGATGATCCCGCGGTTGGAGCGCGGGACCAGGCCGTAGTGGATGGTTTCCGGGTCCCCCAGACGGCGGCCCTCGGCCACCCGCATCGGGTCGACGTCGCCGATCAGGTCAGCGACTGAGGTGTCCGGCGTCGCGAGCTTTTCGACGTAGCGTTCGGAGCGGTGGCGCCACGCCACCCGCAGCCGGTCCCCTTCGGTGAGCACACGGGCCCGCGAGTGTGCCGTGATCGGTTGGTACGGGTGTTCGTTCAGTTCCGATTCCTCGATCACCGGGGTCCACTCGTCCAGCAGCCCGGCGAGGGTGCGCAGGAGCCGTGTCTTGCCCTGCCCCCGTTCGCCGAGCAGGACGACGTCGTGGCCGGCGATCAGGGCACGCTCGAGCTGGGGAAGGACGGTCCGGCCGAAACCGTACATGCCAGGCCAGGGATCGCGGCCGGCGGCGAGCGCGGCGAGCAGGTTGTCGCGGATTTCGCGGCGCAGGTCCTTGTGAACATGGCCGGAGGCACGCAATTCACCAACAGTGAAGATATCGGGGCGTTCACTCACTCCTCTACGGTAGTCCTCGACTGTGCGGGGAATCGAGGAATTTCTTCGGGTCGCTGCCGCTACCGCTCCGCGGCTACCCCATCCCTCGCAAGCTCGGGTGGGGACCCCTGCCGCTACCGCTCCGCGGCTACCCCATCCCTCGCAAGCTCGGGTGGGGACCCCTGCCGCTACGCTTAGATCCTGATGACTGCAGCAACGCCGCCGGCACCATCGGCACGACCATCGGGACCGCCGTCGGGGCCTCCATCCGGGCCCCCAGGAACGCTCCTCCTTCTGGTGCGCCACGGGGAAACGCCGACCACCGGCACGGTGCTGCCGGGGCGGACCCCGGGACTGCACCTTTCCGACCGGGGCCGGGCCCAGGCGGAACGGATCGCCGAACGGCTCGCGGGCTTGCCCGTCGACGCCATCTACTCCTCGCCGCTGGAGCGCACCCTGGAGACGGCGGAGCCGACGGCGGCGCGCAGCGGACTGGACGTGAAGCACGAAGACGGCCTGTTGGAGTGCGATTTTGGCGACTGGACCGGCGCCGCCCTCGCCGAACTGTCGGCCCTGCCGGAGTGGCAGACCGTGCAGCACAGCCCCTCTGCCTTCCGCTTCCCGGACGGCGAGAGCTTCACGCAGATGCAGGCGCGGATCGTCGGAGCCCTTGAGGGACTGCGCACAGCCCACGCCGGGGGCGTCGTGGTGTGCTTTTCCCACGCCGACCCCATCAAGGCCGCGGTAGCCCACGCCCTCGGCACGCACCTGGACCTCTTCCAGCGCATCGTCATCAGCCCGGGCTCGGTTTCGGCCATCTCCTATGTGGCGGGCCAGGCACCCGCCGTGCTCATGGTGAATTCGACGTCGGAACCCCTCAGCGGGCTGCGAGCGCCGTGAGTTGGGGACTGGGTCAGCCGGTGAAACGGGACAGCCGGTGTCCGGCCGGGAGCTGACACTGCTCGCCGAGGGCAGTGTCGAGCTGCTCGGACGCCTCCCGCGCAGCAGCAACGAGACGTTCCTCGTCCAGGTCTCCTGCGGGGACGACTCCGCTTGGGCGGTCTACAAACCGGAGGTCGGGGAACGGCCGCTGTCCGATTTCGAGCCCGGGCTGTACCGGCGGGAACGCGCAGCCTTCCTGCTCAGCGAGTCCCTGGAGTGGAGACTCGTGCCGCCGACGGTGATCCGCGAGGAGGCCCCGCTGGGGATCGGGTCACTGCAGTGGTTCATCGAGTGCGACTTCCGTGAGCATTACTTCACCCTGTACGCCGACGCGCCCGAGACTCATCGCGACCTGTCGCAGATCGCCCTGTTCGACTACATCGCCAACAACACCGACCGGAAGAGCGGTCATGTGCTGCGTGGCGACAACGGACGGGTGTGGGGCATCGACCACGGGCTGTGCTTCTCGGCAGGTTTCAAACTGCGGACCGTGATCTGGGACTTCGCGGGCGAGGCTATCCCCGATGCCCTGCTCGAGGACATTGCCCCGCTCGCAGAGGCCGTTCCTCCCGAGGTGGCCGAGCTCCTCGATGACGGAGAGGTCACCGCCCTGCAGCACCGCGTGCAGCGTCTGCTGCACACGCAGGTGCTGCCCGTGGACCGCACCGGCATGCGTTACCCGTGGCCGCTGGTGTAAGCGAACGCCCGCTGGCAGGCTGCCCCTGCCTTACGGGCGGGCCAGCTCATCAATCTTTCGCTCCAGCGCCGCGCGTTCGGCCGCGTTCGTGCAGAGCGCGAGAGCCTGCTGCAGGGCGGACTGCGCCTCCCCGCGCCGGCCAAGCCTGGTCAGCAGCTCACCCCTGACCGCCGGCAGCAGGTGCGAGCCGATCAGTTCTCCACGGGAAGCGATCGCATCGACCAGTTCCAGCCCGGCGGCCGGACCCGATGCCATGGTCACCGCCACGGCGCGGTTCAGTTCGACCACCGACGACGGCGCCAACCTCCCCAGAGCCTCGTAGAGGATGACGATCCGCTGCCAGTCGGTTTCCGCGACCGAGGGTGCCACCGCGTGGCATTCGGCGATGGAGGCCTGCAGCCCGTAGGCGCCGAGTCCGCGGCCGGCAGCTACGGCCTTCGCCAGCGCGGCGCGGCCGCGCCGGATCGCCGACTGGTCCCACAATCGGCGGTCCTGGTCCTCCAGGAGGACCGGGCGGCCGGAGGAATCGAGCCTCGCGGGGAAGCGCGCGGCAGTCAGGTCCATCAGGGCCAGCAGGCCGAACACCTCGGGTTCGGGCGCCAGACGCGTGAGCACCCGCGCCAGGCGTCGTGCTTCGCCGGCCAGGTCCGTGCGCATCCAGGAGTCACCGCCGGACGCGAAGGAACCCTCCGTGAAAATCAGGTACACGACTTGAAGCACCGAGCCAAGCCGTTCGGGGAGTTCGCGCGTTTCCGGCACGGCGAACGGAACATGGGCGGCGGCCAACGTCTTCTTGGCCCGGGTGATGCGTGCCTGGATGGTCGGCACCGGAACCAGGAACGCCTTCGCGATCTCGTCGGTGCCCATGCCGCCCACCACGCGCAGGGTCAACGCGATCCGCGCTTCCTTGGACAACACCGGATGGCAGGAGATGAACATCAGCGCCAGCACGTCGTCGTCGATCGCGTCCGGATCGAACAGGGAATCCGCGCCCGGTTCCTCCTCCGCGAGGTCACGGGCCAGCAGGGCGTACTTTTCGTCCCGGGCAGCACGCCGCCGGAAGGTGTCCACCGCGCGGCGCCGGCCGGTGGTCAGCAGCCACCCCGCCGGTTCCGCGGGAATCCCATTCACCGACCAGGACACCAGGGCCTCAGCTAGCGCTTCCTGCGCCAGGTCTTCGGCCAACGGGAAATCGCCGGTATAACGGGCGAGGGCGCCGACGATGCGGGCGGACTCAATGCGCCACACCGCTTCGACGGCGGCCCTTGCCGCGTTGCTGCTCACTGCTGTTCCTGGTTGGGCGGTCCGGTGGGGCGGTCCGGTGGCTGGTTCAGACCTGGCCGGTCTGCTCGCGCCAGGCGCGTTCCTTCTGGATCCATTCATTGTCCTGCGGGAATTCTTCGATCGAGGGTACCCGGCGGATCTCTGTCTTAGTGCCCTTCGTGAGCGGTGCCCGTTTGGCCCACTCGATGGCTTCCTGCTTCGAGGCGACGTCAAGGATGTAGTAGCCGCCGAACAGCTCCTTGGTCTCGCCGTAGGGCCCGTCAGTGACCACAGGGGTTTCGCCGGTAAAGTCCACCACGACGCCCTCCTTGGGATCATCCAGTCCCTCGGCCGCCAGCAGGACGCCGGAGCGGATCAATTCGTCGTTGAATTTGCCCATGGTCTCAAGGATTTCGTTGAAGTCGGCCTTCTCGAGGTTGGCGTACGACTCATCGGTGCCGCGCATGATCAACATGTACTTTGCCATTTCAATCTCCTAGGTTGTGGAAGGTCGCCCTCCGACCTTCTCACCCACAGGTCGAACAGCGCGAGGGCAAATCGACAGAGGCCGGGAAAATTCATGTGGCGCGGCATCTGGCAGCTGGCTGCTTGCATCCGATGCGGTCGACGACGATGCGGGGCCCGAGCCGGAGGGCCTTAGGAATCGCACCGCCTGCGGGAAATAGCGTCCACAGCCAACGACGGCGGGAGCCCGCGCTCCCGCCGTCGCATCTCAAAGCTGCTGCTTAGGGTTGCTGGTCAAAGCAGCCGCGGGGCTACCGTCAGTTTTTGACCACGTCCAGCTCGATCACGGCCCAGGACAGGGCCGGCAGCGTTGCCCGGAGTTCGGAGCCGCTCGCCTTCGCCCCTGCCAGCGGCTTGAGCCCCACCTGGTCCGGATTGCCCTGGGTGTTGACTATGAAGCGGTCGCCGCCGTCGGGCATTTCCAGGACCTCGGCGCGCAGCACCTTGCGGGCGTCAAACCCGCGCAGCGCGACTTCAATATCCGCCGCTTCCTCGAGGCCGCGGTTTGCGAGGAAGAGTGCCACGCGGCCCGTTTCCTCGTTCCACGTGGCACTGACATCCACCAGGTCGGTGCCGCCGAAGCGGGCGTTGTCGTACTTGTCCGAGTCGACGGACAGGCGCAGGATCTGGCCCTTCGCCAGTTCGGCCATGCGCGCGAAGGGGTGGAAGATGGTCTGCCGCCAGGCCGGGCCGTTTTCCTCGCTGAGGATCGGGGCGATGACGTTGACCAGCTGCGCCTGGTTGGCGATCTTGACCCGGTCGCCGTGGCGGAGCAGCGAGTTGAGCAGGGTACCGACGACGACGGCGTCCGTCACGTTGTACTTGTCCTCGATGACCCTGGGGTGCTCGCGCCAGCCGGCCTTGGCCACCTGGTGCGGCTGGTCCTCGGTGTCGAGGCCGCGCTGGTACCAGACGTTCCACTCGTCGAAGGAGAGGTTGATGGTCTTCTTGTGCTTTCCCTTAGCCCGGACGGCGTCGGCGGTGGCGATGACTGATTCGATGAAATAGTCGGTGTCCACGGCGCTGGCGAGGAAGCTGCCGACGTCGCCCTCGTGCTCCTGGTAGTAGGCGTGCAGCGAGACGTAATCCACTTCCTCGTAGGCGTGGGTCAGCACGGTCTGTTCCCAGGCCCCGAACGTGGGCATGCCGGAGCTGGAGCTTCCGCAGGCCACCAGTTCGATGTCCGGGTCCACGAACCGCATCGCCTTGGCGGCTTCCTGGGCCAGCCGGCCGTACTCTTCAGCGGTTTTGTGGCCGATCTGCCAGGGCCCGTCCATTTCGTTGCCGAGGCACCAGAGCTTGATGTTGAACGGGTCCTTGTGCCCGTTTTTGGCGCGCAGGTCCGACAGGTAGGTGCCGCCGGGGTGGTTGGCGTACTCCACGATCTCGCGTGCCGCGTCCACTCCCCTGGTGCCCAGGTTGATAGCTTCCATGATTTCGGTGCCTGCCTGGGCGGACCAGTCGACGAACTCGTGCAGTCCGAAGGCGTTCGTCTCCAGGGTGTGCCACGCGCCGTCGAGCCGCCGGGGGCGGTTTTCCCGGGGACCCACCCCGTCTTCCCAGTTGTAACCGGACACGAAGTTGCCGCCGGGGTAGCGGAGGACGGTGGCCCCGAGTTCCTTGACGAGCTTGAGCACGTCCTGGCGGAAGCCATTTTCGTCGGCCTCCGGGTGGCCGGGTTCGTAGATTCCGGTGTAGACGCACCGGCCCATGTGCTCTACGAAGGAGCCAAACAGGCGGCGGGGCACTTCCCCAATGGTGAAGTCTCGGTCCAGGGTGATTCGTGCGCGGGACATGTGGGGTATCTCCTTTGGATTGATCAGGTTCGTTGGAAGTAATGAGGGCCCAGGCTCAGGTGCCGGCGAGCCCGGTGGTCGCAACGCCCTTGATGATCTGGCGCTGGAAGAACAGGAAGACCAGGATGAGCGGCAAGGCCGCGAGCAGTGCGGATGCCATGTTTTGCGCGTACTGGATGCCGTAGGCACTCTTGATGGTCTGCAGCCCCACCGGAAGAGTCAGGATGGACCCGTCATTGGTGGCGATGAAGGGCCAGAGGAAGTTGTTCCACGCGCTGATGAAAACGAAGATCGCGACGGCGGCGAGGATGGGACGTGAGAGCGGCAGGATGATCCGGATGAAGATCCGCATCCGGCTGGCACCATCCATCACCGCAGCTTCCTCGAGTTCACGCGGGATCTGGTCGAAGAACTTCTTGAGCACAAACACCATGGCGGGGTGGATGACCTGCGGCAGGATGACGGCCCAGGCCGTGTCGATCATGTGGAACGCCACCATTTGGTAGAACAGCGGAATCATCAGCACGGGTGGCGGGATGATGATGGAGGCGATGATCACGGTCATCAAGACCTTCTTGCCCCGGAAATCGATGCGGGACAAGGCGTAGGCGACCAGCGCGGAGATGACCAGTGTGATCGCCGTGATGGCGGCCGAGGTATAGAGGGAATTCCACGTCCACAGCGGGATGTTGCCGTCCTGGAACACTTTGGCGAAAGCGTCCGCGGTAAAGCCCGACGGCGGGATCCAGCTGACCGTCGGCGCTGCGGCGTCGGTCTCGCTCTTGAAGGCGGTAGCCGTGGCCCAGGCGAAGGGCACGAGCCACAGGACGGCGAGGAACGCCGCGACCGCTGTCACGGCGGCTTTGCCGGCGGTGATTTTCCTGCGGGGTTTCCGGACCTTTGCTGCGTTGGCGGTGTGCGGGGCGGGGCGGGTGAGTGTCTGGGTTGCCATGGTTATGCACTCCTGCGGCGCGTAATGACGAACTGCATGATCGAGACGATCACGATCAGTCCGAAGAAGATGTAGGAGACGGCTGCGGAGTAGCCCAGCCGGTAGCCGGTGAACCCGGTTTCGAAGATGTACTGGACAACTGGCCTGGTGGAACCGCTGGGGCCGCCGGCCGTCATCTGGTACACCTGATCAAAGATTTTCAGTGATGCCAGGATCTGGAGGAGCACGATCATCACGGTGGTCGGCGCCAGTTGCGGCAGCGTGATGGAGAAGAACTGCCGCCAGGCGCCGGCCCCGTCCAGGGATGCCGCCTCGTAGTGCTGGTGGGGGATGTTCTGCATGGCGGCCAGGTACAGCAGGAAGTTGAAGCCGACGGTCCACCACAGCGTGGCGATGACAATGGCCCACATCGCGACATTCGGGTCGTTCAGCCAGGCCACCTTTGGCAGCCCGATTTTCACCAGGAAGTCGTTGATCAGCCCCAGTTGCGGGTTGTACATCCAGGTGAAGAAGAGCGAGACGACCGTCGAGGCGAGCAGGTACGGCGCAAAGTAGGAGAGCCGCCACAGCCACTGCGCAGGCAGCCCGACGTTGAGCAGTGCGGCCATGACCAAGGCGACGATCACCAGGGGAACGGTGCTGATCACGGTGAAGTAGAGCGTGTTGCCCAGGGACCGCCACATGTCCGCATCGGCCAAGGCCTCGGCGTAGTTGGCCAAGCCAATCAGGTTGCTGTTGGCGCCGGTAAGGGACTTGCCGGTCAGGCTCATGTAGAGGCCGTAAAGGATGGGCCAGACAAGGAAGACCAGGAAGAACGCCAGGAAAGGCGCGGCGAAGCCCCAGCCGGCCACATTGTTCCTGGCCTGACGGGACGGGGCCGGACCGGATTGGGACCGGCCCGGGGAGGTTGCCGTACGCTCAGCGGTCCGGCGGGATGTTGCTAAGGAACTCATCAGGGACTCCTTTGTCACTCGGGTTGCTCAGACCGGGTTGGGCCGGGAGAGAAGGGTGTTGGTCCGGTGCACGAAGGCGTCCCAACCGTCGGCGGCCTTGTCGCGGCCGAGGAGCACGTTCTGCACGTTTTCCGCAAAGTAGGTTTGCCAGTCCGAGCCGGAGCCGCTGAACCAGGATTCGGGGTCGTAATTGATGATGTCCGCCGCGTTGGCGTAATGAATCTGCGGGGTGAGTGCGCGGTATGCCTGTGACTGCACGATCGGCTGGTAGGCCGGAATGTGTCCGGCTTCCGCCCAGGACAGTGATCCCTTGAGGAGATCGCTCACGAACTTGTACACGTCGCGCCGCTTCTCGTCGTCGGCGTTCAGTTGCCGAGGCAGGACAAAGGAATGCGAGTCCGCATAGGCTGCCGGCGTGCCGTAGAGCGTGGGGATGGTTGCCGCATCAACCGGCAGGCCGGCCTTCTTCAGGGTGGGAAGTTCCCAGACGCCGCTGAAGAGCATGCCTGAACTGCCGCGGGCAAATTCGGCGATGCCCGTACTGATGTCCCCGCTCTTGGCGGCGATGGTGTCGTCGAACAGTGACGCCATGAATTCCAGGGATTCGACCGCGGCGCCCCGGTCAGCCTTCATCGGTTGGCCCGGGGTGAGTTCCATGTCCACCCCGTGCTGCTTGTAGAGGGTGTAGAACAGGCGCCACATCTGGGATCCGCTGCCAAGGTAGCCGAAGGACAGGCCGTGCGCCTGCGTCACCTTCTGCATCTCCCGGGCCATGGAGAGGAAGTCCTGCGGGGAGCTCACGTCCGTCAGTTGCCCGTTGGGTGCGAGCACTCCGGCCTTGCCGGCGACCTCGGTGTTGTAGAACATGACGAAAGGGTGGGAGTCCAGGGCGATGGAAAAGACCTGGCCGCCGTGCTGGCTCTTGTCCCAGATCCTCGGTGCGAAGCCCTCCGCCGTCACCCCGTGTTCGGCCAGCAGGGACATGTCCCACGGGTCGATGAGTCCTCCGGGGGCGTACCCGGGAACCCGGCTGGCATGCATGATGGCCAGCTCCGGCGGGCGTCCTCCGGCCGACGCCATGGCCAGCTTCGTGTAGTACGGAGGCCCCCACGCCAGGACGGTCGGATGAACGATGAAACCGGGATTGCCCGCGTTCGCCTGTTTGATCATTGCCTGCATCTTGATGCCGTCACCGCCGGACAGGAGATGCCAGAACGCAATGTCCCGCACGGCCGCTGCCGAGGCGGTACCGCCGCAGCCTGTGAGGCCGGCCGCCGCGAACACGCTGCCGAGGGCCGCCGAACCTGCCAGTAACTGCCGCCGGGTCACTTGTGTCCCGGCAAAAATGTCAATCTGCTTCACCCGTCACTCCTTTGGATGGGTCCGCTGAAAATAATCCTGTTGGCACAAAACACTGCCGTTCCGGTGCGCTGAGTCCCGGGAGCGGCAGGGCCGATGTGACGCGGGACTCACATTACATCGATGTAAAAAGGACTACAAGAGAAAATTGTTAGCGTGAACAATGTGATGCGGCAGTCTCGTTTTGGGTGCGGTCGTTGAGGCGGTCCCGGCTAGCCGCTGGTGCTGTCCCGCTCCACGATGCTGTAGTCGACGGTGACCACCCGCTGTTCGCCGGCACGGTCCGCCATCCGCTCGGTGAGCAGGCGGAGGGCTTCGCTGGCCACCCGGCGCTTGTCGAAGGAAACCGTAGTGAGGGACGGCACGGCGTATTGCCCGTCGGCGATATCGTCAAAGCCCGCCACGGCAACGTCGCCGGGAATGCTGATTCCCCTGTTCCACAACACGCTCATGGCGCCGATGGCCATGGAGTCGGTGAAGCAGAACAGCGCCTCCGGGAGCGCGTGGGAGTCCAGATAGGCGGAGAGCGCTGCGGCGGCCGTCTGCGGTGTCCACTTCTCGCACGGGATGAGCAGTGAGTCGTCCCGGTCAATGCCGAGCTCGTCCAGCGCGGCCTGGTAGCCGCGGGTCCGCAGGATCGCCGCGGCGGAGCCCCGGCCCTCCGCGGTTCCGAGCACGGCAATGCGACGCCGGCCGGTCCTGGCGAGCGTAAGGGTCATGTCGCGGGCGGCGGCAACGCTGTCCACCCACACGCGGTCGGCCAGTTTTTGGGACACCTCACCCAGGAGGACCACGGGGGGCAGGGAGACGCCCACCTTGACGGCACTCTCGTCCAGCACCACCGGGTTGAGGATCAGGCCGTCGATGAGGTTGGACCGGGCCCGGGACATCAGCTCGTATTCGCGCCGGGGATCGGACCCGGTTTCCTCGATCTGGACGCTCCAGCCCTGCTCGTGGGCAACTTCCACCACGTTGTGCGCAATCTCGGCCGAGTAGGGAGTCGCCAGGTCCGGCAGCGCGAGGGCGATAACACCCGACCTGCCGTTGCGGAGTCCACGGGCCGAGAGGTTGGGCACATAGTCCAGCTCGAGAATGGCCTGCTCCACCTTGACCCTGGTGGCTCCGCTGACCGGAATGATTCCGTTCATCACGTTCGAGACAGTCTTGGGTGAGACGCCGGCACGACGCGCGACGTCCTTGACCGTGGCGCGCACCGCTCCCCTTTCAAAGTCTCCCGGGCCAAAGCCGGCAGCGCTTGGCTGCTGCTGTGGACAACCTGCTGTCGATGTTACCTCCCGCCTCGTCCGGCGGCGGCGGAAGCGGCGCACGATCCGGAGGGGAAATTCCGCAACGGGCTGCTGGACAGCATCCTCGGCGTCCCGGCGGCGAGCCCACGTTAGGCGGTGGAAGCCCAGAACGCCGAATATGGGGAGACGTCGGTGAACCACGGCGATCCCACGTCCGGGACTTGCTGACGCACACGCAAACCAGGCAAGGCGACAGGCCGCATCGACGGCGCCGCGGCACCGTTACTGGTGTCCGCCGGACTTGCGCTTACGGTCCAGCATGAGAGCGATGGCGATGCCGAACATCCAGACATCCTTCGCCAGCGCAGTCCCCTTTTCGCTGGGACGGATGCCATCCCCCTCGGTCATACCCGGCGTCCGCAAATACATGGTCAACATGGACCCAGAAAAGATCCCGAGCCCGACGCCGACCAGGCGGCTGGGCAGGAACGGCGCCAGGAGTGCCGCTCCGAGGGCCATTTCCGAGTAGCTAAGCACGTTGCCGAACACCTCGGGCTCCATCCGGCTGACCGGCGGGATAGCTTTGGCCGCCATCCGCTGAAGCCCGGCCGCGCTGTTCCTGTCCAAGTTGCGCTTACCGAAACCGGAGTTCAGAATGAATGCCCCTGTCGTCACGCGAAGCGGAATATGGCTCATTCTCATGTTCGATCCCTTCCTGGGCTGCGGGTTCCCCCTGCACCTGAGCCTAGTTTCACTCACCTCGCCCCGCCAGACCCGCTGCCGGACCCGGCCCCGGGCTGCTCTGCCACTCGAAGTAGGTTCACCGCCCAGGACGAAAACTAGGTACTTCAATTCCCGACACGGGCTCTGTTCACAAGGAACGGCAGCACTTTCGTAGACTCAATGGAGATCCGACTTGTCTCCTCAATAGAGACATGCCCGCCACAGGAAGAGCCATCGATGAAGATTATCGTCCTAGTAAAGGAGGTCCCCGACACCTACGGGGACCGAAAACTGAACCTTGAAACTGGCCTCGCCGATCGGGAAGCCAGCGAGACAGTCATTGATGAGATCGGTGAGCGGGCCTTGGAGCTGGCACTGACGTACGCCGACGCGAACGCGGGCACTGAGGTCGCCATGCTGTCCCTCGCCTCCGAAGGTGCCACAGCAACAATACGCAAGGGTCTTGCGATGGGCGCGGGGAGCGCCACTCACATCTGTGACGAGGCGTTGCGGGGTGCGGATCTTGGACTTACCGCTGAAACCCTCGCGGCAGCGATCCGTCGCGTTGATTTTGACCTCGTGATCACTGGCAACGTCTCCACCGATGGATCCGGCGGCATGATTCCCGCGATGCTCGCAGAATTGCTTGACGTGCCGCACGCTACCGGCCTCAGCTCCGTAGAAATCAGCGACGGCGCCGTGTCCGGCACCAGGGGCGTTGAATCCGGCGTGCAGAAGATATCAGCGAACCTGCCCGCGGTAATTTCCATTACCGAGGCGCTTCCCGGGCCGCGCTTTCCGAATTTCAAAGGAATCATGGCCGCGAAGAAGAAGCCCCTCGAGGTACTTACCCTCGCAGACCTCGGGGTCGCGGCCGACAACCCGGACGCGGCGCGTTCGATCATGCTGACCGTTGCAGAGAAGCCCCCGCGCGCGGCGGGCGTAAAGATCATTGACGAGGGTGATGCCGGCGAGAAGCTCGCTGACTTCCTTATCGAAAACCGACTGGCGTAAGGAGTAACGACATGACTGAATACCCTCGTGACGCAATCCTCGTCGTCGTGGAAACCCGGGCTTCCGGTGAACTCGAGAAGGCTGCTGCCGAACTCTTCGGCGCTGCCGCAGCAGTGGGCACGCCAATTGCCTTGGTGCTGGCCTCACCCGGCGCCGGGAACGCCGCCGCCGCGGAGGCCGCGGCCCTGGGTGCCGCCCACGTACTGGTCGCGGAGGCTCCGGACCCGTCCGCGCTCGGCGTGCCGAGCGTTGACGCGCTGGCCGCCGCTGTGGAGCAGGTGCAACCGGACGCGATCCTGATTTCGCATTCCCTGAATGGGCGCGACCTCGCCGGCCGATACGCGGCCCGGTCGCGTGCAGCGGTTTCTGCCGATGCGGTCGGAGTGTCACGTGATGACGAGGGCGTGGTGGCACACCACTCCGTCTACGGCGGTGCCTACAACGTGACGTCAACGTCCACGTTTGGGGCGCCGGTGATTACGGTTCGACAGGGCTCCATGGATGCGCGCGCGTCGGCTCAGCCGCCGGCGTCGGAGACCCTGGCAGTGAGGCCCTCCAACAAGCCGGCCGCGCGGATCGACTCGTTCGAGGAGGCCGTTGCCGCCACCTCACGGCCGGAGCTGCGTGGTGCCGCCAAGGTTGTGGCGGGTGGCCGCGGCCTCGGGTCTGAAGAACAGTTCGCCCTGGTCGGGCAGCTCGCCGATACCCTCGGCGCTGCCGTTGGCGCCTCGCGCGCCGCTGTGGATGCAGGCTACATCCCGCAGTCGGCCCAGGTCGGCCAGACCGGGGTATCCGTGTCCTCACAGCTGTACATCGCGCTGGGCATTTCCGGCGCGACCCAGCACCGGGCCGGCATGCAGACCGCGAAGACGATCGTCGCCATTAACAAGGATTCAGACGCGCCGATCTTCGAGATCGCCGACTTCGGCGTGGTGGGCGACCTCTTCAACGTTGTGCCCCAGCTAATTAGCGCGCTTGAGGCTCGGAAGAAGTAGCGATGGCAACTCTTTCTCGGAACATTCGGCGGGGCCTGCCGCGCGTCGAAGGCGGTGACCCCTGGCCCCCAGCAGGCGAGGTGCCCGCACACATTCTCACGGCGGAAGCGGTTGCCCAGGAACCGGTGCCATTGCCGAGCGCGGCATCGTCCGCTCCGGTCCCGGCAGTGAAGGCCGGTGCCATGGTGGCGCGGCAGCTTCGCCGAGGCCTGCCGCGCGTGCCGGGCGGCGAGCCCTGGCCGCCGGCGGGCGAGGCTCCGGTATCGGCGCCAGCGCTGTCCGGTCCTTCTGCCGTGGTTGCCACGCCCGCCACAGTCACCACGCCCGCGCCGGCCGGAGATGCGGCTGCAGCGGCAACTGCCCAAGCGGCGCCGGCAACGACATCGACTGCCGCTGCTCCGGCCACCGCACCCGCCGCCCGGACGACGGGCACCACCCCGCTTCGCCGCGGGCTCCCCCGTGTCCCCGGCGGTGAACCGTGGCCGCCCGCTGGGCTTGCTCCGGTTTCCAGCGTGGTGGCGACCGCTGCCGCACCTGCGGTGCAGGCGGAGCCGGAGCACATTGCCCCCGCCCCCGCTGCCAGCGTGGTGGAGACAGTTGCCGTGGTGAAGGCCGTTGCAGAGACGCAGCCGACGACGACCACGGGTGCACCCGCGGTCACAGCCGCCCCAGCAGCACAGTCCGCAGCGCCGGCGGCACAGCCCCCAGCACAGGTGGCACCGTCCGTCGTAGAAAAGCCCGCCGCCGTCGAACAGCCCGTGAAGCCAAAGGCCGAGGCGAAGCTTTACGGATCGCGCACCCTGGGCCAGTGGATCAAGCTCGTCGTGCTCCTCGCGCTCGGCGCAGTGGCAGCCGCGGCGATTCTTGTGCTCGCCGCGCGCGGTGTGACTACGCTGCCGGGCGTGCCGGAGTTCCTCGAGAGATACCCCGGCGCGTATGACCTGCCGGATACAGCCGAGCCTGGCTTCCCGTGGTGGGCGCAGTGGGCGCACTTCTTTAACATCTTCCTGATGGTGCTCATCATTCGCTCCGGCTACCAGGTGCGCACCCAGGAGAAGCCGCCGGCGTTCTGGACGCCGAAGGGCGGCGGCAAGAAGATCAGCATCAACCTGTGGCTGCACCAGTCGCTCGACATTTTGTGGCTGGCCAACGGACTCATCTTTGTGGTGCTGCTGTTTGCCTCGGGCCGCTGGGGGCGAATCGTGCCGACCAGCTGGGAGGCGGTCCCGAACGCTCTCTCCGCGCTGCTACAGTACATGACACTCGACTGGCCCGTTGAGACCGGCTGGGTGAACTACAACAGCCTGCAGCAGCTCATGTACTTCATCGTGGTGTTCATCGCGGCCCCGCTCGCGGCGATCACGGGTGCGCGCATGAGCGAGTTCTGGCCGAAAGACGCGAAGACGCTGAACAGGATCTACCCGGTGGAGATCGCGCGCGCAGTCCACTTCCCGACGATGCTGTTTTTCGTGCTGTTCATTCTCGTCCACGTGTTCCTGGTGTTCGCGACCGGGGCGCTGCGCAACCTGAATCACATGTTCGGCGGCACCGACGAGGTGAACTGGGTCGGGTTCTGGCTCTTCGCGGCCGCAATCGCCATCACGGCGGCAGGATGGTACGCCGCCCGCCCGCTCGTGCTCGCACCAATCGCGAAGCTGTTCGGTCAAGTGAGCAGCCGCTAGGCTTCACCGCCTACGATTTCAACTAAACAGTCCAGTCAGGGGGTCGAGCCCTTGCATGGTACGGCGTTTGCGGGCGCCCTCAACCAAAGGTGGGATAGCGGTGGCATCAGGCTCAAAATCCGGAACCAAACGCGGCGTCCTTTTCGATGTCGATGGGACCTTGATTGACTCCAGCTATTTCCATGCCCTTGCGTGGTGGCAAGCGTTCCGGCGGGAGGGTCTGGACATCCAGATCTCCGCCATCCACCGCTGCGTCGGCATGGGCGGCGATAAACTCATCGAACATCTGGTTCCCGAGTGCACTAAGGACATGCAGGAAGACCTGAAATCCGCGCACGGTGCCGTATTCTCCACCTTCTGGCCTTCCCTCCGGCCCTTCGACTCTGCCTGGGACCTCCTGGCCGCATGCTCGGACGCCGGACTGGCCGTGGGCTTGGCATCATCAGCGCAACAGCGGGACCTGGACGTCGCCCGGCGCCTCCTGGACGCCGACACGTCCATCGATGCCTGGACCAGCTCCAACGACGCCGACGAGAGCAAGCCCTCCCCCGACATTCTCCTTGCATGTTTGGAAAAGCTTGGCCTCAGCCCTTCGGACGTCGTCTTTGTTGGCGATGCAGTCTGGGACGTGAAGGCCGCAGCGGCAATCGGAGTTCCCTGCATTGCCCTGACCTGCGGCGGAATCAGCGAAGCCGAACTGCGGGATGCCGGTGCCGCGGAGGTGTACGACAATCCGCGGCACCTGTTGGGCAACCTTGGGGGCAGCGCTATTGGGAAGCTGAGCGCCTGATCCCGGGTCGGGTCGATTGCGTCGCCGGCGGCGACAGCGCTGGACTTGTAAATCTTTGAGGTCCGGCCGATCACGGCAATTGTGCCCTGACCAGCCTCCGCCCAGAGCATCCCGTCAGCCTAAGTCCTCCTCCACGTAGGCCCGGATGGCGCCGATCACGGGCGCCGATCCCTGAGTGCGGTAAACATCGATTGGCCTGGCGCCCAGCAGCACGTTGGGGCTGCACATCCAGAGCATGGCTTGGGCCGGCGTGAAAGCACAGTGCAGGTGCCCCACTAGAGCGTCCAGGTCCGCGAGTTGGAGCCGGCCGGCCGCGTTCGGCGCATCCAGGCCCGATGCCCAGCGATCCAGAAGGTCCACGTTGACGCCCAGCAGGGGTGCCGCGGCGTCCTTGCCCAGCGCGTTTGATAGCCGTTCGGAGATTGCCGCCGGGCTATAGCCGGGGGCGTCCCTCAGCTCCGCGAGACTGGCGAAAACTGTGGTGGCAGACAACGCCGGTTCTTCAACGCTCATGTGCTGCAGCTGTTCCATAAGGCAATGCTATTTAGCGGCACCCCCTTGGAGTAGGGCCGCAGGTCCCCCTAGGCGCTGGCCATCCAGGCGGTCCCCAGCTCCACGATCCGCCCGGATTCCATCACGCGGAGGAAGTCGACATCGCGGGTTGCTGGAAAGGCGTTGCGCGATCACCAAGCCCGTTCGGGACATTGGCGCACCAACGTCACCTATCTGCCATACAAATAGGTGACATCAGAAAACACCCCTTCACCGAATAGCCGTGTTGCCTCAGTCTGGTTACTAGACCTGCAGGGACCACTCACAGCAATCGGCACTTAGAAGGAATTCAACGTGGAAACTCCCCTCTCCCATCTTGCCCACCTCGAGATCACCACCCCGGACGTCGAAGCCTCGGCTCGGTTCTACGAGGAAAAGTTCGGCATGCGCATCATCGACCGGGTGGACGGCATCGTCTACCTTCGCTGCTGGGGCGACTACTACCGCTACAGCCTGGTCATCACCGAAGGGCCGGAAGCCTCCCTGGGACGGATGGCATGGCGCACCAACTCCCAGGAAGCCCTTGAAGCAGCAGCCCAGCGCGTCGAGGCAATCGGGGTTCAGGGCACCTGGAGCACAGGCGGCCACGGGTACGGCAAAGCCTTTGAATTCACCGGCCCCTACGGCCACCACATGCGCCTGTTCTACGACGTGGAAAAGTTCGTCGCCGAACCCGGCTTCGAGTCCACCTACCCGGACCGTCCGGAACGCCGCAGCAGTCACGCCGCTGCGCCCCGCTTCCTGGACCACGTCACCGTCGCAGCGTCAGACGTCCGCGGCTTCGCCAAGTGGTACGAAGAGGCCCTCGGCTTCCGCGTCATGGCGTTCGTGGACCTGGACGAAGCCCCTATCACCGTCTTCTCCGTCCTCACCACCAACGAGAAATCCCACGACCTTGGCGTTGTCCTGGACACCTCCAACCGCCCCGGCCGCGTCAACCACATCGCCTTCTGGGTTGACGCCACCGAGGACCTGCTCCGCACCGCCGACGTCATGATGGAAAACGGCACCTCGATGGAATACGGCCCCTCCATCCACGGCGTGGGTGAGCAGAACTTCCTCTACTTCCGCGAGCCGTCAGGCCTGCGCGTGGAGCTCAACTCCGGCGGCTACCGCAACTACGTCCCGGACTGGGAAGCCAACACCTGGAAGCCATCCGAGGGTTCCAACAACTTCTACAAGAACGGCGCCATGCCGCACTCCATGACGGAATCCTTCCCTCCGGCCGAAGGCTTCACCGCCACCGAAGAAGGCGCCTCGCCCGAGATGAAGGAAGCCCTCCTGAACCCCTACGCCAAGCAGGGCCGGGGCTAGAACGATGCCAGACGCAACGTATGCACTCATCCGGTTCCAGGAGCCCGATGACAATAAGGCCCGGGCAGGCCTGCTGGTTGGCGGTCGCGTCGTACCGCTGAATGAGGAGATCAATTCCCTGATTGAGCACTGGGACACCACGGAGTGCCAACTTGATGCCATCGCAGCTTCGGCCGGCGCGTCCGCCGGCCTGGCGTTGGCCGACGTCGAGGTCCTTGCCCCGGTGGAACCAGCCCAGGTGCTGCAGACCGGCGCGAACTACCGTAAGCACGTGATCGACCTCGCCGCAGCGCACCGCGAACCGGGCCAGGACGAGGAAGAGGTACGCGCCAAGACCGCCGCCATGATGGACAAGCGCGCAGGGCAGGGAACGCCATACTTCTTTATTGGACTCCCGACGGCGATCGCTTCAGCCACGGACGAACTCACCTTGCCCGCCTACAGCAAGTCCCATGACTGGGAGCTGGAACTGGCGGCCGTGATCGGCAGGACGGCGTTTCGGGTCACCCCCGAGGAAGCCCTGGACTATGTGTTCGGCTACACCATGGTCAACGACATCACCACCCGTGAGTACGTCTTCCGCAAAGACATGCCCGCGATCGGCTCGGACTGGTACCGCGCCAAGAACGCCCCGGGCTTCCTGCCCACCGGACCGCTGTTGGTGCCCGCCAAGTACTTCGGCGACCCGCAGGACGTCCAGGTGACCCTGAAACTCAACGGCAAGGCCATGCAGGACGAATCCACCCAGGACATGATTTTCGGAGTGGCCAAGCTGGTCAGCGAGGCCTCCCAAATCATGCCTCTTCGCCCCGGCGACCTGGTCCTCACCGGAAGCCCCGCCGGCAACGGCCAGCACTGGGGCCGGCTGCTCCAGGACGGCGACGTCATGGAAGGCACCATCACGGGCCTGGGCACTCAACTGATCCGTTGCAAAGACGAAGTCCAAACCGAAGGCAGCCAGCTGTGACCACCCAGGACACCGAACGCATCACCAACACCGGCACCGGGGGAACAGCAACCGATTCCCCGGTGATCCGGCGAGAAGACCCGCTGGGCAGCATCCGCGCCATGGCCGGAGCCCACAACAACTGGGGCCGCTGGGGCCAGGATGACGTCCTCGGGACCCTGAACTTCATCGACGCGGCCAAGCGGATCGAAGCTGCGGCCCTGGTGAAAACGGGCGAGGCCTTCTCGCTGTCCCAGCCCTTCGACACGAACGGTCCGCAGAAGGGCTGGCGCCGCCGCACCAACCCCGTGCACACCATGACCGACACCGGTGTGGACGCCGAACGCGGCAACCAGGGCTTTCCGCACGGCTTCGGCGGCGCGGACGACGTCATCGCCATGCCTCTGCAGTGCTCCACGCAATGGGACGGCCTGGGCCACATCTTCGACCAGGGCAAGGCCTGGAACGGCCGTGCCGCCGGCGACGTGGTCACCTCCGAAGGCGACCTGGTGACCGGCATCGAAACCGCAGCGGCGAAGATTGTCACCCGCGGGGTGTTGCTCGATGTTGGCCGGGCGCTCGGACCTGAACTGGGAAGGGACGACGGCGAGTTGCCGGACGGTTTTGCCATCACCCCGGAACACCTTCAGCGGACCATCGACCTGCAGGGCGCCAGCTCGAAGGTGGGCCGGGGCGACATCGTGGTGATCCGCACCGGACAGCACACCCGGGTCCGCCGCGAGGGCTGGGGCGATTACGCCGGCGGCTCAGCCCCGGGGCTGTCCTTCAGCACCGCGCCCTGGCTGCACCGCAGCGAAATCGCCGGGATCGCCACCGACACCTGGGGTTTCGAAGTGCGTCCCAACGAGTTCGATGCCGCCTTTCAGCCGCTGCACCAGATCGCCATCCCGAACCTCGGGCTGTTCCTGGGCGAGATGTGGGACCCGGACGGCCTCGCGGAAGCGTGCGCGGCGGACGGCAGGTACGACTTCCTGCTCTCCGCCGCGCCCCTGCCGATTACCGGCGCCGTGGGATCGCCCGTCAACCCGATCGCCCTCCGGTAATCAGCGCAGGCCGGTAAACACTGTCCGGTAGCTTTCAGTAGAACAAACAGCTCAACCAGCAAAGAAGCAACGCCGTCAACACAAAGGAGTCAGCGATGGCAGCAGTACAGAACGTCGGAATCGTCGGGGCGGGAGCCGCGGGACTGACCGCCGCCATCCTGCTTGCCGACGCCGGGATCCGGGTCGAAATCCTGGAGAAGGCGGAAGCCCCGCAGACGCTTGGCTCCGGAATCACGTTGCAGGGGAACGCCCTGCGGGTGCTCCGCCAGCTCGGCGTCTGGGAGCAAATCGAGGCGAAAGGCTACGCGTTCAGCACCCTCGGGCTGCGCGCCCCCGACCCCGCCGGCACCGTCATCGCCGTGTTGGATGACATGCGCACCGGCGGCGAGGACCTGCCCGCCACCCTGGGCATGTACCGCCCCGACCTCACCGCCATCCTCCGCGACCGTGCCGAGCAGGCAGGCGCGCGCATCAGCTACGGCAGGACGGTCACCGGAATAGCGGACGACGGCGGTTCCGTCACCGTGAGCACCGCCGACGGCCTCAGCGCCACCTACGACCTCCTGATCGGCGCCGACGGCCTGCACTCAGCTGTCCGCAAGGCCATCGGCATCGATGTTGAGCCCCAGTCCACGGGCATGGGCATCTGGCGCGCGTTTGTGGAGCGGCCGGAGGATGTGGTCCGCACGGATCTGACCTACGGTGGCCCCTGCTTCATCGCCGGCTACTGCCCCACCGGACCGGACACAATCTATGCCTACCTGGTGGAAAAGGCCCAGGAACGCAAGCACGAGGACGGCCCCCGCATTATGACCGAACTCGCCGCAGCCTACGGCGGCCCCTGGAACGAGATCCGCGCCAACCTGGACCAGAGTGCCCGCATCAACTACACGTGGTTCACCACTCACCTGGTGGACGGGCCGTGGAACCGCGGCCGCACCGTCATCATCGGCGACGCCGCCCACAGCTGCCCGCCAACCATTGCCCAAGGCGCCGCCATGGCAATGGAAGACGCAGCCGTCCTGGCCGAGCTCCTGGTCAACGCCGACGACGTTACCGAGACACTCTGGAAAGAGTTCACCGAACGCCGCCTGGACCGGGCAAAAACCGTGGTCGATGCCTCCGTCCAGCTGGGCCAGTGGATGCTCGACGGCGTCCGGGACGCCAACGTGCCGGGCCTCATGCATTCGGTCTCCAGCCTGGTTAGCGAGCCCGCATGAGCACCCGCGCCGTTGAAGGACAAAACCCGGTCGTGGACGTCCACGCCCACATCCTGTTGCCGGCCCTGCAGCAGCTCGTGGCCGAGGCTGATCCGCGCGGCTTCGCCGCCCAGCAGGCTTTGGAAGTGCGGCGTAACGGGCCGGAATCCATGGCAGCGTCGGGCCAGATGATCAAGGAGCGCTGGCCGCAGCTGACGGACCTGGACCGCCGGCTCGCGGACATGGACACCCAGGGCGTGGACGTGCAGCTGGTCTCGCCGTCGCCGTCGCATTTCTATTACTTCGCCGGCGAGGAGCTGGACCTGCAGCTGGCCAAGGCCGCCAACCAGGCGGTGCGGGAGTTCGTGGACCGCGCGCCCGAGCGGTTCAACGGCCTCGGCCTGGTCCCGCTCCAGCACCCCGGACTGATGGTGGAAGCCCTGGAGCACGCTGTGTTGGAGTGCGGGCTGCTCGGTGTGGAGATCGGCTCGTTCGCCGCTACCCCCGGGGACCCTGACCGCAGCACCGTTGAGCTGTCCGACCCCAGGCTGGCCCCGTTCTGGAGCCGGGCTGAGGAGTTGGGTGCCCTGGTGTTCCTGCATCCGTTCGGCTGCTCGTTGGATGAGAGGCTGGACCGCTTCTACCTCGCCAACACAGTCTCCCAGCCAGCCGAAAATGCTGTGGCACTGTCCCACCTGATCTTCAGCGGGGTCCTGGACCGCCACCCGGGCCTCAGGGTCCTGGCCGCGCACGGCGGCGGCTACCTTCCCACCACCCTAGGCCGGTCCGACCACGCCTGGCGGGTCCGGCCGGAGGCACACGGCTGCGCCCAACCGCCGTCGTCCTATCTGACGAAGCTGTACTTCGATTCGCTGGTCCACAACCCGGCTGAACTGCGGGCCCTGGTGGCCGCCGCGGGCCCGGATCAGGTGCTGCTCGGCTCGGACTACCCGTTCGACATGGGTTCCGACCGACCCGTGGCAGAGGTAACCGAGGCACTGCTTCCCGCGGAGGACGAGGCCAGGGTGCTGGCCGGCAACGCCGCTGCTCTGGGCATCACGCCAGCTTCAGCCCTCACCGCCCGCCGTACAGCCTAAGGAAGAAATTTCATGGTAAAGATTGCACGCTGGAACCACGACGGCGGGACGCAGTCCGGCTTCGTTGACGGCGGAACCTGCTTCGCCCTGCCCGCGGGCCAGGGCGTCCAGGCCCTGTTGGACGCCGGACTGGAAGAAACGCTGCGTCGTGCCCGGCAGACCATCGGCTCTGGGCCGGCCGTTCCGCTGGCCGACGTGCAGCTGCTCGCCCCGCTGGTGCCCGCCACCATCAGGGACTTTGTGGCCTTCGAGGAACACGTCGAAGGCGTGCGGAAAAGCATCGACGGCGTGGCCGGAGTGGTGCCCGAATGGTACGAGGCGCCCACCTTCTACTTCACGAACCCCCATACGGTGACCGGCACGGGCGAGGTGATTGGCATTCCGGCGGGCTGCGAGGACCTGGACTTTGAAACGGAAGTCGCCGCCGTCGTCGGGCGCGTCTCCGGAAGCGACGGCCGGAACCTGACTGCAGCGGAGGCGCACAGTCACATTTTCGGCTATACCGTGCTCAACGACTGGTCGGCGCGCGACTTGCAGCGCCGGGAGATGAAAGTCAGCCTGGGGCCGTGTAAGGGCAAGGACTTCGCCAACACCCTGGGGCCCTGGATTGTCACCGCAGATGAGTTCGAGGACCTGCACGACGCCGAGGGTTTCCTGCCGATCTCCATGGCCGTGGAAGTCAACGGCGAAGCCGTCGGCCAGGACCTGCTGTCCAATATGGGCTGGCCCTTCGCCGAGCTGGTGGCCTACGCGTCGCAGGATTCCGTGGTGCGTCCCGGCGATGTGCTGGGCTCCGGCACGTGCGGCAGCGGTTGCCTCGCCGAGCTCTGGGGGCGGAACGGCTCAAAGACTCCCCCGCCGCTGAAAACCGGCGACGTGGTCCGCATGAGCGTGGAAGGCATCGGCAGCATCGAGAACACGGTAGGTGAAAGCCGCAGCGCCGGGACCCGTGTGCGCGCCCGGCAGCGTCCGCGCAACCGGGTTGCCTCCGCTGTTCCTTCCGGGACTTAGGGTGGTCTCCCTTCAGCTCGATGGCCGGACCGTGGCGGTCACCGGCGCGGGCCAGGGCCAGGGCGCTGCCGAGGCGCGCATGCTGGTGGAGTCCGGGGCCCGTGTCATCGCCACGGACCTCGCCGTGGACATGCCGCCTGGGCTGGCCCTCGTGTCGTCGCCGTCGGCCGGTGCGCTTGTATACCGGCAGCTGGACGTCAGCGATGCCTCCGGCTGGTCCGGTCTCGCTCAATGGATCCAGTCCCAAGGGTGGCAGGTGGACGGGCTGGTCAACAATGCGGGCATCACCCAGCGGAGCCGGTTGCTGGATGCTTCTGTGGCTGACCTTCAGCGCGTCTATGAAGTCAACGTCGCAGGAAGCCTGCTGGGGATCCAGGCGCTCTCACCCCTGCTGGGCAGTGGCGCATCCATTGTCAATGTCGGTTCCGTCGCAGGACTGACCGCGCACTATCCGGTGGCCTACACCGCCAGCAAGTGGGCGTTGCGGGGCCTCTCCCAGGTGGCTGCCATGGAACTCGGCCCGCGTGGGATCCGCGTTAATACCGTCCACCCGGGCTTCATCGAAACACCCATGACGGCGAGCGCCAAGCCCGAGTTCAGGCGGGCAACCATGGCCGAGACCTCGCTGGGGCGCACTGGAAGAGTGGAGGAGGTGGCAGGCGTCGTGTTGTTCCTCCTCAGCCCGCTCTCTTCGTTTGTGACCGGTGCCGAGATCCCGGTGGACGGCGGCCAGTCAGGCCACGGCGGAGCAAAGTCTGTCTCGGAGGCGATGCGCTGACCGCCCACCGATCCCCCAAGTAGCTCGCAGTTAAGGCCGTCATGAGCGCTCATCACGGCCCCTGCTGCTAGCTAGTTGGGGTGGTGCACCCTCATTAGCCCGGCAGCACGGCCGACCAGCCGCCGTCGACCATCAGGTTGGCGCCCGTCACGTATGACGCTTCGTCGGAGGCTAGGAACAGCGCGCATTTGGCCACTTCTTCCGGCGTGCCGATCCGGCCCAGCGGGATGCTGCCGGCGATGGACCGCATGGGGTGATCTTCGGCCAGGAGGTTGCCCTCGGTGGCTGCGGTGCGGATCATTCCGGGGCTGACAGTATTGACGCGCAGTCCGTGCGGAGCTCCTTCGGCCGCGAGCTGCCTGGTCATGGCCACCACGGCTCCCTTCGTGGCGGTGTGGGCCAGCCGGCCGTTGGTCATGGAACCGGTAACTCCTGCCGTGGACCCCACCAGCACGATGGCGGCGTTCTCCGCCCGGATCAGTTGGGGCCAGAAGTATTTGACCGGCAGGAACACCACATCCATCTCGTGTTCCACATTCCACTTCCAGTCGGCAAACGTGAGCTGATCCACCGGGGCGAAGCGGGTGACCGCCGCGTTGGCATACAGGATGTGGACCTGGCCGTGGTTTGCGGCTACGTCCCGCGCCCATGCCGCCACAGCGGCCTCGTCCGTGAGGTCAACCCGGCTGCTGCTCATCCGGCCCCCGGCTGCTGTGACCTGGCGGACGGTGGCCGCGGCGCCGTCGTCGTCCATGTCGCAGCCGATTACTAAGGCCCCTGCTTCCGCGAAGGCGAGCGCCGCCGCCCTGCCCTGGCCGCTGGCCGTTCCGGTGATGACGGCGGTTTTTCCGGCCAGGCGCTGACTGGATACGGGCATAGGGGATCCTTCCGAAAGTGTATTTCTTCGACTTTCGCAGGGATGGTCCGGACGGGGAATGGCGTTTTGGTTCTAGGTGGTATCTGCAGGACGGATAGTCACCGGGTGGGAGGTGACGGGGAAGAGTTCGTGCAGCCGTGAACAGGCCCGCTGGACCACGGAGCGCAGCCAGACGCTGGCGGGGTCCTCCGCCTGGGACGGGTGCCAGTACATCGCTTCCACGAGGGACGCTTCAGCGCCTTCGGAGAATTCCAGCACAACGATATCCGCGCCGCGCTGGGCCCGTGCTGCCAGCATCCCCGGGACCAGCGCCACGAGGTCTGTGCCTTCCACCAGGAGTGGCAGGGAAAGGAATCCGGCCACTACGGCAACCACGCGGCGCTGAATGCCCCGCGACTCGAACAGCTTGTCCGCCGGGGTGCTGATGCCCTCGCCGAAATAGCCGACGGCGTGCGGAACGGCGGCCAAGACCTCGAGAGTGAGCCGGGGTTGCTGGAGCAGGGGATTTCCCGTGTCAGCCACTGCCACGAAGCTGTCCCGGAAGAGCTGCTTGCTGGCTCCCTGCATGTGGTACCCCGTAGGCCCGACGAGCAGGTCGATTTTCGAGTAGTCAGCCATCTGGCCTTGGATCCCGGACTTGGAGGTGGGAACGAAATCCACTGATACGCCAGGGGCCTCCTCGCGCAGGATCCCCCGCAGCGGGCCCACAATCAGCGCCGCCGCGTAGTCCGAGGCTGCGATGACGAATTCCCGCTCGCTCGTGGCCGCGTCAAAGCCAGACCGTACACGCGTGGCCCGCTGGACGTGAAGCATTGCTTCATCAACCAGCGGGACCAGGGACTGCGCGAAGGGCGTGAGGTCGTACGTGCGGCCGTTCCGGACCAGGAGTTCGTCGTCGAAATGGCGCCGGAGCCTGGCCATTGCTGCGCTGGTGGCGGGCTGGCTGAGCTGGAGCCTTTCAGCCGCCCGGGAAACGTTCCGCAGCTCCAGCAGGACCTGAAGTTGGGGCAACAGGTTCAGGTCCAGGTTCTTCATACCCATAGGTTATCCGTGCCGCGAGCCAAGCCCTTCAGCAACCTTCCGGGCGCCGCGCACGGCGATGGCCACGCTCATCAGCGTGGGATTCATGGCCGTTGCGGTCGGAATGAGCGCGTTTCCGCCCACCACCAGGTTGTCGTAGCCCCACACGCGTGACCATGGATCCGCCACCGAGGTGCCGTCGTCGGTTTCACCCATGCGCATGGTGCCCTGGTAGTGCAGGCTCGAGCCGTTCGGCATGAGGCGCGGCTCGGCAACGAAGGCGCCAAGGGCCTTGCCGGCACGCCGCAGCCGCTCAGTGGCCTCGGCGATTTCCGCATCTTCCCGTTCAGTGAGCGCGTACTCGATGCTCATGTTCGGGAATCCGCGGTAGTCCGGTTCGTTATCGTCGAATGTGACGGCGTCCTCGTAGCGCGGGTGCTTGCGCATCCCGTAGCCCATGTTGACGTAGCCCCAGCGGTTCTCGGAGTACGGGGTTCCCGGCTCCATCGGGAACGGAGTCGATTCGGAATACATCACCTGGACCGAGAAGGGGTGCTCCGGCTCAGAGAACGGGATGCGGTTCACCGCCGCAACAGGGTCTGCCGGGTTCAGTGCGCGCCGGGCCAGTTCGGCGTCGAGGTCTTCCTCCGTGGCGAAGCGGCGCATCTTTTCGGCGTCCAGCGCCACGGTGGAAATGACCACGGGATGCTCGGTGAGGTAGTGGCCGAGCGCTTGCGGTCGAACCCCCGACGCCCACAGGAGCTGCGGGGAGCGGAAGGCATCCCCGGCCACCACAACGAAGTCCGCGGCCACAAATGAGGTCTCTCCCGTGCGCAAGTCCTGGACGGACACCCCGGTAACCCGGCGTCCGTCCAGCTCCACGCGGCGGACCAGGGTGAGGTCGCGGAGTTCGAACTGCTTGGAGAGCGGGCCGTCCTGGTCGAGGAGCGGGCCGAGGACGACGTCGGCGCCCGCCCAGCGCATGGAGCCGTCCGGTTGCGGGTCGCCGGCAACCGGAAGGGTGCCGACGCCGTATCCTTCCGGCAGTTCCGCGCCGAATTCATCGTCCAGGAGGGACCTGACGGCTTCACCGACGGTGGAGTCGGCGAACGCGGCGCTGTGGACGTGCAGCAGCTCCTTTGCCTGGCCGATCAGCTCATCCCACTCCTCGTTGGCGATGAACGGAACCTTCTCGCTGAAGGCCGGCGACGGCGTGGCGCAGGTCCAGTGCGCACCTTGGCCGCCGACGTTGGTGGCCGCAGCCGCTGCGGGAAAAGATGAGGCGTGGGCGGAGCCGGCTCCGCCGAAATCGAGCAGATGGGTGCCCTGGCGGGCGGTGAACATACCCTCGGTGACAGTCGCTGCAGGAATTCCGAGGGATTCGCGGTAGTCGCCTGCCTGCGGTCCCTGCGACATTTCCCGTGCGCGGGCCTTTTCGGCGGGATCGGCGATGTTCCGGACGCTCTCGCCCGGAACATCGGTCAGCTGCGGCCCGGCCTCGAACATGATCACCCGGGCACTTGGGACTTGTTCCAGGAGCACCCGCGCATAGGTGGAACCGATGGGCCCGCTGCCGACGATGGCAATAGTGGGATTGGACATGATGTCTCCTTCGAATAGATCAGGCCGAAAGGGTTTCGGAAGCTTTTTGGGCGGGAACCGGCTCGTCGGAAAGTCGGCCGTGCGGGAGCAGGACCGCTGCGACTATGCCCACGGCGTAGGTGGCCGCCAGGGCGAGGAAGATGGGTGTGAAGACAGCGCCATAGATCTGGGCGATGGTGGCCTGGACGGCCGGGGCCGCCCCGTGGACCAGGTGCGGTGTAAGCGTGGAAGCGTCAAGACCTGCCGGCAGAAGGGCCGGCACACCGAAGCCGATCACCCCGCCGATTATCGCGGTCGCGACGGTTGATCCCACCTGCCGCACCAGGTTGACGGTCGCCGTGATGGCTCCGGTCTGGCTGGCGGGAGCGGCGCCCTGGACCACGGCGACGATCAGGCTCATGAACGCGCCGGTGCCCATACCAACCACGCCCATAACGATCATGGGAACCCACAGCGGAAGCCCGGCAGGCAGCAAGGCCATCACAGAAAGTCCGCCCGCTCCCAGAGAGGTTCCCACGATGGGGAAGATGCGGTATCGCCCGGTCCGGGTGGCCAGCCATCCAGTGAGCAGGTTGCTGATTAGCATGCCGAACACTGTTGCGATGGGGACGAACCCGGACACCGTGGCGGTGGTCTGGTAGGCCATCTGGAAGTACGTCGGCAGGTAGGCCGTGATGGAGAAAAGCCCGACGCCGATGATCGCCGACAATGCAGTGCCTGCCGCAATGGTCCGGTTGGCGAAGAAGCGGAACGGCACGATGGGTTCGGGAGCCCGCCGCTCAACAAAGAAGAAGGCGACAAAGCCCAGGACGCTCACTGCGAGCGCCGCCGCGGTGCCAGTGCCGGCGCTCCGTTCAGCAGCCCACGTGACGGCGAGCACGAGAGCCACCAGGGCAGCGGTGAAGACAGCCGCCCCGGCGACGTCGAAGTGGCGCGGCATGGGTCCCGGTTCCAGGTGCGGAACAGCGACCAACGCAAGGCCCAGGGCCGCTGCGCCGACCGGAATATTGATCCAGAAGACCCACGACCAACCCCAGGTATCGGTGATGGCGCCACCGAGCACGGGGCCAACGAGGATCGCGATAGGGAAAGCTGCACCAATGATGGCCAGGTAGCGCGGCCGTTCCCGCTGCGTGGTGACCCGGGCAATGATGGTCTGGGACATCAGCTGCAGGCCGGCGGAACTCATCCCCTGCAGGACACGCGCCGCGATGAGCCATGCCATGTCCTGAGCGAAACCGCAGGCCAGGGAGGCAGCCAGGAACATGACCAGCGAACCAAGGAAGATCCGCCGCGCTCCCAGCACATCACCGAGTTTGCCGAGCACGGGCAGCAGCACAGTGCTGGCGAGGGTGTACCCCACAACAACCCAGCTCATCAGGTTCAGTGCGCCCAGCTCGCCGGCGATGGTGGCCAGGGACGTGGACACCACAGTATGGTCCAGGGCTCCGAGGAAAGAGACCGTGAGGAGGGAAATAACAAGGAGACGGAGTCTCAAAGGCGAAAGTGGCATAGTGATCTACCCGAACGATCGGGCCGTCGACGCGACGTGTTGTGCCTCCGGCGCACCATCACGACGGAGAGCGGGTCCGAAAGGAACCCCGGCGCCGTCACCCACAATACCTCACTTTAGTCTAAAAGCAACAAAAGAATGCCGGAATTAGACCTGTTCCCTGCGGTTTCCTTTTCACGTGCCGCGCAGAGCCCACGTGAGGGCAGTGTCCTCGAGCAGGTCTTCCAGATCCGTGACGGGCTGGCCCGACGAACAGGCGTCAAGAGCCCGGCGGAGCGCCAGGCGGGCTGATGATTCAAAGCGCTCCGGGGCCCTCAATCTCCCGTCCTCGGTGGAGGTCTCCAGGCGCGTCAGCCCGGCAGGCTGGTCCACGGTTACTTCCGTCCTCACCTCGCCGAGGGCCAACAGCTGGAGCAGGCCTCCGGGATGAATGCCTCCGGCCGCTGCCCCCGCAAGGGTGGCGGGAATTGATCCGCCGGCGGGCCCGGCTGAGTCCAGGAGTGCGATCCTGCCTTGGGCCGCGGCAGTGCCCGACCGAAGCGTCAACGATCCCTGGACCAGGAACCGCGCCCAGCCGAGGCCGTCGCGGACTACCGCATCAAGGCCGGCCGCAGGGGCAGCACACTCCACGGTGACGATCCGGGCCGGACTGCCTCGTCTGGCCCGGACCGCATCAGCAACCACGTCGGGGCGCAGACGGGGCCGCTCAACGATGACCGGGAGGTCAGCCGGCCAGGGGTGTGATTCAAGCGCTTCCCGCGGAAGCATTTCCGGGTCCGCAATCACCACAGCTGCTGCTCCGCCCGCCCGGGCCGCGAGCATGCCCTGCCACCAATCGCCGGCTCCGGGCACTATCGCCACCGCGCCACTGAGGTCATTCCCCAGTGCAGCACTGAGCGGCAGTTCGGCAACAGCGGCAAGGTAGGAAGGCAGCGCAGTGAATACGCCGCACCCTCGGTCCGCGTGACTCATTGGGACGCTCCTTCAAGGACTTTCGCGGCGGCAGCGTCGGCGAGGTCGATTGCATACTGTGCGTCGGCCAGCAGTTCGTCGTACTCCACCGGGGCCACACCCTCCAGGATCGAAGCAAGTAGACGCCACTCCGCCACATAGCCGTCATCCGGATCCCGCCGGTACTCCGTCCACTGCCCGTCCACGCTTCGCACGCGGATGGCGGCGCTTCCGGCATGGACGAAGGCGGGCGGGAAGTTGACCTCGATACGGTCATGGGGGGTGGCTACGCTCATCCGCCAGAGCGCATCCGGCCCCTGCGGAAGCATGGTGAGCGCCAACTGGACCAGGATCCCGCTTGCCCGGTATCCCACCAGGTAGCCGATCGGCGGTGCGACTCTTGCGTAGACCACTTCTTCGAGGTCGGGCGCAATGTCCCTGATGGCGGGAAGATCATGGATCGCGAGACCCGTCATCAGCTGCCTCAGGACGTCGGCCGCCACCGCGGGATCGTTCAGCTCAGGACGTCCCCGCCGCCCCGGCTGAAAAGGGCCTCCTTCTGCGACCAGGCGGTGATACCTGTCGTTCGGCGGGAGCGCCAGCGTCACGGAGATCGTCTGCACGCGGCCCTGGAGGGCGACAAGATGATGCTTTGCGCGCCCCCATGCCGCATCAAACAAGTGGTTGGTTCCCACCAGGAGGCTGACGCCCGCGGCCCGGCATGCGGCAATGACCTCTTCGGCTTCTTCCCTGCTGGTGGCCAGCGGTTTTTCGCAGAAGATTGCCCGCTTGCCCGCGGCAACTGCCGCCAGGATCTGGCGGCCATGTTCACCGGGCGGGCTGCACACGGCCACCACGTCCACCTCCACGTCCGCGAGCAGTTCCGCCTCCCCCTCCGACCAGCTGGCACCAAGTTGCCCAGCCAGAGCCTGGGCGCGACCGCTTCCGGCATCGGCGACGTGCACCACCCTGAACAGCTCCGCCAGCCGTCCCAGCACCGGAAGGTGAAGAGCCGCAACACCCGGCCCGGCTCCAAGAACACCTACGTTCCAAGGCATCGCCGCCTCCCTTCTTATGTTCTTATTATTCATAAGTTGGGAAAGTTTTAGCTATAGTCACATCAGGCCGCACCTTAGTCGGCTCCAATGTGTGAGAATTGTTGCCATGAGCACAGACTCCACCCTCCGCTTTGGAGCACAGACGGATGAAGTGACGAGCCTCTTGCGGATCGTCAACCTGGTGCGCACGGGCGAGGCCACAACGCGCCCTGAAATCGGCAAGGTCACCGGCCTGGGTAGAGGCGTTGTTAGTCAGCGCGTGGATCAGGCCATCCAGATGGGCTTCCTCGGCGATGGTGAGTTCGGGGCCTCGTCCGGGGGCCGCGCCCCCCGGACGCTGCGTTTCCGCGCGGAACAAGGGCGGATCGTGATCTGCGCCCTCGGAGCGGCTCACATGAGGGTTGGCATAGCGGCCCTCGACGGCGACATCCTGGAACACACGCACCGCACCTGGGATATTGCGCAGGGTCCGGAGAAGACCATCGACGTGGCGATGTCCCTGGTTGAGGACATCCTAAAGAGAGACGCCAAGGTGCCCGTATGGGGCGTGGTGGTGGGGCTTCCCGGCCCGGTGGACTTCGCCTCGGGGCAGCCGGTGGCGCCGCCGATCATGCCGGGGTGGAGCGGTTACGATGTCCGCACGCCGTTCGAGGAACGGTTCAATGCACCCGTATGGGTAGATAACGACTCCAATCTGCTTGCCCTCGGCGAACGCGCCCGGCGGCGCGACTCCCTGGCGGACCTCATCTACTGCAAGATCGGCTCAGGCGTTGGAGCGGGCCTGCTGTCCAAGGGCAGGATTCACCGGGGTGCCAACGGGGCCGCCGGCGACATCGGACACGTCCGGGTTTCCGACTCCAACGCACAGTGTCGCTGCGGCAAGATCGGTTGCCTGGAAGCGGTTGCGGGCGGCTGGGCCCTCGTCCGGGATGCCGAACAGGCCATCAAGGAAGGTGCCAGCAGCTCTCTGGCCCCGAAGTCAAAAAAGGGAGCGCTGACCCTCGAGGACATCACCCTGGCAGCCCACGACGGGGACGCCCTGGCCATCACCCTCATCCAGAAGTCGGCACGGGTGGCAGGCGAGACCATTTCAGCCCTGGTGAACATGTTCAATCCAGGAGTCATTGTGATCGGCGGCGCCATCGCGTCCGCCGGTGAAGTGTTCCTGGCCGAGGTGCGCCAGCGGGTCTATGAACTGTCGCTGCCGCTCGCCACCCGCGACCTCACCATCACTCTCTCGATAAACGATGAGCGCGAACCGCTGCGCGGCGGGGCTGAATTGGCCCGCGAGCAGTTGTTCGACGTCACGTTTCCCCGCTGGTTCGCAGAAGGCCGGCCGTCCCCGGAACGGGCCGCCGTTCCGGTGTAAGGTTCCGGCATAATTCCCCATCGGAAAACTTCTTCCTGTTTCTGACTTAAGAATGTATCTTCGGATCATAAGTCTCGACACGAAGGAGTGCAGAACCATGTCCGACCTCATCAGGACCCTCATCATCACCGGCATGACGGATGTCCACCACGACTGGCGCAAGACCACCCCCGCCCTCAAGGAGCTCCTTGAGCAAACCGGCCGGTTCGAGGTGCGCGTTACCGAGGAGTTCCGCGGAGCAACGGCAGAAACGCTGGAACCCTACGACCTGGTGGTACTCAACTACTACGGGCGTTCCGACCCCTGGCGCGATGTTGCGGAGGAGCGTTTCGGGCCCGTCGCAGAGCAGGCGCTCTTTGATTTCGTCGCGGGCGGCAAGGGCCTCATCGCCTACCACCCGACGCTCGCCGGCGGCGTGGGCTGGGAGCCCGAGTACGAGCGCCTGCTCGGCGGGGTCATGCGAGAGGGGACCTCCCGGCGGGCGCCGAACAACGATTTCCTGGTGCATACCGCGGAGGCCCACCCCATCACCGCAGGCTGGCCGGCTGAATTCCCGCATTACAACGACGACCTCTACGTGGGCCTCAAGTGGCCGGAGGGCGTCAGGAAGACCGTGCTGCTGAAGGGGTGGGACAACCCCCTGCGCTACACCCAGGTCCCTTCACAGTGGCGCAGCCTGCCGGGGATGGGCGAAGAGCACCCGCTGGCCTGGGCCGTCGAGTATGGCGACGGGCGGTCAGTCTCGATCGGCATCGGCCACAACGCTCAGGCCATGGGACACCCGGCCTTCCGCGCCCTGTTCCCGCGCAGCGCGGAGTGGGCGGCCACCGGCAAAGTCACAATCCCGACGCCCGAAGACCTCGGCGAGGCCGTGGAGGGCGGCGACTGGTGGCCTACCACGCTGGAGCCGATGGTGCGCGGCATGTTCAACGACTGGGTGGCAGCAGGAGAGCCCGCCTCCCAGAAGTAGTGAAATGCCCGGACGTGGCCTGGGCACCTCAGGCCACGTCGCGGGACACGCTGGGCATGGGCTCCTGGTCAGGATCCAGCAGAGCCTCGAGATGGAACGGCAGGACCAGCGGCGAGCCGGGACCTGCCTGCAGGTAGGGCACCAGCAATTGGAAGTTGACGGTCACGGCGCGCATTCCGCCGCGCAGTTCGCGCCGGCCGCCCAGAACCAGCCTGTCCTGCACGAACCACCAGCCGGACTCGGCCGGCAACGAATCGGCCGGCACACTGCGGCTCCCCAGCGCCACCGCCAACTCCCCCGGCGCCAGCGGAATGCCGTCGATCTCAACTTCAAGGCCGGCCACGCTGGATAAGGGCATCGAGCGGATCCAGGGAAGGCCCACGCGAAGCTCAAAGCCTCCGGGCACGGCCGTCAGTGCATCTTCGCGCAGAGCGGTTTGCAACATGGCTCCCATCCTTTATCCTAAAAGTGACATAAGTTTGTCATTAAGAATCATAAATGGGAAGGCAGTCTATGTCCCCCGCAATTCCAAGCAACTGGACCCTCTGCGCCAGCTCCTTCAACTGGGCTCCGGAGATCACGGCCGCCCGGCGAACGGCCCAGGACATCGTCACTGGTATCGCGGATTCCGCGACGAAGATAGTAGAGCTTGAACCGGGACTCCTGTGGCGGTCCTTCCCCGCTCCGGAGGACGACGAGGTGGACGAACTGCGGGATGCCCTGGCCGCAAAAGGAGGCCGCGTCAGCATAGTTGGCGCCAGCCTCGACGACTTCACATCACCAACCGAACGCCGTTCGCTTCAGGAGCGCCTGGACTTTCTGGTCCCCCAACTGCACGCCGCCCGACGGGTGGGCGCCGGCGGGATCCGGCTGCCGATCGGACAGGCCGGCACGGAACTGCTCACGTTGCTGCGGCCGCTGCTGCACGAGCTCGACCTGGTCCTGTATGAAGAGATCCAGGGGCAGCAGATTCCCCGGAACCCCGCCGTGGCGACGGCCCTGGATGCGATAGCGGAGCTTGCGGATGACCACGTGCGGTTGCTCGTGGATATCAGCATGCTGATGCCGGCTCTTCCGGTGAGCTATCTCGAAGAGCTCCGGCGTAGAGGCGTTCCCGCGGACCTTCTCGTGCGGCTGGAGAATGACTGGCGCGATCCGGCCACCCTCGACGCCGTGACGGTCCTGCTCCGCTCCGGGAAGGTTCCGCCGCGCATCCATACCCTCTTCATGAATCTGCTCATCCGGTTCGGCCGCAGCGATGCCGCAGACCTTCGGGGCATCCTCCCCTTGGTGGGTGCCTTCCATCTGAAGTTCTGGGACCTGGACGACGACGGCGGCCGGGTTTCGCAGCCGCTGCGGGATCTTGGCAACCTGCTCGGCAGGAACGGTTTCACAGGCACGCTGACCAGCGAATGGGGCGGCCACGAGTGGCTGCAGGACGATCCAACGGACATGACGCGTAGGCATCTGGCGCTGTCGGAGACCGCCCTCGAGGAAGGGGCACTCATCGCCGGCGTTGCAGTCTGACCTGATGCCGAAGGCCAACACAATAAGAACGGCTGGTCCTGGGGTTCCAGGACCAGCCGTTCTGCTGTGTGCTACTTCGTACTGTGCTACTTGGTGCTGAAAGGCTACCTAGTGCTGAAAGCGGCATCGAAGGCCGCTGCCGAGGGTTCGTAGCTGGAGAGCCGGCGAACAAATGCCAGCGCTTCGGGGGCGCCCTCCAGCCGATCCATGCCGGCATCCTCCCACTCCACGGACAGCGGGCCGCGGTAATCGATGGCATGCAGCATCCGGAACGCGTCCTCCCACGGCACATCGCCGTGGCCGGTGGAAATGAAGTCCCAGCCCCGCCGGGGGTCCGCCCAGGGCAGGTGGGATGAGAGGCGGCCGTTGCGGCCGTTGGCCAGCCGCTTCTTCGTGTCTTTGCAGTGCACGTGGTAGATGCGGTCCTTGAAGTCCCAAAGGAACCCCACGGGATCGATGTCCTGCCACACCATGTGGCTCGGGTCCCAGTTCAGGCCAAAGGCCTCGCGGTGCCCAATCGCCTCCAGGGTGCGCTGCGTCGTCCAGTAATCGTAGGCGATCTCGGACGGGTGCACCTCGTGCGCGAACCGGACCCCGCACTCGTCGAAGACGTCGAGGATGGGGTTCCACCGGTCAGCAAAGTCCTGGTAGCCGGCGTCGACCATCTTTTCGGAGGCCGGCGGGAACATCGCCACGTACTTCCAGATGGACGATCCCGTGAACCCGGTCACCGTCTTCACCCCAAGCTTGGCGGCGAGCCGCGCGGTGTTCTTCAGTTCCTCGGCGGCACGGCGCCGGACCCCTTCAGGCTCGCCGTCGCCCCAGACGACGTCCGGCAGGATGCCGCGGTGCCGTTCGTCGATCGGGTCGTCGCAGACAGCCTGGCCTTTGAGGTGGTTGGAGATGGTCCACACTTTGAGGCCGTGGCGTTTAAGGGTGTCCAGCTTGCCCTGCACATAGGCGTCGTCGTCCCAGCGCCAGGGATCCAGGTGGTCTCCCCAGCAGGCGATCTCCAGGCCGTCGTAGCCCCACTCGCCGGCGAGCCGGGCCACCTCCTCGAACGGCAGGTCGGCCCACTGGCCGGTAAACAAGGTAATTGGTCGTGCCACGTATTTCCCTCCTCAGCCGGCCAGCGCGGGAACGCCGGCAGCGACGTGTGTCCAGGCGGAATCATTGTCGGAACTGCGCTCGACGGCGTCGAGCACCCGCTGCACCCTCAGCCCGTCAGCGAACGACGCGTGCGGGTCGGTGCCGCCTATGATGGCCTCCACGAGGTCTTTGACCTGGTGGGAGAAGCCGTGCTCGTACCCGAGCATGTGGCCCGCGGGCCACCACGCCGAAACGTAGGGGTGCTCCGCTTCCGTGACCAGGATCTTCCTGAAGCCCCGGCGGTCCGCGGGTGCCGTGCGGTCGTAGAACTGGACGCTGTTGAGGTCCTCAAGGTCGAAGGCCAGGGCCCCCTTGTCGCCAGAGACCTCAATTTCCAGCGCGTTCTTCCGGCCCGTGGCAAAGCGTGAGGCCTCCAACGACGCCAATGCCCCGGTTTCGAAGCGGCCGGTGAAGATGGCGATATCGTCCACGGTCACCTGGCCGTAACCGGTCCCGGCGGCGCCGGAGAGCCCAGTGCCGGACAGCCCGGAACCGCCGTCCGCAAGAGGCCGCTCCTTCACGATGGTGTCAATAACGCCGGACACCTTCGCCAGGTTCAGCCCGGTGACGAACTGGGCCAGGTCAATGGCATGGGCGCCGATGTCCCCCAGCGCCCCGGAACCGGCGTGTTCCTTCTGCAGGCGCCATGCCAGCGGCATCTCGGGGTCCACGAGCCAGTCCTGCCGGTAGGAGGCACGCACGTGGTTGATCGTCCCCACGGCGCCCTCGGCGATGAGGTCGCGCAGGAACGTGACGGCCGGAACACGGCGGTAGGTGAAGCCCACCATCGCCCGGATGCCCCGGGCTGCCGCGCGCTCGGCCGCCTCGGCCATCGCTTCGGCTTCCGCCACCGTGTTGGCCAGCGGCTTTTCGCACAGGACGTGCTTCCCGGCCTCAAGTGCGGCGATCGCGATTTCGGCGTGGGAGTCGCCGGGGGTGACGATGTCGACGACGTCGATGTCTTCCCGGGCGATGACTTCGCGCCAGTCTGTGGCCGATTCCGCCCAGCCCCACTTTTTGGCAGCGGCGGCCACCGCTTCGGCATTGCGGCCCACAACCACCGCCATTTCCGGCTCGGCGGGCAGGTCGAACATCCGCGGCGCGGTGCGCCAGCCCTGGGAGTGGGCGGCGCCCATGAAGCCATAGCCGATCATGGCCACCCGCAGGGTGTTCATGCGAGCACCACCTTGCGGTCGACGGCCACGCGGTTGCCGACGTAACGCATGGGCGCGATCTGCATGTAGAGCAGGCGGAGGGTGAGGATGACCTCGACCTGGATCTCCTCGCCGGCATCCGGGACGCGGTCCAGCGGGATGATCACATCTGGCTTGTCTGCGACGAACCACAGGGTTTCCCATTGCTCCGGAAGCTCGGCTATGGAGTAGGACTTTCCCTGCAATTCGAAGCGGAGGGACTCTTTGGGTATCTCCACGCCGTCAACTGTTGCGGCGACGTCGTCAACGGCAGACAGCCAGAGACTGCGGTACCAGGGCAGCTGCACCGACACGGAGATGCCCTCGGGGTGCCTGCGGACATTGGTGTCCTGGAACAGGGAATTGTGAGTTGCCATGGATTTCCTTACTTAAACGTATCGACAAAGGTGTCGTGGGGTGCGGGCGGCAGGGGGTCCAGCGTCTGCCGTGTGGACGGGCTATACGGGTGGTACTCCTGGGGCACGGGTTCGTCGGCGGGCGGCATAAAGACGGGCTTGCCGTCATCGCCGAAGTACATGAGGTCCAGGGCGAAGGCGTGCTGGTTCTTCTCCGCGAAGCTGATCCAGTTTTCCTCGAACGGCGCCCGCAGGAGCTCATAGCAGCGGAACTTCCAGATCTTCCACTCCCCGTCCTGGCGCAGGAAGTCCACGGCGTACTTGCACCAGACCCAGTGGGCCCAGACCTTTTTGCCCTGCACTTCGCCCGGTGAGTACATGTAGTCGGGGCTTTCCTTGGCCACGTCGGGGTCTGTCAGGCCGGACTCGTTGCCGGTCATGATCCAGACGCCCTTGGCGGTCTCGCCGTCGGCCGCCACTTCGATGACCGGCGTCGTGGTGTAGTGCAGGATCAGTTTGCCCACTGGTGACGGGCGTCCGCGGTGATAGCCGATGACGCTGTCGTAATCGGTGTACTGGCCGGCGTTGGTGTACCTCGCCCGCACGCCGGGGGTGCCGGGCTTAACCCACAGCGGGATGATCTGCTCGTCCTGGAATGCGTTGTGCAGGTACATGTAGCGGTTGAACAGGTTCTCGATGTCGCCGCGGTCATTGGCCCGCCGGGCCAGCTTCAGGGCTTCCCCGAGTTCCGCACGGAGGCGCTCCAACTCGGCTGCGAGGTCGGTATCGACGGTAGGCATGGACTCTCCTCAGGCCGGAACGACGGTTTCCTCGATGGCACGACGCATCAGCGTGTGCTGCTTCTTGACGAGGTCGATCGGATCGGATTCGCCGAGGTCCGCGAACGCGTGCCCCTCCCATTCGCTGGACAGGTAGCCCTTGTAGCCGCCCTTGACGAACTGGCGCACGATGCGGGGAATGTCCATCGCGGGTTCGTTGCCGTCCTGGTCAATGTCGTAGAACTTTGCGTGGACGTGGAAGATCTGCGGCATGATGTCCAGCCACTCCTCCGGGGGAACCAGGCCGTGCATGTTGAAGGCCAGCCGGGTGAACGGGCCCAGGCGTGCGGGATCGAAGTTGTTGGCGCTCAGGTAGTCCTCGAACTCCTGGTTTCGCTCCTGCATGGGCAACGGTTTGCGCCAGATGTTCTGCATGACGGCGAAGTGCTCCTCCGGCAGTCCCATCTGCGTCAGGGTGCGGAACAGCGTCGGGGAAAGGCTGTGCATCGTGGAGCTGAAGTCTGCCGTGAAACCGAGCCGGTCGCTCCCCAGTTCCTCATACATTTCCCGGATCTGCAGGATCTTGGGATCGTTCGGGCCCTGCGGCGCGTGGATTTCGTAGCCGAGCTTTTGATCGTACTTCTCGGCCAGGGGAAGCAGCCGGCGGAGCAGTTCCTTGCCCGCGGAGCGGATCACCACGCGGTGGAATCCGAGCTTGTTGGCCGTGCGCAGCTGCGCGGCGAAAAAGTCGTACTCCTCGTCCGGCGTCATGTCCCGGTCCTTGCGGCGGCCCATGTCCAGGTTGGTGCCCACGGCGCTGGGGGTGAGGCCGTAGCGGTCCATGCTGTCGCGCCACAGGCGGACAAAGTCGTCGTCGACGTCCGGGTAGGTGCGCAGCATCTGGGCGATGTTGAACTCGACGCCGGGGCCGAGGCCTTCATCGGCGGCAGCCTTGATCAGCGTCTCAGGCGTGTAAAGCCCGGCGGCGAACTCGGAGGTGAGCGAATAGAGGGTGATGCCAAGCTCGATGCCCGAGCCTGCGATGCCTTCTGACATGTCTTTTGATTCCTTCGTTGGTCAGCCGCGGACGGGCTGGGCGAGGTGGCTGTTGAGGATGCGGCGCGCTTCGGAGGCGTCAGTGATCATGGCCGACCCGGCATTGGCCGCGGCTGAACGCTGGACGGCCTGCTCGCCGCGGATGATGCTGAACGGGTCCTGCCAGTTGTTCCAGTGCCAGCCTTCGTATTCGCTGGAGATGGCACCGGAGTAGCCGTTCTCAACCAGTTGCCGGACGAGGCCCCGGACCGGCACCGAGGGCTCTTCGCCGGTCTCGTCGATGCCGAAGAACTTGCCGTGGACATGGCGGACCCAAGGCATGATCTCCAGCCAAGTGTCCAGCGGGGCGGGCCCAAACAGCCCGGTTCCGTTGATGGCGAAGTCAATGCCGAGGTCGGGCCGACCGTTGCGCGCTGCCAGGCCGATGAAGGCTCCGAAGCGCTCGCCATGGACCTTTTGTGTGTTGGGCGGTCCTTCGGCGTAGAAGCCGTTCCACAGGTCAACCACCTGACGGAGCAGTTCCTCCGAGGCCCCGCGCCGGCGGTAGGCCTCCAGCAGCGAGGGGGCAAAGCCGGTGACCGTGGCACCCCAGTCGGCGGTGAAGCCCAGCAGAGGGGAATTGAGTTTCTCATAGCGGTCGCGCAGGGCAAGGACACGCTCGTGGGCGCCGTGCTGGTCAGCGTGGACTTCGAGGGCCAGGGTGACGCCATACTTCTCGGCCACAGGCAGCAGGCTTTCCATGGCGTCAGGAGTCAGGGAGATCTGCACCCGGGCGATCGGGAAGCCGAGCCTGGCGGCTACTTCGATCTGCCTGCGCATGTATTCGACCAGCTCGTCATGGTTCATGAGCCTGTCACGGCGGATGCCCGTGTCAACATTGACTGCAAGCGAGGTGGGAACCAGGTCCACCTCGGACACAAGATCCCTGAACTGCCCAACAAAGGCGTCATCGATCCGGTCCGGGAAGCCGCGCAGGCTGGAGAATCCGATGACTTCGAGCCCGGGGCCGAAGCCTTCGTCCGCCACCTTGCGGATGAGGCCTTCGAGGTCATACTGCCGGCTGTGGAAGGCCCGGGTGAAGCTGTAAAGGGTGACGCCCTGGATCGGCGTGCCGAGGCTGGTCATCGCTGTGCCACCTTCATGGTCTTGGTGTCGTGCTCTTCGATGTGCAGCACGCCGTGGTCGGTGATGATGTACGGAATGTAGAGCTTGAGGTCCACCCGGACCTCGTGCCCGGTCTGGTGGTCCGCTACGGGAAGGTCGCCGGAGAGGACGGCCGAGTCCAGGGGGAACCACCATTCGCCGGTCTCGCCTGCGAGTTCCTCGAAGCTGAACGTGCGGTTGTTCATGGTCCAGCGCAGCGAGCCTTCCGGTGCGGCGACGCCATCCACTGTCAGTGCCGCTCCGGCGATGCACGAGCCCGGCAGGGCGCGATACCACGGGATGCGGACTTCGACGGCGGTGCGGCCGTCCTGGCTGGTGAGTGTTCCCTGCTCGATAATGCGGTCGGCGATCATCGAGACCTCCTTGTCTGCGGCATGCCTTGCCTGCACTTAGGCGAAACGGCCAGTGGCCACTTCTTCATTATTTAGTCAGTCTATTGTCTGATTCAGACATAAGTAAAGCGCTTGCGAATTCTTTCGCGATCCTGCGTGCCCCGCGCACTGCGAGCGCCACGGCGGTGAGGGTGGGATTGCATGCGGTGGCGGTGGGAATGACGCCGTTGCCGGCCACGAAGAGGCCGGGGGCCTGCCAGACCTGGCTGTCCGGAGAGCACACGCTCTCGCCGTCGTCCGCCGCACCCATCCGGGTTGTGCCCTGGTAGTGCAGCGATGCCCCCGGCGGAAGGACGAACGGGCGCTCGTCGAGAGGCTCGCCCACCGCCCGGCCCAGGCGCACAATCTCCTGCTTCGCGCGTTCCAGCACCTCATGGTCCCGCTCCGTGAGCCGGTAGTGGATGCGCATGGCGGGCATTCCGTACGAGTCGCGGGCGTCGTCGTCGAACGCCACCCGATCCTCCCACTGGAGATCCTTGGCGCAGAACAGGCCCAGGCCTACGATCGACCCCGGGACAATGGGGTCATCCTCGGCCAACGGCACTGGGGACGCATCCAGCTGCATGATCTGGCCATGGAACGGCGCCGCGTCAGTGTACGGAACCCATGCCACCCCGCTTTGCTCGCTGAGCGCGCCGCCCGCGGCCCGCGGCGCGTCGTCGGCCGTGACGTCACGCAGCCTGCTCGCGAACACCACTTGCGCCTGGTCGTTGAGATAACGGCCCAGCGCGGCGGGCCTGATGCCGGACGCCCACAGCAATTGCGGCGTGCGCAGGGCATCCGCCGCCACCACAATGCAACGGGCGGCCACCTGATGGATTTCTCCGCTGCGCCGGTCCTGGACTTCAACGCCGGCAGCCCTGCCGTCGTCGTCGACGATCACCCGGGTCACCAGCGACTCGTCAAAAAGCTCAAACTGCGGGTTTTCCCGGGTCACGTCACCCATGACGACGTCGGAGCCCGACCATACAAGGCCGCCGTCCTTCCGGCGGTGCACGGCGAGCGGCATGGGCTGGACGCGGTAGGCCCGGTCCCGGCCCTGATCCACAGCGGATGCGAGGCGTCCGCGGACGAGGTCCGCGAACGGGGCGCCGTCAAAGGCGTGGGTGGTCACCCCCAGCACCCGCTCGGCGTCGTCGAGAAGCTGCTCCAGGTCGGGCAGGAACGCGATGCGCTCCTGCCCGCCCGGGCGCGGGCAGGCGGCAGTCCAGTGGGCTGCCATGCCGCCTACATTGCTGGACATGGCAGCGACGGGCATCCCGTCTTCTCCGGGGAAGGCGTAGCCATCCGGCAGCAAGAAGGTGCCGGGCCGGGCCCGGCGCTCCCCGCTTTTGACGGCGCCGGGCGAGTTCACCGTTTCGGCACCGGCCCCCGGGCCCTCCGATGCCCGCTGGGCAAGGCTGCGGCGCTTCGGATCCTCGATGTTCTTAACGTGCGCCCCGGGCGGGTTGCTGACCGTGGGGCCCACTTCGAACATGGCGATGGAGGCGCCGGGCGCTTCCTCGCTGAGGATCCGTGCGTACGTTGACGCCGTCGGGCCGCTGCCAACGATCGCGACATCGACGGCGTCGGGATACCGGTTGCCGCTCACCGGCCCGCCACCAGTTCCTGGATGCGCCGCACGGACTTTGCCGAGTCGATCGTCGGGTAGTACTCAAGCCCGATCGGGCCCGCGTAGCCGCTGTTCTGCAGGTCTGCGAGCCGCGCGACCCAGTCGATGGATCCCGAGCCTGGTTCCCCGCGCCCAGGCGCGTCGGCGATCTGCACGTACTTGATGAGGTCGCCGGCATTGGCGAGCTCGGCGGCCACGTCCTCGCCCTCGACGGTGGAGTGGTACAGGTCGTAGAGGACGCCGAAGTTCGGGGAATTCACGCCGCGGGCGATGTATGCGGCTTCCGAAGTCCGGTCAAGGAGCGCCCCGGGGTGGTCCACCCTGACGTTCACCGGCTCGAGGACCAGCGTGATGCCGGAACCCTCGATGTGCGCGACGCCGCGGGTGAAGATCTCAATCAGCTCGTCCAGCTGGTCCTGCCGCTTGCGCCCGCCGAAGCCGGTGCCGCTGCCCACGACGATGCGTGGGCAGCCGAGCTGCTGCGCCACCGCCACACCGGCGTCCAGCCCCGCGTAGAAGGGCTCGTGGTTGCGGGGCGGGATCATGAACTGCATGCGCGGTTCCGCGAGCTGGGCGGTGAGCTGGACTCCGGTTTCCTCGAGCGCGTCCTTGAGGGCCGGAATGTCCTTGCCCGTCGGGCCCCACATCTCGACGGCGTCAAAGCCGGCGGCGGCGGCAGCGCGGACCCGGCCCGCCGCACTTTCGCCTGATTCGGCGAACAAAAGGTCGATATTGGGCGAAAGTTGGAACATGGATGTCTCCTGGAGAGTTGAAAGGGTGGTCTAGAACATGTGGTCTAGAACATGGGGTTTAGAACATGGGTGGGCCTCAGGCCCGTCGGGAATAGTCGGGTTGTGCTGCCGGTAGTCGCCGTCCACAAGGAAATCGAAGGCTTCACGCACCCGTTTTTGGGTGTAGAAGATCTCCACGAAGCGCTCGAACGCTGCGCGGTTGTCAACCATCACGGGTCAGCCCTTCAGGCCGCCGGAGAAGCCCTGGATGAATCGCTTCTGCGCGAACAGGAACAGCGCCAGGATGGGAATCATGGAGACGATCACTATCGCGAAGATCGAGTTCCACTTAGAGACCAGGGAGCCTATGTAGTAGTACATGGCCACCGGCAGCGTCTGGTTCGCAGAGCCGCCCAGGAAGATCAGCGAGGTGAAGAAGTCGTTCCATACGATGAGTCCGGCGAAGATGGTGACCGTGCCGGTGGCGGGAGCCATCATGGGGAACACCACCTTGGAGAAGATCTGGGACTTGCTGGCGCCGTCGATAGTGGCTGCTTCCTCATAATCCGTGCCAAGACCCCGGAAGAAGTTCGCGTAAAGGAAGATCGACAGCGGCAGGAGCATGCCGGTGTACAGGATGATCAGGCCCCACGCCGATCCCGTGAGGCCAATGGCACGCGCACCCATGTAGAGGGGCACGGCGCCGAGCTGGCCGGGGAGGATGATGGCAATGAGGAAGAGATAGTACGCGCCCTTGCTCCAGCGGCGGGTGTTGCGGGAGATCACGTATCCGGTGATTGAGCCCAGCGCGATCAATCCGACTATGCTGCCCGCGGTGATGATGACGCTGTTCACAAGGCCCATGACCACGTTGGAGTTGCCCGTGGCCGTCAGGACAGCGACGAAGTTGCCGAGGTCCGGGCTCTTGGGCGGCGCGAGGGGCGACGTCGTGTACATCTCGCTGTCAGGCTTCAGGGCCGTGGTCACCAGGAAGTAGAACGGGGCGAGGAAGATCAGCGCCAAAGCCCAGAGGCCAATTTCCCGGAGCAGGGTGAGTTTCGTGTAGCGGAACATTTGTTAGTCCTCGGGGTTCGATCGCGTCAGCCGCTGCTGGAGAACGGCGAAGAACAGGATGATGACGGCGAGCACCAGGGCCAGGGCGGCACCGCCGCCGAAGTTCCCGAGCGCGAAGGCCTGCTTGTAGACCTGGGTGGCCAGCGTTTCGGTTGCGCCGGCGGGTCCGCCGCTGGTCAGGGCCATGATGGGATCGAAGACCCGAAGCCCCTGCACGATTCCCAGGGTGGTCGCTATGGCAATGGCGGGGCGGATAGCTGGCAGGGTGACGTTCCGGAATCGCTGCCACAGGTTGGCGCCGTCAATGGCGGCCGCCTCCTCGACTTCCACCGGGACGCCGGCCAGTCCGGCCATGAAGATCACCATGGCGAAGCCGGTGGAGCTCCAGACAAGCACCACCAAGACTGTCCAGATGGCCCACTGCGGGTCTGCGAGCCACGGCTTTGCCAGGTCGCCGGCGCCTATTGAGGTGAGGAAGACGTTGATGGGACCGTCGAAGTCGAAGATGTACTTCCAGATGTAGGCCGTGGCAAGGGGGCTGAGCACCACGGGCATGAAGAAGAGAGTGCGGAGGATGTAGCGCGTCTTGAGGACCCGGTTCAGGCCGAGGGCGATGATGAGGCCTCCGACGCTGCCGAGGAAGACCGACCCAAAGGCCAGGAAGAGAGTGTTCAGCAGGGCGCCGAGCTTGGTGGGATCCTTGAAAATGGCTTCAAAGTTCTGCCAGCCGACCATCTTGAACGAGCCGATGCCTGTCCAGTTAGTGAAGGCGAAGAAGCCGCCGATGCCGGTCGCCACGTAGTGGATGGCGATGACAAGGGCAATCCCGGGCAGCGCCCACCACCAGTGGCCGAACTGTAGGCCCCTGCCCCGGGGGCGGGCCTTTTGGTCCGCCCCCGGAAAGCGCCTGCCTCGCCGGGGTGCTTCCTCTGCTTCGCTTTTCGGTTGCATCGTCGCAGTCATGGTGTTCCTTGCTTGTCCCTTTGAGTTCTCGGAGCTTAGTGATGTGAAGCTGCTACTGGTCCCAGGCTGTATCCATCGCCTGCAGGACCTGGTCGGCACTCTTCTGGCCGGTGATGATGCCCTGGACGCCGGTGGCGAGTGCATCGTACACGGCTGAGTTGGGCCACTGGCTGTTCGGCAGCGGGCCGTACTTTCCGTTCTTGATGAGATCACCGACGTTCTTGTACGCACCGCCGTTGAAGTCGTAGCTGTCCAGGCCGCTGACCGGGAGGGCGCCGTCGATTTCTGCGAAGGCCTTCGTCTGTTCAGGCTGCGCGGCCCAATCGAGGAAAGCCTTCGCCGCGTCCTTGTTCTTGGACGCCGCGTTGATGGAAAACGCGTAGTTGGCGCTGGCAAATACGAAACCCTTGTCCGAGCCCTGCTCTGCAGGGAGCCCGCGCACATCGAAATCTGAGTCGGCGGCCGCAGACTCCAACTGCTTCCAGCTGGGGCCCGGGATAAATCCGGCAACGGAGGTTCCGCCGGCGAGGCCCTTGGTGATGGCGTCGAAGCCGGCGCCTGCGGCGCCCTTCTGGAAGCAGCCTGCGTCATTCAGCTTCGTGACTGCCTCCAGCGATGCCTTCCAGCCGTCCGAGCCGGCGAAGGTGGTTTCCTTGGCTGTGCGCTTTTCGTTCCACTTCGGGTCCTCCGCGTAAACGCGGGAGGCTGCGAGCGACATTGCCATCAGGCCGGTGTTTGGAGCAGCGGAGCCGGCCAGCGCGAAGAACGATTTGCCGGACGATTCGAGCGTTTTGCACTGCTCCGCGAGGGAGGAGAAGTCTGACGGGAAGTCAGTGATGCCGGCTGCTTTCGCGGCGGTCTCGTTGGCGACCATCCCGACCACGGTGATCTCCGGGGCCTGGCCGTAGACTTTTCCGTCCATTCCGAAGAGGGCTTCGCTGCCCGTGGGAACAAGCTTCGTGGCGGCGTCGTCCAAGGGCTCAAGGAAACCGGCCTGAACGAGGGGCAGGATGCTGCGGCCGGTGCCCGACCCGGGTGCGGTCACCACGACGTCGGACGCGTTTCCGGCCTGGAGCTGGGTCCGCAGGGTCTGGTCGTATGAGTCGTTGGGCTGCGGGTTGAACGTGATCTTCACGTTGGGGTTCGACTTCATGTAATTCTCGGCCAAGACCTGGAAGGGGCTCTCGATGGTGTTGGAAGTGGCAAACGACAGGGAGAATTCCTGGGAACCTCCTGAGGAGGTGCTGCTGCCCGTGGAGGCCGAGCAGCCGGTAAGGACGAGGGCTGCGATTGTGGGGACGGCGAGGGCGCCGACCTTGAGGCCCGAATAGCGACGGTGCTGTGTCATGTCCAGCCTTTCTGACTTCGTTGTCGAAAATATCCGGAGCCGTGACCCCGGTCACTCATCAGTATGCAAGAGATGTGCCTAAAACGCACATAAGTCTTACCGATGACAGACATAAGTCGTACTGGGGGTGGCGGAAGCGCTTGTATCGAGAAGTCTGATGGCGGCCTCCTGACCTATCGACGCCGCTGATACACTGGGCTGACTTAGTTCACCGTTGAAGGATTGCCGTGCCGTGATGAATCATGTCCTGCTTTCCCGGCTCGACCTCAACTTGCTGATTTCGCTGGATGCCCTCATTACCGAACGCAGCGTGACCAGGGCGGCCGAGCGGCTCCACCTCAGCCAGCCGGCGCTCAGCGCCTCGCTCGCCAGGCTCCGGTCCCATTTCGGGGACCCGATCCTTGCCCGTCGCGGAAACGCTTACGAGCTCACGCCCTTCGCCCTGCGGCTGGCGGAGCACACGACCACCGCGCTCGAGGCCGCACGCCGTGTCTTCGAAAGCCAGGCCACGTGGGAGCCCGCGGAATCCGAGCGCGAGTTCTCCATCTACGGCTCGGACTACGGCTTCACTACCATTGGCCGGGTTGCGTCCGAGCTCGCAGCCGAGCGGGCGCCAGGGGTCCGCTTCCGGTTCATGCTCCACAACCCGATGGTGGTGGAGGATGCGGCCAACCGCCTTCGCTCCGTGGACGGCATGGTGATTCCCCATGGATTCCTCAGCGGGCTCCCCTACCTGGACCTGTGGAGGGACGGGTGGGTAGCCGTGGTCTCCTCGTCCAATGAGGCCGTCGGTGAGCGAATCACCATGGAAAACATCGCCGAACTTCCCTGGGTGATGACCTATCAGACCCGCTCGGCCTCAACGTCGGCGGAACGGCAGATCCAGCAGCTGGGTGTTGAGCCCCGCGTGGACGTGGTGGTTGAAAGTTTCCAGTCTTTGCCGCACTTTGTGGTTGGGACCAACCGGATCGCGCTCATCCAGGCGGCGCTGGTGCCGTTCGCGTTGCGGGTAGGGGGTGTGCGGATCCTGCCGCTGCCCTTCGATGCCACGCCGCTGGTTAATGCCTTGTGGTGGCACCCCGTGCACAACCGCGATTCGGAGCATGAATGGATGCGGGGTCTCTTCAAAGAGGCCGCAGACATCGTGGCAGCTGCCGCGTCCAAGGAAACCCCTTAAATGCCCCGATGCCCGGCCGGCTGAACGGACGGGCATCGAGGTCACGGGAGATCTGGTTGTGCAGGGTCAGGCGGACGCCAGCGCCGTCCGCATGCTCTTGCGGATGAGGTCGTGCTGCTGACGGACCAGCAGCAGCGGATCCACCTCGCCCAGCTCGGCGAAGGCATGGCCTTCCCACTCGCTGGACCAGTAGCCGCGGTAGCCGCCTTCGACGAATACGCGGACAAGTTCCGGATAGTCGATGGCCGGCTCGTTGCCGTGCTCATCAATGTCGTAGAACTTCGCGTGGACGTGCATGATTTGCGGCATGATGTCGGCCCACTCCTTGGGGCTGACGTGGCCGTGCATATTGAAGGACAGGTGGGCGAAGGACCCGAGCCGGGCAGGATCGAAGTCCCGCCCGCGCAGGTACGCAATAAACTCCTCCTGCCGCACCCGCATCGGGGCGTCAGTGGCCCAGATGGCCTGCAGCCGTTGGACGGCTTCGTCGTCCAACCCGGCACGGCGGACCGCGCGCAGGAGTGTCGGAGACATGCTGTGCATGGTTGAGGAGAAGTCAGCCACGAAGCCCAACAGTGGTGAGTCAAGCTCCGCATACACCTCCCGGACCTTCATGATCTCCGGCGAGTTGGGCCCCAGCGGCGCATGGATCTCGTAGGCAAGCTTGAGTTCCAGGTCCTCGGCGAGCGGCAGGAGGCGGCGAAGCAGCTCCGGCTTCGCGCTCTGGATGCGGACGAGCGGGAAACCCAGCTTCTTGGCGCCGCGGAAGAGCGTCTCGGTGAACTCGTATTCCTCGTCGGGGGTCATGTCGCGGTCGCGGCGCCGTCCCATGTCCAGGTTGGCGCCGAAGGAGCTGGCAGTGAAGCCGTGCTTGTCGAAGGCCTCCTGCCACGAGCGCGCGAAGCCGTCGGTCACGTTGGGATAGGCAGGCAGGACCTGCGATGCCACGATCTCGATCCCGGGGCCGATGCCCAGCTCCGCCACGCGGTTCAGCAGACCGTCGAAGTCGTACCAGCCTGCCCGGAACTCGGCACTTGCCGAGTACAGGGTGAGCCCCAGCGAGAAGGGATCCTCCTCGGCTTTCGGCGGGGGCGGCGTGACCGCCGTCGTCAGTTCCGGCGCCGCCCCCGCTCTGTCGGTGACGGTCAGCTCCAGTGTCTGGTGGACGAAGTTGGGGACGTACATGCCGGGACCGCCGTCCTGGCCGGGAGCGATCTGCATGTAGGGCAGGCGCAGCTCACCGATGAGCTGGATGGTGTGCTGTTCGCCCAAGGCAACAGGGCTCTCCGTTTTGGCGATGAGCAGGGGATGTTCCTGGAGGTACCAGAGAGTTTCGCTGTGGGCGGGCAGGTCCGGTAGCGCATGGCGGACACCGCCCAGCTCCAAGGTCAGGTCCTCGGTGCGGATTTCCTGGCCGTCGACCGTGAGCCGCAGGCTGGAGACCGAGGAGAGCCACAGGCTCCGGTACCACGGAAGCGTCAGGGCCAGCGCGAGGCCGTCGGGGTGGGTGCGGAGGCTTGCTTCGTCAAGAAGTCCGTTTGGCATGGTTGTTCTCTTTGCTGGGAGGTGGGATGGGTCAGGAAAGTTCGCCGGCGATGCGGCGGATCAGGGCGTGCTGGCGCCGCACTTGCTCGATGGCACGCCAGGGCGTGCGTTCGCCTTCGTATTCGCTGGAGAGGTAGCCGGTGTAACCGGAGCCCTTGAGGGCCTTGAGCACTGGCAGCCAGGGAATCTGCTGGTCTTCCAGCTGCTCGTTGATGTCGTGGAACTTCGCCTGGACGAACACAACGTACTGGGCGATAGCCGCGAAGTCGGCGGGATCGACGCCGATGCCGTCAAGGAAGGCAGGCCGGCTCTCACGGGTTTCCCCTTCGCGCAGCGGGATGGGCCGGTCCTGGAAGATCCCGGTGTCGATGAGGAGCCCAAAGTTTTTGGTTCCCGTGCGCTCGATGAGTGCGATGTAGTCCTCGACGACGGGATGTTTGATGGGCGTGGGCGAGTGGATTTCCGGGCAGATGATGATCCCCAGCTCGTGGGCCAGATCAAGGGAGCGCTCCACGGACTCGGTCCAGATGGGGTCCGGGACCAGGTCGCTGGACACGACGCCGATCTTGGGGCGCACGAACCCGAATCCCAATTGATTGGCAAGGCGCAGGTCCCGCTGCAGGGCATCGGCGCCCTCGGCAGCGGTCATGGTCCGGCCCGGGTGCAGACGGGTGTCAATCCAGGAGCCGTAGTTCGTGGGCTCCAGCGAGTACTTCTCCAGGAGGCCGAACCAGTTGTCGATCCAGGCGGGGGACGGTTCCGGATAGCCCGGGATGTGGCCCTCCCCGAGGATCTCGACGCCGGTGGCGCCCACGTCCGCGACGGCCGCCAGCGCCGTTTCCAGATCCATGACGGTGCCGTAGTCGCCCATGAAGCTGTACAGGGAAACGCCGTAGCGGAAGGAGCCCTCGTGGCCGTCCGGCGCGAGCGTCACCTTGCGGCTGGTCCGGTGCACGGTGGGCTGGTGCTCCAGCGGGATGTAGGACATGCGGAGCCGCAGCTCGATGGAGAGCTCGTGGACGCCCTGCGGCAGGCCGCCATCAAGGAGAACGGTCACCACGGCTGCTTCCTCAAGGGGCCAGCGCTCGCCATCGCTGTCCCAAAGCTGACGCAGGGTGTAGGTCCGCTCACCGAACGTCCAAAGCGGAACGTCAGGTCCGACGTCGACGATGTTGCCAACGCGAACGGCGATGCCGTCGATGAGGGACGCGGCCATGCCCCGGTAGGAAGGCATCCGGACCCGGAACTGAAAGCCGGTTACACGCCCGCCGTCCGTTACGTTGCGGAAGCCGACGGACTGGATGAGGTCTCTTTCGAGAAGCATCATTGCTCACTCTCTCTAGGTGCAGACTTCAGAGTAGCAAGCATTCCGCCTGTTTTATACTTAAGTTAGTTCATAACCTACAGAAGTTCTCCTGAGTTCGACGGGGCCCACCAAGGAGCCTCGTGGCGGACAAGCTGGCCTGACGACAACGAACCCCGATGCCCTGACCGGGGCATGCTGCCCTTTAGGGAGCCGGATCCGTCACGACCGCCATCTGGTCCTGCGGCTCGGTGGCACTACGGCTGGAATGGGCGATGAGCACCAGGGTCGCAGCGATAAGCACGCCGTTTTTTGCCACGAACTCGCCGTCGGCCGTCAACAGCAAGGGATCCCCGTCGGTGAACATCATTCCGGGCGCCATTGCGAAGGTGGCGAACGTCCCGGCAAGGTGCATGGCCAATACCAGCAACGCGAGACGAAGCAAGACGCCGCTGATGAGCAAGCAGCCGATAGCCACTTCGGCGGCTCCGAGCACGACCAGGACGAGGTGGTCATGGCCAAATGGCAGGGTCCTGGCGATGAGGCCTGCCACCGGGGACCTGCCGATGATCTTCAGTGCGCCGAACCACACGAACACAAGCCCGAGAAGCACCCGCAAACCAGGCAACGCGACCGGCCGTAGCGATCGCGTCACCATATGGTCCAGGGCTCGAGCCCGCTCGATTGCCATGACGGGGATGTGCATCCGGTCGGCATGGGTTCCTGCCGACCCAGTCCGCTTGTTCCAGCGGGGCAGTGGGCCCATCTCGCGTGTCTGGCGCCTGAGGCTCGATTTAGAAAACATGGCTGCGTCGCCTTTCTTCAAGCAGCCCGCCCTGTCTGCGGCCCGCCCTCAGAGAACAATGGTCCCCACGGCTTGCGGAAACCTTGCCGGTAGTCAGCCATCAATTCGACGCCAATTGGGCACACTCCGAAGCGGACGACGGCGGGACGTCCCGCCGTCGTCCGCTTGAGTCTGGTGCCGTCCTTGAGGATGCCGGCCTGGAGGCGCTGATTCGGCAACCCACCCGCGGAGCGGGGAACAGGTCACCTCACAGAACTGCCGGCCGGCAATCTGGTAACGTTATCTATTCGTAATATTGCCTGATCGAAATGTGTTTGAATATGCCTGCAGACTCCGCTAATGACGACAAGCCGAAACAGCTCCTAGGACTAAGTGGCACCCAGACTATCGGCTCGGCTTTGGCAGCGGTGACCTCTGCCTTGGTGGGGTCTTTTCTGGGCGTTGCCGGGACGCTTATCGGCGCCGCACTCGGCTCTATCGTTGCCACGGTGGGTGCCGCTCTCTACGCCAAAACTCTTAGTTCTGCCGCCACAGTGGCAAGGAAAAAAATCCCTCAGCGACGCAGGGGCGGACTGCCCGCCGACGACGGCGACGTGCTGGCCGCCAGCGCTCCGGCCGAGAGCGACGAACCTCGAGCCAGACGTGTGAGGAGGCAACTCACCCCCAAGACCTGGATCAAGGTCGGGGCGGTCAGTGCCGCCGCATTCGTTATCGCGATGGTCGGCGTCACGGCGGTCGAATTCGGAACCAATCGGCCCATCTCCAGCCTTGTCTCGTCGACGTCGAGCATCGACAGCGGTGCCACCGGGCACACCACAACGCTGGGCAAAGCATTCAGCGGCAATCCGGCTGTCCCGGATGAGACAGACAAATCGGCCGGGAACCCGGCGGAAGTGCCGGGGCAAGTCAAGGAAGTCGCTGGCAAGGAAGGTGCCCTGCCTACGGACGGTAGCCCCAGTGGCGCGGGCAGTGGCGTGGACAGCGGCCCGGCCGGAACTGAAGTGCCGGGAGCGGACAAAGCAAGCGACACCCCGCCGGCAGACCTCGCCCCCGAAACCGGACAGAGCCCGGCGCCTGCCCCCGTGACCGAACAGACCTCGGCGCCGGAGGTCCCCTCGGATTCGGGATCGGCCGAGCAGCCCGCACCGTGACTCGCCCTTGATCACGAAGTAGGAGCCGCGACTAACGCCCGCCAATGCTAGCGCGACGCCGTGCGTGCAGTGCCGGGCAGCGGCTCGGACGGGATTGCCGGTGGTATTGCCGTGGAAAGCCCGCTGCTGTGGGCGACGTACGTCGCCCACAGC
>NZ_JBHVTV010000007.1:0-222340 GCF_042884475.1 Arthrobacter sp. NPDC058130
CCAGCCAGGATCCCGCCAACGGCGCCAGCTCCGCCACCACGCCAAAACACTCCACCGCGGAAGACTCACAGCAGCACCCGCCGCCTAGGAATCAGGCTGCTGGCCGCGCACGGGCAAGCGTGCGGCTCCGCGCTCCGCCCGTGCCCGTCAGCCAGCGGCCAGCGGCCAGCGGCCAGCGTAAGGAGACTAGTCGGAAACCGTGTCCCCGCCGTACGGTTCCGGCCCGGTGACCACATCGTTGGAGGCACTGTGGCACCATTCCGAAAACGAGCCCGGGTACAGGGCAGCGGAAAAGCCGGCGATCTCGAGGGCAGCGATTTCGTGGGCGGCGGTCACCCCGGACCCGCAGTACACGGCAGTGGGGACGCCGGCCCGGTAGCCGAGACGCTCGAAGCGAGCACGCAGCTCGTCAGGGCCAAGAAAGCGGCCGTCGGTCTCCAGGTTCCCGGTGGTCGGGGCACTCACAGCCCCCGGAATATGCCCCGCGCGGGGATCCACGGGTTCGATTTCCCCGCGGTACCGCTCGGCCGCCCGGGCGTCGAACAGCAGCCCCTGCTGTCCCCAGGTAGCGGCTTGTCCGGCGTCGATCGCTGCCATGTGGCCCTCGGACAGGGCGACGTTCCCGGGCGCTGGCTGTTCAGATCCCGCCGCCACTTCGAACCCCGCGGCCCGCCAGGCGGCCAGGCCGCCGTCGAGCAGGTAAACCTCGGAGAAGCCGGCGTTGCGCAGCATCCACCACAGCCGGGCGGCGGCCATGTTGCCGCTGTCGTCGTACGCTACGACCGCGTCGCCGTCGTTGATGCCCCAGCGGCGCGCGGACTCCTGGAACTGCTCCAGCGGCGGCAGCGGATGCCGTCCGCGTCGTGGTTCGGCCGGCCCTGCGAGTTCGGTGGCCAGATTGACAAAGACGGCCCCGGGAATGTGCTCGCGCAGGTAGTGGTCGTGGCCGTGGGGGTCGCCCAGCGCCCAGCGCACATCGAGGAGCACGGTTCGCTGGCCAGTTTGGTGGGCGCCGTCCAGTCGGTCCTTGAGGGCAGTAGCAGTGAGAAGGGTGTCCATCCGCCCACTCTATCTTCGGCGTCCCGCCGCCCCGGTAGGCTGTAGCGGTGAACACCGTGCACCAGCAGGACCGGGCCTGGGCCGACGAGGCCGTCCGCCGGATCAACGCCGAAAACAACCGCTCTGCCGACACGCACCTGTATTCGGTGCCGCTCCCCGAGCACTGGGGCGTGCAGCTGTACCTGAAGGACGAATCCACCCACCGCACGGGCAGCCTCAAGCACCGGCTGGCGCGTTCGCTGTTCCTTTTCGGCCTCGTCAATGGCTGGATCCGGGAGGGCACCACGATCGTTGAGGCGTCCAGCGGCAGCACCGCCGTCTCCGAGGCCTACTTTGCGCAGCTGCTCGGCCTGCCCTTCATCGCCGTGATGACCCGGACCACCAGCCGCGAGAAGATCGCCCTGATCGAGCAGTTCGGCGGCTCGTGCTATCTGGTGGACCACGCCTCCGAGGTCTACGAGGCCGCCGCGGATCTGGCCAGCAGCACCGGTGGGCACTACATGGACCAGTTCACGTACGCCGAACGCGCCACGGACTGGCGCGGCAACAACAACATCGCCGAGTCAATCTTCGGCCAGTTGGCCTTGGAAGAGCACCCGGTCCCCCGCTGGGTGGTGGTCGGGGCCGGGACGGGCGGGACCAGCGCCACAATCGGCCGGTACCTGCGGTATCACCGCCACGAGACGAGGCTCGCCGTCGTGGATCCGGAAAACTCCGCGTTTTATCCGGGCTGGCGGGACAGCCGGTTCGACGGCGGGATCCCCGCCGCAGGCGGGACAGCTACTGCCGCGACGCCCGCGGCATTGCCGTCGCGCATCGAGGGCATCGGCCGGCCGCGGATGGAGCCGAGCTTTGTGCCCGCCGTGATCGACCACATGATCCAGGTTCCCGATGCCGCATCAGTGGCGGCCATGCGGCACCTGAGGCAACATGCCGGGCTGCACGCCGGCCCGTCGACAGGCACCAACCTCTGGGGCGTGTGGCAGCTGATCGCGGGGATGATCGCCGAGGGCCGGCGTGGCAGCATTGTCACGCTGATGTGCGACGCCGGAGACCGCTACGCCGGGAACTACTACAACCCGGCGTGGCTGGACGCCCAAGGTCTGGACCCCGAACCCCACGAAGCTGTGCTCCGCGAGTTCTTCCGGACGGGCGTCTGGCCGTCGTAGGCGCCGGGGCGCCCCCGCCTAGGCGCCCCGGGTAGGCGCGCCGGCGAAGCGCCCCCGCGCAGACTAGACCTCCACTGAGTCGCCGCTGGAGAGGTGCCGGTACTCGGTGCCGTATTTGGCGCCGATCCGGGTCACATGCCCTTCAATGAGGCCGCGGCCCATGTCGTTCAGGAGCGCGTCATGGATCGGGAAGGCCTGGGGTGCGCGGACGCCGATCACAAAGTCCACCACTTCGCCCACCTTGTTCCAGGGGGCGTGGATGGGCACCAGCAGCGTCTTCACGTCGACGCCGTCGGGAATCGCGAAGGAGTCCCCCGGGTGGTAGACGTTGGCATCCACGAGGTAGCCGATGTTGGCCACGACGGGGATCTGCGGATGGATGAGCGCGTGCTGACCGCCGAACGTCCTGACCGCGAACCCCGAGGCCTCGAATTCCTCACCCGCGGCCGCCGCATGGATGCGGCTCCCGGCGTCGGGCGCCTTCCCACGGAGCGCCGCGGCCACCCCCTCCGGGGCGAACAGTTCCAGGGCTGTGTTGGACTGCAATGCGGCGGCGACGGCGTCCACGTCCACATGGTCCGCGTGCTCGTGCGTGATGAGCACGGCATGTGCTCCAGCCAGAGCCTGGTCCGTCTCCGAAAAAGTCCCCGGGTCAAACACGAGCACCCGGCCATCCTGCTCGAGGCGGACACAGGCATGCGTGAATTTGGTCAGCTTCATCCGGCCAGCCTAGGCACCCGCCGTCACAGTGTCCACGGAGCGCAGCTGCCAATCTTCGACGCTGGTAATCTTGGACATTGCCACCACCCCGCAGCTAGTTCCACCCGCGAACACTTTGACGAAGCGAGTTCCACGATGTCCCAAGGCGCCACCGCCGGCAGCAGCCGGGTTCCGGCCCCGGCACCTGTGCAGGGCAAGGAACAGCGCGTCACCAAACAGCGCCTCGCCGTCAGTGCCGCCCTGGACGATCTAGCGGACTTCGTCAGCACCCAGGAACTGCACCGCATCCTCCAGGAGCGCGGCACGGCGGTGTCCTTGGCCACGTCGTATCGGATCCTGCAGTCCCTCGCCGACGACGGCTTGGTGGATGTCCTGCGCAACGCGGACGGCGAAGCGGTGTACCGGCGGTGCGCCGTCACGGGTCACCACCATCACCTGCTGTGCCGCAACTGCGGCAAGGCCGTGGAGGTCGAAGCCCCGGCCGTCGAAGCCTGGGCGGCACGGATCGCCAAGGAGCACGGCTTCACCGCAGTGGAGCACACCGTGGAAATCTTCGGGCTGTGCCCCGAATGCACGGCCCTGCAAGCCGGCCAGTAGCCCGCCGCGGCGTCCACCCGGCGCGCGCCATCCACGGAAGCCTTAGGCGCTCCGCAACACCCTGCCGTTGAGCCCCCGCTTGGCCCGGCCGTTGCCAATCAAGCGGCAGGCCACGTAGATGAGGAATGACAGCGTGGTCACATAGGGGCTGATCGGCAGCCGGCCGCCGAGGGCCAGCAGGATGCCGCCCACGGTCGCCGTCATGGCGAAGAGGATGCTCAGCGTGACCACCAGCCGGGGCGAGGACGTGACGCGCATGGCCGCCGCCGCCGGGGTGATCAGCAGGGCCAGCACCAACAGGGCGCCCACAATCTGGATGGACAGCGCCACACTGATGCCCAGCAGCACCATGAAACCCAGAGCCAGGGCGCGCACGGGCACGCCGCGGGCGGTGGCGACGTCCGCGTCAACGCTGGCAAAGGTCAGCGGCCGCCAGATGGCGACCAGCGCCAGCATCACCACGACGGCGGCGAACGCCAGGACCTGCAGCTGGACCGTTCCGACCGACACGATCTGCCCGGTGAGCAGGCCGAACTTGTTGGCCGCCCGGCCCTCGTACAGGGACAGGAAGAGGATGCCCAGGCCCAGCCCGAAGGGCATGATGACGCCGATGATCGAGTTCTTGTCCCGTGCGCGGACGCCCATCACCCCCAGCACCACGGCCGCCAGGACCGATCCTGCCAGCGAGCCCAGGATGATGTTGGCGCCGATCAGCAGCGCGAAGGCTGCCCCGGCGAAGGAGAGTTCGGAGATTCCGTGGACCGCAAACGCCAGGTCCCGTTTCATCACGAAGGTGCCCATGAGTCCGCCCAGCAGCCCCAGGACGGCGCCGGCCCAGATCGAGTTCTGCACCAGGACCAGCAGCTCGCCGTAGTTTTCGAAATTGAAGATTGAATGCAGCAGGTTGCCCAGATCCACCTAGCCCACCTCGCCCGCGACACAATGCGCGTCCTCGTGGTGGTGCGTCGCGGCATCCGGCAGGCCCACGACAATCAACCGGCCGTTGGCCTGGATGACTTCAACGTGGCTGCCGTACAAATCGGAGAGGACCTCGGTGGTCATGACCTCCTCTGGCGTGCCTACCCGGAACCGGCCGCCGGCCAGGTACAGGACCCGGTCCACGTAGTCCATGATCGGGTTGATCTCGTGCGTCACGAACACCACGGCGCTGTCCGACTCACGGCATTGCTTGTTGATCAGGGCACTGACGGCCTGCTGGTGCTGAAGGTCAAGGGACAGCAGCGGCTCGTCGCACAGGAGCACATTGGGATCCGTGGCGAGGGCCTGGGCCACGCGCAGGCGCTGCTGCTCACCGCCGGAGAGCTGCCCCACCGGCACCTTGGCGTAGTCGGCGGCGCCCACGAGGTCCAGGAGTTCGTCGACCTTCCGGTTCACTTTTGCGCCGCCCAGACGGATGCCCCAGCGGTGGCCGTCGACCCCGAGGGCCACGAGGTCGCGGGCGCGCAGGGGCGTGTCCGGGTCGAATGACTTCTGCTGGGGCACGTAGCCGATCCGGCGGCTTCCCCGTTCAACGGGACGGCCGCCGAGCACGGCCGTTCCCGTGCTCAGGTCCTGCAGCCCCAGCAGGACCTTCAGGAAGGTGGTCTTGCCGCTGCCGTTGGGACCGAGCACGGCAAAGAATTCACCCGGATTGATGTCCAGGTCCAGGCCCTCCCAGAGAGTCCGTTGGCCGAACGCCAGGGAGGCGCCACGCAGGCTCACTACCGGTGTCAAATGGGGTTTCCTCGATTTTCCGCGGAGACTGCTGCTGCCGCTGTTCCGATCATCCTAGGGCCTTCTCGATGCTCTCGACGTTCCCGGTCATCCACTGCAGGTAGGACTGGCCGTCCGGAAGGGTCTCGCTGAAGTTCACTACCGGGATTCCGGCGGTCTCGGCGGCCTTTTTCAGCGTCACAGTCTGGGGCCCCTCCGTCTGGGTATTGTAGGCCAGCAGCTTCACGCCCTTGGATGCCACGAGGTCGACGGCGGCCTTGAGTACGGCGGGCGGGACGTCGGCGTCTTCCTCGATCGCTGCCGTGTACTCCTCCGGGGTCTGGTTCTCTAGCCCCGCGTCCTCGAGCAGGTACAGCGGCACGGGTTCGGTGACGGCAACCGGCGCATGGCCCGCCGAGGCCTTGATGGCGGCGAGCTTGGTTTCCATGCCGCCGAGCGAGTCCTTGAAGGCCGCCGCATTGGTCCGGAACGTCTGCGCCGAGCCAGGTTCCAGCGAGCCCAGCTTGTCGGCGACGGCGTCCGCGAGGCGGGACATGGCCGGCAGGCTGTACCAGACGTGCTCGTTCAGCCCGGCGTGCTCGTGGGTGTGGCCGGCGGAATCAGTGGTCGCCGGTGCCGGGCTTTCGGTGGCAAAGCCGGAGACGTCCACGGCGTTGATGATGTTGCCGTGGTCCAGCCCGGTGTCGGCGGCGAGGGAGTCGATGAAGGCGTCGTATCCCCCGCCGTTCTCCACCACGAGCTCCGCCTTGGAGACCGCCAGTTTGTCCTGGGTGGTGGCCTCGTAGGAGTGCGGGTCCTGGCTGGTGCGGTTGATGATCGAGCTGACCCGGACCTTGTCGCCGCCGATGCGCGAGACGATGTCGCCGTACACGCTGGTGGAGGCCACGACGTCGATGACGCCGTCGCCGGCGGTCCCCCGCGAGCTGCCCGACGTCGGACTGCACGCGGTGAGCAGGAGGCCTAAGCCGGCAAAACCAGCCAGCATGGCTCGGGCAGCGGGACGACGCACGGGAAACCTCGGATCTGTTATTGAGAATCAGGAGCAATAGCAACAGCCCGAGTGTATCCATAAATAGGAATCATTCCTATTTAGGGATACTCGGCGGCCGTATGGCACCTGTCCGTTACTGGGCTGTCCCTTACTGGTCTTGGCCCAGCCTGCGGTAGCCCGTGGCCTGCGTGGCGTCGCGGATTTCGCCGACGAGCTGCTCGATCACGTCTTCCAGGAACAGCACCCCTTGGGTCAGCCCGTCGGGCCCGATCACGCGGGCCAGGTGCGAGCCCGTGCGCTGCATGACGGACATGGCCTTCTCGATTTCGTCGTCCATGGCCAGGTTCGCCAGCGACCGGATGCGGCTTTCCGCAATCGGCTGGTGGTACCCGGCATCCGGAATGGACAGCACGTCCTTGATGTGGAGATAGCCGGCCAGCATGCCGTCGTCATCGAGCATGGGGAAGCGCGAGAACCCGGTCCGGCTGACCGCTTTTTCGAATTCCGCCGGCGTGGTGGCCGCCTTGAGCATGACGAGCTTCCCCAGCGGAACCATCACGTGCGACGCCGTGTGTTCGGAGAACTCCAGCGCTCCGGTAATTAGCCCGGCGTCGTCGTCCACGAGTCCGTGGCGGGTGGACTCCTGCACGATCGACTGAACCTCTTCAAGGGTGAAGGAGGACGTCACCTCATCCTTAGGCTCAATCCGCATGAGCCTCAGGATGTGGTTCGCGGACCAGTTAAGGGCCACGATGAAGGGCTTGACCATGCGTGCGATGAACATCAGCGGCGGCGCCAGCAGCAGCGCGGCCTTGTCGGCAACCGACACGGAGATGTTCTTGGGCACCATTTCGCCGAACGTGACGTGCAGGAAGGTCACCACCAGCAGGGCAACGGCGAAGGCAACAATGTCGGCCGCCCCCACCGGGACGCCCAGCGCCTCCAGCGGTACGGCCAGGAGGTGGTGGATCGCGGGTTCGGCCACCAGCAGGATCAGCAGCGAGCAGACGGTGATGCCAAGCTGGGCGCACGCGAGCATGAGCGAAACGTTTTCCATCGCCCGCAGCGTTGTCTGAGCGCGCTTGGAGCCGGCCTCGGCCAACGGTTCGATCTGGCTGCGGCGCGCGGACATGACGGCGAATTCGGCAGCCACGAAGAAGGCGTTGCCCACCAGCAGGAAGGCAAGCCACAGGATTCCGGCCCAGTCGCTCATGCGGCACCTGCCGTACTGCCGGACTGCTTGCCGGGCTGGCTGCCGGATTGCGCGTCGGGCTGGCTGTCAGATTGGCTGTCGCCGGGTTCCCGGGCGGGCCGGAAACAGATCCGGTCAATCCGGCGGCCGTCCATGCGGGTCACGCTGAGTGTCCCGCCGACGACGTCGACCGTGTCGCCGACTGCCGCGATGCGGCCGAGCTGGCTCATGACGTAGCCTCCCACCGTTTCGTAGGCAGCCTCGTCGGGCACGGTCAGGCCCGGGATCTGTTCGGAGAGTTCATCGGGCCGGAGCAGGCCGGGGAAGTACCAGTCCCCCGAGGCGCTCTGCAGCAGGCCGGGGCGGACCTTGTCGTGTTCATCGGCCACTTCCCCCACGATTTCCTCCACGAGGTCCTCCAGTGTGGTGACGCCGGCCGTTCCGCCGTACTCGTCCAGGACCACCGCCAGCTGCAGGTTGCCTTCGCGCAGTTCCGCGAGGAGGGCGTCCAGGTGGATGGTTTCGGGGACACGGAGCACTTCGGTCATGATGGCTCCTGCCTGCAGCTTGGCGCGGCGGTCCGCGGGCACGGCGATGGCCTTCTTGATATGCACCACGCCGCGGATGTCATCGGAGGACTCGCCGATCACGGGGAATCGGGAGTATCCGGTGCGTTTGGCGGCCTCGACGATTTCCGAGACCGGCTGGTCGGCGTCGATGGTCTCCACCCGGATGCGGGGGGTCATGACGTCCGCGGCGGTCCGTCCGGAGAATTTCAGGGTCCGGGCGATGAAGTTGGCCGTTCCGGCATCGAGGGTGCCCATGGCCGCGGAGCGGCGCACCAGCGAGGCCAGTTCGGCCGGGGTGCGGGCGCCGGAGATTTCCTCCTTGGCCTCCAGGCCAAAGACGTTGAGGACCTTGTTGGAGAAACCGTTCAGCACCACGATGGCGGGTTTGAAGATGGCGGTGAACACCAGCTGCGGCCGGGCAACGGCCTTGCCGACCGGGAAGGACAGCGCGATTGCCATGTTCTTGGGCACCAGCTCGCCGATCAGCATGGAGAGCAGGGTGGCCAGCGCCATTGCGAGGACCAGGGACAGGGAGGTAGCCGCCGCGGGCGGGACGCCGAGCGCGGTGAGGGGACCTTCGAGCAGCTTGCCGACGGACGGTTCCATGACATAACCGGTCAGCAGCGTGGTCATGGTGATGCCCAGCTGGCAGCTGGAGAGTTGCGTGGAGAGTGACTTGAGGCATTTGAGCAGGGGCTCGGCGGCGGTGTCGCCACTGTCGACGGCGCGTTGCACGGTGGTCTGGTCCAAGGCGACCAGGGAAAATTCCACGGCGACAAAGAACCCGGTGCCGAGGATGAGCAGGAGGCCTGCTGCGAGGAGTAGCCATTCCATGTCAGCGGCCTGCTTCCGCGGCAGCGGCGCCGGTGGCTGCGCTAATGAACGGCCGTCGCAGGGGCCGTGGGTGGTGGAAGGGTCCGCCTGGCGGAGGATGGTCGGCGGCGGCCGACCCTGTTTCCTGGAAGGCTCCGGAGTGGCGTACAGCCGGAGAATGATGGGCGCGTGAACGGGGTTTGCCGGCTCTGCGGGTGGACTGCGCGGTAACGGTTTCCGTTCTCCGCTGACAGCCCCCAGGCCGGCACCTAGATTTACTGTCCATAAGGATTTCAGTCTACAGGAGCAGCCGCCGCCGGCCCCCGACCTGCGACGTCACAGGCCGCGCCGGAATCACCAGCTCTGCGGGACGGGCCGGCCTTCCTCATACCCAGCCGCGGACTGGATGCCGGCCACGGCACGTTCCCGGAAGGCGGCGAGGTCGGCAGCGCCGGCGTAGCTCATGGAACTGCGCAGTCCGGCTGTGATCATGTCCAGCAGGTCCTCGACGCCGGGCCGCGCCGCATCCACATACATGCGGGACGTCGAGATGCCCTCCTCGAACAGGGCCTTGCGGTCCTTCTCAAAGGCGCCCTCGCGCTGGTTCCGGTTTTGGACCGCCCGGGCGGACGCCATGCCGAAGCTTTCCTTGTACTGCCGGCCGGCCGCGTCGAGCTGAAGGTCCCCGGGGCTTTCATGCGTGCCGGCAAACCAGGAGCCGATCATGACCTGGCTGGCTCCGGCGGCCAGGGCCAGGGCGACATCGCGCGGGTAACGGACCCCGCCGTCGGCCCACACCCGGCCGCCGGCTTCGCGCGCAGCGGCGGAGCATTCCAGGACGGCGCTGAACTGCGGGCGGCCCACGGCGGTCATCATGCGCGTGGTGCACATGGCGCCCGGACCCACGCCGACCTTGACGATGTCCGCCCCCGCTTCGATGAGCTCACGGGTGGCCTCGCCGGTAACCACGTTGCCGGCGACCACCGGGACGCCGGGGTTGAGTCCCTTCACGGCGGCCAGGGCGTCGAACATCTTCTGCTGGTGGCCGTGTGCGGTATCGAGGACCAGCACGTTCACGCCGGCGGCCAGCAATTCGGCCGCCCGCCCGGCCACGTCACCGTTGATTCCGACGGCGGCAGCCACCTTGAGCCTGCCGTCTTCGTCCAGGGACGGCCGGTAGAGCGTGGAGCGCAGGGCGCCCTTGCGGGTGAGCACACCGGCCAGGACGCCGTCCTGCTGCACCGGCGCGTAGTCAGTCCCGGCAGCGTCCATCGCTTCAAAGGCACGGCGGAGGACCCGCGCGGCATCCGCAGCGTCAGCGGCCGATCCGCCCCCGGGAAACCCGGGCCCGAGCAAGCCGTCCAGCACCAGCGGCTGGTGGCGGACCACCGAGGCCAGGGACGCGAACCGATCCTGGCCCTCACAGTCCGCGGCCCGGACCACACCGGTGACGGCGCCGGACTCATCCACCACCACGACGGCCCCGTGCGGCCGCTTGCCCATCAGGTGGACGGCATCAATGACGGTGTCTGTGGGCGCGAGCGTGACCGGAGTTTCCAGGACCGGGTGGCGTCCCTTGATCCAGGCCGTGACGTCCCGGATGACATCGAGCGGGACGTCCTGCGGCAGGACCCCCAGGCCGCCGCGGCGGGCCATGGTCTCGGCCATCCGCTTCCCCGTCACCGCCGTCATGTTCGCCGCCACCAGGGGAATCGCCGAGCCGGTCCCGTCGTCGGCCGTGAGATCGACGTCCAGGCGCGAGGTGACATCCGAGCGGGACGGCACCAGGAACAGGTCGGAGTACGTCAGGTCGGTGGTGGGCTCATTCAGGAAACGCACGGTTGCTCCTTCGCTGGCACCCTGGGCTGGCGCGCCGGGCGCCATGCGGGTTCTCCTTTGATTCTAGGGCGGGTCCCGGCCCCCGCCGGCACGTCATCCGGGCCGATTCCGGACCGATTCCGGACCGTATTTCAGAGGCTGATGGAGCAGATCATGATTTGGGTCACGCTTATTGGCGGTTTGGCAAGAATCCTCACTAGACTGGCATGGGTCTGGGTTTCACTGGACGCAGAGACTGGCTCAATCGTTGTGCCGAGGCACCGTGGAAGCCAGAGGGAATCAAACTCATGGAAGAGGCGTATTTCAAGTGCCAGAGCAGCCAAGCCACCGTCTACCAGAGGAATTTGGCGGAAACGAGTGGCTCGTTGACGAACTGTACGAGCGTTACCAGCAGGACAAGAACACGGTTGACGCCAAGTGGTGGCCGCTGTTCGAATCCTTCGAAGCCAGTGACGCCTCTTCCGCCAACGGAACGTCCGGCACCGCGACAGCTGTGCATCCTGCGACCCGCGAACTTCCCGTTGTAGCGCCGGTCGCCGCACCGCCGGCAGCACCGGCACCGGCCGCCCCAACTGCCGCCGCGGCTGCACCCGCCGCTCCGGCTCCCGCCGCCAAGCGAGCCCCGGCCACCGCCGCCCGGGACGGCGCAAGGACCCCCGACGCCGGCCCCGGCACCGCGCCGATCCCGGCGCAGCTGCCCAAGAACGTCAAGGCCCCCACGGCACCGGAGGAGGACGTCGTCTCTGTCCTTCGCGGCCCGGCCAAGGCCATCGCGTCGAACATGGTCACCAGCCTGGAAGTTCCGACCGCCACGAGCGTCCGCGCCATCCCGGCAAAGCTGCTCATCGACAACCGCGTGGTCATCAACTCCAACCTGGCCCGCGCCCGCGGCGGCAAGGTCTCCTTCACGCACCTGATCGGCTACGCCGTGATCCGGGCCCTGTCCCAGTTCCCGTCGATGAACGTCTACTACGACGAGATCGACGGCAAGCCCGTGGCCGTCCAGCCGGCGCACGTGAACTTCGGCATCGCGATCGACATGCCCAAGCCTGACGGCACCCGCCTGCTCATGGTCCCGAACATCAAGAAGGCGGAGACCCTCAATTTCGCCGAGTTCTGGCACACGTACGAGGACCTGATCAAGCGCGCCCGCAACGGCAAGCTGACCGCGGACGACCACTCCGGCACCACCGTGTCCCTGACCAACCCCGGCGGCATCGGCACCGTCCACTCGGTGCCCCGCCTGTCCAAGGGCCAGGCCGCCATCATCGGCGTCGGCGCGCTGGACTACCCGGCCGAGTTCCAGGGAGCCAGCGAGAAGATCATCGCGCAGAACGCGATCAGCAAGGTTCTCACGCTGACCTCCACCTATGACCACCGCGTCATCCAGGGTGCCGGCAGCGGCGAGTTCCTCAAGCTCGTGCACCAGCTCCTTCTGGGCGCCCAGAACTTCTACGACGAGATCTTCGAGGCCCTGCGCATCCCCTACGAGCCGGTGCGCTGGAGCCCGGACCTGCAGGTGGACCCGGCCGACGAGATCAACAAGGTCGCCCGGATCCAGCAGCTGATCCACGCCTACCGCGTGCGCGGCCACCTCATGGCGGACACCGATCCGCTGGAGTACGTCCAACGCAAGCACCCGGACCTCGACGTCCTGACCTACGGCCTGACCCTGTGGGACCTGGACCGCGAGTGGCCCACCGGCGGCTTCGGCGGCAAGCCGATGCTGAAGTTCCGCGACATCCTCGGCGTCCTCCGCGACGCCTACTGCCGCACCGCCGGCATCGAATACATGCACATCCAGGACCCTGCCGAGCGCAAGTGGTTCCAGGACCAGCTGGAGCACGCGTACTCGAAGCCGAGCCGCGACGAACAGCTGCGCATCGTCTCCAAGCTCAACGCCGCCGAGGCCTTTGAGACCTTCCTGCAGACCAAGTTCGTCGGCCAGAAGCGCTTCTCGCTAGAAGGCGGCGAGTCCCTGATTCCGCTGCTGGACGCCATCATCTCCGACGCCGCCGACGACGAACTCGACGAAGTGGCGATTGGCATGGCCCACCGCGGCCGGCTTAACGTGCTCACCAACATCGCGGGCAAGACCTACGCCCAGGTCTTCCGCGAATTCGAAGGCACCCAGGACCCCCGTTCGGTCCAGGGCTCCGGCGACGTGAAGTACCACCTCGGCACCGAGGGCACCTTCACCTCGGACAACGGCAAGGAGACCAAGGTCTACCTCGCCGCGAACCCGTCTCACCTAGAGGCGGTCGACCCCGTCCTCGAAGGCATCGTCCGCGCCAAGCAGGACCGCCTGGACCAGGGCGAGGCCTTCCCCGTGCTGCCGATCATGGTGCACGGCGACGCCGCCTTCGCCGGCCAGGGCGTTGTGGCCGAAACGCTCAACCTGTCCCAGCTGCGCGGCTACCGCACCGGCGGAACCATCCACATCGTGGTCAACAACCAGGTCGGCTTCACCACCGCACCGTCGTCCTCGCGTTCCTCCACGTACTCCACGGACGTCGCGAAGATGATCCAGGCACCGGTGTTCCACGTGAACGGCGACGACCCGGAAGCAGTGGTCCGCATCGGGCAGCTTGCCTACGAGTTCCGCCAGCGGTTCCACAAGGATGTTGTCATCGACATGGTGTGCTACCGCCGCCGCGGCCACAACGAGGGCGACGACCCCTCGATGACCCAGCCGCTGATGTACAACCTGATCGAAGCCAAGCGCTCCGTCCGCAAGCTGTACACCGAATCGCTGATCGGCCGCGGTGACATCACCGAGGAAGAAGCCGAGCAGCTGCTGCGCGACTACCAGGAACGCCTGGAGCGCGTCTTCGCCGAAACCCACGCCGCCCAGACGTCCCCGATCCCGATCATCACGGCCGATTCCGCAGCGGTCTCCGATCTGGAACGCCCCATGGCCCAGCAGTCGGATTCCGGCGTCAACGCCCCGGCCTCCACCGCGATCTCCGCGGACGTGCTGGCCCGCATCGGCAAGGCCCACACCGAAATCCCCGAGGGCTTCACCGTCCACGCCAAACTCAAGCAGCTGCTCGAGAAGCGTGAAGCGATGTCCCGTGAAGGCGGCATCGACTGGGGCTTCGGCGAGCTTGCCGCGTTCGGCTCGCTCATCATGGAAGGCGTCCCCGTCCGGCTCGCCGGCCAGGACTCGCGCCGCGGCACCTTCGTGCAGCGTCACGCCGTCTTCCACGACCGCGCCAACGGCGACGAATGGCTGCCCCTGTCCCACCTGTCGGACAACCAGGCCAAGCTGTGGATCTACGACTCCCTGCTCTCCGAATACGCCGCCATGGGCTTCGAATACGGGTACTCCGTGGAGCGCCCGGACGCCCTGGTGCTCTGGGAAGCGCAGTTCGGTGACTTCGTCAACGGTGGGCAGACCATCATCGATGAGTTCATCTCCTCCGCCGAGCAGAAGTGGGGACAGCGGTCCTCGCTGGTCCTCATGCTGCCCCACGGCTACGAGGGCCAGGGACCGGACCACTCCTCCGCCCGCATCGAGCGCTTCCTGCAGATGTGCGCTGAGGAGAACATGATCGTGGCCAACCCCACGACGTCGGCCTCGCACTTCCACCTGCTGCGCCGGCAGGCCTACAGCAAGCCGCGCAAGCCGCTGATCATCTTCACGCCGAAGCAGCTGCTGCGCCTGAAGGCCGCGGCGTCCTCCGTGGAGGACTTCACCACCGGCTCGTTCCGCCCGGTCATCCCGGATCACGCCCAGCTGCAGGCCGACGCCGTCGAACGCGTGCTGCTGGTCTCCGGCCGCCTGTACTACGATCTGCTGTCCACCCGGCAGAAGACCGAGAACACGACCACGGCGATCGTGCGCGTCGAGCAGCTTTACCCGCTGCCGGCCGCCGAAATCGCTGCCGAGCTGGCCAAGTACCCGAACGCCGAAGTGGTCTGGGCGCAGGACGAGCCGGCCAACCAGGGTCCGTGGCCGTTCATCGGCCTGAACCTGCCCGACGCCCTGGACCGCCGGATCCGCCTCATCTCGCGCCCCGCCTCGGCCTCCACCGCGGCAGGGTCGATGAAGCGCCACGCGGCAGAACAGGACGCCCTGCTCAAGCAGGCATTCGCACGTAAATAGCGTCATTACTGCCCGGCCGGAGACTGAAACACAACACTCCGGCCGGGCAGTTCTGTTTAATGGACTATTAGTGGTCAGCTTGATGGACAGCGTTGAAGTGAAGAGGTAGTCGTGGAAGATCGGAAGCTGCGGATCGCAGCCGTTGGGGACGAGCTGTTGGCCGGGCTCGGTGATCCGCGCGCCTTGGGCTGGTGGGGCCGGGTCCTGGCCCGCACACCGCAGGACGGCATGGCCCTGGAGTGCTACTCCCTGCCGTGCCCGGAAGAGGGCACCGAGGGCATCGCCGCGCGCTGGCTCGAGGAAGCGGGCCGCCGCTTCGGCAACAACCACGAAAACCGCCTGGTGATCGGCCTGTCCGGACGCGACATCGAGTTCGGCCTGTCCACGGCCCGCAGCCGCCTGAACCTCGCCAACATCCTGGACTCCGCTTCCCAGAACAAGATCGAGGTCTTCGTCGTGGGCCCGCCGCCCACGCTCGACCCCGCGCAGAACCGCAGGCTCGGCGAGCTCAACACCGCGTTCGCCGATGTCACGACGCGCCGCAAGCATCTGTACGTCGACACGTTCTCGCCGCTGCTGAACCACGAGCAATGGCGCCAGGACCTCGCGGCCAACGGCGGCACGCCCGGCCAGGCCGGGTATGGCCTGATGGCGTGGCTCGTGCTGCACCGCGGCTGGTTCCAATGGCTGGGCCTGGAGGCGCCGGAATAGCCCGGCCACCCGCAGCAGGCCACGTGCGGGTTCCACCCAACACGGATTTTCGCGATATATCTTGACCCGGCAAGCAGGCGCGATATATCGTGACTTCATAGTCGCGATATATCGTTAGTCCCAGCCACCTTTCGCCTTTCCGGAGGAACCATGTCAGAGAACTCGTGGACCGTGACCGGCCCGCAGACCATCGACGTCGACGACGTCCGCTCCCTCAAGCTCGGCATTGTCCGCGGCCGCTTCGACATCGTCACCCATGACGAGGACGTGGCCCGGGTCGAGGTGTCTGAAATCCACGGCGACCCGCTGTCGGTTTCCGTCATCAACGGCCGCCTGGAAGTCCGCCACCAGCTGCACGGGCCGCAGGGCTGGTTCAAGAACCTGATGGACACCGTCAACAACAGCAGCAGCAATTCGGTGGTCATCAGCATCGCCCTGCCGGCCGGCGTCGAAGTGGAGGCCGGAACGGTGAGCGGCGACGGCATGGTCTCCGGGACCAGCGGCCACGCCCGGCTCAACACCGTCTCCGGGTCCGTGCTCGCCGACGGCACATCCGGGGACCTGTCCGTGAAAACGGTCAGCGGAGAGGTGATCGCCCGCAACCACCGCGGCGTCCTGACCGCCAAGAGCGTCTCCGGCGAGGTCACGGCCTCGGGCGAATTCAGCCATATCCGCGCGAACACCGTCAGCGGCGACCTGAACTTCGACCTGCACGGCTTCACCCAGGATTTTGGTGCCAATTCGGTCTCCGGTGATGTCACCATCCGGCTTCCGCACGACGTCGGGGTGGACATCATCGCCAAGTCCGCCAGCGGCGCGGTGGTCATCGACGACCAAAAGTACGCCCACCAGTCCGGCGGCACGGTGCAGACCATCGCGGGACCGGACACCAAGCTGATGCTGGTCCGGACCAACTCGGTCTCGGGAAAAACATCGATCTTCCACGGCGAGCCCACCGCGGACACCGAAACGGCCGGCTGATGCCCCCTGTCTTCGCCCACGGGGCGCTGCGCCTGTACCTGCTCGCCCTGCTCGAATCGGGCCCCAAACACGGCTATGAGCTCATCAAGGCCCTCAGCGAACGTTTCGGCGGCACCTACTCCCCCAGCGCCGGAACCATCTACCCGCGGCTGGGCAAGCTCGAGGAGGAAGGGCTCGTGGCCACCCACACGGAGGGCCGCCGGACCAACTACAGCATCACCGCGGCGGGGCTCCTGGAACTGAACAGCCGGCGGGACGAACTGGCCGGCGTCGAGAACGACATTTCGGCCTCGGTGCGCCGGCTCGCCGACAACCTGCGCCAGGACATCCGCGTCAACATGCGCGGCCTCCGGGCCGACCTCGCGGCGACGGCGGAGGCGGCGCGGACCTCGGCGCGGGCTGGTTCTGCCAGCGGGACCGGTTCTGCCGGCGGTGCCGGCAGCCCTTGGTACTCCCCGGAGGGCGAACGGCGGCTGAAGGAGGCAGAAATGCTGGTGCAGGCCTTCCGCGACGACATGCGGGTGGAGCTGCGGCGGCACGCCGGGAGCCGCCCCGTCTCGGCCGTCACTCTCGAAACCGTCAGAACGGTGCTGGACCAGGCCCGGATCTCGATCCGCAATTCACTCAATGGCTGACCTCCGGGGCAATCCAGCCGCGGCTCGTAGCACGGAGCCCCCGGTTCGCGGCAGGTGCCGTGATGTGGGAGACTTGAGGGCAGCTCTTTTGAGTACCAAGATTAAGGAGGCCAGCTATGAGCAAACGTGCACGTAAACGTCGTGACCGTAAGCGTGGCGGCGCGAACCACGGTAAGCGCCCCAACACCTAAGCCACGGCTAGGATTGAATGCTTTGAGCGAAAGACCCCGGAACCTCACGGTTCCGGGGTCTTTCGCTTATGCAGAGCTGGGAGCAGGGTTCAGGCTTCCACGGTCCGGATTGAGTGAATCCGGTCCAGGATGGAGTTCTTGAGGTTCTCCGGAGCCGCTTCGGTGCACGAACGCTTGACCATCACGCGGATGACGCATTCGAGGTCGTACTGCTCCAGGCACTCCGGGCAACTGTCCAGGTGGTTCTTGATCTCTGCGATGTCCTCATGCGTGAGTGCGCCATCCAGATATTCGTAGATACGTTGCATCCGGGCGTCGTCGCAATCGCCCAGTCCCTGGCAGTCGCTCATTTCCTGTTCTCCTGTTGGTTGCTGTCGGCCGCGGCGCCTGACTCGGTGGCGGCCCTGAATCCCCGCTCGGCGGCATAGTCCGCAAGCATGTCGCGCAGCATCTTCCGGCCGCGGTGCAGCCGGGACATGACGGTCCCGATGGGGGTGTTCATGATGTCTGAAATTTCCTTGTACGCGAATCCCTCGACGTCGGCGAAGTACACGGCCAGCCGGAACTCCTCGGGAATCGACTGGAGTGCGCGCTTCACGTCGGAATCGGGCAGGTGGTCGAGTGCCTCGGCCTCCGCCGACCGCAGCCCGGAGGACGTATGCGACTCGGCGCGGGCAAGCTGCCAGTCCTCGATGGTGTCCGAATTCGACTGCAGCGGCTCGCGCTGGCGCTTCCGGTACAGGTTGATGTACGTGTTGGTGAGGATGCGGTACAGCCAGGCCTTCAGATTGGTTCCGGGCTTGTACTGGTGGAACGCGGAAAACGCCTTGGTGTACGCCTCCTGGACCAGGTCCTCGGCATCGGAGGGATTCCGCGCCATCCTCATGGCCGCCGAATACAACTGGTCCACATACTGCATGGCGTCACGCTCAAAACGCACGCGGCGCTCCTCCGCGGACTCGGTGGAGACGTCCAGGGGCTTTCCGTCTACCTCGGTTTCCAAGGCGGCAGTACTTTTCGTGGGCGTGGCGTCGTTTCCGGCAACCTCGTGCATGGCCGCAACGGCCGGGTCCATGGTGCTCATTGCGTTCAAGTCTACTGTTACCTTCCGCCGGGCACCCGGAACTGCCGGAAGCGCCAGGGTCCACGTTTGTCCGGAACCGGCTTCCAGTTCCGCTCTGTCCAACACGCGCGTCAAATGTCCGCCTTCCTGAGCCTGCCGGGATCTGCCTTTCACAACCACGCGCTGCGGGCAAATATTCCGCAAAAGTGCAAGACTAGAACCGGTTCTCCCGCAGTGAAGCCGCGGTTCGTCCATCCAGGAGGAAAATTCATGTCGTTTGTCCGCTTTCTCGCCCGGCCCATGCTTGCCTCCAGTTTCGTGCTCGCCGGCATGGTCAAGCTCAAGAACGCGGACGACACCGCCGCACAGTTGTCCCCTCTGGTGCGCCGCGTGGCCGACTCCCTGCCGTTCCAGCCCAACGAGAAGGTGCTGGCACGCGTGATCGGCGGCACCCAGGTGGGCGCCGGCGTCTGCTTCGCCCTCGGCAAGTCCGCCCGGCTGGCAGCGACGGTGCTCGCCGTCATTTCCGTCCTGAACACCTACGTGGAATGGCGCAGCGCGGACATCACCTCCAAGGAAGCCCGCGACGCCCGGCGCAAACAGCTCCTGAAAAACGTCTCCCTCACCGGCGGCGTCCTCCTCGCCGCGGTCGATACCGCCGGCAAGCCCAGCCTGGCCTGGCGCGCCGGACACCTGGCCGCGGACGCCCGGAAGACCACCAACAAGCAGCTGAAAAAGGCCGACAAAGTCTTCCGCAAGGCCGTAGACCACACAGCCGGAGCCTAAGACGGTAATGACTGGCACCACCCCCTCCGCAGCTGCCCCTTCCCACTCTGCCGGCCGCCATGCTGCCGACGCCGGCCCGCACTGGCCCGCGCCCTTCGCCGCACGGCCGGTCGATGCCACCGTCACCGTTCCGGGTTCGAAGTCCCTGACCAACCGGTACCTCGTACTCGCAGCCCTCGCGGACGGACCGTCCCGCCTGCGCGCTCCCCTGCACTCCCGGGATTCGGCCCTGATGATTGAGGCCCTGCGGCAACTGGGGGCCACCGTCACGGAAGTTCCCGGCGACGGCGCCTTCGGCCCCGACCTGGAAATCAGTCCGATCAGCCTGGACGCCGCGGCGGCGGACACGGCGATCGACTGCGGCCTGGCCGGCACAGTCATGCGCTTTGTGCCTCCGGTGGCGGCGCTGCGCCGTGGAGAGTCCCGCTTCGACGGCGACCCGCACGCCCGCAAACGGCCGATGGGCACCATCATCGAGGCCCTGACCGGATTGGGCGTGGCGGTGAGCGCGCCCGACGGCGGTCCGGCGTCGTCGTTGCCTTTCACTGTCCACGGCACGGGCGAAGTGCGCGGCGGACACCTCGTCATCGACGCCAGCGCATCGTCCCAGTTCGTCTCGGCCCTGCTGCTGGCCGGGGCACGCTTCACCGAGGGGCTCCACCTGGAGCACGTCGGAAAGCCCGTGCCGAGCCTGGACCACATCAACATGACCGTGGCCGTGCTGCGCGGCGTGGGCGTGGCGGTCGATGACTCGGTGCCGAACCACTGGGTTGTCTCCCCCGGCCCGATCCGCGCCTTCGACCAGCGGATCGAGCAGGACCTCTCCAACGCCGGACCGTTCCTCGCCGCGGCGCTCGCCACCCGCGGCACCGTGCGGATCCCGAACTGGCCCGCGGAAACCACCCAGGTCGGTGACCTCTGGCGCGGCATCCTGACCGCCATGGGCGCGATCGTGACCGTGGACGGCGGCACCCTGACCGTCACCGGCGGGCCGGAGATCAAGGGCGGGGACTTCGATGAGACCAGCGAGCTCGCCCCCACCGTGGCGGCGCTCTGCGCCCTGGCCGCGGGCCCCTCGCGGCTGACCGGCATCGCCCACCTCCGGGGACACGAAACGGACCGGCTCGCCGCCCTCGTCGCCGAAATCACGCGCCTCGGCGGCGACGCCGAAGAGACCGCCGACGGACTCATCATCCGCCCGGCCACGCTGCACGGCGGCGTGGTGCACAGCTACGCGGACCACCGCATGGCCACCGCCGGCGCCATCCTCGGCCTTGCCGTGTCCGGAGTGGAGGTCGAGGACATCGCGACCACGGCCAAGACCATGCCCGACTTCCCGCAGCTCTGGGAAGCCATGCTGGCACAGGGACGCGCCGCAGATGAGGACACCCCCGGTGGCACGCAGCACTGATTCCTGGGACGAGTCCGACGTCCGGATCCGCCCGAACAAGAAGGGCACCCGGCCCCGCACCAAGGACCGGCCCAGCCACGACGACGCCGTCACCGGACGCATCATTACCGTTGACCGCGGACGCTACACCGCCGTCGTCGGCGAAGGGACCCCCGGCGAACGCAAGATCATCGCGGCGCGCGCCCGGGAGCTGCGCCGCAATCCGGTGGTTGCCGGCGACTTCGTCTCCCTGGTGGGGGACGTCACCGGCGAGCCCGACACCCTGGCGCGGCTGGTCAAGATCCAGGACCGAAAGACCCTGCTGCGCCGCAGCGCCGACGACACCGATCCGATCGAACGCGCCGTGGTGGCCAACGCCGACCAGCTCGTGGTGGTGGTTGCCGCCGCCAATCCGGAGCCCCGGACCGGTTTCATCGACCGCGCGCTGGTGGCCGCGTACGACGCCGGCATTGAGCCGCTGCTGCTCGTCACCAAGGCAGACGTCAAGGATCCCGCGGAGCTGCTGTCCAACTACCAGCACCTCGACTTCCCGGTCATCATCTCCAAGACGGCGGACTCCGCCGCGTCCGGCATCGACGCCCGCTCCGACGACGGGCTCTCCGCGCGGCTGGACAAGGACGCGGTGTCCCAGCTGCGCGGCTACCTCGACGGCAAGGTCACCGTGATGCTGGGCCATTCCGGCGTCGGCAAGTCCACCATGGTGAACGCCCTGACCGGGGCCGAACGGGCCACGGGAGGCGTCAACGCGGTCACCGGCCGCGGCCGCCACACGTCCTCCTCCGCGCTGGCGCTCAAGGTCAACGATGCCCCGGCCGGCAGCTGGATCATCGACACCCCCGGCATCCGGTCCTTCGGGCTGGCCCACGTGGACCCGGACCGGATCCTGCATTCCTTTCCGGACCTGGAACCGGGCACCGATGATTGCGAACGCGGCTGCAAGCACGACGCCACCGCCGTCAACTGCGGCGTGGACGCGTGGGTTGCGGCCGGGCACGCGGGCCCCTCCGGCCCCGCCCGGCTCGCCTCCCTGCGCCGGCTGCTGGGCACGGACCCGCGCATGGAAGCGCAGGAAACCAAGGAACTGGGCACCGTCTCCTAGCCAGCCGGGCTTGCGGGCCGGCGGCGCAATGCCGCGGCCTCCCGGCGGGCGGGCCGCTTTGACGGTAGTTTGGAACCATGAGCCAATCCGCTTCGAGCTACAACGATGACCTGCGCCTTGCCCATGTACTGGCAGATTCCGTCGACTCCCAGACCATGAGCCGCTTCAAGGCGCTCGACCTTCGGATCGAGACGAAGCCGGACCTGACGCCCGTCACCGATGCCGACAAGTCTGCTGAAGAGGCCATCCGAGGCCAGCTCTCCCGGTCCCGGCCGCGCGACGCGGTCCTGGGCGAAGAGTTCGGCAGCTCGGGCCACGGCTCCCGCCGCTGGATCATTGACCCGATCGACGGCACCAAGAACTTTGTCCGCGGCGTCCCGGTCTGGGCCACCCTGATCGCCCTCGTCGACGAGGGCGAGCCGGTGGTCGGCGTCGTCAGCGCACCGGCACTGGGCAAGCGCTGGTGGGCCGCCAAGGGAGCCGGCGCCTACACGGGCCGCTCCCTTGCCGCCGCCACACGGCTGAAAGTGTCCAACGTGTCCAGGCTCGAGGACGCCTCGCTGTCCTACTCCAGCCTGGGCGGCTGGAAGCAACGCGGAAACCTGGACGAGTTCCTGGGCCTCACCGAGGAAGTGTGGCGGACCCGCGCCTACGGCGACTTCTGGTCGTACTGCCTCGTGGCCGAGGGCGCGGTGGACATCGCCTGCGAACCCGAACTGAACCTCTACGACATGGCCGCGCTGGTGCCGATCGTGACCGAGGCCGGCGGCCGCTTCACCTCGCTCGAGGGCGAGGACGGCCCCTTCGGCGGCAACGCCCTGGCCACCAACTCGATCCTCCACTCGGAAGTGCTCAAGCGGCTCAACCCCGGGCTCGACGACCTCCTCTAGGCTCCCCTCAAGGATTCCCAAGGGCCTCTGTACGACGCTGTCCCCAGCTTCGCTGCCGTCAAGGCGTGGAGTGGCATCGAGCGGCAGGAGGGCAGCCATGTCTGGATCGGTTCACCCCAAGGATCCCGAAACCCCCGACGCCGGCGTCGGTCCGGTTCTGCTGGTCCTGGTTGCGAAGTACCGGGACCTGGACATAGAGTCCGCCGCCCGGCTCCAGGCCGTCTCCTCGGAGCTGGGCCAGCATCTGCTCGCCAGCAGTTCCGCCGTGTCCGGAGCCGTGGTCGTGTCCACCTGCAGCCGCTTCGAGATCTACTGCGAGGTGGCGTCCAGGGACGATGTAGATACCGCCTGCTCCGAGGCCCTGGGCTCTGTCCGCCTCTGTTCGGGCCTGCCCGCTGCCCGGCTCGCTTCCCTGTTCGAACACTCGTCCGGAGCGTCGGCGGCGGAGCATCTCTTCGCCGTTGCAGCGGGCCTGGACTCCGTTGTGGTGGGTGAGCGCCAAGTCACCGGCCAGGTCCGCCGCGCCCTCGCTGACGCACAAGCCGCAGGTACGGCGAGCGGGCTTCTGGTCCGGCTGTTTCAGGAGGCCTCCCGCACGGGCCGGGACGTGGGCGCGCGGACCACGCTCAGCAGCGCCAGCAGGTCCATAGCCTCCGTGGCCCTTGAACTGGCCGCTACCGGGGTCGGGCACCCGTCCCTGGCTGAAGCTTCCGTGGTCCTCTTCGGCACAGGTTCCTACGCCGCGTGCGTCGCGGAAATCCTCAGGAGCAAACGATGCCCCACCATCTCCGTCTTCTCCCAATCCGGCCGCGCGGAGGCCTTTGTGGCAAGCAGGGGCGGCACGGCGCTGACGGCACAGGAGCTGCCCGCCGCTGTTGCCCGGGCAGACATCGTCATTGGCTGCAGCGGCACGGAAACGCGCATCGCTGCCGCCCAACTGGCGGAGTGGCGGGATGGCACAGGCCGTGCCCTCACCGTCGTCGACCTCGCTCCCAGCCATGACTTCGACCCCCGCGTGGCGGACCTGCCGGGCGTTGAACTGATCACCCTGGATTCAGTGCGTTTCGCCGCTCCCCCGGCGGACGCCGAGGCGCTCCGCCGCGCCCGCACAATGGTCCGGCTGGCGGCGCACCGCTTCGAAGAACGAGAGAAAATGCGCGCAGTCGATGCCGCCATCGTGGCCCTGCGCCGGCACGTCCACCACGTCCTCGAGGCTGAAATGGAGCGCGCCCTGAAGCAACACGGACCCGGCGCCCAGGCCGAGGATGTGAACCTTGCGATGCGCCGGCTGGTCCGCCGCCTGCTTCACCTCCCCACGGTCCGCGCCCGTGAACTGGCCGCGGACGGCCGCCAGCACGACTACGCCGCTGCGCTGGAAGCCCTGTTCGGCCTCAGCGTCCAGCCCGCCGGTGCCCGGAACCCCGGGACCGACACTGTGGCCGGCCTGAGGCGGCCGCCCTGGGAATTGAGGGAGACGGGGACTGCGATGAGAGCGTGCGGCGGCGCCGATACGCGCGGCGGATGCCCCGGAACATGCCCGGCGCGCCGCGTCACGTCGCCGTCAGTGCCGTCCTTGGATGGTTTCACGGCGGCTCCGGCTGCCTCCTAGCCCTGGTCCGTAACAATCCGCTTCACAATCGCTGGCGCCTTTTCCCCGGCGGCGCGGATGTCCTACGCTCGATGCAGGTCACGAGTGCCAGCGCTAAACCCCGGTTTGCTGGCCGGCAACCCTCCAGTCGCGGTGGGGTGCCCCGGGTGACGACCTGGCCGGTCCGGAACGGACCCGGCAAGCGCGGATTCCCACCATGTGGGGTCCTGGTCGAGTGAGGTCCCATGACAACTGCCATTTTCCCCGCAGCCCCCGAATTCCACGCCGCCACCGAAGCTGTGCGCCCTGATGGGCGGCATTCCGTCGCGGCCCGCCCGCTGGCCGCCGTCACCGGCGCCGAAATCCAGGCCCCGCTGATCACCGGCGGCCACGCCCGCTACGCCAACCTCGACTACGGCGCCTCCGCACCGGCGCTGTCCGTCGTCTCGGCCTACCTGAACGAAATCCTGCCGTACTACGCGAGCGTGCACCGCGGCGCCGGCTACGCATCGCAGATCAGCACCTCCGTCTACGAGAACGCCCGGGACATCGTGCGGGACTTCGTCGGCGGCCGGCCGGACGATTCCGTGATCTTCACCCGCAACACCACCGATTCATTGAACCTGCTGGCCGGCTGCCTGCCGTTGCGCGACGGCCGTCCCGCGGGCGAGGTCCTGTATCTCGACATCGAGCACCACGCCAACCTCCTGCCCTGGCAGAACGTCCCGCACCGCAGCGTCGTGGCCGCCCCCACCCTCGCAGCCACGGTGGGCCTCCTGCGGGACGAGCTTTCCCGTGGCGGGGTCAGCCTGCTGGCCGTCACAGGCGCCTCGAATGTCACCGGGGAAATCCTGCCGATCCGGGCCCTCGCCGCACTGGCGCACGAGTACGGCGCCAGGATCGTCGTCGACGCCGCGCAGCTGGCCCCGCACCGGCGGATTGACATCGCCGCGGACGACGTCGACTATCTCGCATTCTCCGGGCACAAGCTGTACGCCCCGTTCGGCTCCGGCGTGCTGGTGGGCCGGACGGACTGGCTCGACGCCGGCACCCCGCACCTGGCCGGCGGAGGCGCTGTCCGCGATGCCCGGCTCGATTCCGTCAGCTGGACCACCGGACCGGCCCGGCACGAGGGCGGCTCGCCGAACGTCCTGGGTGCGGCCGCCCTGGCCCGCGCCACCCAGGTGATCGCAGCCCTGGACCCGGAGCAGTGGCAGGCCCACGAGGACGCCATCCGGTCCTTCCTGGTCGAGGGCCTCGAAGCCATTGAGGGCGTGACCGTGCACCGGATCTTTGCCGATTCCGAAGCGGGAGATCAGGCCGGCACCATCGGCGTCGTGAACTTTTCGGTCGAAGGCTACGACGCCGGGCTGGTGGCCGCCTACCTGTCGGCCGAACACGGCATTGGCCTGCGCGACGGCCGCTTCTGCGCCCACCCGCTGCTCAAGCGGCTCGGCCTGCCCGCAGGCTCCCTGCGCGCCAGCTTCGGCCTCGGCTCCCGGCTGGAGGATGCCGAGCGCCTGCTGGCCGGCCTGCAGCAACTGCGGCAAACGGGACTCGGCTGGGATTATGTGGTGGATGCCGGCCGCTGGGTGCCGGCCCACGATACCCGCACCTACCCGCACTGGGCACCGAACACCCCCGGCACCGCCGGCGCCGCACCCTGCAGTGTGGACTAGGCAGTGTGGACTAGCAGGACGGCGGAATCAGGACCCGGCGCAGGTGCGGTAAATTCGAAAGGTACCTGAAACCAGCAGGACCTTCCCGAAGGAGATCGCACGTGCCACCCGGCGGACCTAAGCTGCACAGCGGACCCAAACTGCACAGTGGTCCCAAACTGCGCAGTGAACGGCGCCTGGAACTCGGCCAAAGCTTCCAGGACGGCGGGGAGCACTATGAACGCGTCCGCCCCGGTTATCCGCAGGATTCGGCCGACTGGCTGATCCCGGCGGGCGCCAGGGACGCGGCAGACATTGGCGCGGGCACAGGCAAGTTCACCGCCCTTCTTGTCGGCCGGGGACTGCACACGGTGGCCGTTGACCCATCTGCCGACATGCTCGGGCAGTTGCGCCGGACCCTGCCGGGCGTCACCGCCGCCGAGGGCCGCGCCGAGGACACGGGACTTGAACCGGAGTCGTTCGACATGGTCACGGTTGCCCAGGCGTGGCACTGGTGCGACCCCAGCCTGGCCAGTACCGAGATTGCCCGGATCCTGCGGCCCCACGGCGTCCTTGGCCTGATCTGGAACCAGCTGGACACCGCCGTGCCGTGGGTGCACCGGCTCTCCCGCATCATGCATGCCGGGGACGTCCACAAACCGCACTTCCGGCCGCCCGTGGGTCCCGAGTTCACGGGCCTGGAGAGCCATCTCACCCGGTGGGAGGATTCGGTCACCACGGAGGACATCCAGGCGCTGACCAAATCCCGCAGCTACTACCTCGCGGCGTCGGAGCCCACCCGGGCCAAGGTCATGGCCAACCTCGACTGGTACCTGCACGAGCACTTGGGCCACGCCCCCGGCGACGTCCTCCGGCTCCCCTACCTGACCCAGACGTGGCGGACCTTCCGGGCCTGACGCCCGGATTGCACGAACGGCCTGCCGGGCCTATTGTTTCGGTATGCCTAATAATTACTTATAGGCACATAGAACATTGACGCCGGCTCCCTTCCAGCCGGTGCCGATTATCGCGTCAACGCGGACGCGCCAACCACAGGAGCAGGCAGTGCTGGACGTCAAGGGACACGAACAACCGCCGCAGGACGCACGCACCTACAAACATCCGGGTGCCCGCAGGGCGCTGATCGCCCTGTTGGGGCCGGCGTTCGTGGCCTCTATCGCCTACGTGGACCCTGGCAACGTGGCCGCCAACCTGACCGCCGGCGCGCAGTACGGCTACCTGCTGGTGTGGGTCCTCGTGGCCGCCAACATCATGGCCGTACTCGTCCAGTACCAGTCCGCCAAGCTCGGGATCGTCACGGGCAAGAGCCTCCCGGAGATCCTGGGCGAGCGGCTCAAGCCGCTCTGGCGCCGCGCCTTCTGGCTGCAGGCCGAAATCGTCGCCGCCGCCACCGACCTCGCCGAAGTGGTGGGCGGGGCAATCGCCCTGAACCTGCTTTTCGGCCTCCCCCTCCCCCTTGGCGCCGTGATTGTGGGCGCGGTATCGATGCTCCTGCTCGCGGTGCAGGCCCGGGAAAAGCAGCGGCCCTTCGAATTCATCATCATGTTCCTGCTCGGCATCATCACCATCGGCTTCCTGGCCGGGCTGTTCATCAGCCCGCCAGATCCGCGGGCAGCCCTGGCCGGGCTCGTGCCCGGCTTCCAGGGCCCGGACACCGTCCTGCTGGCCGCCAGCATGCTCGGCGCTACCGTGATGCCGCACGCCATCTACGTCCACTCGGCGCTGTCCCGAGACCGGCACCGGCCGGATGAACACCTGCATGTTCCCCCGCCGGCCATCGCCCGCCTGGTCCGGGCGACGCGGCTCGACGTCGTGGCCGCGCTGGCCATTGCCGGACTGGTCAACATCGGCATGCTGCTCCTGGCCGCCTCCACCCTCGGCGGCGAGGAAGGCACGGACACGATCGAGGGCGCGCACGCCGCGATCACCGCCAATCTGGGCCCCATCGTCGGAGTGGTCTTCGCGGTCGGGCTCCTCGCATCCGGCCTGGCCTCCACCTCGGTGGGCTGCTACGCAGGCGGAACCATCATGCAGGGCCTGCTCAAGATCCGGATCCCCGTCATGGCCCGCCGCGTCGTGACCCTGATTCCGGCCGTTGTCCTGCTGGCGGTCGGTTTCGACCCCACGTGGGCGCTCGTCCTGAGCCAGGTGGTCCTCAGCTTCGGAATTCCCTTTGTCCTGGTTCCGCTCGTAGTGCTGACCAGCAACAAGGCCCTGATGGGCCAGTTTGCCGATGGCATGGCCCTCCGAATTGCAGCCATCATCAGCGTGGTGCTCGTCGTGGCACTTAACCTGGTCCTGCTGTGGCTCACCTTCTCCGGGAACAGCTGACGGTAGGCTTAGGTCTGTGAAGACCAGTACGCCCTCCTCCTCGATCGAGGACTACGTCAAGGTCATCTATTCCTTCACCGAGTGGCAGCGGAAACCCATCACTTCCTCGCAGCTGGCGCAGCGCCTTGGCGTCGCCAACTCCTCGGTCTCGGAAATGGTCCGCAAACTCAAGGACCAAGGCCTCGTAGACCACAAGCCCTACAGCGCCGTCACGCTCACCAGCGACGGCGTCCGGCTCGCCCTGTCAATGGTGCGGCGGCACCGGCTGATTGAGACCTTCCTTGTCCGGGAGCTCGGGTACCGCTGGGACGAAGTCCATGACGAAGCCGAGCTCCTCGAACACGCCGTCTCCGATACCTTCATTGAACGGATGGCGGCCAAGTTGGGGAACCCTACCCGGGACCCGCACGGCGATCCGATCCCGGCCGCAGACGGCTCGGTGCTGGTGCCCGCCGCCCACCGCCTGAGCGAACTCGACGACGGCCATACCGGCCGGATCACCCGGATCAGCGACGAAAACCCGGAGCTTCTGCGTTACCTCGCGGCGGAGGACATCGTCCTCGACGCCGAGGTGGAAGTGGTGGGCCGCAGGCCCTTCGGCGGCCCGATCGTGGTGCGGATCGGTTCCGCCGCGGCACCCCGCGAATTCGATCTCGCCGAGGAAGTCGCCTCGGCGCTCTGGGTCCACAGCGATGCCGCGCACGCAGGCTGCAGCGTCCCCGCCCATGACTGAATCGTGAGCTGAGTGAAGAGTGCCCTGGACGAGCGGCGGACCGCGCCGCGCCCCGGTGCGCCGGGCTGGAAGGCCTGGTCCGCCGTCGCCGTCGGCGGGCTGATCGGAACGGAACTGCGGTACGGCGCCGGTCTGGTCTTCCCCGAAAGCACCGGCGCGGTGCCTTGGACCACCCTGGCGATCAACGTGTCCGGGAGTTTCATCCTGGCCACCCTGACCACCCTCTGGATCGCGCGGCCACAGACGGCCTTCTGGCTGAGGGCCGGCATCGGTCCGGGCCTGCTGGGGTCCTTCACCACCTTTTCGGCACTGGTGATGGCCATTGACCAGCAGATCCTCGGCGGCTTCCACGCCACGTGGCTGGCCTATCTCGCGCTCTCGCTCATCCTGGGCCTCGGGTCCGCGGCTGCCGGCTGGAAAACCGGCAAGGCAATTGCCGACCTCCGCGGAGGTGCCCAATGATGACGGCGCTCCTCGTCGGAATCTGCGGCGTTGCGGGAGCGCTCCTGCGGTTCGGCGTCGACGCCTGGTTCGCGCACCACCAAGGCTCCCGGCCGCACTGGCCGTGGGCGACGTTTGCGGTCAACGTCGCCGGGTCGTTCATCATCGGCTTGTCCGTGGGCCTGACCGGCCACCTGGAGTTGGGAGCCGACTGGCACGCAGCCATCGCGACCGGACTGGCCGGCGGGCTGACAACCTTCAGCTCATGGAGCACCGCGACGGTTCGCCTGGTCAGCGAAACGCGTTACCGGGCGGCGGCGCTGAACGTCGGCTCGAATCTTCTCGCGGGTCTCGCCGCCGCAGCCCTCGGCCTCTTCCTCGCTGGCTGAGGGCCCTCTGCCGGCCCCCGGTGGCTCCGGGCCGCCGTCGTTCACGTATCGTTGAAGGATGGTTACCCGACGTGAAGCAGCCCAGATCCTCGACATTCCGCTGGAAATGGCGCACCGTCACGGCATCCCCCCACGACTGTCCGAGGCAGAGCTCGGCGAACTGCTGGACAATCCCCCGGCGTGGCTCGTCCAGTCCAAGGCGAACAGGACAGGCAAGCGGCCCGTCTGGGTCCAGCTCACCTGCGCGGTCTGCGGATTCTCCGAGGCGGCCCGGCCCAAGAAGTGGTGGCCGGACTTCACCTATGTGTGTTGCGCCCACCACGAAGCCCGCGACATCCCGGTCCTCGGGCCCGGGCTCGTGCGCAGCGTCTACGACGGTGTCGGCAGCCGCTTCGCCGGCATCGTGGACGCCGCCGTTCCCGAGGCGTAGCTTAAGAGACGGGGCTACTCCGGGCCCCTGCCGTGAGGGAGAGCACCATGCCTGACAAGACGCCGCACCAGAGCACGACGAAGAAGTCGGTCAAGACCATCAAAGAAAAACGGGCCGAGAAAAAGGCGAAGCACATCGTCGACGCCCACACCGATCAGGTGTCGCACATCAAGAAGCGCTGACACAGCAGAAGGCCGGAAGCCGTTGCTTCCGGCCTTTTTTGCTGTGCATCGGGCTCACCCCAAACGGATGATGCGGCCGGACTCCCATTGGCGCTTTAGTGGTCTTGAGATCCTCGTCGGGAGAACTGGGATCCTGCTCCATAGTAAGACCAGCGCGCTGGACGGTGCGCACGAAACAGACCGGAGGAAAGCCAGTGACTACCACACCGGAGACCGAGGCCCACGGGCCGGTCGACTTCGTACTCCTCGAATTCCCCTTGTCGGGACTGACGGGACGCGCCAGCGAAGAACTCGTCAAGCTCGTCGAGCAGGGCGTGATCCGCCTTTTCGACCTCCTCGTCATCATGAAGAACGAGGACGGCACGGTGGAGGTGCTCGAACTGACCGACCCCACCGGTCCAGCGGCTGGATTCTCATACTTCGAGGGCGCACGCTCCGGGCTTCTCGGCGATGACGATATTGCCGAGGCAGCGGCCTCGGTTCTGCCGGGCACGGTTGCCGCGCTGATTATCTACGAGAACACCTGGGCAGCACCATTCGTCGCCGCAGTCCGCGAAAGCGGGGGCGAGCTCATCGCGAGCACCCGGATCCCCGCGCCGGACGTGATGGAAGCGCTCGACGCCCTCGAGGCCCTCGACGCCACGCAGCCGACCGCCGACGCATAAGAGACCGACGCAGGAGAGACGTGAGAGGAGAGGAATAATGGGACTTCTTAGGGGTATGGCGCGGACGGCGGTAGTTGCCGGGACGGCAACTGCGGTAAGCGGCCGCGTCCAGCGCCGGCAGGCCAATAAGTTTGCCGAGAAGGACGCCGCCACCGCGGCGAAGCAGCAGGAGGCCTACGATGCGCAGATGGCGCAGCAGCAGCCGCCACCACCCGCATACCAGGAACCTGTCTACCAGCAGCCGCCGCCCCCTCCCCCGGCAGCCGCTCCGGCCCCGGCAGGAGGCATCACCGACGACGCCATCCAGCAGCTCAAGGAGCTCGGCGCGCTAAAGGAGCAAGGGATCCTGACCGAGGAAGAATTCGTGGCCCAGAAGGCGAAGATCCTCGGCACGTAATGCCGGCCAACGGGGAAGGGAAGCACCGGGAGGCGCTTTCCTTTCCCGTGGAGCTGGATCGACGTCCCGGTTGGATCTACGGCACCAGGACGACGAATCCCGCCGCGGGGACCTCGATCCTGATTGCCAGGCCGTTCCGCGGCTCGGCGGCCACCAACGAGCCCACTTTGCCCTTATCGGTTGAATAGACGTACTCGAACTTGTCGCCGGCCGAATGCAGGCCGGCGTCGATCGTCACCCAGGCTGTCCGCTGGGACGCCACGTCAGTATTGACGGCGCAGACCACCTCCCTCGTCGACAAAATCCTGCTCCAGGCCACGATTGACGTCATCCGCCCGGGACCGATGCGTTCCGGGTACCAGAACGCAACGCCGTCCTCGGAGATCGGACGCAGGAACTGCCGTCCGCGCCGCAGCGCGAGTTCTCTCTTCCGGAGGGCCAGGACGTCCGCAAGTTGCTGGTACGTAGCCTCCGACTCATCGAAAAAGTGGCTCCCCCTGCTGCGGAACGATCCGAAGGAGCCGCCGAACATCGCCTCCCGGATGTACCGGTCCGCCTTGAAATCATCCGTGGGCTGCGGACTGACCTCCGGCGGGAACTTCCCGTCGAACCGCTGCTCGCTGCCGTAGTAGATGCACGGAATACCGAGCGTTGTGGCGTTCATAGCCAGGATGGCGAATTCCAGGGCGCGGCCTTCCTGGTCGGCGGCGAACCGTGCCTTGTAGCTCTTGCCTTGGCGGACCAGGTCGTGGTCGTCAAAGGCCGTGACCACGTGATTGCGGAACCAGGTGTGGCTCGGTTTGTCGACCTGGATCGAGTTACGGAAAAGGTCGAAGTAGCCCGCCGGGTTCGCCCACCCCTTTACCGCCTCGACCATTCGTCCCTGGACGTCCGCCAGGCCCAGGGCGGCGTCGAGCCCGGTGTCGTCCCGGAGCCTGATGGCTTCTTCGCGGCTCCCGGTAATTTCCCCGACAAGGAAGAACGAGTCCTTGCCGATGGTCTGGGCGAATTCGTGGATGGCGGACGTGAAGTAGCGTGTGGCGCCCGGGTCCATGTGCTTGACCGTGTCCACCCGGAAACCGTCCACGTCTGCAAAGGCAATCCAGTACTGGTATGCCTCGACGAGGGTCCTGAAGGCGGGCGAGGGGGTGTATTCGCCTACCGGGCCGGTTCCCTGGTGGATGTCCTTCAGCCCGAAGAAGTCCCCTTCGGTGGTTTGCGGATGGGCGTCCCAGTCGACGATCTGGCCCTTGCGGGTGAACGCGCCGTCGGATTGGAGTTCGAGCGGCCACACCGCACTGTCGGTGTCCGGCGGATTGACCGGCGCCGGGAATGGCAGGCTCGGCATGCCGTCAGGGTCCCGCCACCCGGTGACCGGGTAGGTATTGCCGGTCCACACCGGAACATAGGGTTGGCCCGTGTTCGGATCCACGGTGTCGTACTGGAAGACGTCGGCGGAATGGTTGAGGATCACGTCGAGGATGACGTACAGCCCGGCGTCATGGGCAGCGGCAACCAACTCCTTGAAGTCCTGGGCCGTGCCGAAGTGGGGGTCAACTTCAAGGAAGTTCTGCGTCCCATAGCCGTGGTAGTCGTCCACGCCGGGCCGTTGCCGCAGCACCGGACTGACCCAGAGCGCGGTGACGCCCAGTCTCTTCACATAGCCGAGCTTGGACTGTATTCCTTTCAGGGTCGCGCCCAGCCACTGCATTCCCGCGTCCTCCCAGTTCCGGGTGTCGGCCGCGGTCCCAACGGCATTGTTCGCATTCCCCGGCGAAAACATCGGAGTGGCGCCCTGCACGACCTGCCCGGACGCGTCCTTGTAGCCGTCCTCCTTTTGATCGGAAAAACGGTCGATCAGCAGGAAGTAAATCACCTGGTCCGACCAGTCGCGCGGCGACGGGTGGTAGTGGTTCTGCTTCAGGATTTCCGTCCACGGAATGTCGTTGATGCTGGAAAACACGGTTCCCTCTTTCCACGTGCTGGCTAGCCCAGTATGGAGAATACGCCGGCGGGCCGTAAGGGCCTTCGGGTTCTTGCCGTGTCCCACTCACCGGAGGTACTTAGGTGCCGGCCCGCGACCGGGGAACCCGAGTAAACGCACAAAACTCCCCGCCAACCGAAGTCAGCGGGGAGTTCTGTGAACCCAATACGGGGTGGAGCACCGTTGCCGGGGCTCCGATGTGGAGATGGGGGGAATTGAACCCCCGTCCGATGTCGTGTTGTCAGGGCTTCTCCGGGCGCAGTTTGCGTTGGAGTTTCTCGGCCCCAGCCATGCTGCAAACAGCTGGCTGATCCGGGCCCAGTCATCTAAGAGTCCCGCTTACCCCGATGACGGAGGTAAACAGCAGTGGCTATCTAAATGACGCCAGGATCCGGGGCAATAGCAACCTCGGGCTGACGGACTGGTCTTACTGCTTAGGCAGCGAGAGCGAAGTCAGTGCGTTTTGATTCGGCACTTATTGGTTTGCAGACAGCGTTTACGAGATAATTCTGCATCCTCGACCCGCTTCACCTGTCGCGACTAACATCGTCGAAACCGATCATCCCCGTATTTTTTTATCAAACCCGGACCGGACACTTTCGAATCCTTCCCGGACTACCAATCATAACGCACCGCTCCCGGGAAACATTCCCGCGCGGGCCGGCGGCCGCTACCGGCGGTTGCGTTCGCGCATGACCCGCTGCGCCTCGCGCTTGTCCTGCTGCTCGCGCAGCGTCTGGCGCTTGTCGTATTCCTTCTTGCCTCGAGCGACGCCGATCTCCACCTTGGCGCGGCCGTCCACGAAGTACAGCTGCAGCGGCACGATCGTGAACCCGGACTCGCGGATCTTGTGCGAGATCTTCGTGAGCTCCTCGCGGTGCAGCAGCAGCTTCCGACGGCGGCGCGCGGCGTGGTTGGTCCAGCTCCCCTGGTGGTACTCGGGGATGTGGATGGCCTCCATCCACAGCTCGTCGTTGTAGAAGGTGCAGAAGCCATCCACCATCGAGGCATGGCCTTCGCGCAGGGACTTTACTTCAGTGCCCATCAGCGCGATGCCGGCCTCGTAGGTGTCAAGGATGTGGTAGTCGTGCCGGGCCTTGCGGTTGGTGGCCACTACCTTACGGCCACTTTCTTTGGGCACGGTAGGACTCCTTGGTTGTTGGTGGTTCACTCCGGCCAGGTGGTGCGGAGTCTTTCCAGTTTACGGCAGGGCAGCCGCCGCAGCAGCGGCGGGCCCAGGGCACGGGTCGGGCCGGACTACAGCAGGTTCATCGGGTCCACGGCCCGGCCGTTGAGCCAGGTCTCAAAGTGCGAGTGGCATCCGGTGGAGTTTCCGGTAGTCCCCGAATAGGCGATCAGCTGGCCCCGCTCAACGTGCTGGCCGACCCGCACCGCCACGGAGGTGTTGTGGTAGTAGATCGTGGTCAGCGAATTTCCCTGGATGACGCCGTGGGAGATCTTCACATTGTTGCCGCCGCCGTCGTTGGCCCAGCCGGCCGAGAAGACCGTGCCCGCAGCTGCGGCGTAGACAGGCGTGCCGCAGGCAGCGCCGAAGTCAATGCCGGTGTGCATGTAGCCGCCCTGGCCGTAGAAGTCGATGGTGCCCGGCGGCGTCGCACGCCAGCCAAATCCTGAGGTGATCGGGATGTTGCCCGGGAACGGGTGCTGCAGGCCAAAGGCCGACGGTGAGCCCTGGGCCGGCGGGACGTAAGGCTGGGTGGCCTGGCCCCGGGCGCGGGCGGCGGCCGCCGCGGCCTCGGCGATCCGGCGTTGCTCGGCCAACCAGGCCTCACGCAGCTTCCGGTCGCGTTCGGCGATTTCGGCGGCGACGGCGTCCTGCTGCGCCTTGACCTGGGCGAGCTGGTTCTGGATGCCGGGCTTGGCGGCCTGGAGCTCGGCGTCGAGCCGGGTGGTGTCGGCGATGAGCTTGTCCACCGCGGCCTTCTTGGCCTGGGCCTCGTCCCGGGCGGCCTTCTCCCGTGCCAGCGCGGCGTCGGCCTTGGCCTTGAGGTCCGTGATTTCAGCCTCGACGGCTGCCAGGCGTGCCTGCGCGTTGACATTGGTGGCGTTCTGCTGCGTGAGCTTGTCCATCGCGGAGTTCTGGCTGCGGAGGGCCTGGTCGGCGAGGTCGATGGTGTCGGTGAGGCTGCCGCCCTGGTTCGAACCGAAGAACAGGGACAGGTTGGACGGGACGCCGCCGGACTTGTAGGCCTGGGTGGCGATCTGGCCTATCAGCTTCCGGGTGTCCGCGATCTTCTGCTTGTCCGATTCGAGCTGCTGCGTGATCTTTGCCTTGTTCTGCTGTGCCAGGTCCACGCGGGCCGCGAGGGCCTCCACTTCCTGGACCGCTCCCGCCACCCGGCCCTGGGCATCCAGGAGGGCCTGCTGGGCTCCGGGGAGCTGGCCCTGGTACAGGACCAGGTCCGCCGCGGCCTGCGCGATCCTGCCGTCCACGAACTCCAGGGAGTGCTGGACCCGGGCCGCCTCGTCGCGGAGCGCGGCCTGCTGGTCCTCGAGGTCGTCGGCGAAGGCCACCGGACTCGAGGCCCCCATGGTCCCGGCCAGGACCAGCGCCAGGGTGGCGCTGATCATCCGGCTGCGGCGCCCCACCAGGCGGAGCCGGAGGGATTGCCGGAGGGGGCGGCGGGCCATCGGTGTCATGAGCATTCCCTTTTCGTTGCGCAAAGCTAGACCCGCAAATACCGGCGGAGGGTCAGCAGGGAGGAAATTCCGGCCAGGACGACGCCCAGGCCAATCAGGGCAGGTGCCAGGATCAGGGTCTGCCCGGGCGAGATGAACGCGGTGTCCGGATACTGCTTGGACATGACCTCGCCCAGGAAGAAGTGTGCCACGGCCCACAGGGTGCCGGAAGCCAGGGCTGCGCCGATCACCGCGGCGATGACGCCTTCGAGGATGAACGGCAGCTGGATGACCATCTTGGACGCGCCCACCAGGCGCATGATGCCTGTTTCCCGGCGGCGGCTGAATGCGGAGAGCCGGATGGTGGTCGCAATCAGCAAGATGGCGCAAATGATCATGACGCCGGCGATGCTGACGGCCACCAGGGACGCCGCGTTCATGGCCGAAAACAGGCGTTCCAGCAGCTGCCGCTGGTCGATCACGGTCTCCACGCCGGCCTGGGAGGAGAAGGTCTCGCTGATGATCTCGTACTTCTCCGGGTCCTTCATGTTGATCCGGAAGGAGGCCGGGAGCTGGTCCGGGGTCACGGAGTCAACGATCGGGGAATTGGAGAACTGTTCCTTGAAGTGCTTGTAGGCGTCGTCCTTGGACTCGTACTGGAAGTCGTTGACGTACTGGGCCACCGCGGGCGACTGCAGGAGCTTGCGCAGGTTGTCCTCCTGCTCCGGCGTGGCCGGGCCGGTGGCGCAGCCGGGCGCCGTCGAACCGTCACTGCACAGGAAGATGGCAACCTGGACTTTGTCGTACCAGTAGCCCTTCATCTGGTTGATCTGCAGCTGCAGCATGCCGGCGGCGCCGACGAAGGTCAGCGACACGAAGGTCACCAGGATCACGGAGATCACCATGGACAGGTTGCGGCGCAGGCCGCTGCCGATCTCGCTCAGGACGAATGCAAGCCTCACGCCTGGCCCTCCCCTGCAGTGCGGATCTCGGCGCGGGCTTCAGCGCGGGACCCGGCCCGGGGCGGGGCCGCGGGCGGCGGCTCGTCCCGGCCGCTGGCGTCGCGAAGGCGCCGCGACTGGCCCACGACGGGAATCATGGAGGTGTAGAGGGCCTTGGCCTCGTCGCGGATCACGACGCCGTTCTTGAGTTCCACCACCCGTTTGCGCATCTCGTTGACGATGTCGTCGTCGTGCGTGGCCATCACCACGGTGGTGCCGTTCTGGTTGATCTTGTCCAGCACGCCCATGATGCCCATGGAGGTGGTGGGGTCCAGGTTTCCGGTGGGCTCGTCGGCCAGCAGGATGCCGGGACGGTTCACGACGGCGCGGGCGATCGCCACGCGCTGCTGCTCGCCGCCGGAGAGTTCGTGCGGGAGACGGTTTTCCTTGCCTTCAAGGCCCACGGTCTTGAGGACCTCGGGGACGGTGTCGCGGATGACGCTGCGGCTCTTGCCGATGACCTGCATGGCGAAGGCGACGTTGGCGAAGACGGTCTTCTGCGGCAGCAGGCGGAAGTCCTGGAAGACGACGCCGATTCCGCGGCGCAGCCTCGGCACGCGCCAGCTGGAGATGTTGGCGACGTTCTGGCCGGCGACATAGACGGCGCCGGAGGAGGCGCGGTCCTCCTTGAGGACCAGGCGCAGGAACGTCGATTTGCCGGAACCGGAGGCGCCGACGAGGAAGGCGAATTCGCCACGGTCGATCTCAAGGTTGATCGAATCCAGCGCCGGCCGCGCCTTCTGGTCATAGACCTTGGTGACATTTTCGAAACGGATCATGGCCCTAAGTACCCTGCAGGAGGGGGCCGCGGGGGCCCGGTTCTGCCGCCGGGGCAAGGGCTTTCGTTTGGGGGAAGTAGAGCTCCGGCCCCTCGACTATACGCACGGGCTGCGGCGGAACCGCCGGAACGGCGGGGCGTGTCGCGCGATTGTCAGGGACCTCCCAGCCGGGGTCCCCGACGAAGAGCGGTGCCTACTTCTCGGCGTTCCGGTTGTCCGTCCGCCAGCGGATGCCGGCGTCAATGAAGTCGTCGATTTCGCCGTCGAACACGGCCGAGGTGTTGCCGACCTCGTGCTCGGTGCGCAGGTCCTTGACCATCTGGTACGGGTTGAGGACGTAGGAGCGCATCTGGTCGCCCCAGGAAGCCTTGACGTCGCCGGCGAACGCCTTCTTCTCGGCGTCCTCCTGCTCCTTCTTCAGCAGCAGGAGCCGGGACTGCAGCACCCGCAGGGCGGCGGCGCGGTTCTGCAGCTGCGATTTCTCGTTCTGCATGGACACCACGGTGCCGGTCGGGATGTGGGTCAGGCGCACGGCGGAGTCGGTGGTGTTGACCGACTGGCCGCCGGGGCCCGAGGAGCGGAAGACGTCCACGCGGATCTCGTTGTCCGGGATGTCGATGGAGTCCGTCTGCTCGATCAGCGGGATTACTTCCACGGCGGCGAAGGAGGTCTGGCGGCGGCCCTGGTTGTCGAACGGGCTGATCCGGACCAGGCGGTGCGTGCCGGCCTCGACGCTGAGCGTCCCGAAGGCGTACGGCGCCTTGACCTCGAAGGTGGCGGACTTCAGCCCGGCCTCTTCGGCGTAGGAGGTGTCCATGATGGTTGTAGGGTACCCGTGGCGTTCGGCCCAGCGCAGGTACATCCGCAGCAGCATCTCGGCGAAGTCCGCCGCGTCCACCCCGCCCGCGCCGGCGCGGATGGTCACCACGGCTTCGCGCTCGTCGAATTCGCCGGAGAGCAGCGTGACCACTTCGAGGTCGGCCAGGGCCTTGCGGACGGATTCGAGCTCCGCGGCGGCCTCGCCCATGGAGTCTGCGTCATCCTCGTCCTGGCCGAGTTCCACCAGGACCTCAAGGTCGTCAATCCGGGCCGCCAGCTTGTTGAGCCGCTCGAGCTCGGACTGCTTGTGCGAGAGCTTGGAGGTGATGACCTGCGCCGCGGCGGGGTCGTCCCACAGGTTGGGTTCACCGGCCCGCTCGCTGAGCTCGGCGATGTCTTCCTTGAGCGCCTCGACGTTCGAGACGTTCTCGATGGACGCATAGGTGGCCCGCAGCGCGCGGATTTCAGCGGGAAAATCAATGTTTGCCATGGTTTTTTAAGCCTACGCTATGTGTCCTAGCCCCCAGACCCGCCCGGTTGCACTGTCACTTTGGGTTGCCTGCAGCTAGGTACCCCATTGCCGGTTGCCCTATCACTTTGGGTTGCCTCAGGGCCTGTTTGGCAGCCCAAAATGATAGGGCAACGGGAGTGATGGGGGCAGCTCAGCGGCTTAGGCGGGACCGCGCCGTCGAGGACGCCTCGATCCGGATGCCGTCCGGCACCAGGAAGTTCACCACCGGCGGGTGGACGGCCGCGCTCAGCACGACGACGGCGGTGGCACCGTCCGGGCTGCCCGTGGACGGCGCCACGGCCAGGCCGCTGAAGTCGCCGAACGCGCCGTTGCGGCCCAGATAGTCGACGACGGCGCTGCGCACCCTGCTCCCGCTCAGGACCGCGGACGGTGTGCCGCCGGCATTGCCCAGCTGGCCGAGGGTGAAGCTGTCCGCGGCGGCCAGCGAGGCGCCGTCCGCGAGGGAAAGCAGCTTCTTGTGTTCGAGGTAGACGCTGGAGGCGGCCACGACGACGGTCGCAACCAGCAGGGCAATCAAGATGAAGCCGATGCTCAGCACCAGAACCTGGCCCTCCTGCCGCCGGGCCCGGCTTTGGCGGGCTTGGATCCTCACCGGAACCTGCCCACCAGCTGGGTTGCTGACGCACTGAGTTCGCTCGCGTTCAGATGGAGCGCATCGCTGAAGGGCACGAAGGGCAGGGGAACAGTGAGGCGGACCGTCACGGTCACCGCAGAGCCGGGAGCCAGGCAGTCCGCGGGGTCGCAGCGGGTGTCGATGCTCGCGTTTTCCGCCGGCTGGCCGTAGTCCGCGAGCGCCAGGAGCACGGCCTGCTCGGCGGCGGCCCGGCCGCTTGCGGCGTCCGGTTGGGCCACGTAGACCTTGGCGGCCTGGTCAGCGGCGCCGACCACCGCGAACGAACCGCCCTGGATCTGGCCCACGGTGATGATGAAGTACACCAGCGGCACCATCAACAGTGCGGAGAGGAAGACGAACTCGATCACGGCGCTCCCCTGTTCCGGCGACGTGCCACGCTCCGGGTCAGGGCTGGATTGCCGCATGGCCCTTCACCTCCAGGAGCGCCCGGGGACCGATGAAGCCGATGACCGGCAATGGTGCCCGGACGGTCACCTCCAGTGTGCGGATGCCCTGGTACGTCGATTCGCTGGTAGCCACGTCCCGCGCGTAGTCGGGGTTGAGTGCAACCGTGATCAGCTGGACCGTCCGGTCCCTGGCGTCTGCGTCATTGCGGTCGGCCAATGTTCCGTATCTGGCGCCCGAGGCGGCGGCGTCGATCAGCGTGTTCCGGACGTGAAGGACCAGGGTGAGCTGGACGATCGCGAGGAAGAGCAAGGTGAGCAACGAGCCGATCAGCACAAAGTCCACTACGGCGGCGCCGCTCTCAGCTCCTTCGCTGCCCTCAAGCCCGATGCTGTGGCGCCCGGTCTTCTCGCCTCGGGCTGCCACCGGCTACTGTCCGACCTTATCCATGGCCTGGTTGAAGAGTCCCTCGAGCGCCGGACCAGCCAAGGCCAGCAAGGCAGCCACGAGGACAGCCGACATGAGGGTGATCATCACCCAGCCGGGGACGTCCCCTCGCTGGGTATGGTCGACGCCCCTTTCGGAATACTCCGCCGGCCGCGACCGCGACGCAGCAGACCACCATGTCAACATGCCGACGGCGGCGCATGCCACTAATGCCACCCGAGTTCCGAAGTTCTTCACCGTGTCCTCTTTCCTGGTTTTTTGGTTACATGGTTTTCTGTTTTTCTGAGTCCTGATTATTCGGGTCTGATGCTTCGTGATGACTCGCCGGCAGGTCGTGCGCTTCGCGCCGCCAAGGCTCGCCGGTCCGGGCGTGCGGGACGTTCTCGTATCCTCTTCCCCCGTCATATGACTTTTCTTGGGTCCTGCTTCCTAGAGCCCGAGACTGATCGCGGCCAGGCCCGGGAAGACGGCGAAGATGACCGTCAGCGGGAGGACGCCGAAGACGAGCGGCACCATCATGCCGATTTCCTTCTTACCGGCGGACTCCATCAGCTCCCTCTTGGCTGTGTCCCGGACATCCTGTGCCTGCGCCCGCAGGACGTCGGCGAGAGGCGTTCCGCGCTCGACGGCGACGATCATTCCGTCAACGAAACGCACCAGCGGCCCCTGATCGGTCCGGGACGAGAACTCTTGCAGGGCCTCCACGAGGGGCTTGCCGGACCGGGTCTCGGCGAGCACACGGGCAAATTCCTGCGAGAGCTCGCCCCTGGCGCTGCGGCAGACCCTGTCCAGTGCACCGGTGGCACTTTCGCCGGCGCTGACAGCCAGGGCCATGAGTTCGGCGATGCTGGGAAATTCCGCCATCATCCGCGCCTCGCGTTTCTTGATGTGCACGCCCAGCAGGTAGTCCCGGAGCAGGAACCCGCCAACGGCGCTCCCCACGACGGCCATGACTGCCACGAACGGGCTGAAGCGGCCGGCCGAGCCCGCGAGCGCCACTACGCCGACGGCGAGGACAAATCCGGCGGCAGCCCACAGGAGCTGCTCGGCCCGGAAGTCCACCGCTGTCTTGGCGCTGCCGGCGCGCGCCAGCCTGCGGTTCAACGCGGTGGCGCCAAGGTTAATCCGGCCCAGTGACCTGACACCGTCCCGGATCGCCGGGCGGAGGATCCGTTCCAGCGGCCCAAACGGGGTGACGTTCCTTGGTGCGGTTCGCAGGAGCCGGGATTCAAGGTTGTGGGTTCTCAATTGCGGGCCGATGCGTTCGACAAACGTCGTCGGGCGCATGAAGGGAAGCCGGACGAGGAACAGCCAGAGCCCCGCCCCGAGCACGGCCCCGCACACCGTGGCGGCCGCCATCAGCCCCGTCACCGTAGGACCCGCTGTTCTTCCGGCAGCGCACCAATTCGCAGCATGATGGCGTACGACACCAGGGAGACAGCAAGGCCGCCCAGGAGAACCGCAGCACCGAGCGGCGTGTTGTAGGCCATCACAGCCTCGGGACGGCTGGCCAGCAACACCAGGACAATCCACGGCGCAGCTACTGCCAGGCGCGCGGCGTTGACAGTCCAGGATTGCCTCGCCTCCAGTTCGCTCCTGGTCCTGGCACTCTCCCGCAGGAACTCGGCGAGGGTGCCCAGCAGGCGCCCGAGGTCCGAGCCGCCCACCTCCCTCGTGAGCCGGAGGGCCTCGACGATCCGATCCGACACGGGATCGGCCAGCCGGTCCTTGAGCCGGGTGAGCGACGGATCGAATTGGCCTCCCGAACGGTAGTCGGAGCCGAAGTCCACAAACACCTGGCGAAGCTCCACGGGGCCTTTGTCGCCCAGCTGGATCAGAGCCTCCGGCAGGGACAGTCCGGCCCTGATGGCTGAGCGCAGGTGATCAACGACGTCGGGCCAGAGCTGGCGCAGGACAGCAGTACGCTTCCGCGCACGCCACCGGACCATTGCCATCGGCAGCCAGCCGCCAAACAGGCCAAAGCATCCGGAGATCGGCCATGATCCGGTTACGGCGAAGAATGCGAGCGTTGTAAAGGCCCCCACGCCCAGGCACGAGGCGAGCAGTCCTGCCGCGCTGACTTTTTCAATGCCCGCCGACCTCAGGAGGTCCTCGAGCCGGCTGGTCCTTGGCTTGCGCCGCCCGCTCTCAGGCTTTTCCCACGCGGACCACCAGATCAGCAGGAGGCCGGCCCCGCCGAGCATCCCCAGGAGCGGCGCCATCAGCGCTGCTCCAGCAGCGCCGCGACGTCGTACCCGGAGCGGGCAAACTTTTCCGCGGCGGGCATGGAGTTGGCCTTGGGCAGCAGCTGCCCGTCCGACATCGTGAACACCATGGAAGACTCGATGATCCCGTTTTCCACCCGGCGGCCAAGTGAGAGGATCTCCGTGACCTGCCGGCGGCCGTTGGCGTGTCTGCTGCAATGGACCACCAGGTCAATGCAGGACGCGACGGTGGGAACGACGAACGCGCTGGAGATGTTCTCGCCGGCGAGCAACGGCAGGGTACAGATTTTCGTCACCGCATCATGTGCGGAGTTCGCATGGACGGTGCACATCCCGGGCAGCCCGGAGTTTCTTCATACACATGACACAGCTCTGCGAGAACCGCAGCGGGCCTCAGCGCCCGTTCAGCTAGTGTTACGGGGCCGCGCGCTGCATCGTGTTGGGGCACAGCTCGGCGGCATGCTCGATGACGGCGTCTTGATCGGCGCGCGACAGCTTGGCTTCGGCGGCGCGGACGGCAGCGCGAGAGATTGACTGCTTGTAGCTCGTGCTGGCTAGGTCATCGCAGAACCGCTGCGCCATATCGACAACTGCGGCGGCCGATGTGCCAGTTGGCGCGGGCGCACCCTTCGGGGCGCCACAAGCATCGAGGCAACAGGCGGCGATTACTAGGGCAAGGGCGGCGAATTTCTGGCTACGGATCATGGCTGGAGCGTAGCCCAGGCGTGCCGTTGCCGAGAGACAAAATAGTTGCCGCCGATGCCGGTTACCACATCGTTATCTAACCTGACTTTGCGGATTGGCGTTTGTAAAACCCTTATAAGGGTGAGGGACAAAATAGTTTCGGCGTCCACCTGACGCAACGATGAGATTCAGTTGCTTGTACAGAGTGAGACGAAGTTACAGCAGAGAGGCAGGCCTGATGGCATGCCTCTCTGTTTTCCCCATTAGTCAATGCTCGTCAACACCGAGAGGGAGGCACATGCCCCTGCTTCAAGGGGAACAACACCCCCACCACAAACTGACCGCCGAGGAAGTGCTGACCATCCGCGCCAGTTACATTCCCGGCCTCATCACTTTGGCCGATTTGGCCAGATGCTACGGCGTCTCAAAGCAGACGATCAGCGTCATCCTCAGCGGAAAGTCCTGGGGATGGCTTACCGAAGGGACTTCTCAGTAATGACACGCATCCACAACCTAAACGGCTCACGAGCCCTCTCGGGGCTCGTTGGTCAGGTACGAGCGGCCGGCCTCAACTCGCCGATGAACAACAGCGGCATCGGCGAGGGTGGCATCGAGGTCTACGAACAGGGCACCATCAACGTCTCCGACGGTAACCTGATCGTCAACGGCACGGCCACCATCGACGGCGTGCTCAACGCCGACGGCACCGTGACCCTGTCGGGCACGATCACAATCAGCGGGCCGCTTACGATCTCCGGCGATACCGACATCACGGGAGACCTTGATGTAGACGGGCCAATGACCACCACGGGCACGCTCTCCGTTGAGGGTGTGACCACCCTCAAGAATGACCTGGACGTCACCACGGGCGGGAAGATCAAGGTCGGCTCCAGCATGACTCTCACCCCGTCAACGGACGGCGGCGCCGCTACCTTCTCCAACGGGGCGAAACTCTCATCCACGACCGGCGCAATCCAAATGGCCGGCACCGGCGGGACAAGCACAGTAACCGCCGCCGCCACATCCGCGGGCGTCACCAGCGGCTCATCCACGCTCGTTGTCTTCAACGACGGCACATGGAAGCTCGGCACCACCACGGCAAACATCGAATCGTTCGCCGCTGGCGTGGTCGATGTGACAGGCACCTTTAAGGCAGGCCCACAGGTCTATCTGCTCAGCCTGCCCACCACCACCCAGCCAGCGAACCTCTATATCGACCCGACAACGGGGCAGCTCAAGCGCTCCACCGCCGCCTAGAAGACACAACCCACCACCCAACCAGCCCGACGCGGCTGGTTTTTTGTGCCCAAAAACAGCCCAGGAGGCTCATTTGCTCTTACCCGTAAACATCTCCACCGGCACCGTGACCGGCCAGTTCATCGTTGGCGTCAGGGACGGGGCTGACGATGACCACGAGCCGGACAGCATTCCGGCCGCCGGTCGCATCAGCTTCACCGCGTCAGTCCCCTACCTCGTAGACCTGACCGCCGACCCCAACCCTGTCACCATCATGCTCAAGACGGTCGAGGGTGTCCTCGACAACGAGGGCTACCTCTGCACGCCGCTCCCGGACACCTTCGAGCCCGCCTATCGCGGCGTCAAGCTGATCGCCACCGATGACATGGACCTCAGCAACACCGACTGGACATGGACCGCGAGCTACGCGTTCACCTCGCCGGGCGGAGCCCCGGCGAGCCACAGCTTCTCCATGCCTAGCGGCGCCACTCGCGACCTCACGACCGTCGTGCGCATCCCCGCATCCGACGGCATTGGCATCGAGCAGGCAGAGGCGCTGGCGGCCTCCGCGCATGCGGCAGCAGTAGAAGCCGCAGAGTCGGCCGCAACGGCCTCACAGGCGGCACTGGACGCCGCTAGCGCGGCCCAGGTCACTGACCTCGACATCAGCACGCTGCTCGCCAACTCCGGCAGCGGCGCGCGTCTCGAAGTGAACAACATCGTCGCCGCCGCTACGGCCGACAAGCTGGATACTGACACCGCGATCGAAACCTACCAGTCGCGGGCCGCGCTTGACGCGGCTGCGGCGGCGAAGGTGTCCAGCGGCGGCAGCCAGCTGAACGGCGCGGTCAAGTCGATTGCCGACGCATCCGCCGCCGCAGCCGCAGCGCCGAAGCTCGACTCAGCAACAGCGGCAACGACCTACGCCGCAAAGTCCGTCGAAACGTCGAAGCTGGACGCGTCGCAAAAGGCGACGGCTAACGGCGTCGCCTCGCTTGATTCCGGCGGTAAGCATCCGCTCGCGCAAGTCCCGGACGTGGTGCAGACCACCAGTGGCGCCAAGCCGGTCGGTAAGGGTGAAGTATTCGTCAACACCAACGACTATGCCACCATCGCCGCAGCGCACACGGCACGCCCAGACATCGCCACGCTCTCCCCTGGCGGCGTGAACGTCGGCTCCGTAGGCAACATCTACGGCATCAACTACAACAAGGCACTGGGCGCCTACCAGCAGGCTGGAACCGCAGCGGCGCCCACGACTGACGCCGCGCCGATCATCTGGACACACAAATACTCGGCTGCCGACCGCCCCGGAACCGAGGTCAACGAATGGTCACAGGGCGCCTACCACCAGATCACCAAGACTGGCGGGGGGGCCTATGACGCTGCGATCACAGGCTACGTCCGCAACCAGGGAGGCGCCGGCCAATCCATAGGTATCCACGGCAGGGCCACCGGCTACACGGTGAACTCGGACGTGTTCGGTATGTGGGCATACGCCGCATCCGGCGACCCGGCAACCGTGCCGAAATCCATCATCGGCATGGAAATCGACATGAACAACAAGAACCCCGATCAAGGGTGGATGGATGGGGCAAACGTCGGTGCATCACGCGGTCTGATCGTTGTAGGCGCGGATGGATCAAACCCGCTTACCCACGGGATCCAGATCGGCGCCAACAGCGCATCGCCCAATGGTAAGTTCTGGACCGGGCTGCTCATGAGGGCTAACGGCACGATGCCGTCCGGCCCCAACAGCGCGACTCAAATCAATAACGGCGAACAAATCCGCCTCGGCGGCGCCACTGCCGGGGCGGACGCCTACAACGGCGTCCGGTTCTACCAAGGAAACTTCACCACCGGCATTTCCTTCGCTGAGGCGTCCTTCGCCAACGGCGCGGCGATCGTGTTGGGCGATACGCAGCGCATCATTGTCGGCCCGGGCGGCGCGAAATCCACTTATCTCGGCTTTGACCTCACGACATCACTGGCCAACTTCAACAACCTCTCCATAGCACTCAATGGCGTGCAGGTAGTGAAGTCACGGCGGACCGGCTGGGGCGCAGCTACCGGCACTGTGGACCGGACGGCGTACGCTGCCTATGCCGCGCCGACGTATGCTGCCGCGCCGACTATGTCAGACATGCAGACCCTCGCTAACCAGGTGCAGGCAAACTCGCGGCACCTGGCCGCACTGATCCAAGACCTCACCACTCACGGATTGATCGGAGCGTAACTAATGGAACCCACCGCACAGCAGCTCGCGGACACGGCGGCAAAGTTCCTCACCCGCGTTCAAGGAGCATGCATGACGACTACCCCCCGCGATCGGAACCACGACGCCAGCACCCAGGCAGGGCGCGTCAACGCATTTAAGGCGCGCTGGCTGGCCACGCTGCGCACCTCCCCCGGCCTGAGCGCCAGGGACAAGCGCGTAGGCGAATGGCTTGCAAGCAATTTGCATGGCAGCACCACCGTGCAGCGCACATGGCAGCAGATGAAGAGTGAGCTGGACCTGCCTGACCATGCGGCAGGCGTTCATCTCACGGCGCTGGCCCGGCTGGGATTCGTCGGGGAACGCATCAGGACCGGGCCTAACGCCGGATTCCCGCTGGAGCTGCCATTGCCCAAGCCGTCAGCGGGACGCAGCGTAAGCAGCTACGAGACACGCGCCGACGTCGAAGCCCGGAATGCACGCCGTGCCGCCGGCAAGCGCGCCGCAGACTTGCGCGCTGACGCCAAGTGGGGCGTGCGCGCCTAGTGCGGAGCGCCACTAGGGACGCCGCTGCGTACGCGCTTCATCAAGTGCGACAGGCGGCGGCGCGGCGTTCGTTGCCACGCTTCCATAAGGACACGTATGAGACGGCCGTTGCTGCCGCGCAACTGCGCCCGTCCGAGAAGCGCACGATGACCGCCATGCTCGACACCGTGAACCCTGACGGCTTCACGTCTGTTGATCGGGAGACGATCGCGGCCGACACAGGGCAGACGACTAAGACGGTCACGCGCCATTGGGAGCGGGCACGGGCTGCCGCACTACTGGCCAGCAAGCAGCGGTTCAATTCCTCCAGCGTTCATCTGACCACGGTGCCAGGTGCCGGCACGCGGCTCCCTGTGTGGGCCGCGTGGGGCAGGCCGCTGCAGGGCCATTTCTGGACTGACTCTGAGCTGAACTGGTGGGAGGCTGACGCCTCCCACGATGGCAAAAATGCGCCATGGGGAGACGCTCACCCGCCGTTCTAAAAAAATGTCCTTCTTATATAAGGCAGCTCATGCTGAACACGGCTCCGCCGGTTCAGCGCAATGGAGAAGAACAAGGGGCACTACGGAGCTACGTAGCAACCTGCTCGCACTCTCACCCATCAACACGGCGGCCAGCCCGGCCCTTTAGGGGGCCGGATTGCCGATTCGTTGCCCTGTGAACCAGCGAGGCCGTTGCTCCACAGGGCGTCGGCGCCAGCCGTAAGCCCGTTCCTGATTCAGACCTGCCCGTAGCCAGCAGGCTAGCTAGCTATCGTCGCCCAGAAGAGATTCGATGCTTCCCTCGAATGGATCGGACACCTCTTCGCCCTTACGCACTAGCGCCTCCAGCGCAACGACGGCCCGAGTCAGGGCGAAGACCTGATCCGTCAAGACCTGGCACTCGATGAACATGGTGCCAATCTGGTCGGTCGAGAGGCTGGTGAGTGCGGCGCGGTCGAGAGTGGCGAACTCTCTAGTCGTCTGCATCTTCTTGATCAAGCCCTCAGAAATTCTGTAGTCGCTCACGACGATCCCCTCTGTTAGAGCGCCGTGCGGCGCATTCTCGGATACCGCCCAAGCCTAACCATCACTTACGACACCGGCTGTCCGGCTATCGCCGTCAGCTCAACCCACCCACCCAAGGAGTCACCATGACCACCGCTGCACTTACCGCCGCCAAGGCCGCTGCCACTGCTACCGCTGCTGATCTTGAAGCTATCGCCCACCGCCTCGAAGTGGCCGCCGCCGACCACGCTGAAACCTCCGCTGAGCTCTCCGCTGTCCTCGCTGCCGACGCGGCCGGCGAAGCCGTGGCCGTGGCGCATGACGTCGCCGTACTACGGTCCGAGCTTGACCTCCGCGCCTCGCGTGTGACCGCACTGAAGGCGAATCTGGCCAGTGCCACGGAAGCCAACCGTCAGGCAGGCTTCCGGCTGCGTGCCGAGACGCTGAAGGCTGACAAGTCCATCCTGTCCACCACTGCCGTGGATGCCCTTGTGGAGGCCGCGAGCGCTGAGGTTGCGGCAATCCTCCGCAAGCTGGGCGCGACGCTCACCAGGGGCAACGAGGCCAACGCAGCCGCCATCACAGAAGCCCTGGACCTCAGCCTCGCTGGCGTGCTAGGTGAGGGCTTGCAGGTATCCGGCCGCACGCAGGCCCCGACTGTCGCAGTCAACGGCTCCCAGCTCGTGGACTCCATCAGCGTCACAGCACGGCTCGAAGCCGTGGGCAAGGTTGCCGCCTTCACCGTCACAGAAGAGCTGCTGGAGCCGGCACGGGCAGCGCGGCGCGCCAAGGAAGCGGCCGACGCCGAGCGGGATGCCAAGTACAAGGCCGACCTGCGGGCCATGCAGGAGCGCAACACGACGCGCGTTGACGTCTCCGCCCTCTAGCTCAGTCTCCGTAGCGCGGCCCCTGCGGGGGCCGCGTGCCACACCACCACACCACTAGCCAAGGGGACTGCCCCAATGTATGTACCAACCGACTGGACCGCCACCATATGCACCGCTGACGGATGCGACAAGCCCCGCACGGGCGTATTTCACACATGGTGCAAGAGCCACTACCAGCAAGACTTGCGACGCCGCCAGAAGGAGCGCCATGCCGTAGGCTTTGGCCGCTCGTGCTCCGTGGACGGCTGCGACAAGCCGCATGACGCTAACGGATATTGCGGGATGCACCGGGGCCGCTTGGCCAGACACGGCTCGCTCGAACTGCCGCCGCGCGCGTCCAAAGTGAAGGCGGACAAGGCGACATGCTCAGTCGAGGGATGCGCTAAGGAGGTCAAGGCGCTTGGCTGGTGCGGGAGCCATTACTCCAACTACCTCCGCCACGGTGCGCCAGTAGTTGCAAACATGCGCGGCCCGCGTGACGAGCCGAAGCTGGACAAGTTTGCCCGCCACCTGACCGGCGACGACGAAACCGGCTGCTGGCTTTACTCCGGCATCATCAACGAGGACGGCTACGGCAAGTTCAATTCCGGCCAAGGGCGCGGCGAGGTCAAGGCGCACCGCTGGCTGTACCAGGAGTTGACGGGGCGGACGCTAACACGGGCGACGCAACTGGATCACACCTGCGAAGTCCGGCACTGCGTGCGGCCCTCGCATCTTCTGGAGGTCAGCCAAGCGCTGCATAACGCGCACACCGCTGCGCGAAAGGCGGCGCCGGCTGGGCAGTTCTACAAGGCGGACGAGTCTCCGCGCTCACTGGCTGAGGTTGGCTTTGCGATCACTCACAAGTTGCCGATGATCTGGAACACGTAGCAGTACTAATGAGAACGAGTCTCATGGACTTGATAATGCGTACACGACAACACGCGCTGTGACGCCCGGGCAAGGCCTTCCGCCGACCTCGGGGGCACCCCCCACCCCTGCGCCCATTGAGGGCTGGAAACGTGGACAACTGGAAGAATGAAGGCATGACAGACGAGGGACTAGCGGAGGAAGCGGCCAACGATGCCGCCAATGTGCGCGTGGTGCTGGCGCAGATAGAGGCCGGTGAGCTGGAGGCAACGGCAGCACAGCGGCACTTCCTGGCCGGGGCACTGGCAGCGCTGGAAGAGGTGGCGGCGGGGCACGAGGACTCATAGCTGTACACAAAGGGGTCGCTTTGTGTACAGTGGAGCCATGACCACCAAGACAGCTACCGCCCGCAAGGCGCCGCTAGCACTCGCCTATGTCCGCGTCTCCACACACGAGCAGGCAACGGAAGGCGCAAGCCTGGAGGCCCAGCGGGCCACTCTGGCAGAGGAGGCGCGGCGGCGAGGCTGGGATGTGGAAGTGATCGACGGCGACGCGGGACTATCTGCAAAGAACCTCAAGCGTCCGGCCCTTCAGGCGGCGCTGGAGCGCCTAGACCGTGGCGAAGCTGACCACCTGATGTCCATCCGGATTGACCGCGTTAGCCGGTCAGTGAGCGACTTCGCCGGACTGATGGACCGCGCGACCAGGCAGGGCTGGGGACTGGTCATGCTCTCCCCCAACGTCGATACGTCCGATCCTGCCGGCCGATTTACGGCCAATATCCTGGCCTCCGCTGCACAGTACGAGCGCGAGCTGATCGGACAACGCACCCGCGAGGGCATGCACCAGAAGCGCGCCGAAGGCGTGCACGTCGGCCGGCCCCGCGAACTGGCAGAATCCACGGTCGAGCTGATCGTTAGCCTTGCTGCTGCCAATCTGAGCCTGCGGAAGATCGCCGCCGAGCTTGAGGCTAGGGACATCAAGACGGCACGAGGCGGCGACAAGTGGCAGGCGTCCAGCATCAAGGCTGTACTCGCCTCAACGACCGCGCGCGGAGAGTACAAAGGCGACAACTAGAGGAAGCCCTGCGCGGCGCTCTAAGAGCCTCACAAGCAACAAAGCCCCGGCCTTCACGGCCGGGGCTTTTTGTCGTCTCAGGGGTTAATTATTGGCTTCTGAGGGGGCATAGCTCGCCCCTATTCACGACCGCAGAACCTCCACGATGCGGCGGCATTGCACCTCGGTCAGCTTAGGCAGGGCCTCCAGCCACTTCTCGGCGTCGGCTTGCAGCTCTTCCTTGGTCATGGTGTCCCCTCGTTACTAGGCGGCGGTCGGGTGCGGCATGACACTGGCGCCGGCGGAAGTCCGAGCCGCTACGCCCTGTTGCCAGGTCTCCACGATGAGCATGACGTCAAGCGCGCTCCCCTCAAACTCGGCGCGCCCGCCGTGGCCATAGTCGATGAAAACGCGGCCGGTAGGCAGGCCGCCCTCAATCTCGTCAATCACCGCATGGATGCTACTCAAGGAAATGTAGCTGCCGCCGAAGTCAATAAGGTCAATCATGGCTCTGTCCCCTCTAGGAAAGTGAGGCGGGCCGTAGACGTACGGCCCGCCTTGGTCATCTCAACAGCCGATCCAGCCGGCGCTTTGGTGTGTACCGCATTTGGTTCCTATTCAGTTGATATTCAGTTATGACCCCATCATGCACGCTTGCGCGTGCATAGTCAATGCACGCGCAAGCGTGAAGGCTTAGCATTGTCACATGGCCAATCAGAGGATCACTGAACTACTCGCAGCAACCGGCATGAAGCGCAATGACGTCGCCGCCGTGCTCGGAGTCGACCCCTCGACGCTGCGCAGATGGTCCTATGGGGAGACGCAGCCGCCAGCCGAGAAGCTGGGGGCGCTGGAACGGATGGCAGGCGGTGAGCCAGCTACGATTCCCCCCAGGCAGGGTCAGGGCCGCGCTTATGAGCTCGCGGAGTTCTCTAGTAGTGAACTCATCGAAGAGCTAGCGAGGCGCGCCAGGGGCGGAACACTGCGGGACGTGCGGCCGGGGGGCTCACCGGGCGCGCCGCGTCCGCTTCGAGCGGTGGCCTTCAAGGACGTAGAAGACGACTAGCCGGCCTATAGCTAGTGCGGGGTGGCTGCGGTGAAGAAGCCGCGCGCGTCTTCCTTCCGAGCCTGAACAATCTGCTCAGACGTCAGCGGCCCTCTGTTGTCCCCCAACTGCTTGATCCTGATAAGTACCGTCATGGGGTCAAAGACCCTAGGTGAGCCATTGTCATGCGGGAATAGCGCAATGTTGAGCATGGACCGTACGTGATCGCGGCGGGTGTCGATGTCCATTGCGGCCCACTCCAGCCCTGCCGGGCTGTCCATCCTCGCGTCAGGCCAACCACCGGGTGCGGACAGGCGGTGCGATTGCGCCCCGAGTTCTTCCATGCGAGCCTCCGACGCCTTCAGCGTCGCTTCAATATGGGCTGTCATCGTCGCCAACTGCCCGAGCGTTATGGCGCCGGAGGCGGCCATTGTGGCCGCCTCGGTAAGCCGCTGGCGCAGCGCTGCCGTCTCGCTTGCGAGGCTCTGCAGCTCTTCCGTGGATGCTTCCTGCACTGGCTTCAGTTTGCTGTAGGCCAAGCCTGCCACCATGATCCGATTCACCATTGCATCGACGGGCTCGATGCGCTTGCCAACGTGCCCCCGGCCCTTGGCCGGGCAGCGGTAAATCTTGTAGGCCTCACCGCTGCGGCCCGTGATGCTGGCCGTTCGCACAAGCTCACCGCAATGGCATTGGGCGATGCCCGACAGCAGATGTACCGCCTTGTTTGACTGCGAGCGGCGCCGGCCCGGCTCCCTAAGAACTGAACAGGCAGCGCGCCACACGTCCTCGCTGACTATGGCGGGAAACTCGGAAGCCCCCACGATCTCACCCTGATAGTCGGCTAGACCGGCGTTCCGTGGCCGCTGGATCATCTGCCGTAGCTGCGAGTAGCCCCATGGCTTCGCTCGGGAGGTAGTCATTCCGGCGTCGTTGAGTTCATTCACCAACGCGCCGAGACTTCGCCCCGCGATCACGCCGTGGCAGACCATGCGGACGGCTTCGCCCTCCGCTTCATCCACTTCCCAGCCATCAGTTGACTGCTTCCAGCCGAAAGGCCGCGTACCTCCCAGCCAAAGGCCCTTGAGCGCCTTCTCCTGCTGCTTGCGCTTGATGCGGTCAGACTTATGCTGTGACTCGTATCGTGCGATCTGCCCCAGCATGCCTGCCCGGAGGATTCCCTCTGCTGACACAAGATCAACTTGGCCACCTTTGACCATGTACGTCTGTATGCCGCCAGAGCGGACAACTTCGATATATTCTTCAAGCTCTACCGGCCTGCGGTGGAGTCGGTCGGATGCCCAAACGTAGACGCGCGAAGCCTTGCCCGCCTTGAGCGCCTCCAGCATGGCGAGATACCCAGGCCTTTTGCGCCCGCTGAAAGCGCTGAGGTCATTGTCAGAATAGACGTGGGCTACGGCGAAGCCGTGAGCCTCCGCCAGCTCCCGGCAGTCTGCCTCCTGGCGCTGGACGCCAAGGCCTGTGCCCTCTTTGTCGTCGCTGATGCGGCAGTACACGAATGCTTGATTGGACATCAGCACAGGCTAACACGTACTGTGCGTCAACAAAGCCGGGCAGGCCGGAATTCAAAGCAATCAGCATGTCCAGGCTCTCGGCCTCCCTGACTTCCCCGACCACCAGCCGGTCCGGCCGCATGCGCAAGGCCTCCTTGACCAGCCGCCGCAGCGGAATCTCCCCCTGCCCCTCCAGGTTCGGCTGCCGGCACTGGAGACCGACGACGTCCCGGAGCGGCAGCTGCAGCTCGAAGATTTCCTCCACCGTGATGACCCGTTCCCGGGTGCCGATGCTCGCGGCGAGGCAGTTGAGCATGGTAGTTTTGCCGGCCTGTGTGGCGCCCGAGACCAGGAGGTTGAGCCCGCTGGCGACGGCCGCACCGAGGAATCTGGCCGCTTGGGGCGTCAGCGTCCCCAGCTCCACGAGATGCTCCAGGCGGCTGGCTTTGACGACGAACTTGCGGATGTTGATGGCCCAGTGACGCCTGGTGACATCCGGGATCACCACGTGGAGACGGGAGCCGTCCGGCAGGGCCGCGTCTACGAACGGCGAGGACATGTCAAGCCGCCGGCCGGAGCTTTTCAGCATCCGTTCCACAAGGTCCCGGACCTGCTGGTCCGTCAGGGTCACGGAGGTCAGTTCCGATTCGCCGTTGCGCGCCACATAGATTTCATTCGGCGCGTTGAGCCAGATCTCCTCGATGCCCGGGTCGTCCAGGAACGGCTGGAGCGCGCCAAAGCCCGCGACGGCGTCGAATACGAATCTCCGGGCGGACTCCAGGGGACCCAACGGAGGCAGCGGCGCCAGGAGGGCCCGCTCGTCGTAGTCGCTGACCGCCGCCTCGACGAGGCGCCGGACTTCTCCGGTCTGCCGTAGGGGGTCCAGGCCCCTCCGGCGGATCAGCTCGCGGACCTCGTCCTCGACAATGCGTACAGCCTCCACGTGGCCCCCCATATGACTGCCGCCCCGGTGCCGGGGCGGTGAAAGTGGCTTAAACCTAGGCGGCGCTGACCGGCCGGGCAAGGGTGCGGCCGATCCCTGTAGATAACAGCCCTCTTTCTCGCCCAACACCTGCCCCACCGGTCACAACAGGCTCACTGGTCCCAGGTCCACGGGTCGAAGCAGCCGATCGGGGGAGCCGCGCTTTTGAGCTGCGCACGTCGCGGCCCTACGATCGACGGGGGACCGACTGGCCCCAGCGTCCCGATGCGGGCTCTGCCAAATCCTCACCGGCAGCAATCCGCCCTGGCGCTTCAACGGCGCGGGACGCGTCTTTCATTGTGAAACGGTGCACTGAACCCATGAGTCTTCCCTTGCGCAGATCGCTGCGGCCCCGCCCGGATGCGTCCGCGGAAACGAAGCCCGAGCCAACGAAGCCCACGCAGACCAAGATCCCCGCGCCGGTCCTGCGATTCGGCGTGATTTTCCTGATCCTGTCGCTCTTCAGCACCCTGTGGAGCCTCGCTTCGCCCCTGATGTCGATCCCCGACGAACCGGCCCACACCGTCAAGGCCGCCGCAGTGGCACGGGGACAGTTCCTGGGAACGTCGGGCCAGAACCAGGGCGAACAGCTGCTGGTCGTGGTGCCGAAGTACATCGCCGACACCGGGGCTCTGACCTGTTTCGCGTTCAAGGTCAACGTCACCGCAGATTGCTCCCCCGGGCTGAATGCCGACGAGCGGCAGCCGACGCCGGGCGGCACATCAGCCGGCAACTACAACCCGCTCTACTACCTCGTGGCGGGCCTGCCCTCCAGGATCCTGAGCGGCGAGCCGGCCATCTATGCCATGCGGATCCTCAGCGGCCTGCTGTGCTCCCTGTTCCTGGCCGCCATGCTCTTCGCAACCACGCAGTTCGCCAACCGGCGCTGGCCCGTCGTGGCGGCCGGGATCGCCGTCACCCCCATGGTTCTCTACCTCTGCGGGTCGATAAACCCGAACGCCCTGGAGATCGTCACCACCTCGGCGGTGTTCGTCAACCTGTGCCTGGTCCTTGAAAATGTGCGGGACTTGTCCCGGGTCCGGTTCAATATCGTTGTGGTGGGGGTCTCCGCCGCCGTCCTCGCCAACACGCGGGCCTTGTCACTGCTGTGGCTCGCGCTGGCGGTCATCGCCGCCCTGCTCACGGTCCCGGCACGGGATCTGCTGCTGCTGGTGAAGGACAAGCTCGTCCTGGCCATGACGGCCCTGATCGCCGTCGCAGCAGCCTGCGGCCTGCTGTGGCTCAAGTCATCCAACACCCTCGCCAGCCTGTTGGGCACACCGAGCGCCGTCACCCCCGAGCAGGCCTTCGGCACCATGCTCGAGAGGACGTTCGACATCGCGGCCTCCTACGTGGCCCAGCTGGGATGGCTGGACACCAACGGGCCTACCGGAGTGTTCTATTGGTGGGCCTGCCTCACCGGTGCACTCATGGTCACAGCAGTGTCCGTCAAAGCATGGCGGCCCCGGCTGGGATTCATCGTGCTGTTCGCCGCCACGATCCTGATCCCGCCGATCCTCCAGGCGCAGGTCGTCTCGGAGCTTGGCTACATCTGGCAGGGCCGGTACCTACTGCCCGTGGTGGTCCCGATGCTGCTGGCCGCGGGACTGGCCCTGCGCTCCCACCCGTTCCCGGACACGGTCTTCGCAAAACGGATCGCGGCCTGGACGATCGGGCTCACCGCCGCCGCGCATACGGCGGTGTTCGCCAACGCCCTGCGCAGGTACGGTGTCGGAACGTTCAGCGAGGCCAACTGGGGCGACATGTTCGGGGCAACCAAGTGGGAGCCCCCGCTGGGCTGGCTCCCACTGACTATTGTCTATCTGGGCGTGACCGCGCTGGCGGGATTCCTGCTCTACCGCCAACTGTCCGCTAGCCAGGCCCGGATCGAGGAACCGTTGAAAGCCGAAGCAAGCCTGCGCTAGTGGCGGTTGTGGGCGCCGCCGGCGGGAGTCGCCGAGGCGTCCAGGTCCACCGTGTCGCCATCGTTCGCCGGGGCTGCCTTGAAGATCCAGTGCTTGTAGAGCAGGAAGTTCCACGCCGTGGTGGCGACGGTCGCGATCACCTTGCCGAGCGCATAGGACTGGCCGGAAACCGCGATGAGGTTGACGATCACGTCGGTGGCCACGACGTTGAACACCACGAGGGCGCCGTACTTGAGGAAGCTGACGTGTGCCCGGGCCCCGGACTGGAAGGTGAAATTCTTCTGTACGAAGAAATTGAAGACCAGGCTGGTGAGGAAGGCGATCGGGGTGGCGATCCACAGGTCGACGCCGCCCACCTCGTGGAGGAGGGCAAGGAGTCCGAGGTCGATGGCGAAGGAAAGGCCACCCACCACCAGGAACTTAACCAGGAAGCCGTCGCGCACAAATGTCCTGATGCGGTGAGCAATGCTCACAGTTCTTTCCCCATTGTTCGAACATACCGCCTGTAATCGCTAACGTGTCCGGGCATCGTATTTAGCGGGGACATCCGGCAAGTCTAGTCCAGCACCGCCGCCCTGTGGACTGCCCGGCCGCGTGATCTGATAACCCTCGACACAGCGGGACCGGTTAGGGTAAGAGGGAAGGGTTCCGGAGGCATTCCGGGACAGGAAGGGAAATTCTTTGCGCAATCGGTCCACTGGCGGAGCTCTCGCCTGCATTCTGCTGTTGGGAATCGGAGTGACCAGTTGCTCCAGCGGCGCGCCCGTCAGCGAAGTCCGGGGATCCCTCACTGCGATCGGCACACCCGTGCAGAAGGACCCGATCGGTGCCTGGAGCAACGCCTGGAGCAAGGAACTCACCGCCACGTCGCTGAACTATTCGCCGGACGGATCCAACGTGGGGCTGACCGCCCTGGCAACGCGCCAGGCCTACTTCGCGGCCCTTGACGGCCCCCTCACCCCCGAGCAGCAGAACCAGACGAAGGACGTCTGCGGCCCGGAGGGCGCCTTTTCCGTCCCAGTTTCCGTGACCTCGATCGGCGTCGCCCTCAACAACCCCAGCCTGCGGAACGTCAGGCTTTCCCGCGAAGTCCTGGCCGGGATCTTCTCCGGCTCCATCAAGCGCTGGGACGCACCCGAAATCGCGGACATCAATCCGGGGACGTCCCTCCCGTCCGATGACATCGTGCCCATCACGGCCACGGAACCGAGCGTCGAAACCGAGGCGGCCACTAGATACCTCAGCGCCGACGCCGCATGGACCTCGGGAGTTTCCGCCACCTGGCCCAAGGCCGAGAACGCCGTCACGGTCAAGAAGCACTCCGACCTCGCAGACAAGGTCGACAAGACTGCCGGCGGCATTGCCTTCATGGACCTCGGCGCGATCGGCAGCCGCTTTGAAACCGCGCTGCTCTCCTTCGGCGGCGGCTACGTCCGCATGTCCAAGGACTCGGCCACTGTGGCCGCCCAGGAAGGCAGCACCCGGAAACTGCCCACCGGGGTGGAATTCACGCTGCCCGAGACCAGCGACCAGGGCTACGCCCTCGGCGTCGTCAGCTACCAGGCGTTCTGCACTGAGTATTCAAACCACCAGCTGAGCACCCTCGTGAAGTCCTGGGGGGACTATGTCCTCAGCCCCGACGGCCAGGTCACCTCAACATACTTCGCCAACGTGACCTCCCCCAGCGAAGAGGCCGTGCGGGAATCCAAGAGACTGATTGACACGATCGGGGACGCACAGTGATCCACGCAACCGAGGCGGAACGTCCCTCCCCGACAGGCTCCGCCGCGGACACCCAGCCTGGCCGAAGGGCGCGGCGGTTCGCGCTCTCCCAGACCACCCGCGGCGGCATGGGCTTCTTCCTCCCCGTCTTCGGCCTGCTCTCGATCCTCATCACCCTCTGGATCCTGGCCACCCCGCTCATGGCCTACCCGGACGAACCCTCGCACACCATCAAGGCGGCCGCAGTGGCCCGGGGCCAGTTCTTCCCCGGTCCCGGCGAATCCTATGGCCACGGCGTCCACGTGCAGGTTCCGTCCTACATCGCCAACGTGCAGTCGCAGATGTGCTTCCCCTTCCAGGTGACGAAACCGGCAGGCTGCGCCCCGGCCATCCCCATGGATGACAACGACCTCACGATTGGCGTGACATCGGCCGGGCTCTACAACCCCTTCTACTACTGGCTTGTCGGGCTGCCCAGCCTCTTCATGTCCGGCGCACCGGCGATCTTCGCCATGCGGATCGTCAGCGGCCTGCTGTCCGCGGCCTTCTACGCCGCCGGCTTCACCGCGCTGTCGCGCATGCGGCACCCGAAGTGGCCGCTGATCGCCGCCACGATTGCGACGACGCCGATGGTCCTGTTCCTTGCCAGCGGCATCAATCCCAATTCCCTGGAAATCGCGGCCTCCATGGCCGCCTTCTGCGGGCTGGTGTCCGTGCTGGAGAATTCCCGGCACCTTGAGCGGGCCCGCCCGGGCATCCTGACCGTCGGCATCGCGGCCGCGACGCTCGCCAACACCCGCAATGTGTCCCTGCTGTGGCTGCTCTGCGGCGCAATCGTTGCCTGCCTCTTCTTCCGCCGCGCGGACCTCGCCGCCATCTTCAAGAACCGGGTGGTGCTGGCCGTGACGGCGCTGACCACCGTGGGAATCGTCCTGGGCATAGCGTGGAACTTTCTGATGTTCAGGGCGCCGGCCTCCGCCGGCGAGGCCCCGGCCGGTATCTCGAACGTCAACGGCGAGGTGCGGCCCTACAACGCGTTCCTGACCATGATGGACAAGTCCTTTGACTTTGCCGGCCAGTACATCGGCGTCGCGGGGTGGCTGGATGCGCCGGTTCCGCAGGCCGTCCACATGTTCTGGAACATGCTGTTGTTCGGCCTCATCCTCACGGTCTTGCTGGTCCGGCCCTACCGGCTGCAGGCGGCGTTCTGGGTCGCGGTCGGGTTGCTGGCGGTGGTCCCTGCCGTGGTGCAGGCTGCCCTCATCAACACCGCCGGCTTCATCTGGCAGGGCCGGTACAGCCTGCCGCTGTTCACCATCGCGATCATCTCGGCCGGCCTCGCCATGCGGTTCCGCCCGTTCGGACGGCGCCCGCAAAGCCGGACCATCGCCCGGATCCTGCTGCTGGCCGGCTGCATCGCGCACACCTACGCCTTCGTGAACGTGCTCCGCCGGTACGTCGTGGGGCTGCAGGAGACGGCCAACTGGCAGACGATGTTCACCGTGCCCGGCTGGCAGCCGCCGCTGACCTGGGAGGTCCTCACCCTGGCTTTCGCGGCCGCAGTACTGTTCTGCGCGTCCAAACTCTTCAGCTATCTTTTCCCCGGCCATGCGTTGCTGCCCAAACGGGCATTGCGGTTCAGGACGAAGCGTTCAGCCAAGCGTCCCGTGGCCGCAACGGAAGCCGGCTGAGCCGCGCCACCTGAGCAAAGCCGGCCGGCCGGAACTCCCGGAGCACCAAAAAGACCCGTTCACGCGAAGTGAACGGGTCTTTTTCTCAATCCTGGGTGCTTCCTCAGTGCTGGGAAACCGTGGCCCCCATGTACTGCTTCAGCCGTTCGGAGGACAGCGGCGGAACGAACCCGGTGGCCTTGATCTTCTCCAGCTCGAGGGCGCTGTTCAACGGGCGCGGCGAGACGGCCTTGCCCTTGAAGTACTCCTCCGTGCTGACACCGGTCACGGCGTCCCGCGACTTGCCGGCGAGCTCGTAGACGTCCGCGGCGATGTCCGCCCAGGACTGCTGCCCGCCGTCGTTGCTGAGGTTGTAGACGCCGTACGCGGCGCCCGACTCCAGCAGGTGCGCGATGCCGGCAGCGATGTCTTCGGTGAAGCTCAGCCGCCCGATCTGGTCGTCCACCACCGAGGGTTCAATGCCGCGCTCCGCCAGCGAGGCCATGGTGCGGACAAAGTTGTTTCCCTCGCCGATCACCCAGCTGGTGCGCACGATGTAGTGCCGGGGCACCACGCTGACGACGGCGTCGCCCGCGGCTTTGGTCTGGCCGTAGACGCCCAGCGGCGCGACGGGCTCCGATTCGTCGTGCGTGGCGCGCGTGCCGTCGAAGACATAGTCCGAGGACACATGCACCAGCGTGAGGTCGTGCTCGACGGCGGTGCGGGCCAGCCGGGACACGGCGGTGACGTTGACCGCCCAGGCGGCGGCGCGGCCTTCGGCGGACTCGGCGGCATCCACGGCGGTGTAGGCCGCGGCGTTGATGATGGCGGAGTAGTTCTTCCATTTCCGCCCGGCGAAGGCGTCCTCGCTGCCGAGGTCAAACTCGTCCCGGCCGGCAAACTCAACGGACGCGTCGCCGTCGTACTGCTTGCGCAGGGCTTTGCCGAGCTGGCCGTTGGCACCGACCACCAGGACCTTCTTCGGCGGCATCGGGGTGACATCCGCCAGGCGCGGGTGGGCCTTGTCCTTGTCCGAGAGCTCGGCTTCCTCCAGCGGCACCGGCCAGCTGATGGCCGCGGTCTCGTCGGCGAGGTTCAGGAACGTGTACTGGCCCTGGGCGTCGGCGGACCAGTGGTCGTTGACGAGGTAGGTGTAGGCGGTGTTGTCCTCCAGCGTCTGGAAGGCGTTCCCCACCCCGCGGGGAATGAAGATGGCCTGGCTGGGATCCATCTCGGCGGTGAACACGGCGCCGAACGTCGGGCCCTCGCGCAGATCCACCCAGGCGCCGAAAATCCGGCCGGTGGCCACAGAAATGAACTTGTCCCACGGCTCGGCGTGGATGCCGCGGGTGGTGCCGGCCGACTCGTTGAACGAGATGTTGTTCTGCACAGGACGGAAGTCCGGCAGGCCCAGGGCCACCATCTTTTCGCGCTGCCAGTTCTCCTTGAACCAGCCCCGGTTGTCACCGTGGACCGGAAGATCGTAGAGGACGACGCCGGGAATCGGGGTTTCGTGTGCTGTGAGCTTCTTCGAGAACTCGATCGACATTATCTACTGGCCCTGTTCCTTGTACTTGGCTTCCGTCGCGGCCTTCTGCGGCCGCCACCAGTCCTCGTTGTTCCGGTACCAGGCGATGGTGTCCTCGATGCCGGCCTCGAAGTTGGAGAACTGCGGCTCCCAGCCGAGTTCGTCGCGGAGCTTGGCGGAGTCGATCGCGTACCGCATGTCGTGGCCGGGACGGTCCACCACGTGGTCGTACGCGTCCGGGGCCTGGCCCATGTGCTTGAGGATCAGTTCGACGACGTCCTTGTTGTTCTTCTCGCCGTCGGCGCCGATCAGGTAGGTCTCCCCGATCCGGCCCTTGGCGATGATCGCCAGGACAGCGGACGAGTGGTCGTTGGCGTGGATCCAGTCGCGGACGTTCTCGCCCTTGCCGTACAGCTTGGGACGGATGCCGTCGATCACGTTGGTGATCTGGCGCGGGATGAACTTCTCCACGTGCTGGTACGGGCCGTAGTTGTTCGAGCAGTTGCTGATGGTCGCCTGCAGGCCGAAGGACCGCACCCAGGCGCGGACCAGCAGATCCGAGCCCGCCTTGGTGGAGGAGTACGGGCTGGAGGGGTTGTACGGCGTGCTCTCGGTGAACCGCTCCGGGTCGTCGAGCTCGAGGTCGCCGTAGACCTCATCGGTGGAGATGTGGTGGAAGCGCTTGTTGTGCTTCCGCGCGGCCTCGATCAGCGTGTACGTTCCGATGATGTTGGTGTCCAGGAACGGGCGGGGATCGTGCAGGGAGTTGTCGTTGTGGGATTCGGCCGCGTAGTGCACCACGACATCGGTCGCGGCAACCAGGCTCTCAACCACGGCGGCGTCGCAGATATCGCCTTGCACCAGCGTAAAGCGGTCTGCAGGGAGGCCCGCCAGTGATTCCACATTGCCCGCGTAGGTGAGCTTGTCGAGGACCGTGACGTGATGGTCTGTGGTCTCCAGTACGTAGTGGACAAAATTGGAACCGATGAATCCGGCGCCGCCGGTGACGAGGAGTTTCTGCATTAGGCCAGCTTACCGGCTGCCAAAATTCGGCCCTCGCCGGGACTGACACACCAATCGCAACATTGGCCACAGTGGTATCACTGGAGGCAATTGGTTACTCTTTACGCACATGCGGGGGTGATCTTGGCCTCTGTCCAGACCCTCCGGAGTAATGGTGAAGACAATCAAAATCCACAAACTACGGACCGCGGCGGCACTCTGCCTTCCCTTCGCGCTGGCGCTGGCCTGGGCTAATCCTGCTGCTGCGGCACCGGCGCCCAGCCCCTCGCCCGCGGCCAGCACAACGGCGCCTGCGCCCGCCGGAACGGCCCCCACCGCCGCCAAACCGACCGCGACGGCGACCGCCAGCGCCGCGGCAACGGCACCGGCCAGCACCCCTGCCCGCGCCTCTGCCCCTGTCACGGCCCCGGCCAGCTCCTCTGCCCCGGCGTCCCCGACTGCCAGGGTGCAGGCGGCGCCCACGGCGGAGTCGGCGCCGGAACAGGGCCAGGCCCGCATGGGCCGTGCAGGCCTCAACCCGGCGTCGGCCTCGGCCGCCATGGCCAGGACGCAGCAGGTCCCCGTCACCCAGGCCACGGAGCCCTGGGTGGGCGAGCAGCCCTCCTTCACCCGCGGGCAGCCGCTGGGCCTGGACGTCAGCTCCTGGCAGGGCAGCGTCAACTGGTCTTCCGTCAAGGGCAACGGCGCCCGCTTCGCCTACGTCAAGGCCACGGAGGGAACCACCTACCGCAACAGCGAGTTCGGGAATCAGTACACCGGAGCAAGCTCTGTCGGCCTGCTCCGCGGCGCCTACCACTTCGGCCGGCCGGATGTTTCCGACGGCGCCGCCCAGGCCCGGTTCTTCGTCAACAACGGTGGCGGCTGGTCCGCCGACGGCATCACGATGCCCCCGGTCCTGGACATCGAGGACAACCCCTACGCCGGCCTCAACCGCTGCTACGGGGCCTCGCCGGGGCAGCTGGCCACCTGGGTCCGGGACTTCACCCAGACCGTGTACCGCATGACCAACAAGCAGGCCATGATCTACACCAGCTACTACTTCTGGCGCGACTGCCTCGGCAACACCAGCGAATTCAGCCAGGTGAACCCGCTGTGGCTGGCCTCCTACTACACCAACGCGCCGGCCGTTCCCGGCGGATGGCCCACGTACACGGCCTGGCAGTATGCCAACGCCTACGCGGACGCGTCCCAGACCACCAGGGCCACGTTCCCCGGCGACCAGAACGTCTTCAACGGCTCGATGGACCAGCTGCGGAAATTCGCCTCCACGCCTGACACGTACCCGATCGGCCTCATCCCGGGCGCCACCTTGCTGAGCGGCAAATGGGCAGGCGACGGCAAGTCCTACACCGGCTGGTTCAAGGACGGATTCTGGTGCCTGCAGATGCCCTCGGCGCCGCGGCGCTGCTTCAGCTACGGCAGCCCCGGCGACAAACCCGTCGTCGGCGACTGGAACGGGGACGGCCGGGCCGGGATCGGGGTCTTCCGCAACGGCATGTGGTGGCTCGTGGACGACATCAACACCCGGGCCATCACGAAGGTCGTCGGCTTCGGCGTCGGATCAGACACGCCCATCGTGGGCGACTGGAGCGGCTCCGGCCGGGACGGGATCGGCATCTGGCGCAACTCCAGCTTCCAGGTCAGCTACAACGTCAACAACCCGGTGGTCAACGAGTACACCGGCTTCGGCATTCCCTCGGATACGCCGATCATCGGCGACTGGAACGGGGACGGAAAAACCAGCATCGGGGTGTGGCGCAACGGTGAGTGGTGGCTCAGCAACCGCATCAAGTCCCCGGTGGTGTCCAACTTCATCGCCTTCGGGGTCGGCTCCGACCGTCCCATCACCGGCGACTGGAACGGGGACAAGCTGACCACGGTAGGCATTGTGCGTGGCAACAGCTGGCAGCTGACCAACAGCCTGACCAAGCGGACAGTGGACATCTCCTACTTCTAGGAACGCTTGCTAGGCCCGCCGGAGCCTCCGGCGGGCCTCGACCATGAGGCGCAGGAGTACCACCCGGGCGGCCAGAATCACGCTCAGGGAACGCCAGCCGCGCGGAGTGGCGTTGCTCTCATGCAGCCTCCGCAGCAAAGTCGAGGCGTCAAGGTGGCGGATCGAGCCGGCGGTGTTGCCCAGGATCGCCAGCCACAGGTCGTGGGACTCGTGCAGGTAGGCAGGCACGGGGACGAAGCTGCCGATCACTTCGCGGCGGAAGGCCATCCCGCAGCCGTAGTAGGCGCGGTAGCCCACCAGGATGCCCCAGAGATTGGCGCGGTGGCGGCCGCTGTCGGCGGCGCGGAGCCGCGGAATCCGGGGACGTTCACCGCCGCCGAGCACATCGAAGTTACTGGCGACGACGGCGTGGTTCCCCAGCGCGTCCAGCATGGCGTCCAGCCGCCCGTCGATCCAGATGTCGTCTTGGTCCGCCAGGAAAATTGCGGCTCCGCGGCTGGCCCGCACGGCCTGCTCGAAGGAACGGACGTACCCCTGGTTGGTGGCGGCCTCGATCAGGCGGATCCGGGGATCGGTGGCCTCCCGGATCGTCGCCACGGTGTCATCCTTGGAGGCGTCGTCGACGATCACGATCTCGTCGTCGGGGCCCAACTGGGCCAGGATCGAGGCGAGCTGCTCCGCTACGAACTCCGCGCCATTGTACGTGGCCATGCAGATGCTGGCGCGGAGCGGAACGTCGGGCAACCGGTTCTGATCGTTCATCTGCACCATCCTAGGGGACCGCGGGCAGCGCCCCGGCATCCCGTAGGATCGAAGGACGATGTCTCAGAAACAAGGATCCCGGCTCGAATGAGAACCATACTGTTGCGACTTTCAGGGTTCACCGTTCTGCCCCTGCTGTCCTTGATAACCCCGCTGCTGCTGATCCCGGTCATCTCCGGGTTCGTCGGCGGCGAAGGAATCTCCAGTGTCATCTCCGGACAGGCGATCGGCACGTTCGCCGCCACGGTGCTGATGTGGGGCTGGAACGTGGACGGACCAGTCGCCGTCGCCAGGGCATCCACCAATGCCGAGCGGGCCAGCGTTTACCTGCGCAGCATCCGGACCCGGCTGTTGCTCCTCGTCCTCACACTGCCAGCAGCCGCCGTCGTCGCCGCGTTCGTGGCCGTACCCGCATTCCGCTGGGAAGCCGTGGCGATGGCCTGGGCGGTCGCCATCGCGGGGATGTCGCCGTCGTGGTTCTGCATCGGCCTGGGCCAGCCACGGCTGCTGGCCGTCTACGACACCGTCCCGCGCTTCGTCGCCACCGCCCTGGCCGTTCCGGTCCTGCTGATCACCCACCAGCTGTGGTACTACACGGCCCTGATCGCAGCCACTGCCCTGGCCTCGCTCATCGTCTTTCACCGGACCTACTCCCCCGGAGGCAACTGGTGGCCGCGCGATCTCCGCGGCGCCGTCCGCGAACTGGGAGGGCAGGGCCGCACGGCGGGCATCAGCCTCGCGGGCAATGCCTACGCCTCCACGCCCACCCCGATTGCGACCGCCACCACCGCACCGGCGGCATCGGGCGCCCTGGCAACGGCAGACACGCTGTACCGCTTCGGCCTGTTCACGGTGGTGGCCCTCGGCAATGCCTTCCAGGGCTGGACCCTGGAGCGCGAAGCGTCCGGGCGCAAGCGGCGCCACCTGGCAGCCATCTGGTCCCATATCGGGCTGGGCGTGATCGGCGCGGCGGTCCTGACGGCCGCCGGACCGTTTGTCAGCAGCCTCCTTTTCGCCGGGCAGGCCCAGGCAACTACCGAGTTGTGCCTCTACTATGGGCTCGCCTTCCTCTTCCTGAGCGCCAGCACGCCGTTCATCCGCAACCTGCTCATCCCGGCCGGCCACCAGAGCCTGGTGCTGCGCTGGACGCTGATTTCGGCCGTGTTCGGGGTAGCGGTCATGATCTTTGCCGGGTCAAGGGGGAACGCCCCGGGCATCGCGCTGGGCATGGCCCTCAGCGAAGCCATCCTGTTCGTGACCCTGCTGATCCCGGGGTCGAAAGTGCTCGCCAAAGAAAGTATGGACGCCGTTGCCGCCAAATAATCCGACGCCGAATGATCCAGCCCCAACCGTCGTCGCCGTCGTCGCCGCCTACCGGCCCGATCCATCGCTGACCGACACGGTGCGTGCCCTCCAGCAGCAGGTGCAGCACGTCGTCGTGGTTGATGACGGATCCCCCGCCGGCTCCGAATCCGTGCTGGCCGGCCTCGCGGAGGCCGGCGCACTGGTGGTCCGGCAGCCGAAGAATTCCGGGATCGCTGCCGCGCTTAACGCCGGAGTGGCCCAGGCCCGGGACCGCTGGAACCCGGACTTCTTCCTCACCCTGGACCAGGACTCCCGTCCCACCGGCGAATACGTCCGGCGGGGCCTCGCCACGTACGTGCAAGCCACCGCGGCGGGCGTCGGCGTCGGGTTCGTGACGGCCGCGTCGTACAGCGGACACCCCATCCCCGTGCTGCACGCCGACGGCCCGTTCGTTCACGCCTTCGATCCGATGCAGTCCGGATTCCTCATCCCGCGCTCCACCGTGGACCGGCTCGGCCCCTTTGAGGAGGACCTGTTCATCGACGGCGTGGACTCCGAATTCACCATGCGCACACGCGCCGCAGGGCTCGCCGTGCTCGTGGGCGAGGGCTGTGACATCGCCCATGACCTCGGACAGCGCGAACCCGGCCGGCTCTTCGGCCGCCCGCTGAAGGTCCTGGGCCGGGAAATTTCCTACAATTACCACTCCCCGAGCCGGGTCTACTACATCTGCCGGAACGGAACCCTGCTAACCCTGCGCTACCTGCGCAAATATCCGGGCTGGGTGCTGCGGCGCCTCGTGGAGGAGCTGAAGGCGCACGTCCTGCGCTTTGCCTTCAGCCCCGGCCGCAGCAAGCTCCTGCGCGCCGCCGCCGCCGGGTTCGCGGACGCGGTCCGGGGCTCGACCGGGCGCATTCCGGCCGAGCTGGAGCGGCGCCTGAGCTGACCTGCGGGGGCGCCCGACGCCGCCCGGGCGGCCCACGCCAGCAAGGAACCTGAACGCAATTGATATAGTTTGGACGATATGGAAGCCCTACCCTCCCCGCGCGTCTTGGTGATCATGCCTGCCTGGAATGAAGGCGACGTAGTCGGCAGCACCGTGCGGGAAGTCCTCCACACGAATGCCCGCTACGACGTCCTGGTCGTCAATGACGGCTCCACGGACTCGACGGCGGACGCGGCAGCAGCAGCCGGCGCAACCGTCCTGAACCTGCCGTTCAACCTCGGCGTCGGCGGCGCCATGCGGGCCGGCTTCAAGTACGCCCAGCGCCTCGGCTACGCCCAGGTCATCCAGGTGGACTCGGACGGCCAGCATGACCCCCGGAACATCGACGAGGTCCTCGCGGGCCTCCAGCACGCGGACATCTCGATCGGCGCCCGCTTCGCCGACCGCGGCGAATACAAGGTCACCGGTCCCCGGAAATGGGCCATGCAGCTGCTGGCGAAGGTCATTTCCGGCCTCGCCAAGACGCGCCTGACGGACGTCACCAGCGGCTTCCGGGCCGCCAACGAGCGCGCCGTCGCCCAGTACCTCGACCACTACCCCGCCGAATACCTGGGCGACACGATCGACTCCCTCGTCGTGGCCATCCGCTCGGGCTGCACGGTCACGCAGGTGCCCGTGGAGATGCGGGCACGCCAGGGCGGCAAGCCAAGCCACAACCCGGTCAAGGCCGCCATCTACCTCGGAAGGTCCGTGTTCGCCCTGCTCTTCGCCCTCACCCGGAAACCCACACGACTGGCCGTCCGGGCCGCTGAACCCGCAGGAGCCTAGGAATGGGAAATATCGCCGCCTTTTTGCTGGCGCTTGCCATCGTTGCCCTGGTCATCGAGATGCTCCGGCGCAAGAAGCTCCGGGAAAAGTACGCCGTCCTTTGGCTGATCGTCGGCGTCGCCACCCTGGTCCTCGCCGCCTTCCCCCGGCTGTTGAACATCGTCGCCGAATACGTCGGCGTCCAGATCCCTTCCAACCTGCTGTTCGCCATGAGCATCCTCATGCTGCTGGGCGTTTGCCTGCACCTGTCATGGGAAATCTCCGTCGTGGAGGACGAAACCAGGACCCTGGCTGAGGAAGTCGCCATCCTGCGCACCCAGCTCGAGTCCCTCGAACAGCACCGCCACCTGACGAGCCTGGACTCGGCCCGCCCTGAACCGCACGCGACTCCCCGGCCTGATCCCCTCCCGAATCCCCATGCGGGAGCGGCCGCGCCGGCCGCCCCAGCCGGCACGCACACCACCGACCGTCCCGCCGAAAGCTCGGAAGCCTAAAATGCCCCTCGATATTTTCATTCCCTACTGGGGCGACCCCGATTTCATGAAGGAAACCGTCCGCAGTGTCCTGTCCCAGGACAACGGCGACTGGCTCCTGACCGTGGTTGACGACGCCTACCCCGGCACGGAGATCGCCGAGTACATGGCCGGAATCCAGGACGAGCGGGTCCGCTACATCCGCAAGGACGTCAACGCCGGCATCACGGAGAACTACCGCACCTGCGTGGGGATGGCCAGCCAGGAAATCATGGTCATCCTCGGCTGCGACGACGTCCTGTTGCCGAACTACGTCGACGTCATCCTGGCCGCCCACCAGCGGTTCCCCGACGCGGCAATCATCCAGCCGGGCGTGCAGGTCATCGACGAACAAAGCCAGGTGGTGGCCACGCTCGCGGACTCCGTCAAGCAGAAGCTGGTCCGGCCCCGGGGCCGCGGCAAGCAGCTGATCGCCGGCGAGGCCATCGCCAGCAACCTCATGCACGGCGACTGGCTCTACTGGCCCTCGCTGGCGTTCCGGACCGACAAGATCCGCGAAGTGGACTTCCGCGACGGGTTCCCCATCATCCAGGACCTCGCCCTCATCATGGACATGATCTACAAGGGCGACCAGCTCCTGATCGAGCCCACGGTGTGCTTCCAGTACCGCCGGCACTCCAACAGCGCCTCCTCGACCAAGCTCGTGGACGGCTCACGGTTCGCCGGCGAACGCGAGTACTTCGCCCTCTCCGCGGAACAGGCCGACGCGCTGGGCTGGAACCGGGCCAGGCGCGCCGCCCAGCTCAGGCTCACGTCCCGCGCCCACGCGCTCTCCCTGCTTCCGCAGGCCGTCCTGGACCGTAACTCCACAGCCGTCAGCGCCCTCGTGCGCCACTCCTTCGGCAAGTAAACGCCCCGCTACGAAAGGTCCGCTGTGACTTCTTCCGAAACCTCCGCACGCCCCGGCGGAACCGTCCTTGTCACCGGCGGCGCCGGTTTCATCGGCTGCGCCATTTCCGCCTCCCTCGCGGACGCCTTCGATTCGCTGGTGGTCGTGGACAGCCTCCACCCGCAGATCCATGCCACGGGCGAACGTCCGGCAGAGCTCGACGCGCGGGCCGAACTGATCGTGGCCGACGTCGCCGAAGCCGGGACCTGGGACAAGGTTCTGGCCGTGCACACCCCCGATGTCGTCATCCACCTGGCCGCCGAGACCGGCACGGGCCAGTCGCTGGAAGAATCCACCCGGCACACGCACGTCAACGTGGTGGGCACATCCCAGCTCCTGGACGGGCTCAACCGCCACGGCAAGCTCCCGCGCAGGATCGTCCTGTCCTCCAGCCGCGCCGTCTACGGCGAGGGCGCCTGGAGCGACGCCGACGGCAAGGCTTTCTACCCGGGCCAGCGCACCAGCACCACCCTGGACCAGGCCCAGTGGGACTTCCCCGGCGCCACGCCGCTGCCCATGAAGGCCTCCGAGACGTTCCCGGCCCCCGTGAGCGTCTATGGTGCCACGAAGCTGGCCCAGGAACACGTCCTGCAGGCCTGGGCCAAGTCCTACGGCGTCGAAACCGTCATCCTGCGGCTGCAGAACGTCTACGGTCCCGGCCAGTCGCTGATCAACCCGTACACCGGCATCATGAGCCTGTTCTGCCGCATGGCGATGGGCGGCAAGTCCATCCCGCTGTACGAGGACGGCGAAGTGCGCCGCGACTTCATCCTGATCGACGACGTCGCCTCCGCGATTGTCGCCGGCGCGCTCTCCCCCACGGTCCAGGGCGAGCCCATGGACATCGGATCCGGCGAATTCCAGACCATCGGCACCGCGGCGCAGCTCATCGCAAAGCACTACAACGCCCCCGAACCGCACGTCACCGGCCAGTACCGGCAGGGCGACGTCCGGCACGCATGGGCGGACATCACGGCGGCCAAGGACGTGCTCGGGTGGACCCCGCAGTACAACCTGGCCCAGGGCATCGACCGGCTCGCCAACTGGATCGACGCCCAGCCCGACGTCCAGCCTGCCTGACCCGGACGGACACCCCAGTGCCCCAGACCGCCGCCGTCGTCTCGCTGTTTAACCCCGACGACGCCGTGCTGGCCAACGCCGCCGCGCTGCTCGCCCAGGTGGACGCCGTGGTGGTGGTCGACGACGGCAGCCCAGAGGACCCCGCGCGGATCCTGGCCGGGCTGGAGTCCATGGGCTGCACACCGGTGCGGCTCACGGAGAACTCCGGCATCGCCGCCGCACTCAACGCCGGAATCACCGCTGCCCTCGCGGCGGACACGAAGCCCGACTACATCCTGACCATGGACCAGGATTCGCTCCTGGACGCCGGGTACGTCGACGCGCTTCTCGCCGCCGCGGCGGCCGCCGGGAAAGCCGGCGTCCCCGTCGGCATGGTCGCGCCGGCGTCGGTCCGGGGCCTGCCGGTGCGCCGCGGCCCGGTCCTCAACGGCATCCAGCTTGGCGGCGAGCCCATCCAGTCAGGACTGCTGGTGCCCGTACCGGTGCTGGAACGGCTGGGCCTTTTCCAGGGCACGCTGTTCATCGACGGTGTGGACAGCGAGTTCTTCCTCCGTTGCGAGGCCGACGGACTGCGCACCGTGCTGGCGCCGAACGCCGCGCTCAACCACGCCCTGGGCAGCCCGGCCGCGGCCAACGTCTTTGGCCGGGACGTGTCCGTCGCGGGCCGGCCGGTTAAGGTCAGGACGGCCGCCGACTGGCGCTACTACTACCTCTTCAGGAACCGGATCCTGCTCGCCCGCCAGTACGGCCGGCGCTTTCCGATGTGGACGCTCAAGGGCCTGCTGGCCGACTACCGCCACCTGGCGATCGTCACGCTGCTGGCCCCCGGCCGCGGCATCCGGTTGGCAAACGCCCTCCGCGGAGTTGCCGACGGCGTGCGCGGCGTCTCGGGACCGCGCGCCCGCCGCTAGCGCTGGGGGATTTCGGGCAGGCATTTGGGGCAGGCGCCGAGTGCCGGTCAGCCGAGGCGGGCGCCGAGTGCCGGTCAGCCGGCGTTCTTGGCCCGCCGCATTACCGGGCGCTCAATAAGGAACCAGCTTGCCGCCGCCAGCGGGATCGTGCACAGCGTGGCCGCCACGGTGAACCACAACACGCCCCAGTGGTACGCCCCGAACACGGCCAGCATCTGCTGGACGGGGAACGCGTAGATGTAGGCGCCGTAGGAAATGTCGTGGCGGGCCACAATGGCAGGCTGGGGAAGCCAGGTGGAGATCCAGAGCAAGCCGTAGGCGATGAACGGGGCGGCGAGCTGGCCGCCGAAGCCGTCCACGAAGAAAATCGACAGGCCGGCCAGCACGATCGAGGCCGGCCCGGCCACCCTGTGGATGCCGATCTTGCTGCTGAGCACCTGCACCACGGCGCCGCCGAGGAAGTACGGGACCAGGCGTGCTGCAAGTTCAAAGTCCAGATTCGACTGGAAGTAGGGCTTCAGGACGCCGATGTTGGCCCAGAGGACCACGCTGGCGATGAACGCGGCGATGATGGGCCACGGGGTCTTGCGGACCAACGGGATGAACCCCATCATGGCGACCAGCAGGTAGCACATGAACTCGAAATAGAGGGTCCACAGTGAACCATTCCATGCTCCCGGATAGGGCACACCGGCCGGGGTGCCGGCAATGTCATAGCTGACAATCCGCAGGGACAGGTTCGCGAAGATGGAATTCAACGGTGTGGTGGCCGTCTGCAGGAAGCCGTGCAGCGAGCCGTGCTGGATCACATAGGCGATCGGGGCGAAGACGAACGCCATGAAGACCAGGCAGACGATGAAGGCCGGGAAGATGCGCGCGACGCGGTGGACCAGGTACCGGCCGATCCCGCTGCCAAACCGGCTGGCGGTGATGAGGTAGCCGCTGATGCCAAAGAATCCGGCCACAGCCCAGCCACCGAGGTTTTCACCGCGGAACCCCCAGCCGTTGCCGGCGCCGACGACGTGCCAGCTATGCGCCAGCAGGACCGAAAACGCCAGAATCAGCCTGATGAGGTTCAAGCTGTTCTTCCTCGGGTCCAGCCGGCTCCCCACTGCCGGAGCCGGCTTTGCGTTGGGTGTCAGTACAGCTGCGCTCAAATCCCGGTATCCTTCGTCACGTAGTCCAGACCGTTACGTAGTCCAGACCCGTAATTCTACCTTGCGCGGTCCCCCGCGCCCCCGGCCGCGGCCGCCCGGCGCCCCCGCCGGGCGCACCTGAACCGGCGCCGGGTTTGCTGTGACCGGCTAAGGTACGGGAGGATTGGGCCCATGCGTGGAATAATCCTGGCCGGCGGTACCGGCTCCCGGCTGCACCCGATCACCCTTGGCATCAGCAAGCAGTTGGTCCCGGTCTATGACAAGCCGATGATCTACTACCCCTTGTCCACGCTGATCCTTGCCGGCATCCGGGACATCCTCATCATCACCACGCCCCACGACGCAGAGCAGTTCCAGCGGCTCCTGGGCGACGGGTCCAAGTTCGGCGTCAACCTGACCTACGTCCAGCAGCCCTCGCCGGACGGCCTGGCCCAGGCGTTCGTGCTCGGTGCCGAGCACATCGGGAACGAGACCGTGGCTCTGGTCCTCGGTGACAACATCTTCTACGGCCAGGGCATGGGCACGCAGCTGCGGCGGCACGCCGACATCGACGGCGGTGCCGTGTTCGGCTACTGGGTCCGGGACCCCAAGGCGTACGGCGTCGTGGAATTCGACGACGACGGCAAGGCCCTCTCGCTGGAAGAAAAGCCCGCGAAGCCGCGCAGCCACTACGCGGTGCCGGGCCTGTACTTCTATGACAACGACGTCATCGACATCGCCAAGAACCTCAAGCCCTCGGCCCGCGGCGAGCTGGAGATTACCGACGTCAACCGGACTTACCTGGAACGCGGCAAGCTGCAGGTGGAGATCCTCCCCCGCGGTACTGCCTGGCTGGACACCGGAACCTTCGATGACCTCAGTGACGCCTCAAACTTCATCCGCACGGTCGAAAACCGCCAGGGCCTGAAAATCGGCGCCCCGGAGGAAATTTCCTGGCGGCTGGGCTTCCTGACCGACGACGAACTTCGCCAGCGTGCGGAACCCCTGGTCAAGAGCGGCTACGGAGCCTATCTGCTGGGACTGCTGGACCAGACCATCTGACGTGCCCGCCTGTCCTGACGTGCCCGCCTGCGGCGGGCCGCTACTTCCCGGTGCCCGCATCACTCCCGGACTGAACCGTTGAACTGGTTCCAGACGCTGCCGTACGTGCTCGAGGCGATTCTGTTCCTCCTGCTGCCTGGTGGCCTGGTGACGGCCAGCCTCGGCCTGAGGGGACTCTCCGCGGCTGCCCTGGCCGGCCCGGTCACGATTTCCATTGCGGCAGTCCTGGCGGTGTTCCTGCCGTTCGCATCCATCCCGTGGACCGCCGCTGCCGTCCTGGCCGGCGGAATCCTGCTCTCGGCGGTGATCGCCGGTATCCGGCTCCCCGGAATCCGGCGCGCGGGCTGCAGCCTGCGGCAGGCCTTCATCCCGTGGCGCACCGAGGCCTCCCTGCCGCCGGCGAGCCGCACCCGGAACGGGGCCTGGGTCGCGGCGGCGTTCGCCGCGGGGGCGGCGATGATCCTGGTGGAACTCGCATTGGCCTTTGGTTCCCCGGAGAACTTCTCCCAGACCTTCGACAACGTGTTCCACCTCAACGGTGTGCGGTACGTCCTGGATACGGGCAGCGCCTCCTCGCTGACGATGTCCAAGATGACCAGCGGCGATGCGGCACCCTACTTCTACCCGGCCGCCTGGCACGGGCTGGCGGCGGCCCTCATCCAGCTGACGGGCCTGCCCCTTACGGTGGCCGTGAACGTCCTGAACATGGCCGTGGCGGCGGTGGTGTGGCCGCTGGGCTGCATGATGCTGACACGCACTGTGGCGGGCAGCCGGCCCGTTGCCGTGGGCGCCGCAGCGGTCCTGGCCGCACTGTTCGCACCGTTCCCGATCCTGCTGCTGGACTTCGGCGTGCTGTATCCGAATTTCCTGGCCATCAGCATGCTGCCGGCCGTCCTTGCCAGCATTGCCCTGCTGTTCCGGGTGGCGCGCCAGCTGGAATGGCCGCCGGCGCCCCGGTTCACGCTGCCGCTGCTGATCCTCCCGGGACTGGCTTTGGCCCACCCGAACGGTTTCATGTCGCTCATGGCCCTCTCGGTTCCGATCATCCTGCAGGCCTACGCACGGCTTGCCGGCAACCGGGAATACCGGTCCCGGCACCGGACCCTGTGGATCCTTGCCACCCTCGGCATCGGCGTCGGGGCCGTGGCCCTGTATGCGCTGTGGACCATGATCCGGCCGCCGGAAGATGCTGCGTTCTGGGAGCCGCTGCAGACGCCCCGCGGTGCCGTCTGGGATGTCCTGGTGAACGGCGCCATTGACCGCCCCGCCGCGATCGGCGTCAGCGTGCTCATGCTGATCGGCCTTTTCCTGTGCTGGCGGCGCGGCGGCAGGACGTGGATGATCGCAGGCTTTGTCATCATCGCCGTGCTGTATGTCATTGTTTCCGGCACCATGAAGGGCGATCTGCGCAGCGCCCTGACGGGGATCTGGTACAACGACAGCAACAGGCTCGCGGCTCTCCTGCCGCTGACCGCCTTGCCGTTTGCCGCCGTCGGCGTCGATTCCGTTGCCTTCTGGCTCCGCCGCCGGCTTGACCGTCGGGCACAGTCCCGATCAGCCGGGACGGCGCTGACCCCCAAGGATAAAGCCAGCGCCGGCCGCCGCAGCAGGGTTGCCTACGCGGTCATCTGCAGCGTTCTTGCCCTGGTGGTCGCCGCGTCCCAGATCCCCTCGATGAGGACCGCGATCGGCTCGGCGCGGAAGAACTACCTTGAGACAGAGCATTCGCTGCTCATCACAACGGACGAACAGAAGATCATCGACAAGCTGGACGAGATTGTTCCCGCGGACGCCGCCATCGCGGTGAACCCGTGGACGGGCGGGGCCCTGGCCTATGCCATCGCCCACCGGGAGACCACGGCCAAGCACATCCTGACGGCCAACACGGCCGACGTCGAGACCCTCAACCGGGACCTCCGCAACGCCGACAGTGATCCGGCCGTCTGCGCCGCGCTGAAAGCGACCGGTGTCCGTTACGTCCTGGACTTTGGACCCAACGAAGTCCACTTCGGCGACCACCCCTTCCCGGGACTGGAGGACCTGAACAATTCGCTGGCCGTCCGGCTGGTGCTGGCCGAGGGCGGCGCCCGGCTGTACGAAGTGACGGCCTGCCGCTAGCTGAGCCCTGCCACCTCGGCCAGCTTGCCTTTCAGGGCCTCCGGCTCGGCCGCGTCCGCCGGGAGGGCAAGCGTCACCCGGACCACGGACAAACCGTCCACCATCTCCAGGACGTATTCCGTGGCCCCGGTCAGGCGGTTGACCGAATACCACGCCTTGGCGCCGACGCCCGGGACCGGCTCCGGCGTCATCATCAGCCGGGGCAGTTTGAGGCTGTCCAGCCCCGCCTGGTCCGGGACTGTGGTCCTGGAAACGATAAGGGCATTCCCCAAGTCGGCGGCCTGCCCGGCACCGACCGGGGCCAGGGCGAACGTGCACACGAGTTCCTCCACGCCGTCCTTCGTGGAGGCCTGAACATCGGCCGGCTGAACGCTGGCGGCCACCGCTCCCAGTACCCGGCGGATGTCCGCCGGTGCCGGCTTCGCGCAGTCGGCGCCCGGCGCCGGCACCACGGTCCGGCCGTCGTGCGTCAACGGTTCGTTGCCGGGGGCGACGCCGGAGGTCGCGGTTGGGGTGGGGGCCGACGGCTCCGGCGTCGTAACCGCAGCTGACGGCGCAGGACCGGGTGCAGGGGCGGCGGTGCAGGCGCCCAGGGCCAGGCTTGCCGCGAGGGCGAGCAGGCCGGTGTACCGCGCCGGGCGCCGGCGGCCCGGGGCGACGCCCGGCCGGGAGGAAGCTGTCCTGGCTGGACTCATGCTGGCTGGACTAGTTGAAGATGTCATTCGCAACCCCCATGACAAACCGGTCGCCGGGATGGGCCGTCCGCAGGTACTGCAGGAGGTCGCCGTCGTTGAGCGAAATGCATCCCCAGGTGGGGAGATTGTTGCCGTGGAGGAAAATCGCGAATCCCGCATTCATGGTGATGGGCGCATCTGGTGGCCGGTTGTAGTTGATGACGACGCCCTGGCGGTAGTCGTGGGACGGCCGCGTTGCGAAGTACCACATGTTCTCGTCCGGGAAGACGTCCGAGCTCGACTCGAAGTATTTATTGTAGTTCCCGTTGAGCCGGCCGCCCCAGCGCGAATAGGGATTGAGGGTCCGGTACGGCAGCGCTGTCCCGGGGTTGCCCAGGCCGAAGGCTTGGGTGACGGTGAAGGATCCGGTCGGGGAGAACATCTGCCAGGTGGGTCCCGTGGCGACGCCGGGCGCGGCGAAGCCGGACTCGCCGGCGTGGCCCAGCGCGCCCCACTCCTTGGCATAGCTTCCGTCCTGCTGGCGCACGCAGGTGATGAAGGTGATGCGGGTGGACCCGTAGTCGTCGGCGATCGCGAAGGACACGCGGGAGGCGCCGGCGGTTCGGTACTTCACGGCCCCGGAATTGATGGCCGGGCAGTACGCGGCCGAGGTCAGCCGGTAGCGGACTCCGGCTCCCGGGATCCATTGGAGCCGGCCGTACTGGAAGGACTGGCTGCAGTACCCGCTCCGGTCGCAGGCCTCGGCCGTGACGGGATACCCGAGGGCACCGTCCTGGGCCCTGCGGGCCGTGTAGAACTGTCCGAGCCCGCCCCAGACCGCCTGGGTGCCGGCGCCGGCCGCGTAGTAGATGCGTCCGCGTTGGAAGGTCTGGGAGCAGCCTCCGCCGCGCAGCCCGCATTTTTCCTTGCCCGTGGGGTAGCCCAGGTAGCCGCGGCCGCCGCCGAGGGCAAGATAGCGGGCATTGATGGCGCCCCACACCGGGAAGGTGCCGGCGCCGGGGGCGAAGTACACGGTGCCGCGCTGGAAGCGCTGCGTGCAGGCCCCGCCGGCCAGCCCGCACGTCTCGCCCCCTAGCGGGTAGCCGAGGTATCCCTTGAGGCCGCCGAGGGATTCGTAGGTGGCGTTGATGGCGCCCCAGACAGGGTACGTTCCCTTCCCTGAGACGCTGTACAGGCTGCCGTGTTGGAACGCCTGCTGGCACACCTTAGGTGTTCCCCCGCACGCCGCGTCGCCGAGCGGGTAGGCCAGCTGGCCTGTGGCGCCGCCGGCGTTGAGCCAGGCATTTTCGATGCCCGCGGACAGCAGGTGGGCGCCGGTGGCTTTGCTCCAGACAATGGTTCCGTGGGCGAAGGCCTGCTGGCAGCCGCCGCCCGCCAGCCCGCACTTCTGCCCGGACGTGGCCGCTCCGACGGGCCCCGCAGAGCCGCCGAGTCGGTCGTATTCGACGCCGATGGCACCGGGGACGCGGATGGCCGCCTCGGCGGCCGCCTTCGCGGCGGCCGGGGTCGGTGCCGGGGTCTTTGCCGTTGGTCCGGCTGCCGGCGTCGCGCCGGGCGTCGTCGTCGCCGCGCCAGTCGGTTGGGGCGACGGCGGCGGTGTTGGCGTTTGCGTTGGCTTCAATACGGCCGGGCGGGTCGGCGCCACGGTGGCTGCCGCCGTCGGCGAGGCTGTGGAAGGTGCCGCGGGCGCGGCTGTGCCGGCCGCGGGTGGCGCTCCCGGCTGGCCTGTTGCCTGCGGGGACGGGGAGCTATCGGCAGAGGCTCCCTGGGCGAGGCTTGCCGCCACAATTCCGGTTGCGGCAGCGACAGCCGCGGCCCTGGTCATTGTCCGCAGCCGGTCAGCCCACGAGGGCCTCCGACGCCTGTCCCGCCGCTCGCTGGACCCCACAGCTGTCATTTTTTGCTCCCCGCGTCCCCCGGTACGGGGCTGAGCCCCCGTACCGGGCCCATCCTAGCGGATGCCCGATTCGGGAGCTGGCCGGGCACGCCGCTGCACAGTTCAGCTACACAGTGCGGCTGCACTGTGCTGCCACCCTGTGCGGCTACCAGCCGCTAGAGGGCGAGGGACCTGCGCCGGAGCTCGTTGACGACGTCGTGCACTTCGCCGTCCATGACAATTTCACCGTGTTCCAGCAGCACGCCGCGCTCACACACGGTGGCCACCAGATCCAGGTCATGGCTCACGACAAACAGGGTTTTCCCCATTTCCGAGAGTTCCTTGATCTTCGCGATGCATTTGCGCTGGAAGGGCTCGTCGCCCACCGCGAGGATCTCGTCGATCAGGAAGACTTCCGGGTCCGTGTGCACGGCGATGGAAAACGCCAGCCGCAGGTACATGCCGGAGGAATAGAACTTCACCTCGGTGTCGATGAACTCGCCGATCTCGGAGAATTCCACGATCGAATCGAACTTCTCGTCGATCTGCTTCTCGGTCATGCCGAGGATGGCGCCATTGAGGTAGACGTTGTCCCGGCCGCTGAGGTCATGGTGGAACCCTGCGCCGACTTCGATCAGCCCGGCGACACGGCCGCGCGTGCGCACGGTGCCGCCGTCGGGCTGCAGGACCCCGGAGATGAGTTTCAGGAGCGTCGATTTTCCGGAACCGTTGAGCCCCATGAGCGCAACCGTCTCGCCCTGCTTGACCTCAAGCGAGACATCTTTGAGGGCAAGGAACTTCTTGGAGAGGTCGCCCTTGCGGCCCTTCACGAGCCAGACGAGGGCTTCCTTCAGTGAACGGGTGTGGCGGAGCACGAACTGTTTCCGGATGTCGGTGCAGATGATGGCCACGTGGCCGTGCGCGGTCATGTCAGAGCTCCTGTGCGAAGTGGACGGCAAGCCGGCGGAACGTCCACTGCCCGAGGAACAGCACAGCCAGCGTGATCAGCAGGGCGACGGGCAGCCAGAGTGTCAGCATGCCCGGAGGCGAGGCGTCGTTGACCATCTGGTCCGCCTTGAGCGTCGGTTCCCAGAAGGCCCAGTGGAAGACCTCGACGGCGACCGTCATCGGGTTCAGCTGGTAGATCCAGAACCAATCGCCCATCACCTTTTGGACCATCGACCAGAGGTAGAGGACCGGGGAGGCCCACGTGACCACCATGACGATCATGTCCACGATGTTTTCGGAGTCCCGGAAATAGACGTTGACGGCGCCGAAGAGCAGGCCGAGGCCCGTTCCGAGGACGGCCACCATCACGAAGATCAGGACCACTACGGCGAGCTGCAGCAGTGAGGGAGCCCACCCCACTATCAGGCATGCGCCGACCAGCACCAGCAGCTGGGGCAGGAAGTGCGCCGCCGAGACCCACACGGTGGCCACCGGGAAGAGTTCCCGGGGCAGGTAGATCTTTCGGATCAGGTCGCGGTTGTCCACGATCGACCGGGTGGCGTTGGACAGCGATTCGGTGAAGAAGTTCACCAGGACTATGCCGGAGAACAGGTAGATCGCATAGTTCGGCGTCCCCCGCTGGAGGTTGAGGAAAATGCCCAGCGCCACGAAGTAGATCAGGAACTGCACGAGCGGCTTCACGTAGGACCACAGCAGGCCCAGCACCGAGCCGCGGTAGCGCACCTTGATTTCCTTGCGCACCAGCAGCTTCAGCAGGAAGCGGTCGCCGTAGACGTCCAGCAGCCCAAGCCCGGTTCCGGGCTTGATCAGCTGGTCGGTTTGACCTGCCATCTAGCTGCCGTCCTCGGAATTCGCCTCGAACGTCTTCTTCCACGCGTCGATCGAGCTGATCTCGGTCACCGCGCGGCGGTACTGCTCGGCAAGGCTGTCCCATTCCCGGAACAGCTTCGCGTGCAGCAAGGTCGCTTCGGTCAGCATGCCCTTCAGCTTCTTCGGGTCGCGCTGGTACCACGAGGCACCGGTGCCCTCCGCGTTGGAGACCACGACGCTGTCATAGTGCGCCACCCGGTACCACCGGTTGTCCCGGTGGGCCAGGTAGCCCTGGGGCCGTTCTGCGCTTTCCGGTCCCGGCGCCTTGATCAGCTGGCGCGCAACAGTCTTGATGCCCCACGGGATGAGCTGCTTCTTGCTGGGCAGCCCCACAACGGTTCCGCCCATCGGTCCGCGGCCGATCTTGGGCGCCGGGAAGTCGTCGACGTCTTCCTTCAGCTGGGCATCCGGGTACTGCGCCTTCAGGGCGTTGATTTCCGGCAGCTTGGTTCCGAGCGCCTTGTGGAGGTCGTCGGGGCCCTTCAGGAGGTCGCGCAGCGCGTCGATGCGGCCGTGCTCGGTGAAGTACTGCATCGAGACGAGGTGCTTGACGTCGGACTGGAAGGATTCGCGCAGCACACGGCCGCCCTTGGGGTACGGGCTGTGGATCAGCGTGGTGATCAGCCGGTTGCGCGCGTGGAAGTAGGCCTGCCAGCCGACGAGGTCATCCTTGTCGATCCATGACACGTGCCAGACGGCGGCACCGGGCATCGAGACCGTGGCAAAGCCGGCTTCCCGGGCGCGCAGCCCGTATTCGGCGTCGTCCCATTTGATGAACAGCGGCAGCGACAGCCCGATTTCCTGGATCACCTTGGTGGGGATCAGGCACATCCACCAGCCGTTGTAGTCCACGTCCACGCGGCGGTGCAGCCACGGCGTCTGGCGCAGGTTCGCAACGCTGAAATCGTGCCGTGTTTCCATGTCGGCATGGGGCAGGGCCGGGACGATCCGGTAGGGGTCCACGACCTCGCCGAAGGTGTGCAGGACGCTGCGGTTGTAGAGGTCGAACATGTGGCCGCCGACGATCGTCGGCTTGCGGCAGTGGTCGGCGAAGGTCAGGAGCCGCACGATGCTTTCAGGTTCGACGACGATGTCGTCGTCGAGCAGCAGGGCGTAGTCACTGCCGTTTTCGACGGCCTCGAACATGCCGCGCGCGAAGCCGCCGGAGCCGCCCAGGTTCGCCTGGTTGATGACCCGCAGCTTGCCGCCGAGGGCGTCCCGGACTTCGGCGAAGCCTTCCTGGTCCTCGACCTTTTGCGTGCCCTGGTCCACGATCAGGATTTCCTTGACGTTTTCGAGGACGTCCGGGTTCTCCGCGAGGATGCGGGCGTTGTTCAGGCAGAAGTCGGGCTTGTTCATGGTGGTGATCTCGAGGGTCACCTGGCCCTTGGTCGCGGGACCGCCTGTGGCCTCCCACGCACCGTTCTTCAGGACCAGGTCGCCGGTGCTGGCGGCCAGGTCAAACCAGTACCAGCCGCCGTCGCCGAAGGGCTTGAGCGAGAGCTCGAACGTGGAGGTGGCCTCGCCGTCGACGTGCTTGCCGTCGACGCGCTGGACCGATCCGCGGGCATTCGACTTGTAGACCGTGACCGTGCCCGGACCGCTGGTCTCGACGACCAGGCGGATGTCCCGCACCGAGGTCCACCGGCGCCAGTAGCTGGCCGGGAAGGCGTTGAAATAGGTGCCGAAGGAGAGCTGCTCGCCCGAGCGCACCCGCATGGAGTGCCGGCCCAGGAGGTCCTCGAAATGCGCAACCCGGGTCTCGGAGCTGAACATCTGCAGCTTGTCCTCGAGCAGCTTCGGGGTGCGGGCGAACTCGTCGTTCTCCCGGAGCCGGATGCCGCTGGCGGTGCCGGCGTCAGCGTAGAGGGGTACTGTGTCGGTCTGGTCCGTCGATGGCAGGATGACCCGCTGAATCGGGTTCCAGCCGGTTGTCGCTTCAGCGGCGCTCATGCGTCCACTCCTCCGCTTTCAATCGTGGCGCCGGCCTCGAAATGCGGCCGGATCTTGTTCTCGAACATGGTCAGGGCAGAGCCGATGGCCATGTGCATGTCCAGGTATTTGTACGTGCCGAGGCGTCCGCCGAAGAGGACGTCCTTTTCGGCTGCCGCGAGGTCCCGGTACTTGAGCAGGCGGTCCCGGTCCGCGGCGGTATTGATCGGGTAATAGGGCTCGTCGCCCTTCTCGGCCGCGCGGGAGAACTCGCGCATGATGACGGTTTTTTCCGTCTGGTAGTCGCGTTCCGGGTGGAAGTGGCGCGGCTCGATGATGCGCGTGAACGGCACGTCGTCGTCGTTGTAGTTGATCACGGAGGTGCCCTGGAAATCGCCGACGTCGAGGACTTCCTCCTCGAAGTCGATCGTGCGCCAGGAAAGGTCACCTTCGGCGTAGTCGAAGTAGCGGTCGACGGGTCCGGTGTATACCACCGGGATGTTGCCGACCACCTTGTCCTTGCTGTATTCGTGCGACTCGTCGAAGAAGTCCGTGTTCAGCCGGACCTCGATGTTCGGGTGCTCGGCCATCTTTTCGATCCAGGCCGTGTAGCCGTTGGTCGGCAGGCCCTCGTACTTGTCGTTGAAGTACCGGTTGTCGTAGTTGTACCGGACGGGAAGGCGGGAAATGATGCCCGCGGGCAGGTCCTTGGGATCCGTCTGCCACTGCTTGCCGGTGTAGTGCTTGATGAACGCCTCGTAGAGCGGCCGTCCGATGAGCTGGATGCCCTTGTCGTTCAGGTTCTGCGGATCGGTGCCCGCCAGTTCGCCGGCCTGCTCCTTGATCAGTTCCTGCGCCTGGCCGGGAGTGAGGTTGGCCCGGAAGAACTGGTTGATCGTGGCCAGGTTGATGGGCAGGGAGTAGACCTCGCCCTTGTGCACGCCGTACACCTTGTGGACGTAGTTCGTAAACGTCGTGAAGCGGTTCACGTACTCCCACACGCGGTCATTGGACGTGTGGAAAAGGTGCGCGCCGTAGCGGTGCACCTCGATGCCGGTCTGCTCTTCCTTTTCGCTGTAGGCATTGCCGCCGATGTGGTGGCGGCGGTCGATGACGACTACCTTCAAGCCCAGCTCTGTGGCGGCCTGTTCTGCGATTGTCAGGCCAAAGAAGCCCGACCCTACGATGACGAGGTCAGCGGTCACAAACTCTCCTGATTCGAATGCGGGCAGCCCAATGTTGCGCATTGTCTGCTGAACTAGCCTACCCGAGGCTCCCTTGCAGTCGGCGCCCGGCCCTTGCCGCACGGCTGCCCACCGTTTATCCACATGGCGCAATTTCCGGGCGCAGCCGGGCCCGGGCATCCCTAACGTGGAACCGGGCTGCCACGGCGGAAAGGATGCCCGGATGATCTTCCACTGCACTCTCGCACAGTGCACCTTTTCGTCAGGTTCGACGCTGGACGGGCAGCTCGTTGAACTGGCCGTCGAGGTTCCCGACCGCTGCCCGGGCACGGACCTGGAGGCCGCCATCGCACGGCGCTACGGGACCGGCGGGCTGTCCGTTCGGGGAGCGCCGGTCGCCGCCATGAGCGTTGGCGTGCCTCCCCTGGTCCAGGGTGCCGTATTGGTTGAAGGCGCTGAAGTATTCCGCTCCGGGCAGGCCCAGCCGCGGACTGCCACGTTGCTGCTCACGGTGGACAGCGGGCCCGGCGCTGGCACGCTTGTTGCCCTGCATCGGGGGCGGTTCCGGATCGGACGCCGCGGCACCGAGATCGTGATCCCGGATGCCGCACTCTCGCGGGAGCACGCCCGCCTGGACGTGTCAGACTCGGACGTCACGATCGTGGACCTCGGGAGTGCGAACGGAACCAGCGTCGACGGCCGGAAAGTCCGGACCGCACCGGTGAGTACGGCGTCCTCGATCCGGTGCGGCGACTCCACGATTTCGCTCCGTCTCGGGCCGCCGGCTGTGCCCCACGCTGCCGGGGACTCCGTGACGGCGCTCGCGGGCTCCAGCGTTTCCGCCCCGCTGGTTGTCCGCGCCGCGGCTGCCCCCACTCACTGGGCCGGCATGGTCCTGGCCGCGGCGCTGCCGCTCGCGGCCGGCGTCGGCCTGGCACTTTTCACCGGCATGTGGATGTTCCTGGCTTTCACCGCTGTGTCAGCCGTCTCCGTCCTTGTCCCATTCCTGTCAGGGCGCCGCCAGCGCAGTGAACTCAGCGCCGCCGTGGCGGAGGCCGCGCTGCAGGACAGGGAACGGCGCCGGGCGGCCGCTCCTTCCGCGGCGGACCTGGCTATCGCGTGCGGGGCGGGGTTAACCGCGGCGAGCCGCTCAGCCGAAGGGCAGTCACCGGGCATCTGCCTGCGGCTCGGGCTGGCGGATCAGGCGGCGAATATCCGGCTGGAGCCAGCGGATGCCAGGTTCTGCCCACCGCCGCTCGGCCAGGTGCCCCTGACGTTGGACCCGGCGCCGGCGGTGGTGACCATCCACGGCCCTGGACCTGCCGTGGCGGGGCTGGTGCGCTCGTTCATCATGCAACTGGCCGCCTATCCCCTCGGCGGCAGCACCCGTCTGCTCCTACATGGCCCTGTGGATACTCTGCCGTTGTCCGCGCGTTTCCTGCCCGGCGTCACGTTGTCCGGGAACGACGCCACCACTGCTGCGCTGTTGGCCGCAGGCACCGGGGATCCGGACGGTCCCGGCAGTCCGGATGCTCCGAGCGGTCCGGGCGGTCCGGGCGGGGGATTCGACGGCGCAGTCCTCTTCCTTTGGGACACTCCCGGGCCGCCAGGGACAGCGGCGAGCGCAGCGGCGGCCGGTGCCGGGCCGGCGCTCCGGTCCCTTGCCGCAGCACACGGGTGGAGGGTGATCGAGTGCTCGCCGGAGCAGCGTCCCGGAAAACACGTTGGAATTGTCCTCGGCAGGCCCAGCGTCCTCATGACAGCCGGGGCACCGCCCATGGACTTCATTCCGGATCTGGTCCCTGCCGTGGCCTTTGACCGCTTCTGCCGGGGCTTCAGTGCCACACCGCGGACCACGGCGGCTCCCCCGCCGGCCATCCCGGAACGGCCCTCCCTGGCTGACGTCCTTCCCCTTGGAGCACAGGAAGTCTCCCGGCGCTGGTCCCGGAGCGGCTCGGACGCCGGACTGGGTGCGCCCGTCGGCGCGGGGATCCTCGGGGCCTTGCGGATCGATCTGAAGGCGGACGGTCCGCACTTCCTGGTCGCAGGGACCACCGGTTCAGGGAAATCCGAGTTCTTGCGGACTCTGGCCGCCGGCCTCGCGGCCAGCCATCCACCGGACCGCGTCAACCTTCTCTTCGTCGATTTCAAGGGCGGCTCGGGCCTGGGCCCCCTGGCAGGGCTACCGCACTGCGTCGGCATGCTGACGGATCTGGGCGCTGCGGAAGTGGAGCGGACGCTCGTTTCGTTGCGGGCCGAGGTCAGGCGAAGGGAGGAGCTTCTCGCCCAGGCGTTTGCCCCGGACCTCGCGGCGTACGAGTCGTCGCAGGCGGCCGGACCGCCCGTCCCCTATCTGGTCATCTTCATAGACGAGTTCAGGATCCTGGTCGATGAAGTACCCGGGGCCCTCTCCGAGCTTATGAGGATTGCCGCCATCGGCCGATCGCTGGGGATCCATCTCATCATGGCCACCCAGCGCCCGCAGGGAGCACTGAACGCCGACATCAGGGCAAATGTCACCTCCTGCATCGCCCTCCGGGTCCAGTCCGGTCCCGAATCCTTCGACGTCATGGGCTCCGGGCTCGCGGCCGCCATCCCCATCGCACGTCCCGGGCGGGCGTTCCTGATCCGCGGCGCCCAGGCCCCGGAGGAGTTCCAGACGGCCACATTGACGCCCGGGACCGCCGGGCGGGCGAACAGTGCGGTCACTGTTCGCACGGTCACGGAGCACGTGACGCGGCCGCACGTCGTCGCCGGGCTTGGTGCCGGGCTTCGCGCTGGCGTCTCCCCCGGCCGCGAAGATCCCGATGGCGGCCCGGGCCTGACCCCGGGGCAGGGGGCGGCGCCGTTCATCGGCACCGTTGTGCGCCTGTGGCAGGATCTGGGCGGGCGGCGACCCGGCCGGCCGGTGGCAGATCCCCTGCCGGCGCAGCTGCCACATCCGGGTTACGTGCCCGCAGACCTGAAAACCGTCAGGTTCGGGCGCGTGGACCTGCCGGAACTCCAGCGCGTCACGGAACTGGACTGGAGTCCTGCCGGGCACGGTCATCTGGGCCTTGTCGAGGCTGACGCAGGCGCTGCCGACCCCGCCGTGGCCCTCGCTGTAGAACAGCTCCTGAACCGCGTGGTGGAGTCGCACCTCTACATCCTCGACGCCGCCGGTGCCTTCAGCGCCGCCCCGGCGGCGCCCCGGATCGGTGCGGCGGCCGGCCTGCACGAAGTGCGGCGTGCCGCCAGGGTACTGCGGAGGGTTGCCGGCGAAGTCACGTCACGGCTGAGTGCGCCCGCGGCCCGGCCACGGCCCGAACTCGTCTTGGTGCTCAGTGGCTGGGGCGCCTGGGTTTCGGCTTTCCGTTCCGGGCCGCTGGCGTGGGCCGAAGACCTCGTTCAGGACATCGTGCGGGACGGTTCCAGGGCAGGGATCACGGTCATCGCCTCCGGTGGGCGCGAGCTCGTGACCGCCAGGTTTTTCGCTGGCCTGCCAAACCGGATGTATTTTCCTGCGGGGTCCACCGAAGAGGGCCGCCTTGCCTGGCCGCGGCTCCCGGCGCTGGAGCCGGTCTCCGGCCGCGTAGCTGTGTTCGGTGCCTTCGTGCCGAGCCCTCTGGCGAGCGGCCACGCGGCCCAGCTGTTTGAACCAGCAGTCACCGGCGGGCTGTACCCCACGGGTGGACCCGTCGCGATGAGGCCTTTCCGGGTGGACTCCCTGCCTGCGTTGGTGACTGTGGACGAGGTGCTGGCCCAACGTGGCAACCCCGGGCTTGGCCAGCCGGCAGCAGGACTGCTCCTCGGGGTCGGCGGGGACGAACTTCGGCCGCAGGCAGTTCGGTTCCCGGGCGGCGGCGTCCTCGCGGTCCTCGGCGGCCCCGGCTCCGGGAAGAGCAGCCTGCTGGCTGCGCTCCCGGGAATGAACCCCGACTGCACCTGGCTCGCGCCGCAGCCGGGCACCGATCCCGGCCAGTACTGGTCCGAGGTCCACTCCAGCGCGCTCGCGGGCACTCTGGACCGCGGAGCAATAGCCCTCGCGGACGACGCTGACCTGCTTACGCATGCAGCCAATAGCGCCCTGGCGGCCCTGAACAGTCTTGGGTGGAGAGTGGTCCTCGCTGCGGGATCCGGCCCGGCCGTCGGGCAACAGGTGCTCCTCGCTGCCGTCGCGCGCAGCCAGGGACGCGGGGTCCTGATTTGCCCGCGGGGGCTCATGGATGGGGAGCCCTTTGGGGTCCGGTTCGACGCGGAGGAAAATCCTCCGCCGGGACGCGCCGTCGTCATTTCCGACGGCCGGGCGACGCCGGTCCAGTTGGCCACTACAGAGCGGGCGGGGCTCCGGCTCCCCGTGAGGCGAAGGCTATGACCCGCTTGTCGAACAGGAGCACAATTGCGGTCACCGCCGGGATCAACATGGCCAGTCCGGCCAGCGGAAAGCCACCGGTCAGGGTCGGAAAGCCAATGGTCAACACGAAGAGCTGGGCCACCAAGGCACCGGCCCGCGGCCAACGGAACCCGCGGAGCAGGAAGCGTGCCACGGCAAAGAGCCATACGGAGAACGCCAGAAGCAGGCACAGCGTGAAGACGGCACCCCAGAAGGAGAGGACAGGTGCGCCGGTCAGCAGCTGGGTTCCGTACCAGCCTCCCGCCACGAGCAGCGCCGTGGCCTCCAGCGCGACGATGACCGCGATGACAATAATTCCCCTTGGCCGCACAGAGTCTCCGGCAGCCGCTCCGACCGGCTCGTCCGCCGGGCTCCGGGGCGAACTCTCGCCGGGACGCTGCCCGCCGCTTTCCTCGGCATTGCCCCGGGGGTCATCACGGGGGTTTCCGCCGGCATTTTTGTCGGCATTTTCACGGGGGTCTTCAGGGTTCACAGGGGGCCTTGACACACTGGCACACTACCGGACATAGTCGTCTAGATGTGAGGACGCCGCCACTGAATGTGATGCATCGCTCACGGTCTCGAGGCATCTTGACCTCTATTACCCCTTGTTTACACAGCGTTAACATGACACGCTTAATCCAGATGACCGAGGGGGCCCCAATGGGCCCTTTTCTTATGAAGCCTCTAGTGAATAATTTCACAAAGGCATTTAACGAGTTCCCAGGAATGGAGTGACTGATCAGCATGGATTGGCGTAATCGCGCAGCCTGCCTTGACAAGGACCCGGAGCTGTTCTTCCCCGTAGGAAACACCGGCCCCGCCCTCCTGCAGATCGAGGAAGCGAAAAGCGTTTGCCGGCGCTGCCCCGTCGTTGACACCTGCCTGCAATGGGCTCTGGAGTCCGGCCAGGACGCCGGAGTCTGGGGCGGCATGAGCGAGGACGAGCGCCGCGCCCTGAAGCGCCGCGCGGCCCGGGCACGGCGAGCTTCCTGATCCCGCTGCCGGAATGCCGGCAGCAACGCACCACCCGCAGCAATGGCCGCGGACCCACGGGTCCGCGGCCATTGCCCGTTTGAGCCGCTGACCGCCGGCCGGCGGTACTACCCCGTCGGCCGGCGGGAGCTTCAGACAGTGACGTGAAACCCGTCAATTCGGGGCACCTGCACTGCGCGGAATGTCAGCGTGGCGGATTGTCAGCGTGCCGTAAGGCTCAGGACAATCTGGACAGCGGTTCCCCCGCCGTCCCTGGCCTGCCAGTGGATCGTGCCGCCAAGCTCACTCGTGACCAGTGTGCGCACGATCTGCAGGCCAAGGCCCTCGGTGTAGGGTGTGCCCGGCAGCCCGACGCCGTCATCCTCCACCCTCACGGTGAGAAGTTCGTCGCCGTCCTCGGTTTCGGAGCGGTCGGCAATCAGCCAGACGGTACCGGTCCGTCCCTCTAGCCCGTGCTCGACGGCGTTCGTGACCAGTTCGTTGATGACGAGGGCCAACGGGGTGGCGAAGTCGCTCGGCAGGTCCCCGAAGAGTCCCGAACGCTGGGTTTTGACCTGCTGGGAGGGCGAGGCGACCTCGGCCGAGAGCCGGAACTGGCGGCCGATCAGCTCGTCGAAATCAACACTCTGGGTCAGGCCCTGCGAAAGCGTCTCATGCACGAGGGCAATGGTCGCCACCCGCCGCATCGCCTGCTCGAGCCCCTGCTTGGCCTCGTCGCTGACCATGCGCCGCGACTGCATCCGTAACAGGGCTGCGACGGTCTGCAGGTTGTTTTTCACGCGGTGATGGATCTCGCGGATGGTGGCGTCCTTGGTGACCAGTTCCATCTCCCGGCGACGCAGCTCCGAGACGTCCCGGCACAGGACCAGGGCGCCGAACCGCTGCTGCTCGTCGCGCAACGGGATGGCCCGCAGCGAAAGGCTGACGCCGCGTGACTCGATTTCGCTGCGCCAGGGCATGCGGCCCGTAACGACGAGCGGCAGAGTCTCATCGACCAAGCGCCGGTCCTTCAGGAGCCCGGCGGTGACCTCGGCGAGGGACCGGCCCTCGAGGGACTCGCCGTCGCCGAGGCGGCGGAACGCGGACACCCCGTTGGGGCTGGCGTACTGCACGATCCCCTCGGCGTCGAGCCTGATCAGGCCGTCACCGACGCGCGGGGCGCCGCGGCGCGAGCCCGTGGGCGACGCGAAGTCCGGCCACAGCCCCAACGTTCCCATGCGCAGCAGATCGTAGGCGCATTGGCGGTAGGTGAGCTCAAGGCGGGAAGGCATCCGCGAGCTGGAGAGGTCCATGTGGGAAGTCACGACGGCCAGGGTGCGGCCGTTGCGGACCATCGGGACCGCCTCCACCCGCAGGGCCATGTCGCTGCTCCAGTTGGTCTCGTTGGAGCGCTCGATCGCGCGGCTCTCCCACGCCTTGTCGACCAGTGGCTGCAGGTCCGACCTGATCCCCTCCCCCACGAAGTCGGCGTGGAACACCGTGTGCGTGGTGGAGGGGCGGACGTGGGCGAGCGCCACATAGCCGAACTCAGGATGCGGGAACCACAGGGCGAGGTCCGCGAACGCGAGGTCGGCGACCATCTGCCAGTCGCCGACCAGGAGGTGCAGCCACTCGGCGTCCCCCGGCCCAAAATCAGCATGCTCCCTGATAGGGTCCGTAAAGATTGCCACAGCACCTCCATTTGCGACGCCGGGGACGGCAGCCCCTAGCGTCGAACGATTGACCTCAAGAGCCTCAATGCTACCGACAGCGAGGCCATGTCATCGGCCTCGAGGGCATTGACCTCGTCAAACATTGACTTCGCCCGGGTGAGCTGTTCCACGTTCTGGCTCTCCCAGGCGGCCAGCCGTTCTTCCGCGGGAGTCCCGGCCGGTGTGCTCTCCAGGACCGCCATCGTCATGTCCGAGACAGTGGAGTAGAGGTCATCGCGCAGGGCTGCACGGGCCAATGCCTGCCAGCGGTCCGCCCTCGGCAGCTTGGTGATGCGTTCGAGGAGGGAATCTGCGTGGAAGCGGTTGAACACCGTGTAGTACACGTGGGCAATGTCGGCCACGGATTCCGAGCTGACATGGACGATCTTGGCGATATCCAGGAGCACGAAGCTCTCGAACAGCTCGGCCCAGCGGTGCGCCAGGTCCTCGGGAAGGTCCCAGCTGCGTGCCTTCTCCAGCCATTCGGCCACACGGGCGCGGTCGTCGCCGCGGAGGTAGTCCAGCAGCCGGGCCCGCATGGGATCCATTAGCGGCTTGAATTCGGCCACGATATCGGCGATGGGACGGGATGTGGAGCCCTGGCCCAGGAGCCAACGGACGGCGCGGTCCAACAGCCGCCGGATGTCCAGGTGGACAGTGCTCCAGTGTTCGGTCGGGAACGACGCCGGCAGTTCGTTGAGTTCCTTGACCATGATGTCCAGCTCGTAGACCTCGCGGAGGGCCACGAACGCCTTGGCTACGGCAGCTTCCGTGGCCGAGGTTTCCTCAATGGTGCGGAATGCGAAGGTGATGCCGCCGAGGTTGATCATGTCGTTGGCAACCACGGTCGCGATGATTTCGCGGCGCAGCGGGTGGGTGTCCAGTTCGGCGTCGAACCTCTCCCGCAGCTGCTTCGGGAAGTAGGCCCGCAGCGTCGTGCGGAACCACGGGTCATCGGCGAGATCGCTGTCGCGCAGCGCGCTGGCAAGTTCGATCTTGGCGTAGGCGGCCAGGACCGAAAGTTCCGGGGACGTCAGCCCCTGGCCCTGTTCCAGGCGCTCCTGCAACGTGGCCGTGGTGGGCAGCGCCTCGAGGTCGCGCTTGAGGTCGGCCGACTTTTCCAGCCAGTCCATGAGCCGTTCGTAGCTGGGGCTCCATTCGGAGACCCGCATGCGGTCGTTGAGCAGGAGGATGTTCTGGTCGATGTTGTCCTCGAGCACCAGCCGGCCGACCTCGTCGGTCATGGAGGCCAGGAAGTCCGCACGTTCGGCGGGGTCAAGCTTGCCCGCCGCGACCATCCGGTCCACGAAGATCTTGATGTTGACCTCGTGGTCCGAGCAGTCCACACCGGCCGAGTTGTCGATCGCATCGGTGTTGAGGATGACGCCCTGCAGCGCGGCCTCGATGCGTCCGCGCTGGGTCATCCCCAGGTTTCCGCCTTCACCGACCACCTTGACCCGCAGTTCGCGGCCGTCGACGCGGATGGAGTCGTTGGCCTTGTCGCCGACTTCGGCATTCGTTTCGGTGCTGGCTTTGACGTAGGTGCCGATGCCGCCGTTGTAGAGCAGGTCCGCTGGCGCGAGGAGGATGGCGCGCAGGAGTTCCGGCGGGCTCAGCTCCGTGGTGCCCTCCGGGAGGCCCAGGGCGGCGCGGACCTGCGCCGACACGGGGATTGACTTGGCCTGCCGGGCAAAGACGCCGCCGCCTTCGCTGATGAGCGACTTGTTGTAGTCGTCCCAGGATGACCGGGGCAGTTCGAAGAGCCGCTGGCGCTCCGCGTAGGACGTTGTCTCGTCCGGCGTGGGGTCGAGGAAGATATGCCGGTGGTCGAAGGCTGCCAGCAGACGGATGTGCTTTGAGAGCAGCATGCCGTTGCCGAACACGTCACCGGACATGTCGCCGACGCCGACAACCGTGAACGGTTCGGACTGCGTGTCGAGGTCCAGCTCGCTGAAGTGGCGCTTGACCGACTCCCAGGCCCCGCGGGCGGTGATGCCCATGGCCTTGTGGTCGTAGCCCACCGAGCCGCCGGAGGCGAAAGCGTCGCCGAGCCAGAAGCCGTACTCCGCGGCGAGGCCGTTGGCGATGTCGGAGAAGGACGCCGTGCCCTTGTCGGCTGCGACCACGAGGTAGGAATCGTCGTCGTCGTGGCGCACGACGTCGGCTGGCGGCACCAGCGTTTCGCCTTCCGGCGTCGTGATGAGGTTGTCCGTGATGTCCAGCAGGCCGCTGATGAAGGTCTTGTAGCTTTCAATGCCTTCGGCCATCCAGGCGCTCCGGTCAACGGCCGGATCCGGCAGCTGCTTCGCGTAGAAGCCGCCCTTCGCGCCGGTGGGGACGATCACGGCGTTTTTGACAGTCTGTGCCTTGACCAGGCCGAGGATTTCGGTGCGGAAGTCCTCGCGCCGGTCGGACCAGCGCAGCCCGCCGCGGGCCACCTTGCCGAAGCGCAGGTGGACACCCTCGACCCGGGGAGCGTAGACCCAGATCTCGAACATGGGCCGCGGGAACGGCAGGCCCTCGATGCGGGACGGGTCCAGTTTGAAGCTGAGGTGGGCCTTGTTCTGGTAGTAGTTCGTCCGGAGCGTGGCCTCGATTAGGTTCTTGAACGTACGCAGCACCCGGTCGGCGTCGAGGGTCGCGACCTTCTCGATCGCGTCATCCAGTCCGGCGAGGACCTCGATCTCCTTGAGCAGGCGATCGGAGTCGCTGAGCGCCGGGTCAAAGCGTGCCGCGAACAGGGCGCTGAGTCCCCGCGTGACATCCGGGTTCGCCAGCAGGGTGTCGGCCAGGAAACCAAAGGAGTTGGTGTTGCCCATTTGCCGCATGTACTTGGCGTAGGCCCGCAGCACCACCACCTGGCGCCAGTGCATGCCCTCCCGCAGCACCAGCCGGTCGAAGCTGTCCGACTCCACGGCGCCGGTCACGGCGGCGCCGAAGGACTCGGCCAGCAGCTGGCCCGTGGCCGTGGGGTCCACACCGGCGGGGTACTTGAGGCCGAGGTCGTAGAGGAAGAAGTCCCGGTGATCCGCGGTCTCGATCTCGAACGGGCGTTCGTCCAGCACCTCAAGGCCGAGGTTATGGAAGTAGGGCAGGATCTGGCTCAGGCTCTTTGGCTCCAGCATGTAGAGCTTGACGCGTGCGTCCTCTTCCAGCGTGGCTCCGGCGCCTTCGGGCAGATACACGTGGACGCCGGGCTGTTCCTTGACGGCCTCCGCGGCACGTTCGGCCGCGGCACCGTACTTTTCGAAGCGGTCGATGTCCTGGAGCGCGTCCTCGATCTCGTAGTCCACGCGGTAGCTGGGCGGGAACGCCTCTGCCCAGACAGTGGCCAGTTCCTTGGAACCGTCCTCCCTGACACCGGCACCCCCGCTCCCAGCGCGGGCGCGCAGGACCTCGGAAATGCCTTCGCCCCAGGAGCGGGCGGCCCGGACCAGGCGCTTCTCCAGCTCATCGCTGTTGACGTGGCTGACGTCGGCGTCCTTCGGCAGCCGGATCCGGAAGAAGAGGCGGGCCAGCGCGGATTCGGTCATCCGCGCTTCGTAGTCGATGGACACGGCGTTGAACGTCTCCCGCAGTTCCTGCTCAATGCGCAGGCGGACGTTGGTGGTGTAGCGGTCGCGCGGCAGGTAGACGACGGCGGACATGAACCGGCCGTAGATGTCGGGCCGCAGGAAGAGCCTGGTCCGGCGGCGTTCCTGAAGCCGCTGGATGCCTGTTGCGATGGCGGCGAGGTCCGGGATTTCGATCTGGAAGAGCTCGTCGCGGGGATAGGTCTCCAAAATGCCCAGCAGGTCCTTGCCCGAGTGCGAATCCGGCGGGAAGCCGGCGTCGTGCAATACAGCGGCGACTTTTTCCCGGACTACGGGGATATCCCGCACGGATCCGGCGTAGGCGGTCGTGGCGAAGAGGCCGATGAAGCGCTGCTCCCCGTTGACGTTTCCGGCGGCGTCGAAGCTCTTGACGCCGATGTAGTCCAGGTAGGCCGGGCGGTGCACGGTGGAGCGCGAGTTTGCCTTGGTGATGACGAGGGCGCGCTTCTCGCGTGCCTTCTTCCTGCCGGCCTCGGTGAGGTGCTGGATTTGGCGGGTGTCCGCGCCGGCGCGGAGCAGGCCCAGGCCGCTTTCCTCGCGCAGTTCCAGCACGTCCTCGCCGGATTCGTTCACGAGGTCGTATTCGCGGTAGCCGAGGAAGGTGAAGTTTCCGTCATCGAGCCAGCGGAGCAGGTCCTGGGCCTGGCGCAGCTCGGCAATCTGTGCCCGGTTGGCCAGCCGGTCCAGGTCCGCGGAGATTTCAAGGGCCTTGGTGCGCATCTTCGGCCAGTCTTCGACGGCGGCGCGGACGTCGCCGAGCACCCGGGAGATCCCCTTCACCAGTTCCGCGCGCTTGTCCTCGCCGACGAGGTCGATTTCGACGGCGATCCAGGACTCCATGTGCGAGGCGTTGTCGCCTTCGGCGATCAGGTGGGAGAGGTTCGGCATGGCCGCGGTGTCACCGCTGGAGATGCCCAGGTGGGAGGGGACGCGCGCGACCTTGACCAGTTCGCCGGTCTCGCGGTTGCGCGTCACCACGAACAGCGGGTGGAGCACGAGGTGGATGGGGGCGTTCTGGCGGACCAGTTCGGCGTTGACGGAGTCCACGAGGAAAGGCATGTCATCGGTGACGATGTAGAGGACGCTGCAATCGGCCTCGTCACGGATGGCAATGTTCGCGACACCGGGCAGCCGCGTCGCCGCAATCTGGCGGTGTGTTTCGGACCTGGCCGTCAGGACTTCCTCGGGATATGCCCGGAAGTCCTCCTCCGCGAGGTGCTCGTAGTAATCCCCGAGGTAGCTTTTGCCACCACTGATCGAAACGGGCTGATCCTCCACGCTGGACCCAGACGACATCGAAACGCCTCCATAAAAGAAGTTCACAGCCGCCTCTTTGCGGCTCTTATGATGACCCTAACCGTTTGTCCGGCGCCGTGCTGTGGAAGAAAAGACAAAGGATTTCTTGTTTCGCTGTTCAGGTGCACAAACCAATTTGGCGATCGCCTGCCGCAGCTCGGATTCGGGGGCGGATTCGAGCAAAAGGGCCCCCGAAAGCAGCGCGGCATCGCTCGCCGCGGGGTCAGACGGCAGGAACGCCGACAGGGACACCGCCGGGCCGTAGCGCTCCCACGCCGCCCTGAGTTGACGCTCCGGCGACCGCCCCACGGCTGCGGCCCTGACTTTGTTCAGAATCACCTGGGGTGATGCCTGCGGGACGGCTGTCTGAAGCTCGGCCAGGCCGCGGACCAGCCTCGGCACTCCGATGGAGTCGGCCGCTCCGACGGCAAAGACCGTATCGGCCAGTTCCAGGCTCCTCAAGGTCGCGGCGTTGCGCCGCGGCGCGCCCACGTCGAAGCCCAGCTCGTCATCGGCTTCGAGGCAGAAGCCGGTGTCCACCACAACGACATCCACGATCTCCCGTGCCCGCTCCAGGACCAGGGTGAGCGCCGCGGCACGCAGTTCGGTCCAGCGGTCCGCCCGCGTGATCCCGGTGAGCACACGGAACGTTCCGGCTTTGGTCGCCACCGTAGTGGCGATCCTGAGCAGGGCCTCGGCGTCGAGCAGCCCCTGGTCTGCCAGCCGGCACGCCTGCGCCAGTCCGGCAGCCTCGTCGAGCAGTCCCAAAAGGGCGGCCACGCTGGCGCCGTAACTGTCGGCGTCGACCAGCAGCACGGATTGTCCTTCCGCGGCCAGCTCACCGGCGATGTTGGCGGCCACCAGGGTCCGGCCCGGCGCGCCGGCCGGGCCCCAGACCGCGATGATCCGGCCCACCGCGGCAGCGCTTCGGGTGCCTGCGGCGTGCGCACCGGATGGCCGCGGCACCTGTGCGGCAGCAGTGGCTGCGCCGGAGGAGGCAGAGGAGGCGACGTCCGCCGCAGCCGGCTCCGGCCGGCGTCCGGCGCCACTGAGCTGCGCCACCGCTGAAGAAATCCGCGCCGCCAGGGCTGCGGCATCAACGGCGAGGGCTTCTGCAGCCACGCCGATGGTCCGCAGCCGGGCCGTTTCCTCCGGATTGTCGGTCAGGGCGATGACCACGACGCCGACGGCGGACAGCCGGTCCACCAGCGAGGCCGTCAGCTCTTCGCTTCCCGTCGCGACGACGGCGGCGCGGGCCAACCCGCTCTGGCAGGCGGCCAGCAGTTCCGCCAGCTCGCCGCACCGCCGGACAACGGAGACGGGTCCGTGCAGCCGCTCCAAACCGCCGACCAGATCGTCGCGGGAATCCCCCACAGTCACCACGGGAATACTCATCGCGCGGCACCGCCGGGATTCCAGACGACCGCGATTTTTGCTTTGTTGGCCTGGGCTCCCAGCAACTTCGGCATCTGGGCGTCCGGGACGAGCACCATCACCACCGTGGACCGGGAGGACCCCAAGGCAGTGCTGCCCGCGGTGACCTGGGCAATTTCGGCGCCGGACAGGAGCAGTGTGGGCTCGGCGAAGCCGTTGCGGGTATCCGGCAACGCCACCCAGACGTCCACGCGGGAGCCTGCCACGGCCTGGGCGGGGAGATTTTCCTCAACGGTGACGGCGACGGGTTTGCGGTCCAGCCCATCGAGCCGGCCGACGCTTTCGCGCGGGAGCAGCTGGTCCTTGCCGATCCTCTGCACAGCCACGAGCCCGGCATCCAGGCCGGACTCCGGTGTCAGGTAGTACTGTTCCACCTCGCCGAGCCGTACTTTGACCCGGTGCAGCTTCTCGGGGGTCAGCGTCTCGCCGACGGCGATCGGCTCGCGGGCCGCATACGCTTCGGTGGTCTGGTCTGCGGCACCGACCAGCGAGACCACGCCGACCACGGATGCCAGGACCAGCAGGATTCCGACGAGGAGCCGGGGGTCCTTCCAGGACGGCCTCTTCAAACGGGCCCCTTCGGCCGCCGCGCTTCCACTCATGCGTCCGCTCCCCCTGTCGTCGCCGTCCGTTCCCGGGATGCCGGACACCCCTATTGTTACGCCCTGGCGGTCCGGGCGGAAGATCCAGGGCCAAACAGACCCAAACTGTGGATAACGGCACCAAGAGGCATCAACGGTGGCAAAATGGACTCATGCCACGATTCCTGACTCTCGCAGATGTTGCCGAGCAGCTCCAGATCAATTCTCCGGCCGCCTATGCGCTGGTTCGCAGCGGCGAGCTCAAGGCGATCCAGGTGGGCGGGCGCGGCCAGTGGCGCGTCGAGGAGAAGATGCTCGAGCAGTACATCCAGGAACGCTACGCCGAGGCCAGCCGCATGATCGAAGAGGCCAAGGCGAAGTCTGCCGGGAGCTGAGCCCGCGGCCCTGGCTACCTGCGGGCGCTAACCGCCCGCCGCCCCGGCTACCTGCGGGCGCTAACCGCCCGCCGCCCCGGCAGACCTGATGCCCGCCAGGGCGCCAAAGGGAATGCTCACGACTTGCCGGGCATTTGCCGGACCGCGGCCCTGGCTGTCGCGGGGCACGGCCAGGTCCAGGAAATCCCGGCCAACCGTTTCAATGACGCCGTGAAGCGTCGCCTCCGCCCGCCCCCGCGCGACAAAAATTGTTACCCGTGCCCGGTTCCTGGCGAGCCCGCGGAGGGCGTTGCCCAAACCGAGCCGCCGGCGGACGGCCGACGGCTCGGTGACCGCCACCCGTGAAAGACCCACATACTGCGCGGCCGCAGCATAGGGAATGAGCACCTGATGCTGGGGCTCATCAAGAACCAGGGCCTCGCTGCCTGCATGGCTGAGCTCCCCCTCGAACGCCGTCCCTGAAGACACGTGCACCCGGATCCTCAGCCCGAGGGACCCGCGGAGCCGGTCCGCGAGCTCCACCCCCGCCGAGTCCACCAGGGCGCGCTCGGCAATTTCTGCCTCAAAATCCAGCTGCTGGCGCGCGGCCAGCTGTGCCTCCATGTCGTCAAACAAGGCGTCCCACCGCATGGCGCCAGCGTAAGCGCGCCCACCGCACCGGTCAATCCGCGGGTGAATCCACCGGGCAATCCACCGGTACCGGGGAGTCCACAGCCGGCCGGCAATCCACAGGGCGCGGACTGCATCTAGACAAACGCCCCTTTACAGGATCAGACTTCCTTCAATGGCAATAAAGGCCATCAAGAAGCATCAAATAACCTCAAATGGCATCAAACAGTTGAAATGAACGGAGGCAACAGCCATGGACCGTACAGCGGGACCGCATCCCCAGCCCCAACCCAATCCCCGGCCCGGGGCCGTGAGCCTGCCCTGGGCCCGGCAAGCGCTTCGCGCCGACGCGGCCATGGCCGCCGTCATCCTGTTGCTGGGGATCTTCCTCGCGGGCATGGGAAGGTTCCTCGTCCAGCGCTGGCAGTCGTCTTCGGCGCGCCAGCAATCGCTTTCCTTCGAGGACCAGCTCGGGATCGCGGCGAATACCGCCGGGCTGATCGTCATCACCTGGTGGGTGATGTCCCTCGCCATCGCCGTCGCCGCGGCAATGCTTGACCGTCTTGGCAGGACCCGCGCCGCGGCCGCCACAGGCCGGTTCAGTCCGGCGTTCATGCGTCGGTTGGTTCTCGCCGCCGTCGGGCTGCAACTGCTTACGGCCCCGCTGGCCACCGCGGCCACTGCGCCCGACGGGCCCGGTACAGGGCTGGCCGCGCAGGCAGCGGTGACGGCATCGTGGACACCGGCACCCAGGCAGGCCCCGGCGCCGGAGCCGCAGGTCCCCGCCGTCACTGCCGGGGTGGACCCGCGATGGAAGCCACTGAGTCCGGTCGTGGATCCCGGCCCGCTGGCCGCACGCCCCGTGCGCGCGCAGGACATTCCCGCCCGCAGGGAGGTCACGGTGCGGTCCGGTGATTCGCTGTGGAGCATCGCTGCGGCGGCCCTGGGTCCTCTGGCTACCGACGCCGACATCGCCAGGGATTGGCCCCGGCTGTATGCGGGCAACCGCGAAGCGATCGGACCCAACCCGCACCTGCTGCGGCCCGGACAGGTCCTCACCCTCCCGCCAGGAGGCTAGGGACCTGCCGCACCGCAACCGGGCCGGCCGAAGGTCCATCCAGCACGGGCACGCCGCACCAGCATCAGCATCCGCATCCGCATCAGCATCAGCATCAGCATCAGCACAAACATCAGCACGAACATCAGCACGAACATCAGCACCCGCAGGAGCATCACCGTTGGAAGCATCGCCCCCATCAGCCATCTGGCATCAGCAAAGGAACCGTCATGAACGCAGTCACCGGAATCCGCCCAGCCGCGGCTACCCCAGCCCCGCATGCCCCCGCCCTCCGGGTTGTGTCCGGCACGGCACCACCGGCCGTGCAGACCGCAGCCGCCCCGCCGCCCCTGCGCGTCGTTGACGAAGCCCGCGACATTTGTGCGATTTCGCGCAGCACCGTACAGGCGGCCATCGAAGTGCTGGCCGGCACCCGGCCCGCCCAGCAGCTCTCCCGCCGCCTGGACCCGCGCTGCCTGGCGGCCCTGCAACACCGCGCCGCGCTGACCCGCAGGATCGCCTCCGGCAGCTCGCCAACAGCGGGCCGGCTGCACCGCAACCCGTCCGTCCGGACCGTCCGGGCCTGCCGGGTTTCTGATGACGTTTACGAGGCCAGCGCCGTGGTGGTCGAGGAATCACGGGTCCGCGCGGTCGCGCTGCGGCTGGAGCGCGGCACGGCTGCCTGGCGCGTCACGGTGCTGGAAATCGGCTGAACGGCCGGGCCACAGGCAGAAGCAGGCAGCATCAGGCAGAAGCGGCAGGAACCTGCCGGTACCGGACATGCCTGTCGGGGACCACAGCCGGCAGGCACCGGGCCGGGCCGGAGGGAAAGGAGGCGGAGAAATACGGGAGGACCGGAGCAGTTGCTCCGGTCCTCCCGTACGTTGGCGTCGCGCCTAGCGCCGTTTCTTCTTCGCCGTGCGGCGGCCAATGTCCTGCGCCGCGGCCTTGGCCGGGTTTCCCGATCGCCCGGAGCTCTTCGCCTCGATCCGGGTCTGGGCGGCACCGTCCTCGCCGGGGGCGGTGTACTGCAGCTGCGCTGGCTTCTCCGGGGCTTCGAGCCCGGCTGCATGGATCTGCGGCTCGTGATGTTCGGTGTGCTGGCCTTCGGCGTCCGCCACTACAACGTCCTCGGCCGGTGTCACCTCGACGTCGAGGTTGAACAGGAAGCCGACGCTCTCCTCGCGGATGGCCTCCATCATGGCCTGGAACATGATGAAGCCCTCGCGCTGGTACTCCACCAGCGGATCGCGCTGGGCCATGGCGCGCAGCCCGATGCCCTCCTTGAGGTAGTCCATCTCGTAGAGGTGTTCCTGCCACTTCCGTCCGATGACGGACAGCACCACCCGGCGCTCCAGTTCGCGCATGCTCTCCGAGCCAATCGCCTGCTCCCTGGCCTGGTAGACCAGGCGGGCATCGGAAAGGATCTCTTCCCGGAGGAAGTCAACCGTGACGCGGGACTTGCCGCCGGCCTCGTCAATGACGTCGCGCGGCGTGAAGCTCACCGGGTACAGGGTCTTGAGATTGGACCACAGCAGGTTAAAGTCCCAGTCATCGCCGGTACCCTCGGCCGTGGCCGCGTCGATGAACGCGTTGATGGTGTCTTCCAGGAAGTACTGGACCTTCTCGTGGAGGTCATCGCCCTCCAGGATGCGGCGCCGGTCACCGTAGATGGCCTCGCGCTGGCGGTTCAGGACGTCGTCGTACTTCAGCACGTTCTTGCGCTGCTCGGCGTTGCGGCCTTCCACCTGGCCCTGGGCCGAGGCGATGGCACGCGAAACGAGCTTGGATTCGAGTGCGACGTCGTCCGGCACCGAGCTGTTCATGAGCCGTTCGGCCGCGCCGGAGTTGAACAGGCGCATCAGGTCATCGGTCAGCGAGAGATAGAACCGGGACTCGCCCGGGTCGCCCTGGCGTCCGGAACGGCCGCGGAGCTGGTTGTCGATGCGGCGGGACTCGTGCCGTTCGGTACCCAGCACGTAGAGCCCGCCCAGGTTCAGGACTTCCTCGTGCTCGTCCTTGACGGCCTGCTTGGCAGACTCGAACGCCTCGGGCCATGCGGCCTCGTATTCCTCGGAGTTTTCCTCCGGGTCCAGGCCCCGCTTGGCCAGTTCGGCGACGGCGGTGAACTCCGCGTTGCCGCCGAGCATGATGTCGGTACCGCGGCCGGCCATGTTGGTCGCGACGGTGACGGCGCCCTTGCGGCCAGCCTGGGCCACAATGGACGCTTCCCGCGCGTGGTTCTTGGCGTTCAGGACCTCGTGCCGGACGCCTTCCTTGGCCAGCAGCCGGGAGAGGTATTCGCTCTTCTCGACGCTGGTAGTGCCGACGAGGACCGGCTGGCCCTTTTCGTGGCGTTCGGCGATGTCCTGGACTACGGCGTCGAACTTGACCGTCTCGTTCTTGTAGACGAGGTCGGCCTGGTCGGCGCGCTGCATGTCGCGGTTGGTGGGGATCGCCACGACGCCGAGCTTGTAGGTGCTCATGAACTCGGCGGCCTCGGTCTCGGCTGTGCCGGTCATGCCCGCGAGCTTGTCGTACATGCGGAAGTAGTTCTGCAGTGTGACGGTGGCGAGGGTCTGGTTCTCGGCCTTGATCTCGACGCCTTCCTTGGCTTCGATGGCCTGGTGCATGCCCTCGTTGTAGCGTCGGCCGGCGAGGATGCGGCCTGTGTGCTCATCGACGATCAGCACCTCGCCGTCGAGGATGACGTAGTCCTTGTCCCGCTTGAACAGCTCCTTGGCCTTGATGGCGTTGTTCAGGAAGCCGATCAGCGGGGTGTTGGCGGACTCGTAGAGGTTGTGGATGCCGAGGTAGTCCTCGACCTTTTCAATGCCGGCCTCGAGGACGCCGACTGTGCGCTTCTTCTCATCGACTTCGTAGTCGGTCTCTGCCTGCAGGCGGGTGACGACCTTGGCGAATTCGCTGTACCAGCGGTTCGTGTCGCCCTGGGCGGGGCCGGAGATGATGAGCGGGGTGCGGGCCTCGTCGATGAGGATCGAGTCCACTTCGTCGACGATGGCGAAATGGTGGCCGCGCTGGACGAGTTCCGAACTGTCCCACGCCATGTTGTCGCGCAGGTAGTCGAAGCCGAATTCGTTGTTGGTGCCGTAGGTGATGTCCGCGGCATACTGCTCGCGGCGCAGTGCGGGGTCCTGGTTGGAGAGGATGCAGCCGCTGGTCAGGCCGAGGAAGCGGTAGACGCGGCCCATGAGGTCGGACTGGTATTCGGCGAGGTAGTCGTTCACGGTGACAACGTGGACACCCTTGCCGGTGAGGGCATTGAGGTAGGCCGGAGCAGTGGCCACCAGGGTTTTGCCTTCACCGGTCTTCATCTCGGCGATGTTGCCTAAGTGCAGGGCGGCGCCGCCCATGAGCTGGACGTCGAAGTGGCGCATGCCGAGGGTACGGGAGGAGGCTTCGCGTACCGCCGCGAACGCCTCGGGCAGCAGATCGTCGAGCTTTTCGCCGGCCTGGTGCCGTGCGCGCAGACGGTCCGTCTCTTCACGGAGCTCAGCATCCGTGAAGGTTTGGAAGGAGCTCTCCAGGGCATTAATGGAATCGGCATAGTTCCGCAGTTGCCGCAGGGTTTTTTTGTCACCCGTGCGGAGAAGTTTTTCGATAAGTGATGCCACGTGAAATTGCTCCCAGTCTCAAGCTGCCGAATTCTGGCGTGTTCAGTCTACGGGAGAGACGCAGGGCCGGTGGCGCCTGTTCCCTCACAGCGGATACTGCTGTTTACCGGGCGCCACGGCTTCGGCGAGCGCCGGCGCAAGGTCCCCTGCTGGCGAGACAACAACCCCGTCCAGTCCGAGCCACTCTGCCATGAGCTGCAGTTCCGCGGCCAGTTCGACGGCGGTGTCCGCCGGCGCGCCGGCCTCGGCGTGGGCGGTCCTGACCAGGAGCCGGCCGCCGGCCCGATCCGCCTTGAGGTCCACCCGCGCGACGATCCCGTCGCGGAGCAGGAACGGCAGGACGTAGTAGCCGAACTTCCGCTTCGGTTCCGGAGTGTAGATCTCGATCCGGTAGTGGAACCCGAACAGCTCCTCGAGCCGCCGGCGCTCGAACACCAGGGAGTCGAACGGGCTCAGGAGCGCCCGCCCGGTGGCTGAACGCGGGAGTTTAGCCTCCGCGTGACGGTACAGCGGCCGGTCCCAGCCGGCCACCTCCACCGGCTGCAGCCGGCCGCTGTCCACAAGGTTCGCAACTGCCACGGCGGCGGCTTTCTGCGGCGTCCGGAAATAGTCCGCGAAACACCGCACGGTCCCAATACCGTGGGCCTGGGCGGCGGCGTCGATCAGCCGGTCCATCGCCGCTGCCGCGTCCAGTTCGGGCACCTGCGTTACGCCCAGCCCGGGCAGCACCCTGGCGGTGAGCATATACCGCCGCTCGAAGGATTCGGTCCGCGAGGATGCGGAGACAAGGCCCTCTTCGAACAGATGTTCCAGCACCCTCTTGACCACATTCCAGTTCCAGCCCCAGTTGTCCTGCTGCCGGTCCTCCACGTGGCCGAGCCTGGCTGTCAGTTCGCCCGCTGTCATGGGTTTCCCGGCCGCCAGGGCTTCCAGCACCCGGGCCGCCACGCCGTTGCGCAGTTCCGGGTCCATGGTGTGTGCGCCCACCCATTTGCGGTTCTGCCACTGCACGAGGTCGTGGAAGTGGTCCGGGCGGATGAAGCACGCTTCGTGGGCCCAGTACTCGATCATCCGGCGGGGGTGGGTCCCCGCCATCCGCTGCAGGATGGCGCGGTCGTAGTTGCCGAGCCGCGAGAAGAATGGCAGGAAGTGGCTGCGGGACACCACATTGACGGAGTCGATCTGGACCAAGTGCAGCCGGGCAAAGGTACGGCCCACCGCCCGTGCGCTCACGGTTCCGGCGGGCCGTACCTTGTCCAATCCTTGGGCTGCCAATGCGATCCGCCGTGCCTGTGACAGGCTCAGCGATGCTTGCACGTTAGTCCCTTCGTCGGCTGTTCTGCCCCAGCTTATGCACTGGCGGGCTCATCCTCTGAACGGTAGGCCAGGATTTTCTCTTCCAGAGTCGAATGTCCGGGCTCGCACGTCTGGTCCAAGGAGATGACCCCGTATGTCCAGCCATCGCGACGGTAGACCACCGACGGCGCCTTGGTTTCCTTGTCCACGAAGAGATAAAAGTCGTGACCCACAAGTTCCATGTTGTCCACCGCGTCATCGAGGGTGATCTGGGCCGCGGGGAACACCTTCCGGCGGATCAGCACGGGCGAATCGCCGGCCGGAATATCGTTCTCGACATCGTACGGCGACTTCTCCGCCGCCGGTGCTTGGCTCTCCTGCTGGTGCGCCGCCTCCACGTACAGAGGTTCGCTGGGGCTGGCCGGTTCGAGGGCTGCTGTCGCCTCGGTCACGGACTTCGGGGTGTGCCGTCCGTGGTGGACCTTTCTGCGGTCCCTGGCCCTGCGCAGGCGTTCAAGAAGCTTGTTGTATGCGAGGTCGAACGCGGCGAACTTGTCCGCGGCACTCGCTTCTGCGCGGATAACCGGGCCGCGCCCCAGGACTGTCAACTCAACCGTGAGCGATTCGGCGGTCTGGCGGGCTTTGGTCTCTTTGGTGACCTTCGCGTCTACCCTCTGGACCTTGTCTCCCAACGACGCGATCTTGGAAATCTTGTCGTCGGCATATTCGCGGAATCGGTCTGAGACCGTCAAGTTGCGTCCGCTGATCATGAACTCCATGGTGCCCTCCAAATGACTTCGGTGACACGACGGCGGTACTTCCCGGGGCCGATCTGACTGACAGTCGAGCCCCTTTCCGAGCCGCTATCGACAGGTACATCTGTTCTTGGTACCCATCATCGACGTTAGTTCATAGACACCTGTTATTCATCCTTTTACGGTTTATTTTTTTACGTCCCGCCGTTCGCCCCTGCGCCGTGGGGCCTGGCGGCGCCGACGTCGGAAAACGCCGGCGCGCGTGTCGCGGCCAGCACCACCGCGCCGCTGACAGTGGCCCCTGCGGCCCGGAGTGCGCGGGCCGCCTCCGCCAGGGTTGCGCCGGTGGTCAGCACGTCATCGACGATGATGCAGGGACGTCCCGCGACCCGCGGCGACCACGGCCCGGCCCTGGCCCGCATGGACCCCCGGACGCGCCGGGCACGGGCGCCGCGGTCCAGTCCCTTCTGTCCGCCGGGCAGGTAGCGCTCCCCGTTCCGGCCGGCCCGCAACAGTTCGAGCGGCGTCCGGCTCCCCGCGGGCGGTACCGTTTTTCGCAGGGCGTCGGCGACGGTGAAGCGCGGGATTTCGTCTCCGCGGACGAGCCGGCGGAGCAGGAGATGGACGGGGCTGAAACCCCGTTTGCGGAATGCGGCGGCGCTCGTGGGCACGGGGACGAGGACGAGCCCCTGTGCCTTCCCGGCAGCGGCCTGAAGGGCCCGCGCCAGGCCCCGGGCCAGCTCGCCGGCCAGCCGCTGCTGTCCATGGCTTTTGAAGGACAACAGGCACTGGGCCAGCTCTGCCCGGTAGGCACCGGCCGCAACCACGGGCAGCAGCACCGAGCCGTCCATGTCCATCAGGGCCGGAGCCTGGGCTTCTGCCCGGAAAGGCATCAGCGTCAGCAGGCGGAGCTGCCGGGAGCATGCGACGCAGAGCGCCGAGTCCTCCGCGCCGCAACAGACGCAGTCCACGGGAATGGCCAGGGCGAGCAACTCTGCCGCTGCCTCGGCCGTCCGGTCGCACAGCCTCGCCAGCGGCCGCTCGTAGCTGCCGCGGTGCCGGGCCGCGGTGGTTGCGGCCGGGGCGAGGTCCGGATCCGCGGCCGGCCGGCCGTGACCGGTCTGCTGGCCTGTGCACTGGCCTGTGCACTGGCCTGTGCACTGGTCTGCGCACTGGTCTGTGCACTGGTCTGACTGCGGGCCTGTGTGGCTGCTCATCCTCCCACCCTGGACCGGGGACGCCGTCGGTGGCAGCGCCGCGGGCCGCTATGTGGACAACGCCCGCACCCTGCTCAGCCGGGGAAGGACGGGTCGATCGGGCCCTTGAGCTGCGGTGACCAGCCGTTGCCCAGCCGCTGGAAGATCCCTTCCGCTGACTGGCCGTAGATCTCGGATGTGCCGTTGCCTGCGCTGAGCGCGGTGAGCCCCGGCCACGGCGCCAGCTGCTGCGGCTGTGCGGAGGTCAGGGACAACAGCTCGGGGGTGACGGCATCGCTGGCGGAGGCCTTCATGACCGCGACCGTGGTGTCATCCACCCAGACTCCCTGGTCCGGGTCCCGGGGGGTGAGGAGCGTCAGGGGCACGGTCAGGTCCCTCGGCGTGCCGTCCGCGTTCCGGATGATCCCGGTGATCTGGACTTTACTCTTCCCGTTCTGCTCCGAAATAACCAGTGCGCGCGTGCCGTCCCGGGAGACCCGGAACTCCTTCACGGTCCGGCCGGCAAGCCAACCCGGCGTCAGGGTCACGGTGGGCACGCTGGCGCTCTCCGGCACGCCGGCGGGCCGGTAGGCCACCACCTCGGTGGCGCCTGCGGCCCCCGGCCCGGCGGTCCAGACCCAGTCGTACCGGCCGAAGGACGGCCGGGACAGGGTAGCCCGCGTGGTCAGTGCCCTGGCAGGCTGGCCCGGAACAATCGAATACAGCGTGGTGCGAGCCGCGTTGAGGAACGCGGCGGCCTGCGACTCGATCGACTCCGCAGGTGCCCGCGGTGACAGGGCTGCGACGGACTGGATGTCCGGCAGCGGTGAGATCCGGTTGTTCTCGTACCGGACCAGGTCGTTGTTGCTGACGGCGATCTGGTAGGCGGGGATGCTTTCGTCCCGGACGGGAGGCAGGACGGTGCCGTTGTCCTCGACGCGCACCAGGTCCTGGTTGGCCCGGAGCTCGACATTGATGACATCCGGCTGGCTGCGGAACGTCAGGGCCAGCTGCGTCTGCATCCGCAGCCGGTCCTCGTTGGAGGCCTCGACAAGGTCCTTGGCAGTGAGATCGACCTGGGCCGCACCGGAGACCACGGGCACGGACTCGCGCGCCAGCTTGATGCCGGACGGGAACGCACTGACGACGGCGCCCTTCAGGTACGGGGCAGGTCCGCCCAGCAGGGCACTCGTCATGGCCTTGACGGTCTTCTTGCGGATGAACCACCGGACATCGGGCACGGCGTACGTGAACGTGGGGTCGTAGAAATAAATCGGGTACGCACCGTAGATGACCTTGAAGGTCTCTTCCGGGATGGCGGTGCCGTCCGGGAGATCGGAGATCCGCCACTCGCCGTCCACCTGGGTCAGCGTGACCGGAATGCTCTCGGTGGTGCCTTCGGGCAGCTGCGTGGCCACGCCGTCGGCGTCCACCGAATAGGCGAGGTCGAGCCGGTAGTTGAAGACGTTTTCGACGCCGGTGGCCACCACTGTGGCCTTCCGGAAGACGAGCGCCCGCTGGTCCGGCTTCCAGGTCACCGACGACCCCTGGGTCAGGTACTGCCGGGCCACGGCGTAGTCGTCCTCGTAGCCGCTGCCGGCCAGGTAGAAGTCTTCGATGACAGCCTCGGGTCCCGCGCCGGGACGCGGCGCGGACGGGAAGAAGACCGGCGCGTTGGGGTTTCCCGCGCTCTCGTCCGTACTCTTGCCCACCGGCCCGGAGCGCGGAATCTGGGCGCACGAGGTCAGCAGGAGCAGGAGCACAGCAAGCAGCGCAGCCCCCACCCGGGTGAATTTGCGCGAAACACCGCTCATGCCTTGCCCTCCGTCCCGGTTCCCCGGGGGACGGCCGGGCCGCCGTCCGGGTTTGCCCCGCCGGCTTCGGTCTCCGGAGTCCCGTCCTGCGCTTCCGCGGTTCTCGGCGCGTCCAGCAGCACGACGGTCCGCTGGGTGCCTGCCTCCGGGAGCCCGACGTTCACCGGTTCGAGCTGAAGCGGGGACTTGGTGATCGGCTCGTCACGGCGCAACGGAAGGGTCAGCCGGAAGTTCGAGCCGTGGCCCTTGCTCCCCCACGCCTGCAGCCAGCCATCGTGGAGCTTCGTGTCTTCGGCCGCGATGGACAGTCCCAGGCCGCTGCCGCCTGTGGTGCGGGCCCGGGCGGGATCGGCGCGCCAGAAGCGGTCGAAGACGCGGGCAGCTTCAGCCGATGTCATGCCGATGCCGTGATCCCGCACGGCCACGGCCGCTGAAGTGCCATTGGCGGCCACGGAGACATTTACCGGCCGGCCCTCGCCGTGCTCGAGGGCGTTCAGGATGAGGTTGCGCAGGATCCGGTCGATTCTGCGGTCGTCCATGTCGACGATGATGCTGCCGGCCGGGGCGTTGAGGGTCACGGCGGAGCCGTATTCGGCGGCGACAGGCGCCACTCCGTCAATGACGTGCGCGACGAGCTGCACAAGGTCCGTGGGTTCGGCGTCGAGGGTGGCCGCGCCCGCGTCAAAGCGGGAAATTTCCAGGAGGTCCGCCAGGAGCGACTGGAAACGCTCAACCTGGTTGTAGAGCAGCTCCGCGGACCGCTTGTTGATGGGGTCGAATTCCTCGCGGGCGTCATAGAGGACTTCCGCGGCCATGCGCACGGTGGTGAGCGGCGTGCGGAGTTCGTGGGACACATCGGAGACGAACCGCTGCTGCATCTGCGAGAGCGTGGCCAGCTGCGTGATTTGTTCCTGGAGGCTTGCCGCCATGTGGTTGAACGAGGCACCAAGCCGGGCGACCTCGTCCTCGCCCTTGACCACCATACGTTCCTGCAACTGCCCGGCGGCGAGCTTCTCGGAGACGACGGCGGCGTGGCTGACCGGGCTGACCACGTTGCGGGTGACATACCAAGCGACGCCGCCGATCATCAGCACCAGCAGGGCACCGCCGGCCAGCAGGACATTCTGGATCTCGTCCAGCGTCTTCTGCGCCGTGTTGAGGTCGTAGATGAGGTAAAGCTCATAGACGGTGCCGTTGAAGGTCACTTTGTTGCCTACGGCGATGCCGGGCCGGTCTTCGGTCCCCACGGGGAACTGCGTGGAGGCCCAGTACTGGTCTTTGCCGGAGTCCTGCACGGCCTTGCGCAGGTCCGGGGGGATAACGCCGATGGTGAGCTGGTCGGAGGCCCGGGATTCGACCCAGCGGTTGCGCGGCTTGGTCTGCTCCGGCATTGCCTCGAACACGTAGCGCCGCTGGATCACGGACCCGCGGCCCTCGACGGCGTTCAGGGTGTCGTAGACCAGCGTGATGACGCTGGACTGGTCGGTGACCTGGGCGCCGTCGAACGTGTCCTGGACCTGCTTGACGTTGTAGCGGGTCTCCGATTCGGCCTGGGCGAGCCGTTCCTGGAACAGGTTGTTGGCGATCTGGTTGGACAGGTACGCGCCCACGACCGCGAACGAGCCGATGGCCAGCAGGAGCGTGGTGAGGACGGTCCGGAACTGCAGCGAACGCCGCCACTTCTTCTGCACCGACCGGAGCAGGTACAGGATGCCGGGCCAGAGGCGCCGCCCGCCGGTCCTGACCAGACGTGCGACCCGGACCCCAACGATCCTCGCGCGTTTGGCCCACAGCCGGGTCCGGAAGGCGAGTCTTCGCCAAAGGCCCGGTCCGCCGCCTGTAGGCGGCGTCACGGGCCCGACGGCGGGCAGTGCGGACGACTCTGCGGGCGACGTCGGTGCGCGCTCGACGTCGGGCAGGGCGGGCGGGTCTGCCGGCACCGTGTCCGGCGTCATCTCCGGCGACTCCGCCGTCGCTATGCTCTGCGGGACACGGCGGTCCGCAGGCTCAGGAACCTGCTTTGTAGCCGACACCACGGACCGTCAATACAACTTCGGGGGCTTCAGGATCACGTTCGATCTTGGACCTCAGCCGCTGGACATGGACATTGACCAGCCGGGTGTCGGCGGCGTGCCGGTAGCCCCAGACCTGTTCCAGGAGCAGCTCACGCGTAAACACTTGCCAGGGCTTGCGGGCCAAGGCAACAAGGAGGTCGAATTCAAGCGGCGTCAGGGAGATCCGGTCGTTGCCGCGGCTGACCAGGTGGCCGGCGACGTCGATCGTGACGTCGGCGATCCGCAGCGTTTCCGGGGCCTTCTGGTCGCCCGGACGGAGCCGGGCCCGGACACGGGCGACGAGCTCGGCGGGTTTGAAGGGCTTGGGCACGTAGTCATCGGCCCCGGACTCCAGGCCGCGGACCACATCCGAGGTGTCCGCCTTGGCGGTCAGCATCACGATCGGGACGTCAGACTCGGCACGGACCTGGCGGCAGACTTCAATGCCGTCCATGCCCGGAAGCATCAGGTCGAGCAGGACGAGGTCCGGTTTGGAGGAGCGGAACACGTCCAGCGCCTGTGCTCCGTCGGCGCAGAAGACGGGCTCGAAGCCGTCGTTGCGCAGCACAATACCGATCATCTCGGCGAGCGCCTCGTCATCGTCCACTACCAGAATGCGTGCCTTCATAGTTATATATTCCCCCATTGAATTGGCTTTGTCGTATCGGGCGGCCCACCGGCATGGCGCAGGCGCGCGTGCCGTGGCGGCCCGGACCGTGCTGCTGCCCCGGAAAGTTGTGACAATTGCCGCGTTGTCCTGCATGCTGTGGGAAGGCCCCGTACACCGGCCCGGACCGCAGGAGGAACCCGTGAGCACCCCCATCTACAGGCGCGCCCTGGGCACTGACTTTGCCCGACTGCAGCCGGAACTCCAAGAATACTTCGCCTTGGCGCCGGGGTCCGGCCACTACGGCGTCGGCGAGGGGGTCTTCGACGTCGTCGGCTGCCGGCAGGCCTGGCTGCGGCCGCTGCTGCGGCTCACCGCCGGCGAGCAGGCCTTCTTCCCCGAGTACGGCGAAGGCGTTCGGTTCCGGATCGAGAACCACGCCCATCTGGACCCGTTCGGCCGGTCAAGCCTGACGGCCCGGCGCGAGATCTTCTTCCCAGGAACCACCCGGCTGTTCCATGACACCACCAGCCTTGACGAATCCGGGGGCCGGCCCCGGCTCGTGGACTACGTGGGCCGGTTCCGGCGGCTCACCACCGACCTCAATCTCAGCGTCACGCCCGAGGGCCGGCTCCGCGGTGTGTCCGAGGCATCCCGGCTGTTCCTGGGTCCACTGCGGATTCCGCTGCCGGCGGCGCTCGACGCCAAGGCCTATGCCGAGCAGTGGTGGGAACCGCACGACGGCGGACGCCACCGGATCCAGGTCAAGGTGATCCAGCCTCAGCTGGGCCTGGTCCTGGTGTACGCCGGCCACTTCGACTACCGGCTGGAACCCTACCCCGGCGGTGTTGCGACGCCCGGCTACCTGCCCGCGCATGCCCGTCCGGAGGGCTGGGAGAGCAGGGTCTGATCCCCCCGGCCGGCGGCGGCAGCAGCCCCGGCGGCGGCAGCCCCGACGGCGGCGGTCAGCCGAGGGCGAGCTGGTTGAGGCCGTCCGCCACCTGCGTCAGCCGGGTCAGGACCGCCTTGGCCGTGGCCGGTGTGTGCAGCGCCAGACCCTCCGACGGCGTGACTCGCAGCGACCCCAGCGCGGATGCGGGAAGTCCCAGCTGCCGCCACGGCCGCCACACGTTCTCCACGGCCTCGCCCACCCGTGGCAGCGCCGCGAAGGGATCGGCCACCTCCAGCGCGCCGGCCCAGAGCCGCTTGCCGGCCTCCACCGCGCCGGCGAGCTGCTCCCACTGGCGCGAGGTCAATGCCCGGAGCGGCACGGCGATGCCGTCCGCGCCCGCCGCCAGGATCCGCTCGAACGGCGCCTCGACTTCGGAGACGGCCACGACGGTTTCGACGGCGCCCGCGGCCCGGAGCGCGTCAATGACGAGCTGCCAGGACTCGGTGACTTCGCGGCCCGGCACGGAACGCAGGGTCCGGTATCCGCTGGCGGTGGGAATGGTGCCGGCCAGCACGGAGGCAATTTCCGGTTCGTCGACCTGGACCACGATCCGGGCGCCGGGGGCGGCCTCGGCCACCCGCTTGAGGTAACTTTCCACGCCCGCTGCGAGCGAGGCCGCGATGTCCCGGCGGGCGCCGTAGTCGATCAGGGCCCGTTCGCCGTTGTGCAGGTGCAGCCCGGCGGCCAGGCTGAGCGGCCCGCGCAGCTGGATCTTGATGTCCTCCGACGGCGCTTCCTCGACCCCGATCACGTCCGCCAGGATGTTGATGTCAGTGGACAGGGCTGATTTGGCCCGCTGCAGGTCCTTGCCGGGACGGTCCACCAACCGCCAGCCGTGTGGCTGGACGTCGATGGCGAGTTCCACGAGCAGGGAGGCGGTCCGGCCCAGGGCGTCGGAGCCGACGCCGCGGTCGGGAAGTTCGGCAAGGAAAGGCAGGTGGGGGCTGCCCAGTTCACCGCGGATGGTGCGGGCGGCCTCGGCCGGGTCCTCGCCGGGCCAGGGGCCAAGACCGGTCGCGGTCACCTGGCCGGGAGCGGGCAGGGCTGTTCCGGCCATGGTCAGGCGTCTGCGGTACGGGCCGCGTCCGCGGCGCCGGAGGACTGGGCGGCTTGGTGGTCTTCGGCGATGGCCTCGTGGTGGCGGATGACCTCCCCGATGATGAAGTTCAGGAATTTCTCCGCGAAGGCCGGGTCCAGGTGGGCCTCGGCGGCGAGGTGCCGCAGCCGGGCGATCTGCGCCGTTTCCCGGCCGGGGTCCCCGGCGGGAAGTTGGTGTGCGGCCTTGAGGAAGCCGACCTTCTGGGTGGCTTTGAACCGCTCGGCCAGGAGGAAGACGAGGGTGGCATCGATGTTGTCGATGCTGGAGCGGATCGACAACAGCTCCGCCATCACCGCGGGGTCCACGGAACCGGCCAGGGAACTTGCCGCCGGGTCGTAGGAATCGGTTTCGGGAAGATTGAGGTTCTGCTCGGTCATTGATCCAGTCTAGGGGCACGGCGGCTAATGCCTTCCGCTGTTAAGCACCGTTGCAGGGGCCCGGCCGGATGCCCAAAAGGGACATGCCCGCCGTTCATTGTGAACGGCGGGCATGTCCTGCACACCAAGGGACAGTGTGCCTAGCTGTGAAGCACGGCCCGGAACGCCTCGCGGCGCCTGGCCTGCTCATCGGGATCCGGAACGGGCAAGGATGCGATGAGTTTCTTCGTGTAGTCGTGCTGCGGGTTGCCCATCACCTGGTTGCCCAGGCCCTGCTCCACCATCTTGCCCTTGTAGAGCACGCCGACCCAGTGGGAGAGCATGTCCACCACGGCGAGGTCGTGGCTGATGAACAGCGCCGCGAAGCCGAACTCCTGCTGGATCTCCTTGAACAGCTCCAGCACCACGGCCTGCACGGACACGTCCAGGGCCGAGGTCGGCTCATCGGCGATGAGCAGCTTCGGGTTCAGGATGAGCGCCCGGGCAAGCGAAGCGCGCTGGCGCTGCCCGCCGGAGAGTTCGTGCGGGAAACGGTCAGCGTACGACGCCGGCAGCTGCACAGACTCGAGCAGCTCGCCGACGCGCTTGCGCGCCTCGGCCGGGGTCGGGTTGGAGTGGATGATGAGCGGTTCCGCCACACAGTCGCCGATGGTCAACTGGGGGTTGAACGAGGCCGCAGGGTCCTGGAACACGAAGCCGATCTCCTTGCGGAGCGGCTTGAAGGTGCGCTCCTTGAAGTTCAGCATTTCGTAGCCCAGCACGTTCAGGCTGCCGCCCGTGGTCCGGTTGAGGCCGGCGATAGCCCGGCCAATGGTGGTCTTGCCGGAACCCGACTCCCCTACCAGGCCGAAGACTTCGCCTTCGGACACTGTGAAGCTGACGCCGTCGACGGCCTTGAAGGCCGGACTGCCCAGCCGTCCCGGGTACTCGATGGTCAGGTTCTTTGCTTCGACCAGAACTTTGCCGCCCTGGTGGGCGCGCTCCACCATGCCAACGGAAGCGGAGTTGCGGCCCAGGTGCGGGACGGCGGCGAGGAGTTTCTTGGTGTAGTCCTCCTTGGGCTGGGCGAACAGCACCCGAGAGGGCGCCTCCTCCACGACGTCACCCTGGTACATGACCACCACGCGGTCGGCGAGGTCCGCGACCACGCCCATATTGTGCGTGATCAGCACGATGGATGTGCCGTAGTTGTCGCGCAGGTCCCGGAGCAGTTCAAGTATCTCCGCCTGGACGGTGACGTCCAGGGCGGTGGTCGGCTCGTCCGCCACGATGAGCCCGGGGTTCAGGGCAAGCGCGGCGGCAATGACGACGCGCTGCTTCTGTCCGCCCGAAAACTGGTGTGGGTAGTAGTTGACCCGCGTGTCCGGGTCCGGGATGCCCACTTTGCGGAGCGCTTCGATGGCCCGCGCCTTGGCGTCCTTGGCCGAGACCTTGCCGCCGCCGGTGCCGGCGTGCGCGCGGATGCCTTCGGCAATCTGCCAGCCCACCGTAAAGACCGGGTTAAGGGCGGTGGATGGTTCCTGGAACACCATGGCCACGTCACGGCCCCGGATCTCCCGCAGCTTGGCCTCGCTGACGCTGATGACGTTGTTGCCGTTGATCAGGACTGCGCCCTGGCTGGTCGCCGTTTCCGGCAGCAGGCCCAGGATGGTCTTGGCTGTCACGGTCTTGCCGGATCCCGATTCGCCGACAATGGCGACAACCTCGCCCGGGTTGACCTCGAGGCTGACGTCTTTGACGGCGTAGACATCCCCGGCGTCGGTGGCGAACGTGACTTTAAGGCTGTCGATGTCCAGGACGGGGCCGGCGTCGTTGCCGTGCTTGTCGATATTTGTGGTCATAGGACTCTCGATTCTGCTTCAAGGGCGGCCTGGGCACCGGCGGAGGAATCGGGTCCGCCCTTGCCTGCCACAGCCTTCTTGCGGCCCCGCAGTCGGGGATCGTTGAGGTCGTTGATGCTCTCACCGACGAGGGTCAGCCCAAGGACGGTCAGGACGATCGCTGTACCGGGGTAGACGCCTGTCCACCAGATGCCCGAGGAGGCGTCGGCAATGGCCTTGTTGAGGTCGAAGCCCCACTCTGCGGCGGAGGTCGGTTCGATGCCGAAGCCCAGGAAGCCCAGCCCCGCCAGCGTCAGGATCGCTTCGGAAGCATTCAGCGTGAAAATCAGCGGCAGCGTGCGGGTTGCGTTCTTGAAGATGTGGCGGCCCATGATGCGGGTGCTTGAAGCACCCACCACCTTGGCTGATTCGACGTAAGGCTCCGCCTTCAGACGGATGGTCTCTGCACGGATCACGCGGAAGTACTGCGGGACGAAGACCACGGAGATGGAGATGGAGCAGGCAACGATGCCGCCCCAGAAACTGGACTGGCCGTGGCTGATGACAATGGACATCACGATGGCCAGCAGGAGCGACGGGAAAGCGTAGATCGCATCGGCGATCACCACCAGCATCCGGTCCAGCCAGCCGCCGAAGTAGCCGCTGAGGAGGCCTAGGGCAACGCCCAGGAAGATCGACATGGCCACGGCGACGATGATGACCACCGCGGCCGTCTGGGCACCCCAGATCACCCGGGAAAAGACGTCATAGCCGCCCACCGTGGTGCCCCAGATGTGGGCCGGGCTGGGGGGCTGCTGGGTCGGGAAGGGACCGGCGGCGTCGCTGAGCTGGGCAAAGCCGTAGGGCGCGATCCACGGCGCAAACACGGCCGTCAGCAGGAAGCCGACAGTGAGCACCAGGCCGGTGACGAGCATGCCGCGCTGCAGCCCGACGCTCGTCCGGAAATGCGAAACCACCGGCAGCCGGTAGAAGAAGGGCTGCTTGCGCCCGCTTACTTTGGTTGCGTTCATGGCTAGTACCTCACTCGCGGGTCGATCAGGGCGGCGGCGACGTCCACGATGAAGTTCGTGACGGCAACAATGACCGCCAGCAGTACAACGATGCCCTGGACGGCGACGAAGTCACGGGCGTTCAGGTACTGCACCAGCTGGTAGCCGAGGCCCTTCCACTCAAACGTGGACTCCGTAAGGACGGCGCCGCCCAGCAGGAGGGCAATCTGCAGACCCATGACTGTGATGATCGGAATCAGGGCAGGCTTGTAGGCATGCTTGGTCACGAGCCGGAAGTTGCTGACACCGCGGGACCTTCCGGCCTCAACATAGTCCTTGCCCAGCGTGCCGATGACGTTGGTCCGGACCAGCCGCAGGAAGACCCCTGCCGTCAGCAGCCCGAGGGTTACTGCCGGGAGGACTGAATGGGACGCGACGTCGCCGAACGCAGCCATGTTGCCGCTGCGCAGCGCATCCAGCCAGTAGATCCCGGTCGGTGCGGCCAGGCTTCCCATGGCCAGTTCCGTTCTGGTGGAGGCCCGGCCTGCCACGGGGAACCAGCCGAGCCCCACGGAGAACGTCAGCTTCATCAGCAGGCCGGCGAAGAACACCGGGGTGGCGTAGCAGAGGATGGCGAAGAACCGCAGGAAGGCGTCGGGCGCCTTGTCGCGCTTGTAGGCGGCGATGAGCCCGAGCGGGATGCCGACCAGCAGCGCCACGATGAGGGCGTTGATGGCCAGTTCCAGCGTTGCCACGCCAAACGTGACGACCATTTCGACCACAGGGCGGCGGTCGGTGATGGTGGTGCCGAAGTTGCCGGTCGCCAACTGGCCAACGTATTCAAAGTACTGCACGAAGATCGGACGGTCGTAGCCGGCTTCGTGGATGCGCTGGGCAAGCGCCTCCGGCGGAAGCCTGCCGCCCTGGGCGGCGGTGATGGGGTCGCCGATGACCCGCATCAGGAAAAAGACCAAAGTCACCAGGATGAAAATGGTCGGAATGATCAGGAAGAACCGGACCAGGATGTACGTCCCCAAGCCCCCACCCGAGGATTTTTTCTTGGACGGAAGGAGTCCGTCGGCGTCGTTAAGCGGCGCCTCTGTCAATGTTGTCATTGGTACCTAAAATTGTGCTTTCGCGGCCATGGGCCGGCCGCGTGAACCGCAAGGTGCGGCAATGACCAGCAAAGGCGGGGCGCCTCGAGGGCGCCCCGCCTCGCAGGCTGGTCAGGACAGCAGGGTTGCAGCCCTACTTGGAAACAGTTCCCAAACGGAACTTGAAGGAGGCATCGAGGGTGGTATCGACACCCTTGACGCCGCTGCCGGAAATGGCAATCTGCGCGCCCTGGAGCAACGGAAGCGTGGAGATGTCCTTGGCGAGGGCATTCTGCGCATCCTTGATCGTGGCCTCGCGCTCAGTCTTGTCGGCGGTCGTGAGCTGCTTGCTGATCAGGTCGTTGACCGTAGGGTTGTTGTAGTGGTTCTTCAGGAAGCCGCCCTCCGGGAAGAACGGCGTCAGGTAGTTGTCGGCGTCGCTGAAGTCCGGGAACCAGCCGAACTGGAACAGGGGGTATTCGTCAGCCCGGCTGGCCTTGCTGTACGTGACCCATTCCGTGGACTGCAGGTTGACCTTGAACAGACCGGACTTCTCCAGTTGGTCCTTGATCATGGCGTACTCATCGCCGGAGGACTTGCCGTAGTGGTCCGGGTTGTACTGCAGGTTCATCGACACAGGCGTCGTCACGCCGGCGTCGGCCAGGACCTTCTTGGCCTTGTCCAGGCTGGGCTTGCCGGCGTCGCCGTATGCGTCCTTGAACGATTCGTTGGCGCCGAGGAAGCCGTTGGGAACGTTGGAGTACAGGGGCAGGTAGGTGCCCTTGTAGACCTGGTCAGCGATGGCCTGGCGGTCAACGAGGTTGGCGATGGCCTGGCGGACGGCGGTGGCCTTGGCCGGATCGGCCTCCGGCGTCTTCGCACCGAAGGGCATGGTGTCAAAGTTGAACGTGATGTAGCGGATTTCGCCGCCGGGACCCACGTTGACCTTGACCTTGGAGTCCTTCTTCAGGTCATCGACGTCGGTGGCGCTGAGGCTGCGGTTTGCGACGTCGATGTTGCCCTGCTGGATGTCCAGCTTCATGTTGGTGGGATCGGCGTAGTACTTGATCGTGGCGGCGTCGTTGGCCGGCTTGCCGAGGACTCCCTGGTAGTCAGGGTTCGCCTTGAAGCTGATCAACTCGTTCTTCTTGTACGTGTCGATGACGTACTGGCCGTAGAAGGCCTTGGCTTTGACGATCGAGTCGTCGTCAAGCAGTTTGTCGGCCGGGAAGACTTCATCGTCCACGATCGGCGCGGCGGGGCTGCTGAGGATCTGCGCGAAGGTCTGGTCGTTGGCCAGCTTCAGTTTGAAGACGACAGTGTTGGCATCGGGAGCGGTGACGCTTTCGATGTTGGTCAGCAGGCTGGCGGGACCGGCGGGATCGTTGATCTTGGTCTGCCGGTCGAAGGAGAACTTGACGTCCTTGGAGTCGAGCGTGTGGCCGTTGGCCCACTTCAGTCCCGGCTTGAGCTTGACCGTGTACTCGGTCGGCGAGGTGAAGGACGCCGACTCTGCCAGGTCCGGAACGGGCTCGGCGCTGCCCGGCTTGGAGTTGAGCAGGAAGGAGTAGATCTGGTTCATCACCATGAACGAACCGTTATCGTACGAGCCCGCCGGGTCCAAGGCGGTGACCTTGTCCGTGGTGCCGTAGGCGATCGGACCGCTTGCTGCGGCTGATGACCCGCCAGCGCCCCCGGTCGGCCCAGTGCAGGCCGTCAGTGCAAAGGCGGAAACCCCGGCCAGCGCGATAACGCTCTGCCAGGCCTTTTTGTTCATTGCCATCTGTGAACTTTCTGTTCGATGCGTTCTAGCGCAGCCCGAAGCGAAATGAGTGACTCGCCGGGCGGCACGCTTGTTGGTTCCTAGATTCAACCAGACAACCATTCGGTGAATCGTTGAATTTTGTGAGTTGAGACACAAAATTTACACGATTCGAAGGTTTCTCTCATTTTCTTCAGGATTCCGCCCGGATCTTCGGTCTACAGACGACGAAGGGCCCCGCCATGCGGCGGGACCCTTCGCGGATTCGTTGTGCGGGATTCGGTGTTGCGGGCGCCTAGAGCGCGGCCCGCTGCAGCGAGCGAGCGGCATCGATCGTGGCCTGGCCCAGCACGCGGCTGCCCTGGTAGAGCACCACAGTCTGGCCCGGGGCCACGCCGCGCAGCGGCTCGGCGAGGGTGACCACGAGCTCGTCACCGGCCATGTGCGCGCGGGCGGGAACCGGGTCGCCGTGGGCACGGACCTGGGCGTAGCAGTCGAACTCCGCGCAGGTGGCGACCTCGGCGATGGGCAGCCCCGCCCAGGACACTTTGATGCCGCGGATCTCGTCGATGGCGAGCAGCGCCTCCGGGCCCACCACCACCTTGTTTTCCTTGGGCCGGATCTCGAGCACGAACCGCGGCTTGCCGTCCGCGGCCGGCGTGCCTAGCTTGAGCCCACGGCGCTGGCCCACGGTGAACGCGTTGGCGCCCGGGTGCTCGCCGACCTTCGCGCCGGACTCGTCCACGATGTCACCGGTGGTCATGTCGATCTTCTCGGCAAGCCAGCCTGCGGTGTCGCCGTCGGGGATGAAGCAGATGTCGTGGCTGTCCGGCTTGTTGGCCACAGAGAGCCCGCGGCGCTCCGCTTCTGCGCGGACCTCGGCCTTGGACGGCGTTTCCGCGAGCGGAAACATGGAGTGCTTGAGCTGCTCGTGGGTGAGCACGCCCAGCACGTAGCTCTGGTCCTTGGCCCAGTCGGCGGCGCGGTGCAGCTCGGGATTTCCGTCGGCGTCGGTGATGACCTTGGCGTAGTGGCCGGTACACACGGCGTCGAAGCCCAGCGCGATCGCCTTTTCCAGCAGCGCGGCGAACTTGATGCGCTCGTTGCAGCGCATGCACGGGTTGGGGGTGCGCCCGGCGGCGTATTCATCGATGAAGTCCTGGACCACATCTTCCTTGAAGCGTTCCGAGAAGTCCCACACGTAGTACGGGATCCCGAGGATGTCGCAGGCGCGCCAGGCGTCACGGGAGTCCTCGATCGTGCAGCAGCCGCGGCTGCCGGTCCGCAGGGTGCCCGGCATCCTGGACAGCGCGAGGTGGACGCCGACGACGTCGTGCCCCGCCTCGACGGCGCGGGCGGCGGCAACGGCGGAATCAACGCCGCCGCTCATGGCTGCAAGAACTCGCATGCTGACTTTCTTTAGGGTTCAGGGGGTCGCAGGTACGTCGCAGCTACCGGGCCGCTGACCGCTGCAGTCACTGACTGCTGCGCCAATTTCACTGATGGGTCCGCGGAGATAACACAATGCCTGCCACGCCATTCTATCGCCACGCCGAATCCTCTCCCAAAAGCCTTGACGGCACAGCTTCCCGCTTCTAGCGTCAGAGCAAGTAGTTTTAGAACAGAAGCGGTTTTAGAAACAGAAGCAGTCTTAAAAACTGAAGCGCGCAGAAGCGGAATCGAGCAGACCATGGCCATTGACGACATCGTGATCGTGGGCGGCGGCCTCGCGGGCGCCACCGCCGCCAAGACGCTGCGCACCGAGGGCTTCTCGGGGCGCATCGCCGTGCTCGCCGCCGAATCCCACACGCCATACCTGCGGCCGCCGCTGTCCAAGGAGTACCTGCTGGGCAAGGCCGGCGAGGACGCCCTCCCGGTGGTACCTGAGGACTGGTACGCGGAGAACGACGTCGACCTCCAGCTCGGCGTCCGGGTCACGGATCTGGACCCGGCCGGCCGGACCGTGGTTCTGGCCGACGGCCGGCGGCTGGAGTACGCCTCCCTGCTGCTCGCCACGGGAGCACGTCCGAGGGCCATCACCCTGCCCGGCAGCCAGTCCGGCAGCTTGTCCGGCAGCGGGCTCGACGGCGTCAGCACGTTCCGGACGGTGGAGGACAGCCGCCGCCTGCGCGGGCGCCTCGCCGATGGCGGCCTGAATGTGGTCATGGTCGGGTCCGGATGGATCGGGATGGAACTCGCCGCGGCCGCCAGCAGCTACGGCAACACCGTCACCCTGCTGGGGCTGGAAGAGGTGCCGCTGGCCGCGGCGATCGGCCCCGAACTGGGCGGCTTCTTCCGCTCCCTGCACGAGGCCAACGGCGTCCGGTTCCTGCTGCCGGCCTCGGCCGCGGAAATCACGGGCACGTCCGGACGGGTCACCGGAGTCCGGACCGACACCGGCGAGGTCCTCCCGGCGGACCTTGTGGTCATCGCGGTGGGCGTGGTGCCCGAAGTGGGGCTTGCCGAGGCGGCCGGCATCGGAATCCGCAACGGCATCATCACCGACGCCTCGTTGCGGACCTCGGCGCCCGGAATCTTCGCCGCCGGCGACGTCGCCAACGCCCTGCACCCGTTCACCGGCGAGCACCACCGCAGCGAGCACTGGTCCAATGCCCTCAACGGCGGCAAAGTCGCCGGCCGGGCCATGCTTGGCCTGGATGCCGCACTGGAAACCATTCCGTACTTCTACACAGACCAGTACGAGGTCAGCATGGAGTACTCAGGCTTCCCGTCGCTCGTTGCCGGGGCACCGGTCATCCGCGGCTCGCTGGCGGACCGGCAGTTCCTGGCCTTCTGGCAGCGCGAGGGCCGGGTGGTCGCCGGGATGAACGTCAACTGGCCCCGCACCGCCAAGCCGCAAAAGGCGATCAAGGCACTCATCAGCGCCCGCACAGCCGTCAGCCCGGAACTGCTCGCGGACTCCTCGACCCCGCTGGAGCAGCTCCTGGATTAGCTCCTGGATCAGCTCCTGGCGGACGCCTGCCGCGCAGATTCACGGGCGACGGTTCCCGCGGTCTGGATGCTGGATTCATGACCAGCCATGCCTGCCTGGCGGGCCCGCGCATAGGCGCCCGGCAGCGCGGCAAGCAGGGCATCGACGTCGGCGCCGGTCGAGGAATGCCCGAGGCTAAAACGCTGGGCACCCCTTGCCGTGTCCTCATCCAGGCCCATGGCCAGCAGCACGTGGGAGGGCCTCGGAACACCCGCAGTGCAGGCGGAGCCGGTGGAGGATTCGACGCCGGCAAGGTCCAGCAGGAACAGCAGCGAGTCTCCCTCGCAGCCGGGGAAGGTGAAATGCGCGTTGCCAGGCAGCCGTCCGGGGCCCGGGGCGCCCCGCAGCACTGCCTCGGGCACGGCCTCGAGGGCGCCCACGATCAGGCGGTCCCGAAGGTCCGCGATCCTGGCGGCCTCCTCGGGGAGCTTCGCCGTGACGGCCTCGGCGGCTGCAGCAAACGCGGCGATCGACGCCGTGTCCAGGGTCCCGGAGCGGACGTCACGTTCCTGCCCGCCGCCGTGCTGGACGGGGGTCAGCTTGACGGTGCGGCCCAGGATGAGCGCGCCGACGCCGACCGGTCCGCCGATCTTGTGCCCTGAGACGGACATGGCGTCGAGGCCAACCGCGCGGAAGTCCACGGGCACCGATCCGAACGCCTGGACGGCGTCGGAGTGGACGGGCACGCCGGCGGCGTGTGCCAGCTCCACGGCCCGGGCGATCGGCTGGATGGTGCCGACCTCGTTGTTGGCCCACATAACGGTCACCAGCGCGATCGTTTCCGGGTCGCGGGACAGCTCGGCCTCAAGCACGGCGAGGTCCACGACGCCCGCGGCGTCCACCGGGAGCCAGCAAACCTCGGCGCCCTCATGCCGTTCGAGCCATTCGACGGTGTCCAGCACCGCGTGGTGCTCGACGGCGGAACACAGGATGCGCGTGCGCGCAGGGTCCTCGGCGCGGCGGGCCCAGTACAGGCCCTTGACCGCAAGGTTGTCCGCCTCGGTCCCGCCCGAGGTGAAGATGACTTCCGAGGGGTGTGCGCCCGCGGCCGCCGCCAGAACTTCCCTGGCGTCCTCCACGGAGCGCCGGGCACGGCGGCCCGATCCGTGCAGCGAGGACGGGTTGCCGGTCCGGGCCAACTCGCGCGTCAGCGCAGCCAGCGCCTCCGGGGCGAGGGTGGTGGTGGCGGCATGGTCGAGGTATACAGGCACAGGCCAATTCTACCTGCGGGCCCTGCAGGCGCCGTTGCCGTGCCCCTGCGGCGGCGTTGGGCGGAGGCGCCGGGCGGGGGGCGGCGGGAAGGCCGCACGGGAGGGCACCGGGCTGGTGTAGATTCAGGCGGTGAAAGCGTCCCTTTATCTGGTGTTGGCCACCTTGTTCTGGTCCGGCAATTTCGTCGTCGGACAGGCCGCGGCCGCCTCAATGATGCCCCTGGAGCTCACCTTCTGGCGCTGGACCCTGGCCGCCGTGCCGCTGCTGCTCCTGGCCCACTTTGTCGAGAAGCCGGACTGGCGCGCGGTACTGCGCCGCTGGCCCGCGCTCCTCCTGCTGAGCGTCCTGGGCATGATCGGCTACACGCTGCTGCTCTACGGCGCGCTCGGGTACACGTCCGCGATGAACGCGTCCCTCATTACGGCCGCGAACCCGGCCCTGATCGTGGTGATGGCGGTTGTCCTGCTGGGTGAGCGGACCACACGACTGGGCTGGCTCGGCATCTGCCTTGGCCTGCTGGGTGTGCTGCTCGTGCTGACCCGGGGTGACCTGGCACGAGTGTTCAGCCTCTCCATCAACACCGGCGAGCTCATGATGACCGGTGCGATCCTCGTCTGGGGCTTTTACACAATCATTGGCCGCCGCCTGGATGCGCCGGCCATCTCGGCCACCGCCGTGCAGGTGGTGATTGCCGTCATGATACTGGCGCCCTTCGCCGTCGCCCTGAACGTCCGGTTCCCCGACACCGCGGCCGAAGGCTGGTCCCTGGCGTACATCGCCCTGTTCCCCTCCCTGGGTTCCTATCTCCTCTGGAACCTGGCGCTGAAGACCACGCCGCCGGGAACGGCGGGAAACTACCTCAACTTGATGGTTGTCTTCACGGCCATCATTACCGTGATGTTGGGGACGCCGCTCAGCCTCGTCCAGATCGCCGGCGGCCTCATGGTGGTCGCCGGGGTCCTGCTGACCGGAACCAGGGGCAAGCCATCTGTCACGATGGAAGAATCCGGGCACAGCACTGCCCGGGCTGTGCGCTCCCCTGCTCCCTGAGATCCTCGATTGCCAGCGCCTCCACCCGTCCCGGGTCGATCCCCAGGGCTGCAGAGGCCCCGCCGAGGAAGGCCCCGTTCATGGCGCAGACCACGTCCGCGTGGCCGGCGGCGAGGCGGTGGAACGGGCAGTTCAACAGCACCAGTCCCCCGGCGCCGTCGCCTGCCGGGCAGTAGCCCTGCCCGGCCAGGAAGTCGGCGAATGGGGTGGCGCCGCCATGGCCGACGGCAGTTTCCGGCGCCACTGCGCCTCGGGTGGCAGGGGCGGCATCCACCGGTTCGCGCCCGGTTGCCCGCGTTGCCTCTTCACCCGCCGAGTGCCCCTTGGCGCGGGCGGCCCGCAGCAGGGCTTCCCGCGCAGACCCGCCGTCGCTGCTTGCAGCCTCGATGGCCGAAACCAGCAATTCCGCGGCGAGGTCATAGTGGCGGTCCGGGACGGAGGCCGCCACCTCGTCCACGGCGGCCCGGTACAGCTTGGCGGGCCGGCCGGAACCGGGGCCCTCGCGCCCTCCGAGCTTGCGGAACTCCACGGCCAGCAGCCCGTCTTTCACCAGCCGGTCCAGATGGAACGAGGCCGTGCTCCGTGCCAGGCCCACAGCCTTGGCGGCGTCGTCCCGGCCGACGGCGCCTGCCGCTGAGGTGACGAAGTCGAACAGCCTCCTGCGGGTCTCGTCGCCCAGGGACGCGACGGCCGCAAGCCGGTGGTTCCACGGAAGTTTGGTCATGAACCAAGAATATCTCTAAAAACAAGAATCATTGCTTAATCCTCCGGCAGCGTTCTAAAATCGAGATATCAATTTTTAGAAGGAGCCTGCCATGAAAGCTTCCCCAGTCCTCACCACTTCGGCCCAGCAGCTCAAGGCGGACCCGCACCGCCAGGCCTTCCTGTTGCTGCGGACCGTCTTCACGGTGGCGCCGATCCTGTTCGGCCTGGACAAGTTCACGAACCTGCTGACCGACTGGACCATGTATCTGGCCCCTGTGGCGACATCGGTGGTCCCGCTTCCGGCCCAGACCATCATGTACATCGTTGGCGTGGTGGAAATCCTCGCCGGCGTGATGGTGGCGGTGCGTCCGCGCTTCGGGTCGGCGCTCGTGGCCGTCTGGCTGCTGGGCATCATCATCAACCTGATCGTCCTCGGCAGCTTCTACGACGTCGCCCTGCGTGACTTCGGGCTGCTCGTGGGCGCCCTGGCCCTGAACAGGCTGTCCCCGCGCAGGTCCGCGTAGGCAGCTGCGGCGGGCCTCTGCGCCGGGCAGCCGGGCCCGGCCGCTACGCCAAAATACCGACGGCGCGCGGAACGACCTCGATGGTCATCGGGAGCGCCCCGATCCGCTCGCCGTCGGCGTAGGCCACGATGTTGCCGGCCGAGAGTTCCACCGTTCGGACCCGGCGAATATGCACGGCGGGGTGGCCCACGTGCTTGCCGGAAAAGACCTTGGGGAACACGGCCAGCAGCCCGGCCCGGGACAACCGGCTGACAATGAACAGGTCCAGGTGGCCGTCATCAAGGGCCGTGTCCGGAGCGATCTTCATCCCGCCACCGATCGACTGGCCGTTGGCGACGGAAATCAGCATCGCCGCCTGCCGCCACCGCTCGCCGTCGGCCGTAACTGTGTAGTCGATGGCCCGGAACGAGGCCAGCTCGCGAAGCATGGCGAGCTGGTACCGGATTTTGCCCCGCACCGGCGAGCGCGTTGAGCCCGAGGTGGACCATGCCGTCGCCGCCCACCACCACCACCAGGGCGTCCCCACCCGATTCCAGCGCTCCCTCGACCGCCTGCGCCAGGGCTGAATAGAGGTCCGCGCACAGCAGCAGGACATCGGCCCCGGCCATCCGGAAGTGCGCTGCCGCTTCCTTCCCGGCATGCCGCGCCCGGCCAAAGGATGCGCTCGGGTTGACAGCGGAGGCGATCATCATGCGCGCAATTATGCCAGCGGCCGGGAACCATCCCGGTGAGTGCGCTCGTTATTCCTCCAGCCGGTTAAACTGGGCACGCCGGGCGCCCGCGAACGGTCCGGCGTCCCCAACGCCGGCACCACCGATGAAAAGGATCTCTGTTTGACGCAGGGCAGCAGCTCGCATTACCAGGTCCTCGGGATCCCCGTGACGGCGACGGAGAAGGACATCAAAGTGGCGTACCGCAAGGCCGCCCGGCTCGCCCACCCGGATCACGGCGGCGATCCTGCTGCCTTCCGGCGCGTCACGCTCGCCTACGAGACGCTTATCGATTCAAAGCGCCGGGCGGACTATGACCGTTCCTATGGCAGCGCATATTCGCCTCCCGCCGGCGACGAGGGCGCCCACTTCGACGCCCCGGCCGCGGGCAGCCGGGCCTCGGCCAACGTGCGCCGCCCGAACACGCCGCGGAATACGGCGGCGGACCCGCCCGTCTATGTTCCCCCGTTCGAGCAGTTTGACGCGGGGACCGCGGTGCCGCTGATTCCCGCCGGCGTGGCGCGGCAGCAGGTCCACGGCATGCCCCGAAAGCGCGGGATCTTCGGGGCCGAAGCGCGCATCCAGCGCGAGATGCGCACCGTGCAGCTGATCAGCAGGCAGATATTGGACGCCATTCCGGCGGCACGCCTGGTCAACGGGCTGCAGTCCCCGGCGGACAACAGCCACATCGACCACGCCGTCCTTGCCGGGTACCGGCTCGCGATCATCGGGTCCATGCTGCTGCCGCCGGGCGCCTACGCGTGGAACGGCAGCACGCTGACCCACGGCGGACGATCCGTCGCCCCGCCCCAGCTGGCCCACGTGGTGCGCCGGATGCAGGACATTTTTCCCGAGCTCAATGTCACGGGCTGGATCGTCGTCCACAGCACGGACGGCAACCTGCACCAGCCCGTGATCGACCGGCACCGGCGTACCCCCGGGGGCCAGGGCGGCCGGTACGGGGAGGGTTCGGGGCTTGTCGAGGTGGTCAACGCCGCGGGACTGGCCCGCGGCCTCAAGCAGTTCCTCAGCTCGGGACCGGCCCCCAACACAGTCAACGTGCCCGTGCTGGCGCGGCTGCTGGGTGGAATGCACTAGCCGGCGGCTCGCTAGGATGGAAAGGTGTTCCGCATCCTCTTCCACACCCCCGAAATCCCTGGCAATACCGGAAACGCCATCAGGCTGGCAGCCATCACGGGCGCCGAACTGCATCTGGTGGAGCCCCTGGGCTTTGATTTTTCCGACGCCAAGCTGCGCCGGGCCGGCCTGGACTACCACGACCTCGCCGTCGTGACCGTCCATCCTGACATCGACGCGGCCTGGGCCGCGCTGCAGCCGGAGCGGGTCTTCGCCTTCACCTCCGACGGCGAAACGACGTACACCGACATCCGCTACCGCGCCGGCGACGTCCTCCTGTTTGGTCCCGAGTCCGTGGGCTTGCCCGAGGACATCAAGCACAGTCCGCGGGTGACGTCCCGGGTACGCCTGCCGATGCTCCCTGCGCTCCGCTCGCTGAACCTGGCCAACGCGGCGTCCATCGCTGTCTATGAGGCGTGGCGCCAGAACGGGTTCGCGGGCGCCAAGCTGTAGCGGTTCCGCCGCGAAGAGCCCGCAGGACCCGCGGCAGCCCGGGCCAGGAGTCGCGGCGAAAAGAATCCTTCAGGCCGGCCCATCCGGGTCCCCGGCTGCGCCGAATCACTTCTGAAGGCGGGCACAAGGAGCCGTCAACTCAACACGTTTTTGGGTACGCGTTTGTGGGGACAGGTTTTTTGGGGACAGAGCGGACGGGAGCGGGGAGAGGCGGGTGAGAACAGTACATCTGGAGAGAGCCCCGGCAGATAGGCGCCCTCCCCGGGAAACCGGAGCCGGCCCCTCGCCGCGTGACGCACGGCCTGGCTCGCGCCCACCGCTTGGCGCCTTATGCTTGGGGGTGATGGATACTCCGAATGCCCCGAACCCCGGGGCCGCCGCACCCGCGGGTACCTCAGCTGACATCAACGGCCGGCTCGGCAGCCTGCTGGAACTGATTGCCCGGGGCGACCAGGCAGCGTTCGCGGAATTTTACGGCCTCACTTCGAGGCGGGTATTCGGCATGGCACGCCGGGTCCTGATCGATACCGAGCTCAGTGAGGACACCACGCAGGAAGTCTTCCTGCAGGTCTGGCAGAACGCTGCCAAGTTCAATCCCGCGGCCGGCAGCCCGCTCGCCTGGCTCATGACGATCTCGCACCGCCGCGCCGTTGACAAGGTCCGCTCCTCGCAGTCCGCCACTGACCGCGAAGCCAAGTACGGCGCCAGCAGCCAGGAAATCGACCACGACTCCGTCTCGGACGAGGTCGGCAGCCGGCTCGAGGCCGAGGCCGTGGTCCGGTGCCTGGAGACCCTCACCGAGACGCAACAGGAGTCCGTGCGGCTGGCCTACTACGGCGGCCTCACTTACCGGGAAGTGGCCGAGCGGCTGAACGCCGCGGTTCCCACCGTCAAGTCCCGCATCCGCGATGGACTAATCCGACTGAAGACCTGCTTGGGGGTGAGCTGAATTGACCAACATGAATCCACATGACAACAGCCGCCTGCCCGGCGGCTTCACCGCAGAGATCGCCACCGATCTGGCTTCCGGCCGCCTTCTGGACCTTGCCGAGGTGTACGCCCTCAATGCTGTGGACGACGCCGAACGCGCCGCGATCGAGCAATTCCTTGCCGCCGCACCGGCAGCAGACCAGGATGCCTTCAACGAGCGCGTCCGGCAGGCCCGGGAGACCCTGGCCGCCAGCTTCACCGCCGAGGAAGAACCTCCGCCCGCGCTGCTGGACCGGATCATGTCATCCTTGCCGGCGCAGACGTCACTGCAGTCACCCGTCGTCGTACCGCTGCCCGGCACGGGACCAGGGACCGCGCCCGTGATGCCGCATCCGGTTGGCGACAGCTCCGCAGTGCCCGCCACCGACGAACTCGGTGCCGCCCGCAAGCGCAGGGAAGACCGCCGCCGCCCGCAGGGTATGCGGAACTGGCTCGTCGGCATCGCCGCTGCAGCGGTGATCGCCCTGGGCGGCGTAGGGGTGGGCGCGTACGTGGCCAACCAGAACGATCCATTGAACCAGGTGATGCAGGCCAGTGACGTCCGCCAGGCCACCGTTCAGGTCAGTGGAGGCGGCACGGCCACCGTGTCGATTTCCCCGTCCAGGGACGCCGCCGTCGTCAAAATGAACGGCGTCCCGGCTCCGCCGGCGGGCAAGGTCTACCAGATGTGGCTGATCCCCAAGGACGGCTCGGCACCGATTTCGCAGGGCCTCATGGACGCCAAGGCCCTGGCCAAGCCCGCGGTGGTCAAGGGCATCGGCTCCGCCGCCGCCCTGGGCATCACCGTGGAACCCGAAGGCGGATCCGCCTCGCCAACCCTGCCGACCGTCGCCGCAGCACCGCTGAACGCCTAACAGTCCAGCGGGATACCCGGACCGCAGTACACCGGGATCCCCGGTATGACAAAGCCGCCCGGGCCTTGGCTCCTTCCGTAGAAGGACTCAGGGCCCGGGCGGCTTTCTCGCGTTTGACGCAGCACACGCCTGGGCAGCACACGCCTGGGCAGCAAACACCTGCCCAGTTAAGTCACGTGCACAGCTAAATCACGCGCACAGCTAAATGACCAGCGAGAGCAGCATGAGCAGGCCGAAGCTCACCACGGAGATCAGCGTCTCCATGACGGACCAGGTCTTGAACGTCTGGCCCACGGTCAAGCCGAACAGCTCCTTGACCAGCCAGAAGCCGGCGTCGTTCACGTGCGAGAAGAACAGTGAACCGGCGCCGATGACCAGGGCCAGCAGGGCGGCGTGCGTCGGCGTCAGCGAGCTGGCCAGCGGCGCCACGATGCCGGCGGCCGTCACGGTCGCGACCGTGGCCGAGCCGGTTGCCAGGCGCAGGGCAACAGCCACGATGAAGCCAAGCACGAGGACGGACATGTTAGTCCCCTCGGCCCAGGCTTTCACGGAGTCTCCCACGCCGGCGCCAATGAGCGTCTGCTTGAAGCCGCCGCCCGCGCCGACGATCAGCAGGATCCCGGCGATCGGGCCGAGGCTGGCGCTGATCTTTTTCGTGATCAAGGCACCGTTGAGCCCCACGGCGTATCCAAAGGTCACCATCGCCAGCAGGACCGCCAGGGTCATGGCCACGAGCGGCTGGCCGACGAAGTCGAAGAACATCCGGATGGCCGGGGCCGTCTTGGGGTCGGGCCAGATGATGTCCACGACCGCCCTGAGGAGCATGAGCACCACGGGGAAGAGAATGGTCAGCAGCGTGACGAGGAAGCTCGGTGGCCGCTTGACACCCTCCAGGTCCGCGCCGTGCACGGTGTCGACGCCGCCGGCGACGGCGGGGGCGCCCACCGGCACCCACCGGGCTGCGAGGCGCGAGAACAGCGGGCCACAGATGATCACCGTGGGGATGGCAACCAGGATGCCGAGGGCCAGCGTGGTGCCCAGGTCAGCTTTGAGTGCGCTGATCGCGATCAGCGGTCCCGGGTGCGGGGGCACGAGGCCGTGCAGCACGGACAGGCCGGCCAGCGCCGGGATGGCGATGCGCATGAGCGGCATTTTCGAGCGCTGCGTGACCAGGACGATCACCGGCAGCAGCAGGACGAGCCCGATCTCGAAGAACATCGGCAGGCCGATGATGACCGCGACGAGGGTGATGGACCAGACCAGCTTGTTTCCGGTGGCCTTGGCCAGGAGGGTGTCGACCACCCGGTTGGCGCCGCCGGAGTCAGCAAGCAACTTGCCCAGCATCGCGCCGAGTGCGACCAGCAGGCCAACTTCCTTCAGGACGCCGCCCACACCGTCTTCGAAGTTGGCGATCACCTTCGCCGGTTCCACCCCAGCGGCGAGGCCGACGAACCCGGACCCGAGAATCAGGGCCAGGAAGGGGTGGAACTTGAATTTGGCGATCAGCACCACGAGCAGGGCGATGCCCAGACCCGCGATGATCAGTAGTTGGGTGTTGACGCCGGACCCGGCATCAACCGCAGCAGGCAGCTGCAGTGCTAACAGTGGTTTCACAAAGTTTCCTTGAATGGCTGCGGAACGCGGGAGGCTCAGGGCCTGGCGTCGGCAGCGTCGAGATTAAGTCGGGTGATGATTTCCTGGGCTTCGTCCGCGGGCGGTGCGGAGACACACAGGCTAATGAAGTTTTCGTCTTCAGTGGGCGCTTCGAGCGCCTCGAATTGGGACTCCAGCAGGCCCGGAGGCATGAAGTGGCCGTGGCGGGAGGCCAGGCGGTCAGAAATCTTGTCCCGTGATCCTTCGAGGAACACGAAGACCACCCCCTCCCCGCGCAGGACGTCCCGGTAGCGCTTCTTCAGCGCCGAACATGTCACGACGCCCGGGGTTCCGGCTTCGGTGTGGGCCCGGATCCAGCCGGCAATCCGTTCCAGCCAGGGCCACCGATCCTCGTCGGTCAGCGGCTGGCCCGCGTGCATTTTCGCCACGTTTGCTTCGGGGTGGAGGTCGTCGCCCTCGGCAAGGTCCCAGCCCAGCCTGCCGGCCAGGAGTCCGGCCACAGTCGATTTGCCGGATCCGGAGACGCCCATGATTACCACTACGGGGTGCTGCGCAGTCTTCGCCATCAAAGTCTGCCTTCCATAAAATAAATATGATTTAAACAGACTCCAGCATATGACACGGGTTACATCGCGGCAACATCAGAACCCCGCGATGGTGTCCCTCCCGTTCACCGTTACGACTTGGAAGGCCTCGGCGCTGCGTCCGGCGGGAAGTCCGGCGCGGGCCCCCGTGCCGAGCATGAGGCCGCGGACCGTGCGCTCCATGGCGTCGACGTCGGGGTGTTGGCTGACGTGGATGTGAATGGCGGCCAGCTTGCTGTCCACGTGCTCTGTGACGTCCACGAAGTGGTTTTCGCGCTCCTCCGGCCCGGCAAAGAGCCACAGCCAGGGCAGCTTGTAGGCGCCAAGTCCGGACTCGGCCAGTTCGGGGTACGCGAAGGGGTTTTCCAGCGCGGGGTACACGGCGCGGGTCACTGCCTCCCCCACGGCCAGGTGATCCGGGTGGCTCTTCTGGATCCGGTTCCAGTTCCGTTCCGGATGCATGGACACCACGACGTCGGGCTTCAGCTGCCGGATCAGGCGCACCACCTCGCGCATCACCTCATGCGAGGGTTCGAGGTAGCCGTCACGCTGGTGCAGGTAATGGATGTCGGTAACGCCGACCAGGGCCGCGGCGCGCTCCTGCTCCGCAATGCGCAGCCGCACGATTTCATCGCGCTGCTCCGGATCAAAGCCGCCGGCGTCGCCGTCGGTCATGATGCAGTAGCTGACCTGGACTCCGGCGGCCGTCCAGGCTGCCACGGTACCGGCGGCGCCGAAGTCGATGTCGTCAGGGTGGGCCGTGAAACAAAGCACCCGCTCGATCCGGGGGGTCTCCGGGTCGAACGGGCTCTGCGCCGGAACGGCGTTGGTGCTCATGCAGTCAGCCTCTGCGCTTCTTGATTTCCGCGGTGGCCTGCGGGAGGACCTGGAAGAGGTCGCCCACAATGCCGAAGTCCGCGATCTCGAAAACCGGCGATTCGGCGTCCTTGTTCACGGCGACGATCACCTTCGCGGTCTGCATGCCGGCCTTCTGCTGGATGGCGCCGGAAATGCCTGCGGAGATGTAGAGCTGCGGCGAGACAGTCTTGCCGGTCTGGCCGATCTGCGCGTCGTGACCGATCCAGCCGGCGTCCGTGGCGGCCCGCGAGGCGCCGATGGCCGCGCCCAGTGCGTCGGCCAGTTCCTCCAGCGGGCCGAAGTTCCCGTCCACGCCGCGGCCGCCAGCCACGACGATCCGCGCCTCGGCCAGGTCGGGGCGCCCGCTGGCAGGCTTTTCGCTGCGCGCCGTGACCCGGGCGGCGGCCGCGGTGGCGTCGGCCGGAACCTGGACAGTGATGCTTTCCGGCGCCGTGGCGGTGACCGCGGGCTCGGGCGTGACGCTGTTGGGCTTCACGGTCAGCACCGCAACGGGCGTCGTGGCCCTCGCCGTGGTGGTGTAGGACCCGGCAAGCACCGATTTGTGCGCTGTTCCGTCCGGGTCCACGGCCACGACGTCGGTGACGACGCCGGCGCCGAGCTTGATGCTGAGCCGGGCGGCGATTTCCTTGCCCTCGGCCGAATTCTCGGCCAGGACCACGTCTGCCCCGGCGGCGCCGACGGCCGCGGCCAGGAAGGATGCCTTCGGGCCCACGAGGTAGTCATCGAGGTCCGCCGCGGAGGGGACGTACAGCGCCTGGGCGCCGTAGGCCGCCAGGGCCGAGGCGGCGTCGTCGTGCAGTTCGCCGTTGACGGCGGCAACACTCTCGCCCAGGGAGCGGGCGATCGTGAGCAGTTCCAGGCTGGACTTCTTCAGCGCCTGGCCGGGGTTGTCGATGAAAACGAGTACTTTTGCCATGTTCGGATATTCCCCTTAGAGCAGCTTCTGGGCGGCCAGGAACTCGACCAGCTGGATGCCGGCGTCGCCTTCGTCGGTGATGATGGTGCCGGCCGTGCGCGGCGGACGGGCCTCTGCGGTCTCGACGGCGGTCCAGGAACCGGACGTGCCCACCTGGGCCGCGTCGACGCCGATGTCGGCCAGACTCAAGGTGGTGATGCTCTTCTTCTTTGCCGCCATGATGCCCTTGAAGTTCGGGTACCGGGGATCATTGATCTGGTCGGTGACGGACACGACGGCCGGCAGGTCAGCCTCAATGGTGTCCGCATGGGTGTCGCCGTCGCGGCGGGCGGTGAGCTTGCCGGCGTCGAGCTCCAGCGATGCGGCAAAGGTTACCTGCGGAAGCCCCAGCCGCTCAGCGAGCTGGGCAGGGACCAGCGAGGTCTCGCCGTCCGTGGAGGCCATGCCGGTGAGGATGAGGTCCGCCGGGGCGTCTGCGCCCAGGTGGCGGATCGCGGCGGCCAGTGCCAGCGACGTGGCGGCGGCATCGGAACCGGCGAGGGCCTCGTCGCTGAGGTGCACGCCTTCGGTGGCGCCGATCTGGAGGGATTTCTTGACCGCATTGACGGCCCCGGCCGGCCCCATGCTCAGGGCGATGACTTTGTTGCCGGCCGCTTCTCCGCCGCGGGCCTCGGTCAGCTGCAGCGCCGCTTCCAGGGCGTACTCATCCAGCTCGGACAGGATGCTTTCGGAGCGGTCCACGGTGTTGGCCTCACCACTGAGATGGCGGTCGAACTGCGCATCCGGAACGTGCTTGACCAGCACAATGATTTTCAAAGTTTCTTCCACTGTGTCTACAGCAGCCTTCCATGCGGGTGGTTAGCCGCCCCTGGCGGGGTCATGGCCACGGAACGCCCGGTAGCCGGGCTCTTCCTAGCTAACCATATAGCCGCCCGGCATCGCGGCCCGGGTTAACGCCTGTGTCAGCGCTCGTGCCCGGCGCTTCCTGCCTCCCGGCGCTCTCGGCGGAGGACCGGCACGCAGAAAGGCCGGGCGGCACCGATTCTCGTTCGGTGCCGCCCGGCCTTCCTGTTGCCGCCTACCGTGCTGTTACTGCCCTACTTTTACTGCTCTGGTTTTACTGTTCGGGTTCTACTGTTCGGGTGCAGTGCCGAGGGTAACGTCGAGGTCCTTCTGCTGGCCGCCCCGCAGGACCGTGACCTTGACCGTGGCGCCGGCCGGCTGTTCGCGCACTGCAGCGGTCAGCTGGTTGGGATCGCTGATGGTCAGGTTCTGGAACTTCGTCACGACGTCGCCCACCTTGACACCGGCCTTGTCAGCGGCCGAGCCGGACTCGACGGTCGCGACCTCCGCGCCCACCGAGAACCCGGAGGAGGACGAGCCTGCAGCCTTGGCCTTCACGCTCACGCCGAACTGCCCGTGGGAGGCTTTGCCGTTGCTGATGATCTCCTGGGCCACGCGCTTGGCGTTGTTGATCGGGATGCTGAAGCCCACGCCGATGTTGCCGCTGCTGCTGCCGGTGGCCGAGTCGCCGCCGGCGGACGCGATCGCGACGTTGACGCCGATGATTTCGCCCTTGGTGTTCACCAGTGCGCCGCCGGAGTTGCCCGGATTGATGGCCGCGTCCGTCTGGATGACGTTGATCGAGATGGATCCCTGGTCAGCGGTGCTCGGGGTCTGGCCGCCGCCCGGAGGCGCGAACTGGAAGCCCTGGTCCCCGCCCTGGGAGTTATCCGCACCGTCCTTCGGCGCGGCCGAGGACGCCACGCTGATGGTCCGGTTCAGGGTCGAAACGATGCCGTCTGTGACCGTGCCGGTGAGTCCCAGCGGCGATCCGATGGCGACGGCGGTGTCCCCGACGTTCAGCTTGGCCGAGTCACCCAGCGTTGCCGGGACCAGGCCCGAGGGGTTCTCAATCTTGATCACGGCGAGGTCGGAGAGCGGATCGGTGCCGACGACCTTCGCGGCGAAAACCTTGCCCTCGCTCGTCCGGACTTCCACGGTGGCGTTCGCGGCCTTGCCGTCGAGCGTGACGACGTGGGTGTTCGTGAGCACGTGGCCCTCGGCGTCGAGGATGATTCCGCTGCCGGTGCCGCCGTCGCTGCCGCTGGTTGCCTTGATGGTCACGACACTGGGGGAAGCCTTGAGGGCGGCCGCGGTAATGGCGTTGACGTCTTCCCGGTTGTTGACGATCACCGGTCCGGCCTGGGTGGTGCTGCTCGTGGCCGCCGTGGACGAACGGTCCGCCAGCAGGGCGTTGCTGCCGGCGACCACGCCGCCGCCGATCAGGCCGGCCGCCACGATGCTGGCCACGAGGGTCGGCACGCCGAAGGCTGCCTTGCGCTTGGGGGCGTGGGCCGGGTTGTTCGCAAAGCTCGAGCCGGAAGGATAGGACGGCCCTGACGGCGGCTGGCCACCGGAGTGGGCAACGTAGGGGGCAGGACCGTACTGGGACTGGCCATACTGCGGCTGGCCGTGCTGGGGCTGGGTGTACTGGGCCTGGGCGCTCTGGGCCTGTCCGTATTGGGACTGGCCGTAAGGCGGGTGGGTGGGCTGGGCGGGCTGGCCTTGCCCCGGGCCGGGCTGCGACGATCCGCCGTAAGGGCCTGCCTGCTGGGCCTGATTGTTCTGGGCCTGATTGTTCTGGGCCTGATTGTTCTGGGCCGGGGAGCCGAACTGCTGGGTGTCCGCGGCGGAGCGCTGGGGCTCGGAGGGCTGCTGCTGGTAGACCGGACGCGGCGCGCCGTCCTCCGCGCGGTCCAACCGAAGGGTCGGGTTCTCAGGCGCCGGGCTCACAGGCACCGGGTTTCCGGGCGCCGCCTCGGGTGCGCGAACGGCATGCGTCTGCTCCGGCGAGCCTTCCTGCGCTCCTGCCGGTTCCCGGTTCTGTGGTGTCGGCTCCGGTGACGCACCAGGCACTGGGTTCTCAGTCATGAGACTTCCTTTCATCCTCGTCTGCCTATAACTATGGACGCTCAGGCTGGCACTAGAGCGGACATTTGCTGGGAGGTTCCTGAACGGATAGTTTGCGGCCTTCGGACCTGTGTTTCCCAGTTTAGGCGCGTTTCGCTGGTGGCATATTCCCCTAGGTGGACTGCCATTTGGGTGCACCATAGAATCAAATGGAAATGCCACAGCGACCTGCGGCTTTACATCTGCGTGGGGGCGCTGCTGCTTTCTGTGACGGCTGGTTCGACCGAACCGGTCCCAGAAGTGCTGAAGGGTTGCACATGCGGTCTAAGTTGAATCGTTTCCTCGCCGTCATCGGCGTCGCTGGGTTGCTGGCGCTTCCCGCCGCTCCGGCCCTGGCCGAAGATCCGGTGACCATTCCGTCCGGGCAGAACATTGTGGACAGCGCCAACGTGCTCGGCGGCCGCAAGGCCGAGGTCCAGGACGCCATCCAGAAGCTCCTGAAGGACCACAAGTACAACCTCTATGTCATCACGGCGAAGACCTTTGAGAACCCTGCCGACCCCGCGGCGTGGGCCAAGGCCGTCGCCACGAATAAGGGCATGGGCAAGGCTGACGTCATCCTCACCATGTCCGACGACGGGAAGTACTACTTCTCCCCCAGCTCGGCCAGCGCCATCTACCCCAAGACGTCCAACATCACCCAGAACGCCATAGTTCCGAACCTGGCCGGCGGAAAGCGCGACTTCGCGCAGGCCGCCATTGATACTGCCGCTGCCGTGGGCGACGCGGCCGGCGGCGGCAGCGGCACAGTGCCCTCAGGCGCCGGTGCGGGCAGCGCCGTACTCGTAGGAGTCGGCGTCGTGGCCGCGGCCGGTGCGGGAACCTACCTGTACATCCGCAGCCGCCGGAAGAAAGCCGGCCAGGGGGCCGGGGCGTCCTACGGACCCCAGGGTGCTGAGCTGGATCCGCTGGCGGGCCTGACCGTAGCTGAGCTGCGCCGCAAGAGCGATTCGCTGCTGATCGAGGCCGATGACGCCATCAAGTCCAGCGAGCAGGAACTTGGATTCGCCCAGGCGCAATACGGTGACTCCGCGGTAGGCAACTTCACCAAGGCGCTGCAGGAGGCCAAGGGGCACATGACGGAATCGTTCAAGCTGCAGCAGCAGCTCGACGATCACATTCCCGACACCGAGGAGCAGCAACGGAGCTGGCTCGGCGAAATCATCCGCCGCTCCGAAGCCGCCCTGGCTTCCCTGCAGGAGCAAAAGGCGGACTTTGATTCCCTCCGGGAGCTGGAGAAAAACGCCCCGCAGGCCCTCGCCGCCGTCGGTGCCGGAGCCGCGGAAGCCGAGGCCAAGATTGCAAGCGCCGAACAGTCGCTGACGGACTTGCGCGCCAAGTACGCCGAGAGCGCCTTGGTCCAGGTTGCGGACAACATCAAGCAGGCCAAGGAACGCCTCGAATTCGTGCAGAATGCCTCAACCGCGGCGCAGGAAAAGCTCGCTGCCGGCGAGAACAGCCTGGCAGCGGTGGCTGTGCGTGCGGCCGAGGAGAGCCTGCACCAGACCAACGTGCTGATCGGGGCCATCACCAAGGTGGCCAGCAGCCTCGACGAGGCGCGCAGCGGCTTGGAATCCGCCGTCGTCGACACCGCCCAGGACCTGGCCCAGGCGAAGGCGATGCTCCAGTCCGGCGCCCATCCGGAGCTTTCCGGTCCGGTGGCGGCCGTGGAGGCCGCACTGGCGCAGGTGAAGGCCGAAATCCAGGGCGGCAAGATCGATCCCATCGCCACCCTGGAACGCGTCGAAACCGCGCACCAGACACTGGACCAGTCGCTTAGCGGCATCCGCGACCAGCAGGAACAGGCGCGCCGCGCCCAGGCTTCACTGCAGCAGAGCATCATGTCGGCCCAGGCCCAGATCAGCGCGACGTCGGACTACATCACCGCCCGCCGCGGCGGCGTGGGCACCGACGCCCGCACACGCCTGGCGGAAGCCCAGCGGAACCTGGACTATGCGCTGTCCATCTCCCGCACCGACCCGGTCACCGCGTTGCAGTACGCCCAGCAGGCCTACGCCCTGGCGGCCCAGGCCGCGCAGCTGGCCCAGTCCGATGTCGACCAGTTCGGCGGCTACGCCAACCAGGGCTACGGCCGTGGCGGGATGTTCGGCGGCAGCGGCGGAGGCGGCCTCGGCGGCGCGATCCTCGGCGGAATCCTCATCAACTCGATCCTCCACGGCGGAGGCGGCGGCGGCTGGGGTGGCGGCGGCGGCAGCTGGGGCGGCGACGATTCCGGCGGCGGCTGGGGCGGCGGCGACTTTGGCGGCGGCGGAGACTTCGGCGGCGGCGACTCCGGCAGTTTCTGACACGGTTGCCGGACCGGGGGACGGGAACCACCACACACCACGCGCCGGCCGCACAGGCCCGACAGCCAATAACCGGACAGCTCATAACCGGACAGCGAATAGAAGCGACACACACCATCTGATCACTGGAATTCAGTGAGACAACGGAGCAGGACGAAAGGTAACACCATGGTTAAGCAGTCCATTTTCGGCCGCATGGCGCAGCTGGCGAAGGCCAACATCAACTCGTTGCTGGACCAGGCCGAGGATCCGCAGAAAATGCTGGACCAGATGGTCCGTGACTACACGAACAACATCGCGGAGGCCGAGTCCGCCGTGGCCCAGACCATTGGCAACCTGCGCATGCTCCAGGACGACTACAACGAGGACGTCCGCAACGCCCACGACTGGGGCAACAAGGCCCTCGCCGCGTCGCGCAAGGCCGACGAATACCGTGCCAAGGGCGACACCGGTGACGCGGAGAAGTTCGACAACCTGGCCAAGGTTGCGCTGCAGCGCCAGATCGCCTCCGAGAACGAGGCAAAGGCCGCCGAGCCGAGCATCGCCTCCCAGTCCGAGGTGGTGGACAAGCTCAAGCAGGGCCTTGACCAGATGAAGGGCAAGCTCAACGAACTGACCAGCAAGCGCAATGAGCTCGTGGCCCGGTCCAAGACCGTGGCGGCACAGAGCCAGGTCCACGACGCCCTCAAGAGCATCAACATCATGGACCCCACGTCCGAGGTCGGCCGCTTCGAAGAGAAGATCCGCCGCGAGGAAGCCAAGGTCCGCGGCCAGCAGGAGCTTGCCGCCTCGAGCTTGGACGCGCAGTTCAATTCGCTGGAAGATCTGGGCGAGCAGACCGAGATCGAAGCCCGGCTGGCGGCGCTGAAGTCCGGCTCCTCCCCCGCGGCCATCGGCACGGGCGCCAGCAAGGCGTCCGACTCCACGGTGGACGAGGCCGACTTCGACAAGCTCTGACCGGCCGCTCCGGCAGCTCTTGCCGGAGGCGCCTTCAGGACGCATGCTGGACCGGGGCCGGTCTCCGGCGGGCGAGCCTGACAGTCCAGGTTCGCCCGCCGGAGACCGGCCTTTGCCGTGCCCTTTGTTGCGCAGTACCGGGCGCCGTACCGGCGGCCGTGCCGGCGGCCGCGCGTGTACCGTGGTTTCATGTCTTCGACCCTTCTCTGGCTCCGCGACGACCTCCGGTTGGACGACAATCCCGCTCTGGCGGAGGCCGCCGCCCTGGGCACACCCCTGACCGTCGTCTACGTCCGGGATGAGGAGTCGCCCGGCGTCCGGCCCCTGGGCGGGGCGGTCAAGTGGTGGCTCCACCACTCCCTGGCCGGGCTCGCCGCGGCGCTGGAGGCCAGGGGCTCGAGGCTCGTGCTCCGCCGCGGCCCCGCAGCGCAGATCATCAAGGATCTTGCCACGGAGACCTCTGCCGGCACGCTGCTGTGGAACCGCCGCTACGGCGAGCCCGAGCGCAGCATCGACGCCGGGCTGAAGAGCTGGGCCGCTGAGGAGGGCATCAAGGCCACGAGCTTCCAGGCCAATCTCATGTTTGAGCCGTGGACCGTCCGGACCGGCAGCGGTGGGCCCTACAAAGTCTTCACGCCGTTCTGGAAGGCCTGCCTGGCCGGCGCCGAGCCCCGGCTGCCGCTGGCCGCCCCGGACCGGCTGCCGACTCCTGCAGGCACCAGTGCCGGCGGTCTGCCGGCCAGCGACACGCTCGAGCGCTGGGGCCTGCTCCCCCGTGATCCCGACTGGAGCACGGGTCTGGCCGGCACCTGGACGCCCGGGGAAGCCGGCGCCCACGGCCGCCTCATGGATTTCGTGGATGGGCCGGCAACGGACTACGGCACCGGCCGCGACATCCCCGGCGTCGAAGGCACCAGCCGCCTATCCCCGCATCTGCGCTTTGGCGAAATCAGCCCCTTCCGGATCTGGCACACCCTGCGGGAAAGTTTTGCCTCGGGGGCGCCGGCCGACGTCGGGGTCTTCCGCTCCGAGCTTGGCTGGCGGGAATTCTGCTGGCAGCTGCTCTACGAGAACCCGGATCTGGCGACACGGAATTACCGGCCGGAGTTCGACCGCTTTCAGTGGCAGCCGCCGTCGGGAGACGAACTGGTGGCCTGGCAGCAGGGCCACACGGGATATCCGCTGGTCGATGCGGGCATGCGCCAGCTCTGGCAGACAGGTTGGATGCACAACCGCGTGCGCATGGCGGCCGCGTCTTTCCTGGTGAAAAACCTGCTGGCGGACTGGCGGCTGGGCGAGGCATGGTTCTGGGACACGCTGGTGGACGCCGACGCCGCGAGCAATCCGGCCAACTGGCAGTGGGTCGCGGGCTCGGGCCCCGATGCCTCGCCGTATTTCCGGATCTTCAATCCGGTCACGCAGAGCAAGAAGTTCGACGCCGCCGGCCGTTACCTCCGCGGATACATTCCCGAGCTGGCATCCCTGGATGACAAGGCCGTCCACGAGCCTTGGAAGGCCGCTGACGCCGCCACCGGCTACCCTGAACCCATCGTGGACCTTGCCGAGACCCGGGCACGTGCCCTGGGAACGTATCAGCGGCTCAAGGACGGCTGAGGGCCGGCACGCCCGGGGGTGCGCCGCTACACAGTTGGCCGCCCGCACAGCAGTCGCCTGCACTGTGGTCGCCTGCATTGTGGCCGGCCGGCAGAGTTGGCCGTCTCCAGACCCAACAGCGAAGGCCCGGATCATCAGATCCGGGCTTTCGCTTGTCCTGCTGTGGTTCCTGGTTGCGGGGACAGGATTTGAACCTGTGACCTCTGGGTTATGAGCCCAGCGAGCTACCGAACTGCTCCACCCCGCGTCGCTCGAACTACTCTACCCTAGTTTCGCAGCCGACCTGACCACGGCCCCATTCCTGACCCTGGTGGGCGCAATCGGGGATCTTCGCCCGCCGGCCGGGGCGCCTTTGGACACGAATCCGGCCGTTGGCCCCGCTGTCCGCGGCGCGTCCCGTGCCAAAGTGCCCCCGGACCGCATCCGCGGGCGAGACCAGGGGCTCGAACACGGGAGCTCAGAATCCCGGCAGGACGTCCCCCGGGTACGCCCGGGATTTAACCATGCTTGTCCCATAACCCCGAGTCGGCGAAGGACTGCACCCGACGCCACGCCTGCGGCGCTTAAAGCAAAAGGGTCCGGAACACTGTTTCCAGTGTTCCGGACCCTTTTCTCCAGTTGCGGGGACAGGATTTGAACCTGTGACCTCTGGGTTATGAGCCCAGCGAGCTACCGAACTGCTCCACCCCGCGTCGCAAGAACAACTCTACCTGCCGGTGAACTTGAGGCCAAATCGAGGTGACGTGATGTGTATCTCGCCGCCTGCGGGAGCCGCCGTCGCGGTCCAATTCAGCGCCTGGACAGACGGGACAAACGGGACAAACAAAGGCGGGCCCGTCGACGCCGCAGGCCGGGCCTGCCCTGTGGAGGGCAGGCCCGGCCTGAGGGGTCGACGGGCCCGGATACTGTCCGGGGCCGCCGCGCGGTGCTAGCTGCCCGCCGTCGCCGACGGACTGGGAGACGGCGCCGGCGTGGCCGTGCCCGCCGGTGCCGGGGTTTCCAGCTTCGCCTCGGCCTCGAGCGCCTTCTGCAGTGCCGCGGCCAGCTTCTTCTGCTGGTCGCCGTAAGTCGCGAAGTCACCCTTCGCGAGGGCGTCCTGGCCGGCCTTGATCGCGGCGTTGGCCTCGTCCAGGGCGGCCTTCAGTTCCGCCTTCGCGTCGGTGGTGCCAGGCGCTGCCGGCGTGCCCCCGGGTGTGGTGGGCGAGGCCGGCGTCTGTCCCTTGTTCGCCGAGTCCCCGGCCGTGGCCCCCGAATTTCCGCCGAACAACTGGTTGAGCGCCTCATCCAGCGTGGGCGCAAAACCGATCTTGTCGCCGAACGCCACGAGGACCCGCTGCAGCGTTGGGTAGGAAGTTTCACCCGTGGAGCGCAGATAGACGGGCTGGACGTATGCCATGCCGCCGCCCACCGGCAAAGTCAGGAGGTTGCCGTTGAGCACCGCAGAGGCACCCTGGCGCAGCAGGTTAAGGGCCTGCGAAACGGTGGGGTCGGAGTTGAACTTGTTCTGCGCCTGGCCGGGGCCGGGAACCTGGGTTTCCGGCGGGATTTGCAGGAGCCTGAGTTGTCCGTAGCTGTCCGCCTTGACGCCCTTCTGGTTGCCTGCATCAGAGTCCGCGGCCAGGAAGCCGTAGAGGACGTTGCGGGCATTGCCGTTGACCACCTGAGGGATGAACGACGAGGTCAGCTGGAACGCCGGCTTGTCCTGATCAGGCATCTTCAGTGACATGTAGTAGGGCGGCTGCTTGACGTCGTCCTTGACGGTGGGGTCGTTGGGAACAGACCAGGCGTCAATGTTGGTGTAGAAGCTGTCCGGATTGGTCACGTGGTAGCGGCCCAGGAGCTCGCGTTGGACCTTGAACAGGTCCTCCGGGTACCGCACGTGGCTCATCAGCGCACCGGACATCTCCGAATACGGCTTCAGCGACGTCGGGAAGATCTTCTGCCAGGACTTCAGTACCGGGTCCTGGTCGTCCCAGGCGTACAGCGTCACGGAGCCGTCATAGGCATCCACGGTTGCCTTGACCGAGTTGCGGATGTAGTTCACGGAGCTGTTCGGCAGGGCTACCGTCCGGTTCGCCGCGGTCTGCGAGTCGGCCGTGGCGGCTGAGAGCTGCTCCTGCTGGGAGTACGGGAAGTACGGGCTCGTGGTGTACCCGTCCACGATCCACTTGACCCTGCCGTCGACGACCGCGGGATAGGGGTTGCCGTCCACGGTCAGGTAGGGCGCTACCTTCTCGACGCGGTCCCGAGGGTTGCGGTCGTAAAGGATCTGGGACTCGGCGTTCACGCCGTCGGACAGCAGCAGGTCCGAGGACTGGAACTTGATCGCATAGAGGATCTTGTTGAAGAAGCTGCCCACGTTCGGGCCGCCGTTACCGGTGAAGGTGTACTGCGTTTCGCCGTCGCCTTCCTTGGCCGCGGGCCGGTCCTGTTCGCGGTGCGGGGCGCCGTCCGGTGCGCCCACGATCGAGTAGTCGGGTGAGTTCTGGCCGAAGTAGACGCGGGGCTGGTAGGTCGAATCGTTGCCGAGTGCACCGTTGGACGGGATGCCCGACTGCAGGAAGTCCGGTTTGCCGTCCACCGTGAACTTATTGCCCTTGGCCGCGACGACGCCATAGCCGTGGGTGTAGACCACGTGCCGGTTCAGCCAGGACTGCTGGTTCGTGGCCAGCCCGTCCGGGTTGAGCTCACGCACTGCGATGACGGTGTCCTGGACCTTGCCGTCGATCTCGTAGCGGTCCACGTTCAGGGCGCTGGGGAACTGGTAATAAGGCCGGTACTGCTCAAGCTGGGAGAACGCATCCGAGATCAGGTTCGGATCCAGCAGGCGGATATTTGCGGTGGTCTGCGCATCGGGAGCCAGCGCGCCGGTGGTGGCGGCGGTGGTGGCGTTGTACCGCTTTTCCTGGACCTTATCCAGGCCGTAGGCGGCACGGGTCATGGCGATGTTCCGCTTGATGAATTCGTTCTCCAGCGTCTGCTCCGAGGGCCGGACCTGGAATTGCTGGATGACCCAGGGGTAGACGCCGCCGGCCAGGATGGCCGTGATGATGAGCATGGCGGTGCCGATCACGGGAAGGCGCCACTTGCCGATCACCGCGGCGACGATGAACAGGACGGCGACGATCGCTGCGGCCACCGCCAGGATGGCCTTGGTCGGGATGACGGCGTTCACGTCCGTGTACAGCGCACCGGCCCAGCGTCCGCCGTTGTTCTGCACCGTGGAATAGCGGTCCAGCCAGAAGTTGACGCCCATCAGCAGCAGGAAGGCAGTGCCCGTGACGGCCAGGTGGATCTGCGCGGCACGGCTCGTGAAGATCCCGCGTTCCATAATCCGGATACTGCCGTAGAGGTAGTGGGTGAGGATGCCGGCAAGGCCCGCAACCACCGTGACGCTGATGAGGAACCCGGTGACAAAACCCAGGAACGGAAGGGTCATAAGGTAGAAGCTGATGTCCAGGCCGAACTGCGGATCGTTCTGGCCAAAGGGCTCCTGGTTCAGGAACAGCAGGACCTTTTGCCACTGGCTGGCGGCGGCGCTGCCGGCGAACAGGCCAAAGAGGATGGGAAGCCCAACCATCACCACGCGCCGGACGGGTTCGAGCTGGGCCTGGTAGCGGTTCAGGTTGTCCCGGATTTCCGAATCGGGGGCGTACACCGGCCGCGCATGGTAAGCAATCCGGATGGCGAAGAAGACTGCGGTGAACATGACGGCAAACCCTGCCAGGAAGATCACGATCCTGGCCAGGTTCTCGGTCAAGAACACTTCGAAGAAGCCCAGCTGCTGATACCAGAGGACATCCGTCCAAACGTTGGCGAAGAAGATGAATCCGACCACGATCAACGCCACGATGATCAGCGTCGGCGTCAGGGCGCCGCGTCGTGTCTGGGGTCTTCCGGGCGGGACAGTGCTGGCGGGACGGGACAAACTCGGTACCTCATAGCTGGTCGTACTGCTGGTTTTTAGTTGTTAGTCGCTGCTGCGGCTCAGTCCTGCGACTAAGTGCCGGTTGTGCCGGGTTGATGCATTCTAACGGCCGCCGCTGCCGTTCCGTCAGGGCCCTGCAGCAGGGTCCCGGCGGGACGGCGGCGGCCGTCATTAGTGCCACGACTGGGACCGGCGCTTAGTTCCGCGGCCAGTCTAGTTGCTGGTGCAGACCGGGAGGCCCGATATGTCGCTGCCTGACGCGGCCAGCTCAACCGCTTTGCGGGCCTCGGTGAGGTTCTCCACCCTGACCACCTGCAGGCCGTCAGGAATGTGGCCCACGACGTCGTCGCAGTTGGCCGCCGGGGCCAGGAACAGGGTGGCGCCGCCGGACCGTGCCCCCTGCATTTTCTGGGCGATCCCGCCGATGGGACCCACGGCACCGTCCGGGGTGATGGTTCCGGTCCCGGCGATGTGCTTGCCTCCGGTGAGGTCACCGGGGGTGACGGTGTCGATGATGCCAAGCGCGAACATCATGCCCGCGCTGGGTCCCCCGACCTTGTCGAGGGAGATCTTGACGTCAAAGGGGAACGTGAATTTGTACTGCAGCAGGACGCCGAGGATGTAGCGGCCCGCGCTGTTTTTGGCTGGAGTGATGGTGACGGGCACCTGTGCGCCGGCGCGTTCCGCGATGACTTTGACGGGTTTGCCGTTGCCGGCGGCCAGTTCCGCCTGGACGACGCCGAGCGCCGTGATGGGTTTGCCGTTGATGGAGACCAGGACGTCTCCTTCCTGCAGCAGCCCCTTCGAGGCGGAGTCGTCCGGGAGGCCGGCCACCTGCAGTTTTTGCCCGAAGGGAATATTGAGTTCCTTCATTGCCGAGGCGATCGCGTTCTCCTGGGAGGTCGTCATGGCGGTGGCGCTCTCCTGCTGGGACTGCTCCTTGGTGACGCCGGTCGGGAACAGGAGCTCCTGTGGGTAGACGGCCTTGGTTCCGTTGAGCCATGCCGAAAGCGCCTCGAAGACGCTGACGGGACCGTTCGGGCCGCCGTCGACATAGACGGTGGTCAGGTCAAGGCTGCCTTTGGCGGGAAACGTCTCATGGCCGGTAACGCTGATGACCGGTTTGCCGTTGTCCTGACCGATGGTGTTGAAGGTGGGTCCGGGAGATTCGACCACGTAGGGCACCGGCAGGCTCACCGCAGTGATGCCCAGGGCCACGGTCAGCAGCCCCGAGACCAGCATGGCCGATGACCGGTTGTTGCGCTTGTGCTCGTTGTTGCGCTTGTGCTCGTTGTTGCGCTTGTGCTCGTTGTTGCGCTTACGCTGGGCACGGGTGCCGCCCAGCCGCGCCCTCCTGCCCCGGACGGGGCCGGCCGCGGGGTCGCTGGCGGGCTGTTCACCTTGGGTGACTGTCATTGAACGACCTCTCCGTGCCGGCACGGGCGGCGGCCCCGACAAGCCTGACAGGACACCGCCACCACGCACCAGGGCCGCAGCCTAACGCAAGGCTGCCGCGTGCAAATATTCCAACTTCCAAGCCTACGCGCTTGGCACCCCGGACCGCTCTTTGCCTACAGCGAACGTGGCGCGGTTTCGGCAGACAGCCGCTCTTGCCGGGGGGTACCGTGAAGTTGAGAAGCAGCCACACCGACGATCGGCGGGATCATGACCTCCAACCCACTCAATCCGTCCAATGGCGACGAGGAACCCAAGGATCCCCTGGCCGAAATGCTCAAGAACCTGATGGGCGGCCAGGGCATGGGCAACATTGACCCCGCCGAGCTCGCCAAGGCCGCCGGCCTCCCGGACGATCCCAACCTCCTGGCCCAGATGTTCTCCCAGGTCCAGGCGATGATGAGCGCCCCCTCGGAAGGGCCCGTCAACTGGCAGCTGGCGCATGAGAACGCCCGGCGCGTGGCTGCCAGCGGATCCGATCCCTCGGTTACCGCCCAGCAGTCCCGGGAGGTCGACGAGGCCCTCCGGCTGGCCGAACTCTGGCTCGACCAGGTCACCGGCCTTCCGGCCACGGGGCTGATCGGCCGGGCGTGGTCCCGCGCCGAGTGGGTCGAGGAAACCCTCGGAACATGGAAGCGGCTGACCGAGCCCGTGGCCAACAGCATTGCCAATGCTCTCTCCGCCGCCATGACCGAGCAGATGCCCGAGGAAATGAAGTCCATGATGGGGGGCGCCTCCTCGATGATCCAGAACATGGGCGGTGCGATCTTCGGCATGCAGCTTGGCCAGGCGATCGGCGCGCTTTCGGCCGAAGTGGTCAGCTCGACCGATATCGGCGTGCCCCTGGCCGACCTTGAGATGGCGCTCCTGCCGGCCAACGTGGCGAAATTCGGTGAGGGCCTCAGCCTGCCGGAGAACGACATCCGGCTCTTCCTCGCCGTCCGTGAAGCCGCGCACGCCCGCCTTTTCGTCCAGGTCCCCTGGCTGCGCGGACACCTGCTCAGCGCAATCGAGGCCTACGCCCGCGGCATCCACATCGACACTTCCAAGATCGAAGAACTCGCCCGGGAGATCGATCCCAGCAACCCCGAGGGCATCCAGGAGGCGCTCTCCCAGGGTGTCTTCATGCCGCAACGCACGCCCGCCCAGGAGCAGGCCCTCGAAAAGTTGGAGACGGCCCTGGCACTGGTGGAGGGCTGGGTGGACGAACTGAGCTGGGGCGCCACCGAGAAGCTGCTGCCAAACGCCGCTGCGTTGCGCGAAACGGTCCGGCGGCGCCGTGCCACCGGTGGTCCCGCGGAGCACGCGTTCTCCTCGCTGGTGGGGCTCGAACTGCGGCCGCGCCGGCTCCGGGAGGCCGCCGCGCTCTGGGCCTCGCTCAAGAACGAACGCGGGGTAGAGGGCCGCGATGCCGTCTGGCAGCACCCTGACCTGCTGCCCACGGCGGAGGACCTGGACGATCCGCAGGGCTTCAGCGAACGCCGGAAACTTGCCGAGGCCAGTGACAGCGAAGTGGATGACGCCCTGCAGAAGCTGCTCAACGGAGGTTTTGACGAGCCCGCCGACGCCGATACAGGCGCCACCGGCGACGAGGCGAACGACGACGAGGACCGCCAAGACGGCGGTACAGAGAACGGCGGACCCGAAGCCGGCGGCAAGCCAAAGGCTTAGTGCCTGGGACTGGTTCGAACGCTAGTGGGCCCCGGCCGGGACTTCGGTTCCGTCCGGGGCTTCGCCATATCCGCCGCCGTTAACCTCACCGGGTGGCAGGCCGCGTGAGGTCGCAAACGAGACCCCCTCCAGGAAGGCCTTGGCGCGCTCCGTCTCCGGGTACGCCTCGAGAAGCCGCCAGAATGCGGCGTCGTGGCCCGCCACGAGGAGGTGGGCGAGTTCATGGAGCAGCACATAGTCGATCACCCACTGCGGCATGGGCTGCAGCTTCGCCGAGAGCCGGATGGTTCCTTCGGCCGGTGTCGCCGAGCCCCATCGAGAATTCTGGTTTGTGACCCAGCGGACCGAGGAGGGCACTGCCCGGCCGCCCAGGTACTTCGCTGAGAGGTCGGCGGCGTGGGAGGCAAGGTCGGCGTCACTGCGGGGGCGCCGCCTGCCGGTCCCGCGCGCGCCCCGGGCCCCCTGGAGCCGCAGCTTTTCGAGCATGCGGTGCACCCATTCCCGTTCCTGGGCCCTGCTGAAGGACGCGGGGATCGCGACCACGGCGGTGCCGTCCTCCCAGAACGCGGCGACGGTCCGGCGACGGCGGGCGGACCGGCGCACCACCACCGGGGCGCCGTCGGCAGTGGTCAGCGGCGTGGCTGCTGGAACGGCGCCGGAGCCCGGCGGCCCGGCGTGTCCGGACATTCCTGCACCGGGCATTCCTGCACCGGACATTACTGCACCGTGCTCTCGGCCAGGACCGTCAGGACGGCCTCGCCATACTTCTCCAGCTTGGACGGACCCACGCCGGCGAGTTTGGCCAGCTGTTCCAGGGAGTCGGGCCGCGCCTCGGCGATGGCGGTCAGTGTGGCATCGGTGAACACGACAAAAGCCGGGACGTCCGCCTCGAGGGCCACCTCTTTCCGCCACTGCCGCAGGGCGTCAAACGTCTGTTCCTCGTAGGTGGGCGGGCATTGGTTGCAGCGCCCCACCTTGCGCTCCGCACCGCTGGAGAGCATGCTGCCGCAGACCCGGCACGATGCCGGGACGGCCGCCTTCCGGCGCGGCGCCGCCCCCTTGCCCCGGAGCTGGGAGCTGGCCACGGAGTCGGGACGCAGGCCGTCCAGGAAGCGTGAGGGTTTGCGGTTTGCCCGGCCGCCCGGCGTCCGGGCGGTGGACCAGGACAGGGACAGGTGTTCGCGGGCGCGGGTGATGCCCACATACAGCAGTCTGCGTTCCTCGTCCACCGCCTCCGGACTGTCCGCGAATGAGATCGGCATGAGCCCTTCGCTGAGCCCCACGAGGAAGACGGCGTCCCATTCCAAGCCTTTGGCGGCGTGCAGCGATGCGAGGGTGACTCCCTGGACGGTCGGTGCATGCTGCGCCAGCGACCGTTCCTGGAGCTCGTTGACGAAGTCCGCGAGTGAGAATTGCGGGCCCCTGCTGATGACGAGTTCGTCGGCGAGCGCCACGAGGGCGGCCAGCGATTCCCAGCGCTCCCGGAGCGCGCCGCCGCTGTGCGGCGCCGCGTCCGTGTAGCCGAGGGAGGCGACGATGTCGCGGACAAGCTGCCCGAGCGGCTCGGGCGAGGCGGTTTCGGCGACCGCCCGGGTGGCGGCCCGGAGTTGCAGGATGGCGTCCCGGACCTCCTTCCGGGCGAAGAACCGCTCACCGCCGCGCAGCTGGTACCCGATCCCGGCCGAGGCCAGCGCCTGTTCGTAGGCTTCGGACTGCCCGTTAGTGCGGAAAAGTACGGCGACCTGGCTCGCCGGTGTTCCGGCGTCGAGGAGTTCCCGGATCCGGGCGGCGACTGTGGCGGCCTCCGCCTCGTCGTCCGAACATTCGGTGAACCGCGGCACCGGCCCCGCCGGGCGTTGCGCCACGAGCTGCAGTGGCGTGGCCCACGCGGCGTCCGCCGCCGGGCCTCCGCTGCGCCGGCCCGCGAGGAGGTCGTTGGCAAGCCTGACAACCTGGGGCGTGGAACGGTAGTCCCGGATCAGTTTGACGACGTGGGCCTCGGGATACATCCCTTTGAAGCCAAGCAGGTGCTTCGGGGAGGCGCCGGTGAAGGAGTAGATGGTCTGGCTGGCGTCGCCCACGACGCAGAGCTCGTCGCGTCCGCCCAGCCACAGCTCCAGGAGCCGCTGCTGCAACGGCGAGACGTCCTGGTACTCGTCCACCACGAAGTGCCGGTACTGCTCCCTGACGGTCGCCGCCACCTTCGGGTCTTCCTGCAGGATGCCGACGGTGATCAGCAGCACGTCCTCGAAGTCGATGACGTTGCGGTCGGTCTTGACGTCCTCATAGGACTGGAAGACCCGCGCCACAGCCGTCAGGTCGAAGCCGCCCGGGTTGCCGCGGCCCTGGGCGTTTTCCAGATAGTTCGCCGGGGTCAGCATGGACACCTTGGCCCACTCGATTTCGGAGGCGAGGTCGCGGATGGAGGCGCGGTCGGTGCTGAGCCGGAGCCGCCTCGCGGCCTCGGCAATCATCTGCGCCTTGTGGTCCAGCAGGTTGGGCAAGGCACCGCCGACCGCCTGCGGCCAGAAGAACTGCAGCTGGCGCAGCGCCGCGGCGTGAAAAGTCCGGGCCTGAACATTGCCGACCCCGAGGTCGCGGAGCCGGCTGCGCATCTCGGCGGCAGCCCGGGCCGTGAAAGTGACGGCCAGGAGCCGCTGCGGGCTGTACACCCCGGAGTGGACCCCGTAGGCGATCCGGTGCGTGATGGCGCGGGTCTTGCCGGTGCCGGCACCGGCAAGCACGCACATGGGCCCCTGCAGGGTGCTGGCGACCTCGCGCTGCTCGGCGTCGAGGCCGCCGAGAATCCGGTCCTCCAGCGAGCGGGAGTCCGGTTCGGGGGCGACGTCGGACGTGGCGCCGGGTACGACGTCGGACGTGGCGCCGTCGGACGGCTCACCGCCGGTAATGGTGCTGAAGTTCAGTTTCTCTGTGGTCACTTTGCTGCTCAGTCGGTAGTCGGTGTCCTGCGGTTGGGGCAGGCCGGGTCAGGCGCTGTCCGCGGCGTCCTCGATGACGCCGCCGTACCAGTGTTCAATGAGGGACCGGGCAATGGAGAGCCGGGTGGAAATGACGATCTCGCCGCTGAGGACGGCGGCCTGCAGTTCACTCCGGCTGAACCAGCGCGCCCTGGTGACCTCAACGCCGTCGGGCCGGGCCTCGGTGTCCTCCGTGGTGGCCGTGAATCCGAGCATCAGGGACGCCGGGAACGGCCAGGACTGCGATCCGAGGTACTGGGAAGCGGTCACGCGGACGCCCACTTCCTCTGCTATCTCGCGCTTTACCGCCTGCTCTAGCGACTCCCCCGGTTCCACGAAGCCGGCGAGGGTCGAATAGTTCTTGGCGTCAAGCGGTCCGCCCCCGCCGAGCAGCAGTCGTCCGTCGGAACCCACCACGGTCACGATGATGGCCGGATCCGTCCGGGGAAAGTGCTCGGAGTTATCCGCGGGGCAGCGTCGGACCCAGCCGCCGGCCTCCGGCTGCGTGGGCGTACCGCAGCGCGGGCAATGGGTGTGGGTGGCGTGCCAGTTTGCGATGGCGCTGGCTTCGATGAACAGCGCCGTGTCCGTGGCGTTCAAACGTGCGGCGACCTCCCGGAACCCCGCCCACTGGGCATCGCCGGGGATGCCCGCCACGTGGGCCTCGAACTCCTCGGCCCGGACTTCGAACTGGACCGGAAGGACGAAGAGGACGAGCTCGGTGCCGGCGTCGAGGTCCGAACCTTCAAGGGCCGACCCCAGGTAGATCACGTGCTCCGGGGCGTACGGGGTGTTCGCCAGGTGCCCGGAGAGTTCGGCCGCGTTCAGGAGTACCAGGCTGTTGCCGCTGACCAGGGCCTGGCGGCCGGAGAGCACCACGGCCTGCGCCGAGCCTGAGCCGACCAGCTCCGCCAGCATTCCGGGCTTCTGCCGGGCCGCGGATCCGCGGTCGATCAGGGCCGGGCGCACCGGCAGGACCGTCTCCATAAGGTGGTTTGCCGGCAGGAGCTGCACCGGCCGCGCCGCCAGCGACGCGCCTGCGGCGGCCGAGGATTCGGAGGGGGTTTGCTGTGATGCTTGTGATGATGCCGGTGACTCCGCAAGACTCATGTACCCACCGTACTGACTCGGGCAGACAATTGACATTTGCCGCCCACGCGGCCGCCGGCTCAAAGGCGTGCGCGGAATGTGCCCTTTGCCCCGTTTTTGGCCTTCATTTGCCCTCATTTGCCGCTGATCTCAAGACTCGCCGGAGTGCATCGCCGTCTTGGGCGCCGCTCAATCTACCGTGGAAGGGTGAGAAGGAAACCTATCGAGCTGGCAGCTGTAGCAACGGCGGCGGTACCCGGCCTGACCCCGACCGCCGTCAGCTCCGCGCCCGACGATCCGGCGGACTTCGACGCGGCCCTCCTGCTCGACTCCGAGGGCAAGCGTTGGCGCGTCCGCTCCCCCCGGCACGCCGAAGCCAGCGCCCGGCTGGAAACCGAATTCCTGGTCCTGCGGGCCTTTGCCCCGGGCATCCGCGCCGAGCTGCCGTTCCTCATGCCCACGGTGGCGGGAACGGTCCGGCAGGGCCAGCTCAGCACGTTTGTCTACTCCCATCTGGCCGGCGCCACCCGGTCCCTGGACGACCTCAGCAGCGGATCGCCCGGCGTGGCCCGCGAAATCGGGGCGGCGCTCGCGGCGATCCATGATTTGCCGCGGTCGATCGTGAGCAATGCCGATCTGCCCAGCTACACACCCAACGAATTCCGCCAGCGGCGCCTTAATGAACTGGATCAGGCCGCCACGACCGGAAAAATTCCGCCGCTGCTGCTGCGGCGCTGGGAACACGCCATGGAAGACGTCTCCCTCTGGCGTTTCAATCCCTGCGTTGTTCACGGCGACCTCCATGAGGACAACCTGCTGGTCGACGGTGACCGTGTGACCGCTGTGACGGGCTGGACCGACCTGCGGATCGGCGACCCGGCGGACGACATGGCCTGGCTGGTCGCCTCGAACGAACAGGACTTTGTCAACGCAGTCCTGGATCACTACACCTCAAGCCGGCGCGACGTGCCCGATGCCCACCTGCTGCGGCGGGCGGCATTGTCCGCCGAGTTCGCCCTGGCGCAGTACCTCGTCAAGGGGCTGGCCGCCGGCAACCAGGACATGATCGACGAGGCAGAGTCCATGCTCGCCGCACTGGCCGACGACGTGGCGGAACACGGCGGCCAGCCCATCAGCGTTGAGCCGCTCCCGCAGCCTGTCGCGGCCCCCGAACCCGGGACAGACCAAGCCGGTTCCGAAGCGCCGACGGCCGCTCCGGCAACTCCGGCAGCTCCGGGGGCTCCGATCGGTGGGACGCCGCCCGCCGTCAGTAAGGTCACGCTGCTGCCCATGGAGCCGGTCCCCGATACCGTTCCGGCAGCCGCCTCTCCGGGCATCAGTGCGATGCCCGCCGTGCACGTCACGCCCATCCCCCGTGAGGCGGGGGCTGACGCCCCGACGGCTGACGCGCCGGAGTCTGGCGCACCGGAGGTTGTCGGGCAGCCCATCGCCGGTGCCGACGCCGACGAACCAGGGGGCGCCGTTGCGGACGCACAGCCGGCCTCCGGGTCATCCGTCGACATCCCCGGTCCTGAGGCCGCTGACGCTTCCGATGGTTCCAAGTCCGCCGCCACGCAGCACGATGGGCCACAGGCCGGGGTCCAGGACTCCGGCGCCGGTCATGCTGAGGACAGCGAAGCGAAGGACAGCGCAGCCGGCGACATCGACGCCGAGGCCGCGGTTCCCGCCGCGGACGACACGTCAACGGCCGCCATCACGGTGGTCGACACCACGTCCCGCTAGGCGCCCGTCGCCGCCGTCGGCCTCCCCAGCGCCGCGGCCACGATTTCCTCCAGCTTTTCTGCTGATCCGAGGTCATGGGGACGGACCACCTGGTTGTCGGCCACGTAGTAGAACGCGGCCCGGACGTCCTCCAACGGGACCCCCTTGAGCCGGGCCCAGGCCAGGCGGTACACGGCGAGCTGGACTGCCTTCACCTTCAGCTGCGCCGCCGGGGGGCGGCGCCCGGTCTTCCAGTCCACGAGGTCCCACCCGCCGTCGGCGTCGCGGAACACGGCGTCGATCCTGCCCCGGACCACGACGTCGCCAATCCGGGTCTCGACGGGGACCTCGACATGGGCGGGGGCGCGGTGCGCCCATTCTGACTGGCGGAAGGTTTCCACCATGGAATCCAGGCCGTAGGCCGCATCGATGTGGTCGTCAGCGCCTGCCGCCTCGCCAAGGTCCAGCATGCCGGCGGCGCCGAAGTATTCCTCCACCCAGGCGTGAAAGGCCGTGCCCTTGCGGGCGGACATCCCCGGTTCGCGCGGGACCGGCCGGCGCAGGCCGGCCACGACGGAGCCTGCGTCATCTTCCAGGTCCACGAGAGTGGACGCCGAGATATGGCCGGGAAGATGCACGTCCTGGACCACCGAACGCCGGGACCGGCGTTCCAGCAACGTGGCTGCCTCCTTAGCCCACCCGGCCGCGGGACCGCGCAGAACGGGCCGGCGTCCGTCGTCCACCCCGGAATGCGCCCGGCCCGCGGCAGGGTGACCGTCCGGGTCGCGGTCCATGTCGTTGTCCGGGCCGGCGTCCATCGCCTGCAGGACCCGGGCCGCGGCGGATTCCATGGCAGCCCGCCGGCCCGGGACGAGGCGCAGCCGCTTCCCCGTCCGGGGGTCCTGCGGCCCTTCCAGGGGATCATAGGGCCACGCGGCGACTTCCAGTTCGGAGGTCAGCGGGCTTTCCGCCGGCAGCGCGTCCTCTCTGACGGACTGCGGATGGATTTCGGCTCCGCCGTCCGCGGTGAGGCCCTCGAGCTCGGCAAGAAAGGGCGACATCTCGGCCAAACCGGCCCGGGATCCCACCCAGGCGGCACTTGAAATCCACAGCACGTGTTTGGCACGGGTGTACGCCACGTAGGCCAAACGCCGCTCCTCGGCTTCACCGTGCGTCTGGACGGCGGATTTGAACTCCTTCTCGGCGTCGAGCCAGCCTTTCTGGTCCGGCTGGTCCAGGTCCCATTGCGGAAGGTCGGCGCGATCACCGCGCAACGGCCACGGCAAAGCCGCACTGCCGCTGCTCCACCGCGAGTCCCTGCTGCTGGGGAACGCTCCGGAGTTGAGCCCTGGAACGAACACGACATCCCATTCCAGGCCCTTGGAGGCGTGCACGGTCAGGAGCTGGACGGCCTCATGGTTCACCTCGGGCGCGGCGGCGTCGAGGCCGTTCTCCTCGGCCGCGGCGGCTTCCAGCCAGGCCAGGAACGCCAGGACGTCGACCCGCTGGGACGTGTGGAGGAACCCGGCGGCCGCGTCCTGGAAGGCGTCCAGGTTGCGGCGGGCCTGATGGATGCTGGTCCCGGGCCGCGCAGCAACTTCGATGTCCAGGAGCATGGCGCGTTCGACCTCGCCGAGCAGGGTGGTGAGGTCATCGCCCATGTAGCTGCGCAGCTGACGGAGCTCCTCCGACAGCCGTTGCAGCCGGTCCCGGGCCTCGGGGCTCAGCCTGCGGCCGTGCGCCGAAGTCCACCCGTCGCGGGGCAGCCAGTCCAGCGCCTCGACCAGGCTGGCGGCGTCCGTAATGTCGCCTTCAATCACGGCATCGTCGACTGTGTCCTCCCCGTCGCCGTCGCTGCTGCCGGGCCGGCCCCGACGGCGGGCGAGGTAACTGGACCAGTCCCGCAGGGCCATCAGGTCCGCCGGGCCGATCCGCCACCGCGCGCCGGCCAGCAGGCGCATGAGGGAGTCCGAGCGGCCGGGGTCGGCCAGGACCCGGAGCGTGGCGACAAGATCGATGATTTCGGGGGTGTCCAGCAGCCCGCCGAGCCCGACGATCTCATAGGGAATGCCCCGGAGTTCGAACTCCCGGCGAATGCACTCCATCTGTGCGCGGCGACGGCAGAGGACGGCCATGGCCGGCGGCGCAGGATCGGCTGCCGGCCGGGCGTCGAAGTCCGTCACCCGGAATTTCAGCACGTCACCGGCGATCGCCGCGGCCTCGGCCTCGTCCGTCGCGAACCGTCCCATCACCACCCTGCCCTGGACCGCGACCGGGCTGGGCTGCAGGGGCGGGACCTCGACGGCATCGGCGGTGTCCCTCGCGCCGGCGGCGCCGAGGTGCGCCGCGGCCTTGCTCAGCGGCGCCGAGATGAGGTTTGCCGTGGCAAGGATGTTGCGCCCGTTGCGCCACGCGGTGGTCAGGTACGAGGTCGGGGCCACGGCATAGCGCCCGGCAGCCACGGCCGGGCCGCTTCCCTGTTCCCGGCCGGCGCCGTGGCCGGTGCCGTCGCCGCTGACGCGGACCGGGAATTCGCGGACGAAGTGGAAGAGTTGTCCGGCGGACGCTCCGCGGAATCCGTAGATGGATTGGTTCGGGTCCCCCACCGCGGTGACGGCGTGGCCGTCGCCGAAGAGCCTGGAGAAGAGCACCAGCTGGGCGTGCGACGTGTCCTGGAACTCGTCGAGCAGCACAACCTTGTAGCGCTGGCGTTCCGTTTGGGCGGCGACCGGAATCTCGTTGGCCACCCGCGCTGCCAGGGCCACAAGGTCACCAAAGTCCAGGGCGCCGCGGGCGCGCTTCGCCTCGGTGTAGCGGCCCACCATGTCCGCGACGCTTGCCCGCGTGCGCAGCATCGCGCCGAGCTCTACGGCCGCCTGGGTGGGGTTTTTCTTGGCCTCCGCGACGTACGGGAGCGATTCAAAGGCGCCGATCCGTTCCATCAGCCAGGCACGGACCTGGGCCGGGTCCTGCAAGTGCTCCGCGCACTCTCCCGCCAGTTGGATCACGGCCTTGACGAGTGTGGATTTGGCGGACCGGAAGTGCTCGTAGTCGCCGTCGAAGGCTTCCACGACCTCACTGGCGAGCTGGAACGACTGGGCGCCGCCGAGCAGCACGACGTCGCGTTCGACGCCGAGGCGGAGGCCATAGTCGGACACGATGCCGCTCGCGTACGAGTGGTAGGTGGAGACCTTGGGTTCGAGCGCGTCCGTGCTCAGCAACCCGGCAGGGAAGACGGTGTTGCCGGTGTCGGCTGCCGCGATGCGCTGCAGCGATGCCAGCTTGGCCCGGATCCGCGAGGCTAGTTCACCGGCAGCCTTGCGGGTGAAGGTGACGCCGAGGACTTCCTCCGGCCGGACCCAGCCGTTGGCAACCAGCCAGACCACCCGGTCCGCCATGGTGGCGGTCTTCCCCGAGCCTGCCCCGGCGATCACGAGCCGCGGCGTGAGGGGCGAGGAAATGATCAGGGACTGTTCTGCGGTGGGGCTGTTGCTCTCCCCCAGCATCGCGGAAAGCTCCTCCGGGCTAAACCGCGGTTCAGGAAGCTGTTCGGGAAGAGGCCCGGCAACGTGCTCGGAACGGGGTGCGGTAATGGGGGCCGGATGCGGGTCCGCCAGGCCGGTCGCCGGCGCCTCGGGGGTCATTCAGTAACCTGCTTTCCCCGCACGCACAGCGGGCACACTTCCGGGAGCCGGCAGCCGTGGCCGCCGTGGCCTCCCTTGGACGGGTCATGGCGGGCCTGGAAAGTGCTGCCGGACATGACGCGGGCGGCGTCACCCACCATTTCCAGCGCCCAGTTCTCGTTCGGGTCCAGTGGCGCCTGGCTTTGGATGCCGGGACTCTTGGTTGTGGTCCCAAGCTGGGCCAGAACCGCCCCGCCGGGAAGCGGCGGGGGCCCGTCGTCGGGACCTGCAAAGCCGCCGGCCAGCACGGCGGCCTGGTAGGCGCCGAGCTGCGGGTGACGGTCCAGGTCCGACTTGCCCGGCTGGCGTTTGCCCGTCTTGAGGTCCACGATCACCAACCGGCCCTCGGCGTCGATCTCCAGCCGGTCGACCTGGCCCCGGAGCACGGCGGCCCGTGCCGGACCGATGCTCTCAGCGTCGCCGGTCTCGGCGCCGGCGGGTCCTGCGGGCACCGGGGAGGCGACCGCCTCCGCAGGGAGGTCCGGAAGCTTGACCTCAAAGTCCTGTTCGACGCCGATCAGGCTCCGGCCTTCGCTGCGCATCACGAGAACGTATTGGGCGAGTTTGCGGACCATGGACTCGGCGCGCTGGAAGTCCAGCTTGCCTTCCCAGTTGTCCTTCATTCCCAGCGTGGGCCAGCGGCGGACAAGTTCCGCGACGTATTCGCTTCCCGAAGCGTCCGGGAGGTCCTGCGCGATGGCATGCACCAGGGTTCCCAGGCTGCGGGCAAAATCCGTCGCGGCTTCTCCGCCGGCGGCCTGGACGAACCAGTCCAGCGGCGATTTCTGCACCGTTTCGACCTTCGACGGCGACACGAACACGGTACCGCCCGGGGGAACCACCGGCTCGTCCGAGGTCAATTCCGCCAGTCCCCACCAGCTCGCGGGGTGGGCGCCCGGAACCGTCGGCTGGGCGGTGGCCAGGACTCCGAGCACGGCCGCGGCCTCGGCCGATTCGGCAGCCTTGGGGTCGAGCTGGGCATATTGGCGCAGTTCCGCCACCAGGGCCCGGAGGGTCAGCGGACGCTCCACCGGGGTAAAGCCCCGACGGTCCTGACCGTGCCGCAGCGGCGCCACGTAGTCCAGGAAGGATGACGGCTGCTCATCCTCGGAGGACACGGCCGTGCAGATCAGCACCTCCCTTGCCCGGGATACCGCAGTGGAAAAGCTCCGGAGCTCGTCGTAGCGGATTTCGCGCAGCCTGCTGAGCGGATCCAGCCGCACGGCATAGTCCACGCCGTGCTCGACGGCGTCCGCGAACAAAGTGCTGCCGAGCAGCTCGCCGCGCAACCGGGTGTTGGGCCACACGCCTTCCTGGAGTCCCGGCACAATCACCACCGGCCACTCCCGGCCGGCGGCGCTGGCCGGGGTCATGAGCTCCACGGCATCTTCCAGCTGTGCCCGGGCGGCCAGGGTGTCCATGGGAAGTTCCTGGCTCAGCAGGTATTCAAGGAACTGCTCCGGGCCGGAACCGGGCAGTTGGTCGACGAAGCGTTCCGCCGTATGGAACAGCGCCATCATGGCATCGAGGTCACGGTCGGCACGGGCACCGGCCGATCCGCCGGCGAGGGCGGCCTCGGTCCAGCGGGCGGCGAGGCCGGTGGAATGCCAGAGCGCCCAGAGCACTGTCTCGGCGTTGCCCCCGGGGGCCTCGGCGGCGTCCCGCCCCGCCCGGATCATCCGGGCAATCCGGCGGGCCGAGTGCCCCTCGATGCCCAGCGTCGCCAGTCCCCCGGGCTCCAGCAGGGCCTCGACCAGGAGGGTGTCGCTGGTGCGTCCGCCGCCGCCCAGGAGTTCCTCGCGGCGCAGCGACTGCCGCAGCCTCCTCAGTTCAATCGTGGTGGCGCCGCCTATCCGTGAGGTCAACAAGGACACGGCTGATTCGGGCGTGAGCGCGGCGGGGTCCAGGGCCACCGCATAGGCATCCAGCAAGGGACGGACCGCGACCTCGTCCCGGACGGCGGATTCGGCTACCGGAATCCGGACCGGAATCCCCTGGCCGGCCAGGTACCGCTGCAGCTGGCTGAGCTGGCCGCCGTTGCGCACGATCACGGCAATATCCCCGAGTTCCCGGGCGTCGTTCAGCTGGGCTTCTAGGATCCGCTGCGCCACGTACCGCAGTTCGTGGACCGGGGACGGCAGCAGGTGGGCTTCGACCGCTCCGGCCCGGCTGTCAGTGGAGCTGTCGGCGCTGGGCGGGCCGTCCGGCGTCGGGACCGGTCCAGGTTGTTCGAGCCTGCGAGCGGACTGCCCGCCGGACCTGCGGGAGATGCGCCCGGCGACGGACAGCCAGGCCTCTGCCACGGCCGGGGCCTGCCGGTGCGCGGTCCACAGCGGACGTTCCAGGATGGCGCCGTCGGCCGCCAGGAGACGGGGAAGCTCGGCCACGAGATCGGGGCGCGCCCCGCGGAAGCCCTGGACCACGGTGTCCGGCGAGGCAGTGACGATGACGTCCTTGCCGGCGGCGATGTCTGCAAGCAATTCGAAGACGGCGGGGTTCGCCTCTTGGATGTCGTCCACAAGAATCAGCTGCAGGCGGTCCCGTTCGGCGGCGAGGAAATCCGGTGAGTCCTGGAAGATCTGGCGCGCGGCGGTGATGATGCCGGCGGGGTCGAAGGCCTCGGGCATGCGCAGGTCCAGGACGTCGCGGTACTCGGAGTACAGGGCGGCCGCCGGAATCCAGTCGGGCCGGTTGCACTGCCGGGCCAAGGCCACGAGGTCCTCGGCCGTCCGTCCGGACTCGATGATCCGGTCGAAGAGCTGACGCACTTCCTGCCGGAAGCCGCGGGTCCGGAGGGCGGCGTCGAGGTCCTCGGGCCACGGCAGTTCGAGGCCGGGCAGCGCATGCCCCTCGAGCAGTTCCTTGATGATCAGGTCCTGTTCAGGGCCGGAGAGCAGCTTCGGCTGCCGCGGAAGCGGGAGGAGGCCTTCTGCCTTGGCACGGCGGATCAGGTCGAAGGCATATGACGCCCAGGTCCGGGCCGGCGTGGTGCTCATGCTCCGGTCCAGGCGGGCGGTGAAGCGGTCACGGAGGGTATCCGCGGCGAGCCTTCCGGGAGCGAGGATGAGCATCCGCTCCGGGTCCAGGCCGTCCCGCCGGGTGCGGCGGACGGCGGCCTCCACGAGGACTGTCGACTTGCCGGTGCCGGGCGCGCCGGGCACCAGAACGGGGCCGGAGCCGGGCGGGACCTCGACGGCATCGAGCTGGTCCGGGGACAGCGCCGGGATTGCGCTGTGGTGCGTCCGGGGCGGCAGGAGGCGCAGTGCCGTGCCTGTTGGGCTTCCGGCCCCGGGAAGGGGCTGGGAGCCGGGCTGCTGCAGCTGGAACTCACGCACTTGGAACTCGGGGCTGGGGGTACTCACACAGTCATTTCATCATCGGGGACCGACAATCTATGCGACGCCCGCTCGAGGCGCTCGGCGATCGCATCGATCCGGTCGAAGTCGGCGTCGGTGGGCGCCCACCGGCCGGAGGCCAAGTCAACGCGCCAGCGTCCCTCGCCGGTCCGGAGAAAGTCCTGGTAGCTGCCCAGAAGCGGTGTCCCCTCCTGCAGATAGAGCGCCAGTGCCTCGTGCTCAAGGCCGGGCGGCGCGTCGCCGCTGGACTTCAGCACCCGCCACCAGGGCACGCTGCTTCCATGGTGGCTCATGACGGAACCTACCTGGCGCGGGCCGCCGGCACCGAGGAGTTCCGCGACGTCGCCGTAGGCCACCGCTGTGCCGGCCGGGATCAACGCCACGAGCTCCAGCACCGCCTCCACATACTCCGTCCGCATCGATCCAGCCTAGCCGCTGCAGCTCCGGTCCCGTGCCCTGAAGGCACGCCGACACGGCGGTCAAGAACTGTCGGAGGCAGCAGGTAGCGTTGAAGCATGAGCACTTGGAACAGTCTTCCCCGCGCAGCCTTCGACCTCGAAACGACGGGCCGTAATTCCCGCTCGGCGCGGATCGTCACCGCCTCCGTCACCGTCGTTGACTCCAGCGGCGACGTGATCAAGGAACACGAGTGGCTCGCCGATCCCGGCGTGGAGATTCCGACCGAGGCCAGCGACGTCCACGGGATCACTACCGAGCAGGCCCGCCGGGACGGCCGGCCCGCCGTCGAGGTGACGCGCGAACTCGCCGCTGTGCTGCAGGACCTGTTCGACACCGGCGTGCCCGTCATTGCATTCAACGCCAGCTACGACTTCACCGTGCTGGCTGCCGAGTCCGCACGCTACGGCGTCCCGCAGCTGAGCCGGTTCCCCGTCCTGGACCCTTACATCATGAACAAGCAGGTGGACCGGTACCGCAAGGGCAAGCGCACGCTCACCGCCCTGTGTGAGGAGTACGGCGTCAGCCTGGACAACGCCCACACCTCCGCCGCCGATGCCCTGGCAACCCTGCGCATGCTCGATGCCATGGCCGGAAAATTCCCCAAGCTCAGGATGCCGGCCAGTAACCTGCACCAGCTGCAGGTCGAATGGGCCTCGGCCCAGGCCGCTGATTTCCAGAGCTACCTGCGCAAGACGAAGCCGGCCGCCGTGATCGAAGGCGACTGGCCCGTCCTGCCTCCTGAGGACGCCAGCCGCGGCGACTTCTAGATTTCCGCGCCGGGGCTTCCGGGCGCCACGGGAAGCGGGTGCAGACGCGCTTCCCGCGCGTGCGGGCGCACTTCTTAAGGCGCACTTCTTAAAAGGAAACGTTTGCCGGCGAAAAAAGATGACTAACCCCGCATTGCACGCAATTCCAGCAATTGCGACCGAAGTCACACCGTTTGGGGCTTCCCGCCGCCGCGTGCTCCTGCGCCGATGATTCCGCGCCGCCCTGCCGCCACCACCCGGATCACCTCTGATCAAGCCGGATCCTGAAGATGCTTCGCAAAACCCCCGCCGGAGCCATGATTCATTCGGATTGAATGCGCGTCCATATCGGGTGACACAATTATATTTCGCGGTGTGCCTGCTCCACCCGGCGCCCAAGCCGGCTGCCTGGGGCCCAATGAGCCTCCCCCGAACCACTGAATTTCAGACGAAAGTGATTGCGTGATGAAAAGCAAAGCCTTGAAGTGGCTGACTACCGTTCCCGTGGCCGTCGCCTTAGCGGTTTCCCTTGCAGCGTGCGGCGGCGGGTCAGCGCAGACCACGGCGTCGCCGACGGATGCGCTCCAGGGCAGCGACCAGACCTCCCTGGACAAGTACACGACCAAGGACGTCACTCCCCTGGACAAGATCGACAAGTCCAAGCTGGGCCTGCTCAGCGAGGGAACCCTCACTGTCGGAACCCTGTCGGACGCCCCGCCTAACATCTACATCGACCAGTCCGGCAAGTTCACGGGTTACGACAACGAACTCCTGCGCGCCATTGCGGACAAGCTCGGCCTCAAGGTGGAGTTCAAGGCGACTGCCTTCTCGTCGCTGCTCGCCCAGGTCCAGAACAAGCAGTTCGATCTCGGTTCCTCCTCGATCTCCACCACTGACGCCCGCCGCAAGACCGTCGGCTTCACCAACGGTTACGATTTCGGTTACATGGCCGTCGTCGCCAAGAAGGACTCCACCATCAAGGGGTTCAAGGACCTGACCAAGGACACCCGCATCGCCGTGGTCCAGGGCACCGTCCAGGACGACTACGTCACCAACACACTCCAGATTGAGCCCGTGCGCTTCGAGGACTACAACACCGCCTACGCCAACGTGAAGAACGGCCAGGTCGACGCCTGGGTCGCACCGTCGCAGCAGGCCACCGGGCAGGTCAAGGAAGGCGACGGCACGGTCATCGCCGAGTCGGTTGTCAACACCCAGAACTTCACCGCCTACGCCGTGAACAAAGACAACCAGGCGCTCATTGACGCGCTGAACTCGGGCCTGGACGCCGTGATTGCTGACGGCACCTGGTCCAAGCTGACCAAGCAGTGGTACCCGGACCGTGAGACCCCGGCCACGTGGTCCCCGGGTTCCAAGGCTGTCACCGTTCCGAAGTCCTAGTCCATGGATGCACTCGATCAACTCGTAAACACCTTCTTTGACTGGGAGGCGATGGCGGCCGTCCTGCCGAAAATGATTACGGTCGGCCTGCCCAACACCTTGATCCTTGCGGGTTCCTCCGGCGTACTCGGGTGCATCCTGGGCATGGTCCTTGCCATCATGGGCACGTCCCGCGCGACGCCGCTGCGGTATCTCTCCCGCATCTACACGGATATCTTCCGCGGCGTCCCTGCGATCGTGATCATCCTCCTGATCGGTATCGGGCTCGGGCCCATCGTCCGGCAGCTGACCGGATCCACCAACCCGTTCCCGCTCGGCATCCTCGCCCTGACGCTCATGGCGGCGGCGTACATCGGCGAGATCTTCCGTTCAGGCATCCAGAGCGTGGAAAAGGGCCAGTTGGAGGCCTCCCGCGCACTGGGCTTCAGCTACAACTCATCCATGCGCCTCGTCGTGATTCCGCAGGGCGTCCGCCGGGTGCTCCCGGCCCTGGTCAACCAGTTCATCGCGCTGATCAAGGACTCCTCCCTGATCTACTTGCTCGGCCTGCTCGCCAGCCAGCGCGAGATCTTCCGCATTGGTAACGACGCCGCTGCCAACACCGGCAACCTCTCGCCGCTGATTGCCGCGGCGGCGCTGTATCTGGTGCTGACCGTTCCGCTCACGCATTTGGTCAACTACATCGACAACCGCCTGCGCACCGGCCGCCCGGAGAAACAGCAGCCGGACGATGCTGCGGCCCTGATCGGGAAGGGAGCACAGGCATGAGCGAATTCGCCTCCGGCTCGCTGACAGGCAAGAACCTGCACCTGTCCTTCGGCTCGAACCACGTCCTCCGCGGCATCGACCTCGACGTCCCGACGGGCACCACCGCCTCGGTCATCGGCCCCTCGGGCTCGGGCAAGTCCACGCTGTTGCGGGTCATGAACCGCCTGATCGAACCGGATCAGGGCGACATCCTGCTGGACGGCCGCTCGGTCCTGAAGGACAACCCGGACGAGCTGCGGCAGCGGATCGGCATGGTGTTCCAGCAGTTCAACCTGTTCCCGCACAAGACCGTGGTGGACAACGTTTCCCTTGCGCTGCGGAAGCTGCGCAAGCTGCCGGCCGAGCAGGCCCGGGCCGAGGCGCTCGAGCAGCTCGACCTGGTGGGACTCAAGCATAAGGCCGACGCGCGTCCCGCCAACCTCTCCGGTGGCCAGCAACAGCGCGTCGCCATTGCGCGCGCCCTGGCCATGAAGCCGGAAGTGATGTTCTTCGATGAGGCCACCTCGGCCCTCGACCCGGAGCTCGTCAAGGGTGTGCTGGCGCTGATGGCCGACCTCGCCAAGGGCGGCATGACCATGGTGGTGGTGACCCACGAGATGGGCTTCTCCCGCAACGTCTCGGACACCGTCACGTTCATGGACGGCGGTGTGGTGGTGGAATCCGGTCCGCCGGAACAGATCTTCACGAGCCCGCGGACCGAACGGCTCCAGGGGTTCCTCTCGGACGTTCTCTAGTCCGCCGGCTGCTCTGGCCGCGTAAACGACTAATGGCACCCGCCGCTGCGGGTGCCATTAGTCGTTTAAGGAGGCGGCCGTCAGAGGACGGCGCGGGAGTTCGACGCCGGGCCCGCACTCTGCGGGTCCGGCGCCGGCGGGCTACTGCTTCGCAGCTGCCGCCGCCTTCGCCGCGGCCGGCAGGGCGTCGAAGATCCGGTTCATCGCGGCGTCGTCGTGCGCGGCGGAGAGGAACCAGGCTTCGAAGACCGACGGCGGCAGGTAGACCCCGGAGTCCAGCATGGAGTGGAAGAACGGGGCGTAGCGGAACACGTCCTGGCCCTGGGCGTCGTCGTAGTTGTGGACGCCCCGGGCACCCGTGCCGAACGCCACGGAGAACAGGTTGCCCGCGCGCTGGATGGAGTGGTCCACGCCGGCGGCATCGAGCGCGGAAGACAGCGCCGCGGAAAGCTCCAGGGAGCGGGCGTCCACGAACGAATACACCTCGGGTGTGGCGTGGGTGAGGGTCGCGACGCCGGCGGCCATGGCCACCGGGTTACCGGACAGTGTTCCGGCTTGGTAGACCGGGCCCACGGGCGCGAGGTATTCCATGACATCGGCGCGTCCGCCGAGTGCCGCCGTCGGCATGCCGCCGCCGATCACTTTCCCGAACGTCAAAAGGTCCGGAGCCCACGGTTCGGCGGTGTCGGCGGCGCCTCCGGTCAGGCCCCAGTAGCCGGCGTAGCCGGTGCGGAAGCCGGTCAGGACCTCGTCAAGGATCAGCAGGGCGCCGTGCTCGCGGGTGATCCGGGAAAGGCCGGCGTTGAAGCCGTCACCGGGGGTGACCACGCCCATGTTGGCGGGAGCGGCCTCGGTGATGACGGCGGCAATGCTGTCACCGTGCTTGGCGAAGGCGGCTTCGACGGCGTCGAGGTCGTTGTAGGGCAGCACGAGGGTTTCGGCGGCGGTGGCGGCCGTGACGCCGGCCGAACCGGGCAGCGCGAGGGTCGCCAGGCCGGAGCCCGCGGCGGCGAGGAGGCCGTCGAGGTGGCCGTGGTAGCAGCCGGCGAACTTGATGACCAGGTTCCGGCCGGTGAAACCGCGGGCCAGCCGGATGGCGGTCATGGTGGCTTCGGTGCCGGTGGAGACCATCCGGACGCGTTCGGCGGCCGGGACGCGGTCCTTGACGATGGCGGCGAGATTCGCCTCGTCAGGCGTGGACGCCCCGAAGGACAGTCCGCGGTCGACGGCGGCGTGCACCGCGGCGAGGACCTCCGGGTGGGCGTGTCCCAGCAGCGCCGGGCCCCAGGAGCAGACGAGGTCGACGTAGTCCACACCGTCGGCGTCGGTCAGGTAGGCGCCCTTGGCGGACACCATGAACCGCGGCGTCCCGCCCACGGAGCCGAAGGCGCGCACCGGCGAGTTCACGCCGCCGGGCATCAGCTGGCGGGCGCGGTCAAAGAGTTCCTCGTTGCGAGGCATGCTGGAAGTCATGGTTCCTATTCTTTCAGTTCGCTGGCCGGCTCGGTTCCCAACGGCTTCAACTGGCGGGCGAGCCGGCAGACGGCGCGGCCAGCAGCGCGGCGACGCGGGGCGCCACTTCGGTGCCGAACAGTTCGATGGAGCGCATCATGGCCGCGTGCGGCAGGGTGCCGTTGCTGTATTTGAGGTCAAACCGGTCCACGCCCAGGTTCTTCTTGAGCAGGGCGATCTTCGCGGCCACGGTTTCCGGCGAGCCCACGTACAGGGCCCCCTCGGGGGTGCACATCGCGTCGAACTCGCCCCGGCTCGCCGGGCCCCAGCCGCGTTCGGCCCCGATCCGGTTCCGCTGCTCGAGCCAGTGCGGGAAGAACTCCTCCCGGGCTTCCTCATCCGTGGCGGCGACGTGGCCGGGTGAATGCGTGGCCATCTGCTGCATCGGGTGGCCGTACTTGGCCATCGCCTCACGGTACAGGTTGGCCAGGGGCGCGAAGGACCTGGGCTGGCCGCCGATGATCGCGAAGATGATCGGGTAGCCGTACTCGGCGCACCGCAGCACCGACTCGGGGGTGCCGCCGACGCCGATCCAAGCCGGCAGGAGGTGGTGTTCCAGCGGCGGATAGACGCTCAGTCCGCCGATGGCCGGCCGGGTGCGGCCCTCCCAATGGACCGGTTTCTGCGCCCGGACCTTGTCGAAGAGCTCAAGTTTTTCCTCGAAGAGGACCTCGTAGTCGGCCAGGTCGAGGCCGAACAGCGGGAAGGATTCGATGAACGAGCCGCGGCCCAGCATGACCTCGGCCCGGCCGTTGGAGATGGCATCCACCGTGGCGAAGCGCTGGAAGACCCGGATCGGGTCATCGGAGCTGAGCACCGTCACGGCGGAACCGAGCCGGATGTGCTTGGTGCGGGCGGCCGCGGCGGCCAGGAAGACTTCCGGGGCGGATACCGCGAAGTCGCGGCGGTGGTGCTCCCCCACGGCGAAGGCGTGCAGGCCGACCTCTTCGGCCAGTTCGGCCTGTTCCAGGAGCTGCCGCAGGACCTGGGCGTGCGGGACGGGATGGCCGTCCGGGAAGACGCCGACGTCGCCGAAGGTGTTCAGGCCGAGAAGGATGCGGTTCGGTCCCACCGGGGCCGTAGGTGTGGAAACGGGAGTGGAGACCTGGGGCTCGGGGGGCGTGCTCACCGGGATTCCTTCAGCCAGCCGGCAAGCTCGCTGGCCCAGTACGTAAGCACCATGTTGGCGCCGGCGCGCTTGATGCCCAGGACGGACTCGGTGATCGCGGCCCGGCGGTCGATCCAGCCGTTGGCGGCGGCGGCCTCGATCATCGAGTACTCGCCGGAAATCTGGTAGGCGGCCACGGGAACCGGGCTCATGGCGGCGACGTCGGCGAGGATGTCCAGGTAGCTCATGGCCGGCTTCACCATGACCATATCGGCGCCTTCGGCCAGGTCCAGGTCCACCTCGAGGATGGCTTCCCGGCGGTTGGCGGCGTCCATCTGGTACGTGCGGCGGTCTCCGGTCAGCTGCGAGTCCACGGCCTCGCGGAACGGGCCGTAGAACGCGGAGGCGTACTTCGCGGCGTAGGCCACAATGGCGGTGTTGGCGTGCCCGGCGTCCTCGAGGGCCTCCCGGATCACGGCGACCTGGCCGTCCATCATGCCGGAGGGGCCCAGGACGTGGGCGCCGGCCTCGGCCTGCGCGACCGCCATCTGGCCGTAGATCTCCAAGGTGGCATCGTTGTCGACATAGCCGTTGGCGTCGAGGACACCGCAGTGGCCGTGGTCGGTGAATTCGTCGAGGCACACGTCGCTCATGACCACGAGTTCGTCGCCGACCTCGGCCCGGACGTCGCGGATGGCTTTGTTCAGCACGCCGTCCGGGTCCAGGGAGGCGGTGCCGCGCGCATCCCGGACCGCGGGGACACCGAAGAGCATGATGCCGCCGACGCCCAGCTGGACGGCCTCGGCCGCGGCACGCTTGAGTGAATCGGTGGTGTGCTGCTGCACGCCGGGCATCGAGGCAATCGGGTTGGGCTCCGTCAGGCCCTCGCGGATGAAGGCCGGCAGGATGAGCTCCGAGGCCGAGAGCCGGTGTTCGGCCGTCAGCCGGCGCATGGCCGGGGTGGTGCGGAGCCGGCGTGGCCGGTGGGTGGGGAAGCTCATATGGTGTCCTTTGCTGAGGGCTCTGCGACTGACGGATGAGGTGAAGGGGGCTGGTGGTCAAGGGACCGGACGACGGCGGCGACCAGTCCCGACGCCGTCGGCTCCTGGGCGACCGCGGCGACGGCGAGTCCGAGGGACTGCGCCTCGGCCGCCGTCGACCGCCCGATGGCGACGAAGCGGCACGTGCCGAGCGGGGCGAGTTCCGCCTGGATGCGGCGGGCGGCGCTGGGTGAGGCGGCGACGACGGCGTGCAGCCGGCCGGCACCGATTTCGGCTTTCGCCTCGGCCGCAGTGAGCACGGGTGCGTCCTCCCCTGCTGCACTGCTTTCCGCCACGGCCACCGGGCAGGCGGGCAGGGCACGGCGCGGGTCGGCCGGATAATCGACGGTGTTGTAGGCGGTGACGGCCTGGACGGAGGCGCCGCGGGCTTCCAGGCCTTTGCGGAGCCGCGGGTCGGCGATGTCCGCCTGGGGCAGGAGCACGCTGCCCTGGTTCTCGGGCCAGATGTCGAGCAAACCGGTTCCGGATTGCTGACCCCTCGGTGCAAGGTCGACGCTGATGCCCCGGGATTCCAGGACCCGGCGGGTCGCCGGGCCGATCGTGGCCACGAGGAGGCTGCCGGGCAGCCAGCTGCTGAGCGAGGTGCCGCGTTCGGCGGCTTTCGCCTCGAGGGCCTGGACGGTGGTCACACTGCTGATCACGAGCCATGTGTAGGCCCCGGCGCCGAGGGCGTCGAAGGCGACGTCGAGGGAGTGCTGGTCGCTGGCCTGCTCGAAGTCGATCAGCGGCAGGAGCAGGGGCTCGGCCCCGACACCGCGCAGGGCCGTGACGAGCTCCCCCGCGCGGTCCGGGCTGCGGGCAACCAGCACGCGGGCGCCGTCCGGCACCCTCATGCCTGCTGCCCGCCCGTGTGGTTGCGGTCGCTGTGCCGTCCCATGAAATGGTGGAATCCGCGGTTCAGGAGGCGGCCAGGTCCGCGATGTCGGCAGCGCCGCGGGCCAGCAGAACTTCCGCCAGTTCGATCCCGAGCAGCGTCGCCCCGACCTCGGTGAGCCCGTCGGTGGCCTTCTTGTCGCGGACGATTGCCGTGCCGTCGACCGCGCAGACCACGGCTTCGAGGTACAGCATGCTGCCCTTCCGGTAGGCGTAGGCCCCGACGGGGGCGGCGCATCCGGCTTCGAGCCGGGCCAGCAATGCGCGTTCGGCCGTGACGGCGAGGCGGGTGTCCAGATCGTCGAGCGCCGCGAGGGCCTGCGCCAGCACCCCTTGGGAGCCTTCCGCGGAACCGGACCTGCGGGGCGCGTCGGCGGTGCGGCACTCGATCGCCAGGGCACCCTGCCCGGCGGCGGGCAGCATGAGGTCGGTTTCGAGGTACTCGCTGACGGCGGCGAGCCGGCCGATCCGGTGCAGTCCGGCGGCGGCGAGCACGACGGCGTCGAGGTCGCAGGATTTGCCGTCGACGACGGCGTCCGTCGTGTTGCCCGGCAGTCCGGGGACGCGCCCGAGCCGGGTGTCCACGTTGCCGCGGATGTCCCGGATGTCCAGATCCGGACGTGCGGCGCGAAGCTGGGCCGCGCGGCGGGGAGAGCCGGTGCCGACGCTCGCACCGTTTGGCAGGTCGGCGAGCTTAAGCCCGTCGCGGGCGCACAGGACGTCGCGGACGTCGGCGCGTTTCGGCGTGGCCGCGAGGCTCAGGCCGAGGGCCGGACCGGTCGGGAGGTCCTTGAGCGAATGCACCGCGACGTCGCATTTGTCCTGCAGCAAGGCATCGCGCAGCGCGGCGACAAAGACGCCGGTGCCGCCCATCTGGGACAGCGAGCCCTTAAGGACATCGCCCTCGGTCCGGATGTGGACCAGTTCGACCGGGAACCCGCCGACGGCGGCGAGCTGGTCCGCGGTCTGCTGGGTCTGGGTCAGGGCCAGCTTGCTGGCGCGGGTACCGATCCGGACGGTCATGGGGTCCCCCGGCCCGCCGCGGTCGCAGCCGTGCCTTCAGCCGCGGGTGCGGCCGGGTAGGGAGCGTGGCCCGTCCCGACGGTGGTGTCGGCTCCGGCGATGGTGGGCTTTTCGCCGCGGAAGTTCGCGCAGCAGCCGGGGCGGCAGACGTCGTACCACGGGCCGAGGTCGGTCAGGTGCGGCCGCTCGGCGATGTTGTTCGCGGCGGTCCGCTCGCAGATCAGGTCCACGAGGCCGGCCACAAACTTGCTGTGCGTTCCGGGCGTGGGGACGCGGGTGGCAGCCAGGCCCAGTTTGGCGCAGGTCTCCAGCGCCTCGGTGTCCAGGTCCCAGACGACTTCCATGTGGTCGCTGACAAAGCCCAGCGGCACAATCACAATGCCCTTGACGCCCTGGCCGGCGAGCTCCTCGATGGCGTCATTGATGTCCGGTTCGAGCCACGGAACATGCGGGGCCCCGGAGCGGGACTGGTAGACGAGGGACCACGGCGCGGTCAGGCCCGTCCCGGCCTCCACCCGGCGGATGATCTCGCTCCCGTTGGCCAGGTGCTGCGCGGCGTAGGCGGAATCTTCCTCGAACTGGCGCGGCTCGCCCTCGGACCGCCCGGCGGCCTCGGCGTCGCGGGTCGGGATGGAGTGCGTCGCGAACAGGATGTGCACCGGAGCGTCAGGGGTGCCGGCCGCGGCGAGCTGGGCTCGGACTTCGGCGAGGCCGGTGGCGGTGCCCTCGATGAAGGGTTCCACGAAGCCGGGGTGGTCGAAGTACTGGCGCACCTTGTCGACCTCGAGCCTGCCGTCGAGGCCGGTTTCCGTCAGCGCCAGGCCGATGTCCTCGCGGTATTGGCGGCAGCTGGAGTAGCAGGAGTAGGCGCTCGTGGTGAGCATGAGGACCTTGCGGTGGCCGGCGTCGTAGATCTCCTGCAGGGTCTGCGGGATATACGGGTCCCAGTTGCGGTTGCCCCAGAACACGGGCAGCCCGATGCCGCGGGCGGCAAGTTCGGCCTCGAGGCCGGCCTTGAGTTCGCGGTTCTGTCCGTTGATGGGGCTGATGCCGCCGTTGGCCCGGTAGTGGTGCGAAACCTCTTCGAGCCGTTCGTCGGGGATGCCGCGGCCGCGGGTGACGTTGCGGAGGAACGGGATGACGTCCTCCTGGCCTTCAGGTCCGCCGAAGGAGGCGAGCAGGACGGCGTCGTACTCCTTGGGTGCCATCCGGCCGGCTTCGGTGACGGTGTTCACGGCGGTTACTGAGGCGGCGGATTCCTGGGGATCCAGCGGACTCATGCAAGGACCTCGGCAATCTCGGCGGCGGTGACGCGGCGGCCCGTGTAGAAGGGGATCTCTTCCCGGACATGGTGGCGGGCTTCGGTGGCGCGCAGGTGCCGCATCAGGTCCACGAGGTCCACGAGTTCGGGCGCTTCCAGTCCGAGGATCCATTCCCAGTCGCCCAGGGCGAAGGAGGAGACTGTGTTGGAGATGACTTGGGGGAAGTCGCGGCCCAGCATGCCGTGGTCGCGGAGCATGGCGCCGCGTTCGGCGTCCGGGAGGAGGTACCACTCGTAGGAGCGGACGAAGGGGTAGACGCAGAGCCACTCTGCGGGTTCCACGCCGCGGGAGAACGCCGGGGTGTGGTTCTTGGCGAACTCGGCCTCGCGGTGCACGCCCATGGCGGACCAGACGATCTCGGTGCCGGCGAACAGCTTGCTGCGCCGGATGTCCCGGACCGCCCGCTGCAGCGCTTCCGGCCGGGGGCCATGCAGCCAGACCATGATGTCCGCGTCCGCGCGCATGGCTGAAACGTCGTAGCTGCCGCGGTGGACAACGCCGGCGTCGGCGAGGCTCTTCATCAGGGATTCGAAGTCCTCGGCTGCGTCGGCGCCGCGCAGGACGTCCGCGGACCGCTTGAAAACGGTCCAGAGGGTGAAGAACTGCTCAGTTGAATCTTGGGGCGCCGATGCCCCGGCGACTGATTCTCCGGGGGCTGGCATTCCGGTTTTAGTGACAGATTCGGCAGAAGTGTGGCTCATGCATACCAGTTTGCCTCCTCTCCCCAGCTAAGTCGAAAAAAAGCACTTCTACGATCTGTAGAAGTGCTTTATTTCACACGGCGAGGGTACGCAGGAGGGGGCCGTCAGCTCCGCCGCATCCGAACGGCCGCAATGCCGGCTCCGAGCGAGACCGCCACCAGGCAGATGCCCCAGCCGATCAGCGGGGACGGCCCGTCGGGTTCCACTGCCGCAGTGGCCTGCAGGGAGGAATTTCCCGAATGACCCTTGACCGGGGTGTTCGCACTGGTCGATTCGGCTGTGGTTGAACCGGTTGAGGAGGGCCGCGCTGCGGCCGATTTCGACGCCGGGGAGCCGGGGCCGGCGGCCGGCGCAGCGGCTCCGGGCTGGGATTCGGACGCCTGCCCGGCGCCACTGCCGTCCTGGGCCGGCTCGCCGGAAGCCGGCAGGCCCGGAACGGATCCGGCCGCCGCGCCCGCGGCGGCCGCACCCGGCTCCGGGGCAGTGACAGGTATGCCGGGGCCCTGCGGCGCGGAAGGCTGTGCAGCTGTGGCGGACGGGGCGCCGGCCGGGGGAGCGCTGGTGCCCGGGGCCGTGGGGTCCGGAGTGCTGGGCTGGGGGCTGCTCGGTTCCGGGCTGGAGGACTCGGGGATCGTGGGTTCGGGACTGCTGTGCGAGGGCGGCTTCGACGGGGTGGCCTCCGACTTGGCCGACGGCGAGGAGCTCGGCGTCGTTGAGGAGCCCAGCAGGCTGTCCAGCACGTCATCCAGGCCGACGGTCAGCGAGCCCTGGGCCGCCGGCGGCGTTGCCACCGCCGGGGACAATCCCGTGGCCGCATGTGAAGCGGGAACCCCTGCGGTCGCAGCCAGTACCGCCCCGAGTGCGGCTGCTGCCGCGCCGCGTCGGAGGCCCCTATGGCCTCTGGTCTTCGTTGTCGACACCTTGGACCTGAAAATAACCATGGTCATCGAGCCTAGCCGGAATCCACTGGGAGGGAAAACCGGCCAAAAACCGCGGAATACCGGCAGGAAACCCGCGGGGGTGGAGGGGTTCAGGGTGCCCCTGGAGCCGCTGTGAGTCCTGTGACTGAGGGTGCGCCAGGGGCCGGCGGGACCGCCTTCGCGGCCGCCAATTTCAGGACAACAGGCTTCTGACCTGCGACGGAGTGTCTGCCACGATCGCGGCCAGGCCGTTGCCCGACAGCCATCCGCCCACCACGGCAAGCGTGCCGTCCGCGGCGCAGATACTCCGGACAGCCGCGACGCGTTGTTTGTGGCCGAGCGACGCAAACGGCAGCGCCCCGGCCCAGCGGACCACGTCCCAGCCCTCCACATCCCCGGCGCTGACCGGAACGCCCAGCAGCGCCGAGGCGTCAGCCAGCGCGGCACGGAACAGTTCCTCGTCCGAGCGCGGCGTTGGGGCCACTCCCCCGCCGCCGGACCCGCCCCGCCCGTAGGAGAGCCGAAGCACATGCCTTCCGGGGCCGGTCTGCTCGGCCAGCCAGGCCCACTTGGCGGTGGCGTGCGTCAGCGCCTTGGCCTGCAGGCCCGGGCTCTGCGGCGCCACAAGGACCCCGGTGCCACGCGGTGCCGCGTCCAGGGCCGGAAGATCCACCACGAGGGTGACCAGGCTGACATCGGGTCCGGCATCGGGGCGAAGACGCCCAAGTTCCGGCAGGGATTCGGCAAGCAGCCCGACGGCGGCAGGACCGTCGAGCGCAACCACCAGGAGCCCGGCGTCGAACGTGGCCTCATCCGTGGTGACCTTCCAGCCGCCGGCGCCGCGCTCCACGGACCGGGCGGGCGTGCCGCTGAGCAGGGTGACGCCGCGCTGGCGCAGATCGGCCAGCAGGGCGGCCACGAGGGTGTGCATTCCGCCGCGCAGGCCGGCGACGGCGGAGCCGGCCTTCTGGAGCCCGGCGGACCCGGCCTTCTGCAGCCCGCCCCGTCCACCCACAGCAGCCGCGCCACCCACAGGAGCCGGCCCACCAGTGCCGGCCTTCGCTCCCCGGCGCTGCGCCGCGACGGCGGCGGCGAGGGAACCGTGCTGGCGGATGCCGGCCCGCAGCCCGGGGGCCACCATGTCGACGTCGAGCACTGCGGGATCGGCCGAGTGGACCCCGCCGACCACCGGCGCGACGAGCCGGTCCAGCACCCGCCTGCCCATCCGGCGGCGGACCAGCTCGGACACGCTCGTGGCCCCGGCACCGGTGCCCAGCGAGGCCGGGAGCACGGCGTCGACGGAGGCGCGGAGGGAACCCAGCAGGCCCAGTGACCGGCGGACTTCCGGGTCCCACGGGCTGGCCGGGATGCCCAGCACCCCTGTCTTAGGCAGTTCCCGCGGACCGTCGGGCAGCTGGACCCAGGCGCCGCCGGGGTTCGGCGCGACGATCTCGCCGGCAATCCCAAGCTCCGCTGCCAGATCGGCTACCGCGGAGGTACGGGTGGCAAAAGACTCCGCCCCGCTGTCCAGCGTCAAGCCGGCCACCGCATGGCTGCCCACGCAGCCGCCCCAGCGCTCACCGGCTTCCAGGACGGTGGTGCGGACGCCGGCGCGGGCGAATTCCCTGGCCGCCAGCAGGCCGGAGATCCCGCCCCCGATCACGACGGCCGTCCGCTCCGTGGGCGTCCCGGCCGCGCCTGCCTCCACGCCCTTACTCCGGAGCGATGGAGTGGATGAGTTCGACCACGCGCGTCAGCACCTCGGGATCCGTCTCCGGCGGCACCCCGTGGCCGAGGTTCAGCACGTGCCCGGGCGCCGCGGAACCGGCCGCGATCACGTCGCGGACGTGCGCTTCGAGGATCTCCCACGGCGCCGAGAGCAGCGCCGGGTCGATGTTGCCCTGCAGCGGAACGGTGCCGCCGAGGCGTCGGTTGGCTTCGTCCAGCGGCAGCCGGTAGTCCACCCCCACGACGTCGACGCCGACGTCGCGCATCGCGACGAGCAGTTCCGAGGTGCCGGTGCCGAAGTGGATCAGCGGCGCGCCGAGGTGGCGGACATGGTCCAGGGCACGGGACGACGCCGGCGCAACGAAGCGCTGGTAGTCGGCCAGTCCCAGCGAACCGGCCCAGGAGTCGAAGAGCTGCGCGGCTGAGGCCCCGGCTTCCAGCTGGGCGCGGAGGAACATGCCGGAGGTGTCGGCCGCCCAGTTGGCCAGCGCGGCCCAGGTTTCCGGATCGGCGTGCATCATGGTGCGCGGGCCGAGGTGGTCGCGGGACGGCTTGCCTTCCACCATGTAGGCCGCGAGGGTAAAGGGCGCGCCAGCGAAGCCGATCAGGGGAGTGCTCCCGAGCTGGGCCACCGTCAGCCGGACGGCTTCGCGGATGGGCTCCAGGGCCTCCCAGGTCAGCCGCGGCAGGGCGGCGACGTCGGCGGCCGTGCGGACCGGCACGTCCAGGACGGGGCCCACGCCGGGCACGATGTCCACGCCGACGCCGGCCAGCTTGAGCGGGATGACAATGTCCGAGAAGAAGATGGCGGCATCGACGTCGTGGCGGCGGACCGGCTGCAGCGTGATCTCGGACGCCAGTTCCGGGCGCAGGCACGAGTCCAGCATCGCCACGCCCTCGCGGACCTTGAGGTATTCGGGCAGCGAGCGGCCGGCCTGGCGCATGAACCAGACGGGCCGGCGGGAAGGCTTGCCGCCGCGGTAGGCGGTGATCAGCGGCGAATCCGCCGTGCGTCCGTCCATCAGCGGGTGAGCGGCATCGAGGCCGCCGGCGCCACCGGCGAGGGCGTCCTCAGTGGCAGCATTGTCGGCTGCGCCGTCCTCGGACGTACTGAAATTTGTCGTGCCGGCACGTGCCGCAGCGCTTGGAGTCATGACTTCGATTGTGCCCAAATTTGTGGCCAAAAGATAACGACAGCCTGTCACGCAGGCTGCCCGGGCCGGCGGCGTGGCAGGAATCACAGGCCAGCGTGCCTGAGCCCACGCCCGGACAGTTGTTCTACACGGGCACGAAAAAGCTATGATGGTGATGCTGTGGTTCTTTTTTCATTGGTGGCTACTCACGCCGACATCGACCTCGAAACCGTTGCTCAGTTGAGCACCGGCGCTTCAGGGCTCGCCACATCCGCCCTCGCCGGATCGCCGGCCGTGGCGGGTGCCGTTGTCCTTGCCACCTGCAACCGCCTGGAAATCTACGGCGAGGCCCCTCATCCCGACGCGGTCGCCGCGGCCCGGGCGGCCCTCATCTCGCAGATCAGCGGAGCCAGCGGACTCAACGACCAGATCGTCTCCCGCGCCTTCAGCACCCGGACCGGCGCCGAGGTCAGCCAGCACCTCTTTGCGGTCAGTTCGGGACTCGACTCCGCTGTGGTCGGCGAACGCGAAATTGCCGGGCAGGTCCGCCGCGCCCTGATCATCGCCCAGCACGAGGGCACCGCCAGCTCCGGCCTGGTCCGGTTGTTCCAGGCTGCCTCCAAAACAGCCAAGGACGTCGGCGCCCAGACGGCGCTGGGTTCGCGCGGCCTCTCCATCGTTTCCGTGGCGCTGGATCTGGCCACGGACCTCTCGGAAAACCCCGACTGGTCCGCCAAGAAGGCCGTCGTCTTCGGCACCGGCGCCTACGCCGGAGCCACCATGTCGCTGCTGCGCGAACGCGGCTGCACCGACGTCCATGTCTATTCCTCCTCCGGCCGCGCCGCCGGCTTCGTCGCCACCCGGGGCGGCAATGCCCTGGACGAGGACACGCTTCCGGCCGCCGTTGCCGCGGCCGACGTCATGATCGGCTGCAGCGGCTCCGACAGCCGGGTCGAAGCGGACGAGCTCGCCCGGATCCGGGCCCACTCGCCCCAGCCGCTCATCGCGATCGACCTCGCCCTGACCCATGACTTCGACCCCGCCGTGGGAGACCTCGACGGCGTCGAACTCCTCACGCTGGAATCCGTCCGTCTCGCAGCACCGCAGGAACAGGCGGAGTCGCTCGAACAGGCCAGCAGCATTGTGTCCGGGGCGGCCAGCGCCTTCGAACAGGAGCGCGAGTCCCGGTCCGTGGACACGGCGATCGTCGCCCTGCGCCGCCACACGATGAACGTCCTGGACGCGGAAATGGAAAAGGTCCGCGCCCGGCACGGCTGCACCGCCGCCGCCGAGGAAGTCGAATTCGCCCTGCGCCGCATGGTGAAGCAGCTGCTGCACGTCCCCACTGTCCGGGCCCGCGAGCTGGCCTCCAACGGTCAGCAGGACGCCTACGTAGCCGCTCTTGAGGCGCTGTACGGCATCACGGTGGAGCCCTCCGCCGGCGCAACGGCCGCCGGCGCTCCCGGTTCCGCGGCCGCGTGCCCCGTGGACCATAACGTTGTGGACCCCGGTGCCGGGGGCCACGGCTCTGGCGGCCACATCCCTGGCGCCGGCCACATCCCGGGCGCCGGGGACATCCGCGAAACCGCGTAGCCGGTACCTGCGCGGTTTGACCCCGCCCACGGTGTTTTCGCGCGTTGCCTGGCCTACCCTGGGAAAGCGTTGATCCCGGTCATTTCGGCCGACACCTGCCACAGCCGTGCGGCGGCCTCACGGTCCACGGCATGGGCATCCACGCCCCTGATCCTGGCTTCGGGTGATCCCGGCACAGTCGGTTCGGCGATCTCGCAGTCCTCGCAGTAGACCCCGCCCGTTCCCTCGAGCGCCGGCGCCGTCGCTGCCCAGACTGAGGTGGCGGCCCCCTGCGCAGGTGTCTTGAACCGAGGGTCGAGCTTGCCGTGCTCGTCCATCCAGCCCGCCGCGATCATCTCCTCGCGCGGCAGATGGCGCTGCAGCTCTGTCATGATTCCGCCGGGATGCACCGCGAAGGCGCGCACACCGAAGTCCCTGCCCAGGGCATCGAGCTGGACGGCGAAGAGCGCGTTGGCCGTCTTGGCCTGGCCGTAGGCCCGCCATTTGTCGTAGCCGGCGTCAAAGTTGATGTCGTCGAAGCGGATCGCGGAGAGCTTGTGGCCGGTGGAGGACAGCGAGACCACGCGGGCCCCCGGCGCGGCGGCGAGTGCCGGCCACAGCAGGTTGGTGAGGGCAAAGTGGCCCAGGTGGTTGGTGGCGAACTGCGCTTCCCAGCCGGGACCCACCCTGTGCTCCGGGCTCGCCATGATGGCGGCATTGTTGATGAGGATGTCCAGGCTGCGGCCCGTGCCGGGCGCCGCGCCAGCCAGGAAGCCGGCGGCGAACTCCTTCACACTGTCCTGGTCCGCCAGATCCAGTTCGGCAACTTCCAGTTCGGCGACGCCGACGTCCCCACCACGGGTCTCCGGCGTCAGCCCTGCCGCCGCAAGAACGTCGCGGGCGTGCTCCGGCCGCCGGGCCGGCACCACAACGGCAGCGCCGGCGGAGGCCAGGGCGCGAACGGTCTCCAGGCCCAGCCCCGAGTAGCCGCCCGTGACGATCGCGGTCTTCCCGGTCAGGTCGATGCCGGCAACGACCTCGGCCGCCGTCGAATCCCGGCCAAAGCCGGAGCCAATCTTCCGCTGGGGCGTCACGGCAGATTCTTCAACGGCAGGTTCGTTGCTGTTTTCCTGGCTCATGACCTCAGTACACCGGTTTCCCGGGTTCCACGTCGCGCACCCAGGCAAGGATGCCGCCGTCGAGGTGGCTGACGCGCTCGTACCCGGCAGCGCGGGCTGCGGACAGGACGGCGGCGGACCGTGTTCCAGCCTTGCAGTGGAAGACGATATCGGCATCCTGCGGCAGTTCCTGCCACGCCTCCCCGGCAAGGATGCGGCCCTGCGGGATCAGCACTGAGCCGTCAATGCGGACAATCTCGTACTCCCCTTGCTCCCGCACGTCCACGAGCTGGAAGTCCTTGAGCCCGGCCTTGCGCGAGGCCAGCATGGTGGCAAGCTGGGTTGCCGTCACAGTGTGCTCGGTACCGGCATCCGCCGCTGGGGTGATCCCGCAGAACGCCTCGTAATCGGTCAGTTCCGTGATGCGCTCGGCCACAGGGTCCCGGGCCACCTTGATCTCGCGCCAGGTTCCGCCCAGCGCGTCATAGAGCGCCAGCCTGCCCAGCAGGGACCGGCCGACGCCGGTGATCAGTTTGACTGCCTCGGTGACCATCAGCGCTCCGACGGCGGCGCACAGCATGCCGAACACGCCGCCTTCGCCGCAGGACGGCACGGACCCAGCCGGCGGCGCCTCCGGGTAGAGGTCCCGGTACGTGGGCCCGAACTGCTCCCAGAAGACGCTGACCTGGCCGTCGAAGCGGAAGATCGATCCCCAGACATAGGGCTTGCCGAGGATGGCGGCGGCATCGTTGACGAGGTAGCGGGTGGCAAAGTTGTCGGCGCCGTCGAGGATGAGGTCATATTCGGCGAAGAGTTCCAGTGCGTTGGACGCGTCGAGGCGGACGTTGTGCAGCCGGACGTCGACGAGCGGGTTCAGGGCCGCGATGGCATCGCGGGCGGACTCGATTTTGGGCCGGCCCACGTCTGCGACGCCGTGGATGATCTGCCGCTGCAGGTTGCTGAGATCGACGTCGTCGTCGTCAACGATGCCCAGCGTACCGACGCCGGCGGCCGCGAGATACAGCAGAGCCGGGGAGCCAAGGCCGCCGGCCCCGATCACCAGGACCTTCGCGTTCTTGAGGCGTCGCTGGCCGATCGCGCCAATCTCGGGAATGATCAGGTGGCGCGAATAGCGTTCCACCTCCGCGGGACTGAGGTCCGCTGCCGGGTCAACCAGCGGTCCAGGCCGCGGATCCAGCTGTTTCTGGGGCGTTGCGGGGGCACCGGTGGCGGTGAACTTGGAAGCCATACTTCAATCTATGCCCGAAGATACCGCCAGGTCATATTACCCGCGCGTAAAGTGTAGTTGAATGCAGTGCACAGCAGTTGAGTGCTTTTCAGTTGGGTGCTTTTCAGTTGAGTGCACAGCGGGCAAGTGGATGTAGAGGGAAAGAAGGCCGACAGTGGTTCATCAGGCACCGGTGGAGCGGGACGAGACCGGCAAGCCGCCGGCCGGGCAGACGCGGAGCGGACAGCGCTCGGCACGCCTTCCCCGTGATGAACGCCGGGCGCAGTTGCTGGCGGCAGCGCATGAGGTCTTCGTGGCAAACGGCTACCACGGGGCCGCCATGGACGAGATCGCCGAGACCGCCCATGTCAGCAAGCCGGTGCTGTACCAGCACTTCCCGTCCAAGCGGGACCTTTACCTGGCCCTGCTGGACAGCCACCTGAGCAAGCTGATCGACCTCCTGCTGGGCGCCCTGAATTCCACCACGGACAATGACGAACGCGTCCAGGCGGTCATGCGCGCGTACTTCCGCTTCATCGCCCACGACGACCAGGCGCACCGGCTCGTCTTCGAGTCGGACCTGATCAACGATCCCGACGTCAGTGCCCGGCTGGAGGCCTTCAACAAGACCTTTGCCGACGCCGTCGCTCGCGTCATCGCCGAGGACACCAAGCTGCCGGAACTTGAGTCCCAGCTTTTGGGCCGCGGCCTGGCCGGATTGGCGCAGGTGAGTGCCCGGTACTGGCTGGAAACGGACGGAAACCTGGACCTCGATGTGGCCAGTGACCTGATCTACCGTTTAGCTTGGCGCGGAATCTCCCGCTTCCCGAAAGAGACCTAGAGTACAACTAGAGATTGACCTTAGACATTTATTCGGTTTTGACTGGCTGGGAGGCCTTGCTGTGGAAGTAAAGATTGGTATTCAGAACATTGGCCGCGAAATTGTCCTCGAATCGACGCAGGACGCCGACGCCGTCGCCAAGGTGGTGGGCGACGCGATCGCCAAGGGCGGCGAACTGCGCCTGAAGGATGACAAGGGCCGCCTGGTGATCGTCCCCGCCAATGTCCTGGGCTACGTTGAAATCGGGGCAGAAGAAGCCCGCCGCGTCGGGTTCGGCGCCCTCTAGGCTCTTGCCGTTTGGCGTTGGACTTGCTTCACAACCGATGCACTGCCGGTTTTTCGAAACCGTTTTTTCTGCCGTTTTCTTGACTAGCGTGAGGTGTCCTGAATGCTTTCCCTGATTGTGGTCGCCATGGTGACCGTTGCTGCGGGCTTCGTGGTGTGGGCTAACGACAAGCGACACACAAAATACGGGGTCAGCGTCCCGGCAGGAGTCGCGACGGCCGTCGGCATGCTCAGCTGGATCATCTTCATGTCGGCCGGGTTTGGCTACCAGCCGGGCCTGACCTGGATCCCGTGGATCCTGCCGATGGTCCTCGGCACGGCGGCGTCGATCGCGGCCGTCATCTACCTCGGCAAGACCCGGACCCGGCAGGACACAGAGCGCCTCACCGCCATCCTGAAGCTCTAGGCGCTACTCCGGCAGGTCCGGCCCGTGGCCGTCCTCGGTGCACAAGCACAGCCGGTTTCCCTGCGCATCCGTGACCACCACCCACTCGGGTGCGTGGTCACGGTTCATTAAGGCCCCGGTCGCCGCGGTCTTTTCCAGGACGGGCCCGGATTCGGCCTTGCTCCGGTGGATGTCCAGGTGGATGCGGTTGGCGTTCGGAGTGGAGGTCTCCTGGAACCAGAGTCCGGGCCCGCGGCCGTAGGGGTCCACGAGGTCGCCGAACCGGCCCTTGCGGTAGCCGAGGGCGACCCGCCAAACCTCCGAAACCCCGGCGGGGTCCTCCGAATCGATGGCGATATCCACCGTCCGGTACAGGCCCGGCTCCGCGGCGGCGCCGGCGCCCTGCGCCGCCTCGCTGACTGCCGCCGCGGCGCGGATGTCCCGGGACGTGACCTCCGTGCCCGCGTCGTGGGACGTGAAGCGCAGGAACACGCGGTTGTAGCGCCAGTCCAGGTCCGGGTGGTGGTTCTGGTCCTCGGCCACGCGCCCGAGGGCGGCTATGAGCTCCAGCGCCGCGGCCGACGTCGGGCTCTTGTAGACCGTCACCAGGCCGCCCAGGCGGTATCTCCAGTCCGGAAGGCCCGCCAGGGCCTCATCGATCTGTGGCCGGGTAAGGACGTCGTCCGTGGCTGCCACTGCAGGCTCCTGTGCTGATTCGGCGGATAGGCTGGTTCGGCGAATTGGCTGGCGGTCGAAGCCGGACCCCGACCTACAGGAACTCGGCCCGGCCTTCCATCGCCGAGGACGCCAGGGCGTGCTCGCGGCGCGGAATCCTGCCAGCCTTTTTTGCCAGCCTACCGGCGATGACAGCGTGTTTGAAGGCCTCCCCCATGAGCACGGGATTCTGGGCCCGGGTCACGGCCGTTGCCAACAGCACGGCATCGCAACCAAGTTCCATCGCCAGTGCCGCGTCCGAGGCCGTGCCGATCCCGGCATCCAGCACCACCGGCACGGACGCCCGAGAGACGATCAGCTCGATATTGTGCGGGTTCAGGATGCCCAGGCCGGTGCCGATCGGGGCGCCCAGCGGCATCACGGCCGCAGCGCCGAGGTTTTCCAGCCGGAGGGCGAGCACGGGGTCGTCGTTGGTGTAGGCGAAGACCTTGAAGCCGCGGGCCACGAGCTGTTCGGTGGCGTCCACGAGTTCGACGGCGTCCGGCAGCAAGGTGTGCTCGTCGGCAATGACTTCGAGCTTGACCCAGTCCGTTTCCAGGGCTTCGCGGGCCAGTTCGGCGGTGAGGATGGCGTCCTTGGCGGTGAAACAGCCGGCAGTGTTGGGCAGCACCCGGATCTGGTGGTCCTCAAGCAGCTGGAACAGCGATCCCGTCTCCGCTGGCGAATAACGGCGCATCGCCACCGTGGTCAGCTCGGTTCCGGAGGCAACCAGCGCCGCACCCAGGCCGTCCAGGCTCGGCGCGCCGCCGGTGCCCATGATGAGGCGGGAGCCGAGCGTCACGCCGTCGATCACCAACGGATCGGCCACCGCCCCGCTTAGCTGCACGGCCGGTGCTCCTGCCAACGTGGTCTCGTTCATGCTGGTCATCCTCCCTGGACTGCCGTGACAAGTTCGACGTCGTCGCCGTCGGCGAGCGCCGTGGCGTGCCACTGGCTGCGCGGCACCACTTCGGCGTTGCGGGCCACGGCGACACCGAGCTTCCGGCCGTCGGCGGCCTGTCCGTCGGGGCCGATGCTCCGGCCCGTGAGCTGGCTGACGAGCGTGCTGACGGAGGCGCCGTCGGCGACGCTCTGCTCCGTTCCGTTCAGTCTGATGTTCATGCTGCTTCCTTCTGGGGGCTGTCCCCGGACGTATCCGGGATGCGGGAAAAACGGTCGGGGCGGAATCCGGCCCAGCGCGGGTCCGGCGTCCCGTCCATGAGTTGCCGGCACACGGCGGCAGCCGCCGGGGTGAGCAGGACGCCGTGCCGGAAGAAACCTGTGGCGATGATGAGTCCTGGGACATCCCCGCCGTCCGGGCGGCCGACGCGTCCCAGCAGCGGGGCGTTGTCCGGTGTGCCGGGCCGCGCCCGCGCCGCGGCTTCCAGCAGCTCCAGCTCGGCAACCGCGGGCACCAGCTGCTGGGCATCCCGCAGCAGCTGGTAGATGCCGCCGGCCGAAACCGAGTGCGGATCCAACGGGCCGTCCTCGCGCTGGGTGGCGCCGATCACCACGGTGCCGTCTTGGCGGGGGACGATGTACACCGGGACCCCGCGCACCATGCCCCGCACGGTGGCCGTGAGCAGCGGCTGCAGATGCGGGGGCACGCGGAGCCGGAGGATGTCGCCGTAGACGGGCCGCAGCGGCAGGGCCAGCCCGGCGGGCAATTCTTCAAGGTCGGCGGCGCCGAGCCCGTTGGCGACCACGGTTTCGGTGGCCCGCACGGTACCGCCACCGGCGAGGCGGACCCCTGCAACCGTGCCGTCCTGCCACAGCAGCCCTGCCGCGCGCTGCCGGATGAAGCTGCCGCGGCCCTCCGACGCCACGACGCTGGCAAGCCGGGCGACCAGCAGGCGCGGATCCACCTGATGGTCGGCCGGGATGTCGAAGGCGCACGAGATGCCGGGGCTCAGCAACGGCTCCCGGCCCCGTGCCTCGCGCACTGTGAGGGGTTCCACGCTGAGGCCGCAGGCCCGCTGGACTTCCCTCAGGTCCGCGAGCGCGCGCCGGTCGGCTGCGTCGGCCCCGACGGCGAGGGTCGGCGTCGTCAAGTACCCCGTACCGGCCCGGGAGTCCGGGCCGGCGGGACCGGCGTCCGGGCCGGCAGGTCCGGCGTCGACACCGGCGGCGAATCCGGGCCACAGCCGGGAGGACTCGAGCATCAGTTCCAGAAGCTGCTCTTCCTGGTAGTGCAGCTCGCTGACGGGGGCAAGCATGCCGGCCGCGGCCCAGCTCGCCCCGCTGCCGGGGGCATCGTCGATCAGCACCACGGACCGTCCGGCGCGGCTGGCCTCGAACGCGATGCCGTGGCCGATCACCCCGCCGCCGATCACGGCAACGTCTGCGGTGCTGTCCCCTGCGGTGCTGTCCCCTGCGGTGATTCCATCAGTGGAAACGGGTCCCGTGTCACAATCCCGGGCGGTGGCGTCATCTGCGGCCACGGCTTCACGCCCAGTTTGTGTGCCTACTTGCGTGCCCATGAAAAATTCCTTCCCTACGCCGGTACTAGCCGGATCAGGTCAAGCGGTCGGCTCTGACGCCCTCTCAGCCGAGCAGCGGCGACATGGCTGCTGCGGGCTCCCGCGGTATGCGCCCAGTTTAGAGGAACTAGGCTGGTCCCATGAGCCAGGACCACCTCCACACCACCGCCCGCCTCTACTTGTGCACCGACGCCCGCAGGGACCGCGGCGACTTCGAGGACTTCGTGGACTCCGCGTTCGCCGGCGGGGTGGACATCATCCAGCTGCGCGACAAGTCGCTCGAGGCTGCCGAGGAACTGGAACTCCTGGAGGTCCTGCACGCCGCGGCGCGGCGCCACGGACGGCTGTGGGCCGTCAATGACCGGGCGGACATCGCCTCCCTGTCCGGGGCGCCGGTGTTCCATATCGGCCAGAAGGACATTTCACTGGACGCGGCCCGCGGCTTCCTCGGCAAGGACGCCGTGATCGGCCTGTCCACCCACACCCCGGAACAGGTTGACGCCGCCGTTGCTGCCTCGCCCGGCCGCAAGGGACTGGACTACTTCTGCGTGGGGCCCGTGTGGGCGACTCCCACCAAGCCAGGACGCGCCGCCGTCGGCCTCGACCTGGTCCGTTACGCTGCCCAGACGATTGGCCAGCCGGACGGCGAGGGCACCGGGAAGGCCGACGCCCGGGCGGAAAGCCTGTTGCCGTGGTTCGCGATCGGCGGGATCGACCTCGGCAACGTGGAGCAGGTAGTCGACGCCGGTGCCCGGCGGATCGTGGTGGTCCGGGCAATCACCGACGCCGATGATCCCGCCCACGCCGCTGGTGCGCTGCTGGCGGCGCTGGACGCCGCGGATTCCTGAGCCGGTCCCCCGCACGATCTCCCGGCCGGTACTGACGCTGCCCGGGGCTGACGCTGCCCGGGGCTGCGGCCTGTCCTGAACCTAGCCGGGGAGCCCCAGCCCTGCCATCCGACGCGCATGGTTCGCTGCGAGCTCGGCCGTCAGCCCCCCGACCAGCGCCTTGGCCTCCGCGTCGTCCAGTCCAGACAACCCGCCCAGGAACGCGTGCTCCAGGCTCACCCGCTGGGCATGGTTCAGGACCTCGCCCAGCAGGCGCCGGGCCCACAGCGCCAGGCGTGACGCCAACCGGGGGTCATCGGCCAGGGCCGCCTTGAGGCGCTCCTGCAACACATCCGTGGACTCACCGGTGGAGCGGACCTGCCCGATCAGCTCCCGGGTCCCGGCGTCGACGTACATGCCGACGGCGCCGTAAAAGTCCGCGGAGACCGTGTCGATCACGTAGGCCTTCATGAGCGCTTCGTACCAGTCCGCAGGGCGTGTGAGCTCGTGGAAGTGGTCCACCGAGGGCTGGAACGGCAGCATGGCGGCCTCCGTGTCCAGGCCCATGTCCTCGAGCCGGGCGCGGATGAGTTCGTAGTGCTGGAACTCCGCCACGGCCATCCTGCCGAGTACGGCACGGTCATGCAGCGTGGGCGAGTACCCGGCACTGGAGGAGAGCCGTTCGAAGGCGGAAAGCTCGCCGTACGCCATCACTCCCAGCAGATCCGCCAGGAAGCTGTTGTAGAGGGCAGGATCGTCCGGAGTTGCGCTCATGATCCAAGACTAATGGCGGAAATCGGGCTACCCTGATTTTCGTGTCCCATCATCGCCTGACCCCCAGTGTCCACGAGCAGCAGAACCAGCTGGCCGGGGCTCTCAAGGCGCTGCGCACCACGCTGGAACTGCCCGGCCCGTTCCCCGAAGACGTGCTGCGCGACGCGGCGGCGGCCGTGGCCGAGCACAAGCTGCCGGACCTGGACCTCACGCACGTCGAGTTCGTGACCATCGACCCGGCCTCGTCCACCGACCTCGACCAGGCCCTGTTCATCGAACGGGACGGCGAGGGCTACAAGGTGTTCTACGCGATCGCCGATGTCCCGTCGTTCGTCGCCCCGGGCGGGGCGCTCGACGCCGAGACCCGGCGCCGCGGGCAGACCTTCTACACCCCGGACGGCCGGATTCCGCTGCATCCGGAGATCATCAGCGAGGCCGCCGGCAGCCTGCTCGCCGGCCAGCTGTGCTCGGCATTCGTCTGGGAGTTCGGGCTCGACGCCGCGGCAGAGGTGACATCGGTCCTTGTCCGCCGGGCCCAGGTCCGCAGCCGCGCGAAACTCAGCTACAAGGCCGTCCAGGCCGAACTCGACGCCGGCACGGCCGCGCCCGTGCTGCAGCTGCTCAAAGAGGTCGGCATCAAGCGGGTGGAGCTCGAACGCCTGCGCGGCGGAGCGAGCCTGAACATGCCGGAACAGGAGATCCAGCAACTGCCCGACGGCGGCTACCGGATCGTGGCGGCCCCGCCGCTGCCGGTGGAGGACTGGAACGCCCAGATTTCACTCATGACCGGAATGGCGGCCGCCGCACTCATGCTCCAGGGCAAGGTCGGCATCCTGCGCACCATGCCCGCCCCGGACGAGGCGTCACTGCGGCATTTCCACCGCCAGACCCATGCCCTCGGCAAGCCCTGGGACGGAGAAATGGGCTACGGCGAGTATCTGCGGACCCTGGACCCCACGGACCCCCGGCAGCTGGCAATCGTGCATTCGGCCGGCATGCTTTTCCGTGGCGCCGGGTACACGCACTTCGACGGGACGGTGCCCCAAGCCGCCCTCCAGTCTGCCATCGGCGCCGCCTACGCCCATTCCACGGCGCCTTTGCGGCGGCTGGTGGACCGCTTCGTGCTGGTGATCTGCGAAGCCCTGAGCAACGGCACCGAGGTTCCGGCCTGGGCCCGGGCGGCCCTGCCGTCCCTCCCGGCCATCATGGGCACGTCGGACCAGCTCGCCGCAAAGCTGGAGCGGCTGGCACTGGACACCGTGGAGGCGGCCCTGCTCGTCAACCACGTCGGCCAGGAATTCGACGCCGTCGTCATCTCCGGTTCCAAACCGGTGAAGAGCACCACCGGCGCCAGCGGCGACGGCAATGGGAACGGCGGCACGGCCGGCAGGGCGAACGGCAATGGGAACGGCGGCAAGGCCAACGGAAACGGGAACGGCAACGGCCCGTCCGGGATGGTCCAGATCGCCGAGCCCGCCGTGACCGCACGCTGCCCCGGCGACCTGGAACCGGGCACTCAAGTCCGGGTCCGGGTGGTGTCCTCGGACATCGCCACCCGCGAAATCCAGCTGGAGCTTGTGGGCTGAGGGCCCCACTGCCGGCGCGCTGGGGGTCCGCTGCCGGGCGCACTCCCGCGGTGCCATCACGGGTCCAGTCGAGGATCCGCCCTTGGTACAGCTAGACTGGAGGAGTAGAAATGGATGCCCGGTCGTTGATTTCCATGATTTTCGAATTCAACAAGCCCGCCCCTACGCGATCTTGAGATCCACCCGCTGGTCCCCAGTGCCAGCATTTAGATAGCCCGCGATCGGCTTCCACTGGATTTGCTTGCGCGCCCGAGCGTGCTCCGGAACGGCCACTGGCCGGCCCCGTTGAGCAAGCAGCGCAGCCCAAAATGAATAAGGAAACTCCCCTGTGAGCGAATTGCACACGCACCAGCTTCTGATCGATGATTCCGGCACGGAGACCATCGAGCCCGAAGAAACCATCATCTCGGACGAAAAGCCGCACGAGATTGCCGAAAAGACCTTCGCCGACTTCAACGTCCGCGCCGACATCGTGGAATCGCTGGCCGACGCCGGCATTACGCACCCGTTCCCGATCCAGGCCATGACGCTTCCGGTCGCGCTGGCCGGGCATGACATCATCGGCCAGGCCAAGACCGGTACAGGCAAAACCCTCGGCTTCGGCATCCCGGCGCTGCAGCGCGTCGTCGGACGTGACGACGCCGGCTTCGACAAACTGGCCGTTCCCGGCGCCCCGCAGGCCCTGGTGATCGTGCCCACCCGCGAGCTCGCCGTCCAGGTGGCCAAGGACCTCGAGAACGCCGCCAAGAAGCGCAACGCCCGCATCGCCACGATCTACGGCGGCCGCGCCTACGAGCCGCAGGTCGAGGCGCTGCAGAACGGCGTCGAAATCGTTGTCGGTACCCCCGGCCGCCTGATCGACCTCTACAAGCAGAAGCACCTGAGCCTGAAGAACGTCAGGACCGTCATCCTCGACGAAGCCGACGAAATGCTGGATCTCGGGTTCCTGCCGGACGTCGAGACCCTGATCGCCGGCACGCCCGCCGTCCGCCAGACGCTCCTGTTCTCAGCCACCATGCCCGGGCCGGTCATCGCCATGGCCCGCCGCTACATGAGCCAGCCGACGCACATCCGCGCCGCGGACCCGGACGACGAAGGCCTGACCAAGCGCGACATCCGCCAGCTGATCTACCGTGCGCACAGCATGGACAAAGTTGAGGTTGTAGCCCGGATCCTGCAGGCCCGCGGCCGCGGCCGCACCATCATCTTCACCAAGACCAAGCGCACCGCCGCGAAGGTGGCCGAGGAACTCGTGGACCGCGGCTTCGCTGCGGCCGCCATCCACGGCGACCTCGGCCAGGGCGCCCGCGAACAGGCACTGCGTGCCTTCCGCAACAACAAGGTGGACGTCCTGGTGGCCACTGACGTCGCCGCCCGCGGCATCGACGTCGACGACGTCACGCACGTGATCAACTACCAGTGCGTCGAGGACGAGAAGATCTACCTGCACCGCGTGGGCCGCACGGGCCGCGCCGGCAACAAGGGCACGGCCGTGACCTTTGTCGACTGGGACGACATGCCGCGCTGGGGGCTCATCAACAAGGCCCTGGGCCTGAGCGTCCCCGAGCCGGTGGAGACCTACTCCTCCTCGCCGCACCTCTTCGAGGAACTCGACATCCCCGAGGGCACCAAGGGCCGGCTGCCCCGCGACAAACGTGTTCTGGCTGGCGTCGACGCGGAGGTCCTCGAGGACCTCGGCGAAACCGGCAAGAAGAACTCCCCCCGTTCCGGCGGCGCGAAGGACAGCGGACGCTCCTCCCGCGACGGCGCACGCTCCGGCGGTCGGGACTCCCGTGAAGGCGGCCGCGAGGGCCGCCGCAGCGGCGGCTCCGGTGCCGGCGAAAACGGCGGACGCCCGGCTTCCCGCCGTCGTCGTTCGGCCGCTGCGGACGCCGCCCCGGCTGAGGCTTCGGCACCGACCACCTCATCGGCCCCCGCGTCGGCGCGGGCGGCTTCGGCCAGCGCCCCGACCGAGGTGGACCGGGCAACCCGTGCCCGCCGCCGGACCCGCACCCGTCGGCGCAACGGCGAGGTTGTTGCCGGCGGCGACGCACAGCCGAGCGGCGCCGAGGCCTAATCCCCTCCATGACTGAGACCGTCTGGGCGCCGGACGGCAGCAACCTGGTGGTTCACGCGGACAACGCGGAATACCTCCCCACGCTGCCGGACGGCGCCTTCACACTGATCTACGTGGACCCGCCCTTCAACACCGGCCGGGTCCAGAAGCGCCAGGAAACCAAGATGGTGCTCAATGCCGGCGGCGAGGGTGACCGCGTCGGGTTCAAGGGCCGGTCCTATGACACGATCAAGGGCGCGCTGCACAGCTACGACGACGCCTTCAGCGACTACTGGTCCTTCCTGGAGCCCCGGCTCGTGGAGGCCTGGCGGCTCCTCGCGGACGATGGCACCTTGTACCTGCACCTGGACTACCGCGAGGTGCACTATGCGAAAGTCATGCTGGACGCGATCTTCGGCCGGGAATGCTTCCTCAACGAGATCATCTGGGCGTACGACTACGGTGCACGGGCCAAGTACCGCTGGCCCACCAAGCACGACAACATCCTTGTCTACGTCAAGAACCCGGCCAAGTACCACTTCGACAGCGCCGAGGTGGACCGTGAGCCGTACATGGCGCCCGGGCTGGTCACGCCCGCCAAGCGCGAGCTCGGCAAGCTTCCCACGGACGTCTGGTGGCACACGATCGTTTCGCCGACCGGCAAGGAGAAGACCGGGTACCCCACGCAGAAGCCGGAGGGGCTCATCCGCCGCGTGGTTGCGGCGTCGAGCCGGCCGGGCGACTGGTGCCTGGACTTCTTCGCCGGTTCCGGCACGCTCGGAGCCGTGGCCGCGAAACTCGACCGCAGGTTCGTGTGTGTGGACCAGAATCTGGCAGCCGTCGACGTCATGACAAAGCGCCTGGCCGCGAAAGCGCAGTTCACGTCGTTCCCGACAGCCTGACCGCCTGACCCTTTTCTTGCCGTTGCGCTATCACTTTTGGTGGCTATTCGGGCCTCTGAGGGACCAAAAGTGATAGGGCAACGTGGGGCCGGGGCTCAGCGCACCACGGAGGATCCGGTGCCCATTTCCTCGATGCGGGCAAAGGCTTCGGGCGTGGTCAGGTTCTCGCCCAGGAGGTTCGGCTTCCCTGCGCCGTGGTAGTCGGAGGATCCCGTGACCAGCAGGCCGTATTGTTCGGCGATGCGGCGGAGGAACGTCCGGCCCTCCTCGGGATTGTCCCGGTGGTAGATTTCCAGGCCGGCCAGCCCGGCGTCGATCATCTCCCGGTAGGTCGCCTCCCCCACGATCCGGCCGCGGGCCGACGCGACGGGGTGGGCAAACACCGGAACGCCGCCGGCTGCACGGACCAGTGCGACGGCGAGCGCCGGCTCCGGCGCGTAGTGCTGGACCCAGTAGCGCGAGCGTCCGGTCAGGATGGAGCCGAAGGCCTCGGCCCGGTCTTCCACCACGCCCGCGGCGACGAGCGCGTCGGCGATGTGCGGGCGGCCGAGGGTGGCGCCCGGTGCCACGTGGTGGATCACGTCGTCCCATGTCAGCGGGTAATCCTCCGACAGCAGAGTCACCATCTTCTGGGCCCTCGTGCGCCGGGCATCCTTGGCCTTGGTGATTTCCTCGAGCAGCCCGGGATGTGCGGGGTCGTGGAGGTAGCTGAGGAGGTGGACACTGATGCCTTCCGCCGTCCGGCACGAGATCTCCATGCCCGGGACCAGGGCGACCCCCGTTTTCCGGGCAGCGGCGGCAGCCTCCGCCCACCCGGCAGTGGAATCGTGATCGGTCAGGGCCACGACGTCGAGCCCTGCAGCGGCGGCGGACTCAATGACGCCGGCCGGCGCCTGGGTGCCGTCGGAAACGTTGGAGTGGGCATGCAGGTCAATCCTCACCTCACCAGCGTAGTAGATGGCCGGATCAAAGCCCCGGCACCCTTCGGGCGGGCCGCCCTGCGGCGGTGGCGCGCCGTTGGCCTAAGCCGCGGCGCTGGTGAGACTATGGGACGGTGAACGATGCAGATAACACCCTAATCTCCGCTTCCCAGCCCCTCGAAGAGCGCGTCAACAACCGCTCGCAGCGGCCCAGCTCCGACGCTTTCAAGGCCTTCATGGCCAGCAACTGGGCGCCGGCCACGCAAGAGCTCCCCGAACGGGACGCCGTCGCGGGCCACGCCGCGGCCCGGCGCCGGTCCATCTCAGGCCTGTTCAAAGGTGAACGCCTGGTCATCCCCGCCGGCCCGCTGAAGGTCCGCTCGAACGACTGCGACTACCGCTTCCGGCCGCACTCGGCCTTCGCGCACCTCACCGGCCTGGGCCTGGACCACGAGCCGGATGCGGTCCTGATCCTGGAACCGGTGCCGGAAGGCACGGGCGACGACGGCGGCAACCACCACGCCACGCTGTACTTCCGCCCGCTGGCCGGCCGCGACACCGAGCAGTTCTACGCCGACTCCCGCTCCGGGGAGTTCTGGATCGGCGCACGTCCGACGCTGGCCGAGTTCCAGGCCAAGCTCGGGCTGGACACGGCGGACATCGCCGAACTCGAACTCGCCATCACCAAGAACGTCGGCGCGCCCGAGATCGGCGGAATCTCCATCCGGCTGGTCCGCAAGGTGGACGAGAACATCGACGCCCTCGTGGACACCGCCCGCTACAACACGGCCAAGGACCCGGACAACCTGGACCTGAGCGTGCTGGACGCCCTGGACGAAAAACTCACCGAGGCACTCTCGGAACTGCGCCTGCTTAAGGACGAGTGGGAAATCGAACAGATGAAGACCGCCGTCGCCGCCACCGTGGCCGGCTTCACGGAGGTCGTCAAGGCACTCCCCCGGGCGCTGACCCACCACCGCGGCGAGCGCGTGGTGGAAGGGGCGTTCTTCGCCCGGGCCCGCGAGGAAGGCAACGAGCTCGGCTACGACACCATCGCCGCCTCCGGGAACAACGCCACCGTGCTGCACTGGACCCGGAACACCGGCAAGGTCAACGCCGGCGAACTGCTGCTCCTGGACGCCGGGGTCGAGGCCGACTCGCTGTACACGGCCGACGTCACCCGCACGCTGCCGGCCAACGGCAAGTTCACCGAGATCCAGCGCAAGGTCTACGAGGCAGTGCTCGACGCCGCCGACGCCGGCTTTGCCGCCGCCCAGCCGGGCACCAAATTCCGGGACATCCACACCGCAGCCACCACAGTGCTGGCCGAACGGCTCGCCGAATGGGGTCTCCTGCCCGTCTCCGTCGAGGAAGCCGTCAGCACCGAGGGCCAGCAGCACCGCCGGTGGATGCCGCACGGCACCAGCCACCACCTCGGCCTCGACGTCCACGACTGCGCCCAGGCGAAGCGGGAACTCTACCTCGACGGCGTACTCACGCCCGGAATGGTGTTCACGATCGAACCCGGCCTGTACTTCAAGAACGAGGACATCGGCATCCCCGAGGAATACCGTGGCATCGGCGTCCGGATCGAGGACGACATCCTCATGACGGCCGGCGGGCCGGTCAACCTCAGCGCCGCGCTGCCGCGCAAGGCCGACGACGTCGAGTCCTGGATGGCGGGCATCTACCTGGAAGCCGACGGCCAGACGCCGTAACGTCCGTCCTGCGGACGGGAAGATCGCGGACGAGAAGCTAGAAGCGCAGAAAAGGGAGGGTCCGAGGACCCTCCCTTTTCTGCAGCTAATTCTGTCGCGAGGCTAGTGCTGCTGGCCGTCCTGGCTCGGCGCGGGCTTGTCGCCGTCCGTGACCCTGACCCCGTACTGCGGGCGGCCGTCCGGGAGATCCGGATAGCTCACACCTGACACCCTGCCGGCCGGGCGGGCCGTGTCCTCCGCCGCGCCGGATGCTGCCGGGGCCTGGCCTGCGGCTCCTGCCTGCTGGGGTGCACCGCCCTGGTACTGTCCGGCCGGTTCGCTGCCAGCCTCCGGCGGCCTCTGGCCGTACGGATCGTTCCAGCCCGCGGGACGCTGCGGCGCATGGCCCTGCTGCCCGGGCTGCTGCGGGGTGGGCTGCTGCGGTTCCGGGTGCCGGTAGTCGTGCTGCGCGTAGCTGCCGGCCGCTGCACCGGACGCGTCATGCGGCGTCATGGGCAACTGGTGGAGCAGGCGCCGCGCTTCACCGGCGGCCTCGAAGGAGACCACCACGTCGTAGTTGGTCGCCAGCACCTGGCTCGTGGACGTGAAGTCCCGCTTGCCGCGCTGCATGGCGTACGTGACGATGCCAAAGAGCATGAAGAACGCGGCACCCATCAGCACGGACGTCACAATCGAGAAGTAGCCGGGGGTCGTGGAGAAGAAGGACAGCATCACGCCGACGAACAGGCCGAACCACATGCCGCTGAGGGCGCCGGACAGGGCCACGCGGGGGTAGGTCAGCCTGCCTGTCACCCGCTCCACCATCTTCAGGTCGTTGCCCACGATCGACACCATCTGCACGGGGAACTGCTGGTCTGCCAGATAGTCCACCGCCTTCTGGGCATCCAGGTAGGAGTTGTACGAACCGACGACGTCGCCTCTCGGGACGGCGCGAGCCTCGTCCGAGCCGGGGGCACCGGCCCTGGGAGCACCAAAAATGTTTGACATATGCCCATTCTCGCCTATCCGGCTGGTGTCCGGCTGGAAATTCAGCTAAAAGAGAGCAGACTCGGTAGCCTGTATGAGTGAGCACGAATCTTTCGCGGGTGTTTGTCGCGCGCCTCCTCGGACTGGACGTCTTTGACCCCTTGGGCGACCGTCTGGGCCGGTTGCGCGACGTTGTGGTGCTCTCCCGCGGAACCAGGGGCGCCCCACACGTGGTGGGCATCGTCGTCGAAGTCCCGGGCAAAAAGCGCGTCTTCGTGCCGATGACCCGGATCACCTCCATCGACCAGACCCAGATCATCTGCACCGGCCTGGTCAATCTCCGCCGCTTCGAACAGCGCGGCGCGGAAACCCTCGTGGTCGCCGAGATGTTCGACCGCCGGGTGACCCTTGCCGACGGCAGCGGCGATGCGACCATCGAGGACATCGCCATGGACCGGCACCGCTCCGGCGACTGGTTCGTCAGCAAGCTCTTCGTCCGCCGCGGCCACTCCCTCTCGCCGCTGAGCCGGCTGCGCCGCAATGAAACCCTAATCATCGACTGGGCCGATGCCCAGCAAGGCGCCAAGACCGAACCGCAGGCGGCCACCCAGTTCGTAGCCACGCACGAGGACCTCAAACCGGCCGACTTCGCCGAAGCCCTTCAGGAAATGAGCGACAAGCGCCGCTTCGAGGTTGCCAGCGAACTCCAGGACGAACGGCTCGCGGACGTGCTGCAGGAGATGCGCGAAGGCGATCAGGTGGAAATCCTCTCCGCCCTGGACGTCAACCGCGCCGCCGACGTCCTCGAGGAAATGGATCCGGACGACGCCGCCGACCTCCTTGCCGAACTGCCCAGCGCCCAGGCCGAAGAACTCCTGCAGCTGATGGAACCCGAAGGCGCCGAAGACGTCCGCCGCCTGCTGGAATACGACGAAGACACCGCCGGCGGGCTCATGACGCCGGTTCCGGTGATCCTTCCCCCCGAGGCAACGGTCGCCGAGGCCCTCGCGCATGTCCGCAGGGAGGAACTCTCCCCGGCCCTGGCATCCTCCATCTTCGTCGCCAGGCCCCCGCTGGAAACGCCGACAGGGCGCTTCCTCGGCGTCGTCCACATCCAGCAGCTGCTGCGCTTCCCGCCGCCCGAGCCGCTGGGCAACCTCGTGGACAAGAACCTGGAACCGGTCTCGGACCAGGCCCACATCAGCGAGGTGGCCCGTGCCCTGGCCACGTACAACCTCAACTCACTCCCCGTGGTCAACGACGACGGACGGCTTGTGGGGGCGGTGACTGTTGATGACGTGCTTGATCATCTGTTGCCGGACGACTGGCGCGCCCACGAGGACGACGCCCCGATAAGGAAGCTCGGAGGCCGCATTGGCTGATTCCACAGCACCACGGGGCTCCGGCACCCGTCCGGCCGGCAGGGCCTCAGGCGGCCTCGACACGCCGCTGAGCGGCCGGCAGCGGATCCTGCCCAATTTCCGTCCTGACCCGGACGCCTTTGGCCACGCCACGGAAGGCTTTGCCCGGTTCATGGGCACGCCCCAGTTCCTGATGTACATGACCGTGTTCTGCGTGTTCTGGCTGGGCTGGAACACGTGGGCGCCGGAGGAATGGCAGTTTGATTCCAGGGCGCTTGGCTTCACGCTGCTGACGCTCATGCTGTCCCTGCAGGCTTCCTACGCCGCGCCGCTGCTGCTGCTCGCGCAGAACCGCCAGGACGACCGGGACAAGGTCTCGCTCCAGCAGGACCGCCAACGGGCGGAGCGTAATCTCTCCGATACCGAATACCTGACCCGGGAACTTGCTTCCCTGCGCATCGCGCTGCGCGAGGTCGCCACCCGCGACTACGTCCGTGCCGAGCTGCGCAGCCTGCTGGAGGACATGCTGGAGGCGCAGGAGGAACTGCGCACCCACGATCCCTCCAACGGCGCCCACGAGACGCCGCGGGAAAAGGTCAAGGAGAAACTGAAGGAGCGGCGGGACAAGCGCGGCCCCCGGACCCAGCAGATCCCCCGCGTCAAGGCCAGCGGTAAGCGGGAGGACAGCCCTGCCAGCACCGCGAAAACCCCCTCGGCGGACAGCCCTGCGGACCACGCGGAGGAACCGTCAGCGGATCCGTCCGGGGCCCCCGCCGATCCCACCCGCTTGCCCGCACACCGCACCACCCCCGAAAGCTGAGCATCGCCCGCATGAGCACCCCGCTGGAACAGGCAGTGCACAGCGCACTGGCCACCGTGATCGACCCTGAACTCCGCCGCCCCATCACCGAGCTCGGCATGGTGGAGTCCGTGGAGATCGCCGACGGCGGCCGCGTACGGATCGTGGTACTCCTGACCATCGCGGGCTGCCCGCTGCGCGGCACCATCACCGCCGACACCGAGGCGGCGCTGTCAGCCGTCCCGGGCGTCACAGGCGTCGAGGTGGACCTGAAGGTCATGACGCAGGAGCAGCGCGACGCCCTCAAGGAGAGGCTGCGCGGCGCCGGCGGCCAGCGCGGCATCCCGTTCAACGCACCCGGCTCGCTGACCAGGGTGTACGCCGTCGCGAGCGGCAAGGGCGGCGTGGGCAAGTCTTCGGTGACAGTCAACCTGGCGTGCGCCCTGGCGGCCCAGGGCCTCCGTGTGGGGATCGTGGACGCCGACGTGTACGGTTTCTCCGTTCCGGCGCTGATGGGCATCACCCAGGCCCCGACCCGCGTGGACGACATGATCCTGCCGCCCGTGGCCTACGGGGTCAAGGTCATCTCCATCGGCATGTTCGTCACCGGCAACCAGCCCGTGGCCTGGCGCGGCCCGATGCTGCACCGGGCACTGGAGCAGTTCCTCACGGATGTCTACTTCGGCGACCTCGACGCCCTCTTCCTGGACCTGCCGCCGGGCACCGGCGACATTGCGATCTCGGTCGCCCAGCTGCTGCCCAAGGCGCAGATCCTCGTCGTGACCACCCCGCAGGCGGCCGCCGCGGACGTTGCCGAGCGGGCCGGTGCGATCGCCACCCAGACCGGCCAGACCGTGGCCGGCGTCGTGGAAAACATGTCTTACTTGGAACTGCCCGACGGCGGCAGGATGGACCTGTTCGGCAGCGGCGGCGGCGCCGTGCTCGCCGAGCGCCTCTCGGCCACGGTGGGTGAGAACGTGCCCCTGCTGGGCCAGATTCCGCTCGAAGTCCAGTTGCGTGAGGGCGGCGACGCCGGGGTGCCCCTGGTGCTGGGCCGTCCGGAAACCCCTGCGGCCGTGGCCCTGGCCGGAATCGCCGGCAAGCTGGCGTCGGTTCCCCGCGGGCTCAAGGGCATGCCGCTGGGCCTGCAGCCCCGCTAAGTGGTGGGAAGCTTAGGTCGCCTCTGAGTCGAAGGGCGCCGCTTCGCCTTCGGGCAGCCGCTCGACAACCCGGGCCGGGCGATACTCTGCGGCCACCGTGGCGGCCGTGGACACTGCGGCCGGGGCACCGGAGCTCACCGGCTTCGTGTCGTCCTCGAGGAGCGCTTCCTTGATGATCCGGCGGGGATCGTACTGGCGGGGATCGTACTTCTTCCAGTCGACTTCATCGATGTCGATGCCGACTTCTTCCTTGATCTGTTCCCGCGCACCGGACGCCATCCGGCGCACTTCCTTGACGATATTGGCAAGTTTCTGGGTGTATTCGGGCAGCCTGCTGGGACCAATCACCAGAAGGCCGATGATCAGCAGAAGTAGAAACTCCGGTCCATTGATTCCAAGCACTTTAGGAAGATTACCCTCTCGTTCGGGCTGGCGACGACTTCGCGAAGTCCGAATGCCGACCATGTCCGGCCCATCCCTGCCTCACGGGGCCAGGTGCTCCAGGATTCGGCTGAGTCCGCGCTCGATCCGTTCCGTAATTCCGTCGCGGGGGCCTGACGCCGCAGTGCCGCTGCTGACCCGTGTGAGGGCGGTAACGCCGTCGTCGGCTTGCTCGGCCGGCAGGTCCGAAACATAGGTGTAGGTGGCTGCGTCGGTCTGGTAGATGGCCCGGTACGGCGGGGCCGGGTTGACCCACAGCGTGCCGCTACCGGACTCGGGGAGGGCCGACGGCGCGCCCGGCCTGGCCCGGGTGAAACCGTCTGCGACGGCGGCGTGCCCGGTCAGCACGTTGACGGGTGAAGCGTCGGCCCGGGCACGTACCGGGGGCGTACCGGGGGATGTGCCGGCCGCCCGCGGCGGGGACGCGTGCTGTTCGAGGACCGTGGCGAAGTGCTGCCCATCCGTGAGGCGAAGTTCCAGGATCACGTCCCCGGACATGACGCCGGCCCGGGCCCAGATGAGGTGGAATCCGAGGTCGCGCAGTTCAGGGCAGATCCATCCCTGTGAGCGGAACGCGGCAAGCTGCCCGGCGCTCAGGGTCCCTGCGGGGGTGAAGTCGGGCTCACCGCCCAGGCCGAGCCCGACCCGGGGCCCGGTCACTTCGCTTCCGGGAACGCCGGCGCTGTCCGATCCGCTGGCGAACATTTCCCCCGCCCCGGGCGGTGCGCCGCTGCCGGCCTGCCCGCCGGCCTCCGGGTGGGCAGCGGCGGAGGCGTCGGCGCCGTCGGCAGGGGCCGCGGGGTCGCCTCCCATGGCGTAACCGGTGCCGGCCACGATGGCCAGGGCGGCGACGGCCCCTCCGACCACCAGTGCCGGCAGGCGCAGGCCGCGGCGGCGCCCGTCCTGGGGAGGCCCGGCAGCGGATGGGTCGCCGGCAAAAGTCCAGTCGGCGGCCGCCTCTTCGGCTGCGTGCCTTTCCAGGTCCGCCTGTTCCGGGCTGGTTACCGGCCCCTCTGTCGCCGACCGTTCCGCGGCCAACTGCCCGGTCCGTGCCAGGAGCCGGGCGGTCAGGTCGTCGCTGGCCTCGGGCACGGCGGCGCCGCGGAGCTTTTCGAGGTACTGGCGCTCACGCTGTTGCCGGGCACGGCATTCGGCACACGATGCCACATGGTTATGGCGGCCGGCGGCCCAATTCCGCGTAGCGCCGATCCTGCCCCGGCCGGCCTTGTCCCAGAACCTGCAGCCAGAGCCTCCCAGTAAACGTCTCAGCAGACCCATTGACTGGTTCAGAGCAGGCCGGCGATGCGCGGCATCTTGAGCCGCGGCTTGAGGGACTGCTTGGCCTGCGCAGGACGCGGGTCGCGGTGCGCGAGCTTTTCGCGCAGCATCGTCCGGCCGCGGTGGATCCGGGACCGGACGGTCCCGAGTTTGATGTCCAGTGTGGCGGCGACTTCGTCGTAGGAGAGCCCCTCAAGGTCGCACAGCACGACGGCGGCACGGAAGTCCGGGGGAAGTTCTTCGAGCGCGGCCTGGACATCGACGTCGAGGTTGTTCAATTCGAAGCTTTGCTCCGGTCCGGGCTCCCGGCCCGGAATCCGCGACTCGGCGTCATCGGCCAGGGCGTCAAAGCGGATCCTGTTCTTGCGCCGGGCCTGGTCCAGGAACAGGTTGGTGGTGATCCGGTGCAGCCAGCCATCCAGCGTGCCCGGCTTGAAGTTCTCCAGCGAACGGAAGACCCGGACGAACACCTCCTGGGTGAGGTCCTCGGCGTCGTACTTGTTTCCGGTCAGCCGGTAGGCAAGGCGGTAGACCTTGGCGGAGTGGTTCGTCACCACTTCCTCCCAGGTCGGCCGGACCCATTCGGCTTCCGCCGGGGTCCTGGACTGGCCGGTTGAATCAGTTGCCTCAGTTGCCGGGACAGGTGCCAGAATCGACATCGTCCGCTCCCCTCGTGGATGGTACCTACGCCCGAATGGTGCCTGCTCGCGCAGGTTCCTGCACCCTTCATTCGACGCCGATCACCACGCGGATGAGCGGATACCCATCATTTCAAAATAAGCTGGGAATTTCCTGACCCGCACCACTCTTCCGCCAAAGGCAGAACTCCCGGCCGACTGCCGGGGCCACGGCGCTCCGACCTCCGTGTCCCGTCCCGCCGGACACAGTACGCTGTAGGGAACACTCCCCTGCCGCCCAGAAAGCGATATCCCATGAGCGCCGATAAGTCCACGAGCTGGTCCTACGCAGAAGATCTGCCTGCCGAGGATGAGGTCCTGTTGCACGCGCGCGAACGGTCCTTCGAGCTTGGCGTGACCCCGATCGGTCCCGGCGTGGGCGCCGTGCTGACGGTGCTGGCGGCAGCGTCCAAGGCACAGACCGCGGTGGAGATCGGCACCGGCGCAGGAGTGTCCGGCGTGTGCATCCTGCGGGGGCTGGGCCCGCAGGCCGTCCTGACCACCATCGACGTCGACGTCGAACACCTCAAGGCGGCGCGCGAGGCGTTCCAGGAAGCGGGCAGCCCCGCCAACCGCACCCGCACCATTTCGGGCCGCGCCGGCGATGTCCTGCCCCGGCTGACGGACGGGGCCTACGATCTCGTATTCATTGACGCCGACAAGGCGAACTACCCCAGCTACGTGGAACAGGCCGTGCGGCTGCTCAAGTCCGGCGGCCTGCTGATCGTCAACGATGCCCTGGACAAGGACCGGGTGGCGAATCCGGCCGCCCGGGACGCCACAACCGTGGTGCTGCGCCAGATCGGCAAGTCAATCCGCGACGATGACCGCCTCGCCTCCGCCATGCTGCCCACCGGCGACGGCCTGCTGATCGCCGTCAAGAAATAGCCGTTCGAACGCAGCCACTCGCAGCCGGACGCCGGGCTCGAACGCAGGGCTTGATCGCCGGGCTCGATCGCAGGGTCCAGGGCGCAGAAAAGGGCGGGGTCCGCGGCCTGGTGGCCGGGACCCCGCCCCCTGCGAAGCTCTTGGCGTGATGCTATTCGGTGACGCCGACGAGGCATTCCTTGAGGTTTGTCGCCTCAGCAGCATTGAGTTCGACCACGAGCCGTCCCCCGCCTTCGAGCGGAACACGCATGATCAGGCTTCGTCCCTCTTTCGTCACTTCCATAGGGCCGTCGCCGGTGCGTGGTTTCATTGCCGCCATAAGGAAAATCCCCTCCATTAGTCCCTGACATACCAGCCCGGCCGGGCTGCGTCCGCTTGGCCAATCAAGCCGCCCGGCAGCACTCCAAGAGGCCGCCATGACAGGCAAACTCACAAATAAACCGCTTACGAATTCTGTGTGCTTCTTGTCCTTGCTTATCCTCTATTATCGCGTAACAATGCGCCCGTAGCTAATCGTTGGACTTTCAAGCGCGTCCCGCCATGCCGGGCCGGCGCCCCGAAATGGTGCTGTGGGTCACGGCGGATAGTCCCCTCCGCCGGGCAACTGCGCCCAGGCCCACAGCCACACAATCCAGACGATCTGCAGCAGGAAAAACATCACCACGACGGCACCGCGGTACGCGCGGGACCGCGAGAGAAGGGCTGCGCTGAGGGCGAGCGGGAACAGCGGCAGCAGCATCCGGAACGTGCTGGTCTGGGGGTGCAGGAAGACCAGCAGATAGCCCATGTAGCAGCAGCACCAGAGCCGCAGCTCGGTGCCCAGTGCCACCACGGGCCGGGACATCATCAACAGCGTGAACGCGGCAACGAACACGAAGGGTGCCAGCACGCCCAGGTTCGGCCCGAACAGCATGATGCCGGCGTCGAACCACGGCTTGAACGGCACCAGGTCATCGCCGCGCCATGCGGTTTCGGTCTTGGTGTAGGCGCCCGGATCGCCCGTTACGGCCCAGGCGATGGCGGGCCACAGCAGCGCGCTGATCCCGCTGACGGCGGTGAGCCCGCCGAGGGACCAGAGCTGGGCGTTGCTGTGGACGGCAACGCCGTCCCGGTGTTGTGTTGGGACGTGCTGTGTTGCGAGGTCCGGCTTTGCGGGTTGTTGCGTTTTGAGTCGCTGTTCGGTGAAGCGCTGCCAGAGACGGTAGAGAAAAAGCAGCCCCATCATCGCCGCAAAGGGAACCCCGGTAGGCCGGGAAAGGCACATCAGGACCACCACGGGCATCGCCCAGAGGTACCGGCGCTCCATGACCAGCAGCAGCGCGGAGCCGAGCAACAGCAGGTTCAGGGATTCGGCGTAGGGCACCTGCAGCACCGCCGCCACCGGGAAGGTCGCCAGGAATACGGTCCCCCAAAGCGCCGTGCGGTGCGAGGCACGGTGCCTGAATATCCTGTACGCCACGAGGGCTGCGCCAAGGCCCGAAACCATCGCGATGGCCGTCAGCGACCACGCCGGACCCGTACCCGTGAGCCCGGACAGCACCCGACCCAGGATGGGAAACAGGGGGTAGAACGCCCACGTGTTTTCTTGGACGGTGCCGGCGCCGTCGGTCGGCAGAAGCACCGGATACCCGGTCTGCAGCGCTTCGGCGTACCAGCGGGCGTCCCAGATATTAATGAAATTCCAGTAGTCCGGCTTGGCGGGAAACCACGGATTCACGCCCTGATGCAGGGCGGCAGCCATAAAAATACAGGCGCTGACCAGCCGGGCGGCGATGTACAGGCCGGCCACCTGCGTCCACCACGGCCACCGCGCCATCCGCGCGCCCGCAGCTGCGATGCGGCTCCACACCGCCGCGTTCAACCCCTGCGGCTCCAGAGCTTCAGGCTCCGCGACGGTCTCCGGATCCTCCACGCGGTTCACGGCCCGGGCTCGGCCGGCGGGCGGAGGCTTTCCAGTTCCTCTCCGAGCGCCTCGATCTTTTGGTCCTTGGCGATGATCTGCTCCCGCAGATCATCCAGGACCTGGTCCACTTGGTCCATCCGGTACCCGCGGAGCCCGACGGCGAAGCGCAGGCGGTCGATGTCCGCCGCGGCCGCGCGCTCGGGCAACAGGACCGGCGGCAGCGAGGCGACCGGCTCGTCGAAGCCGTCGTCAAAGGAACCGGCACCGCCGTCCCGGTTTCGGCGGAGGATTTTCGGCGCCAGGCCGGTACCGAGGAGGACGGCGACGCCGATCAGCGCTATCGCCACGAAAACCAGGAAGAGACTCACAGGACCATCGTGCCAGAAGCCGGACGCCGGAGCACTCGGCAGGACGCTTCAGCCCCGCGTTCCCTAGCCGTTTCCCTTGGAGCCCGCGCCGCCGCCTCCGTTGGTGCCGCCGTTCGGATTCCGGTGGCGTGCGGCCCCCTCCACCACAAGCGCGACCGCCAGCGCGGGGTCGTCCACTACCTGCACGAGGTCCAGATCCTCCTCCGACACCATCCCCTCCGTGACCAGCGTGTCCCGGACCCACTCGAGCAGGGGACCCCAGAAGGCGACTCCCACCAGCACGATCGGGAACGAGGTGACCTTGCGGGTCTGGACCAGGACCATGGCTTCGAAGAGCTCGTCCAGGGTGCCGAGGCCGCCGGGGAGCACGATGAATCCCTGCGCGTACTTGACGAACATGGTCTTGCGGGCGAAGAAGTACCGGAAGTTGATGCCCAGGTCCACCCACTGGTTCATGCCCTGCTCGAACGGCAGTTCGATCCCGAGCCCCACGGAGACGCCGTTGCCCTGCACGGCACCCTTGTTCGCGGCCTCCATCGACCCGGGGCCACCGCCCGTGATGACGGCCAGTCCGGCCTCGGCCAGTTGGCGTCCCACCTCGACACCCAGCTCGTAGTTCCGGCTCCCCGGCACGGTGCGGGCGGAGCCGAAGACGCTGACCGCCGGACCGAGATCGGCCAGGGCGCCAAACCCTTCCACGAACTCGCTCTGGATCCGCAGGACCCGCCAGGGGTCGGTATGGACAAACTGCCCCGGACCCTTGGTGTCCAGCAACGTCTGGTCGGACATTGTGACTTTGGCGGCCTTCCGGCGCAGCTCAAGCGGGCCTTTATGGCGGATCCCGTTGGGCGCCGTGGTGCTCCGGGCCTCGCGGGCCGGCTTGCCGGCGGGCTTCTGTTCGGCGTTTTGCTTGGGGCCCTGCTGCGGATCGGTACTCATGCCCATAGGCTAGCGCGGAACTTCGGCGCTGCCGCGTCGGCGCGTCGGCACTTCAGTGGCAGCCGGTGCAGCCGGGGACCGCGGAGGGGGGTTTCAGGAGGCCCGGCAAGTGACGCTGAAGTGCAGGTATCTCTTGAATCACGATCTGCACGAATCAGAGTGATTGCGGTCATATTGCGTCAATCTTCGCTAGATTCTTTGTATGACTACTCAAGTGCCCGGCGATGCCCTCGTCTCCCTGACGGCCGTGAACAAGCATTACGGCCAGTTGCACGTCCTGAAGGACATCAACCTGAACGTCCGCAAGGGTGAGGTTGTTGTTGTCATCGGCCCTTCGGGTTCCGGAAAGTCGACGCTCTGCCGCGCCATCAACCGCCTCGAGACCATCGACGACGGCGACATCAAGATCGATGGCAAGGAACTGCCCGCTGAGGGCAAGGAACTGGCACGACTGCGCGCCGACGTCGGCATGGTCTTCCAGTCCTTCAACCTGTTCGCGCACAAGACCATCCTGGAAAACGTCACCCTCGGCCCGATCAAGGTCAAGGGCGTCGCCAAGGGCGAAGCCGACAAGGACGCCATGGCGCTGCTGGAGCGTGTCGGCGTCGGGCATCAGGCCCCCAAACTTCCGGCCCAGCTCTCCGGTGGCCAGCAGCAGCGCGTTGCCATCGCCCGCGCCCTGGCCATGAAGCCGAAGGTGATGCTCTTCGATGAGCCCACGTCGGCCCTCGACCCGGAAATGATCAACGAGGTCCTGGACGTCATGGTCCAGCTCGCCAAGGAGGGCATGACCATGATCGTGGTCACCCACGAGATGGGCTTCGCCCGCAAGGCGGCGGACCGCGTCGTGTTCATGGCAGACGGCCAGATCGTCGAGGACGCGACCCCCGAAGAGTTCTTCACCAACCCCAAGAGCAGCCGGGCCAAGGACTTCCTGTCCAAGCTCCTGACGCACTGAGCCACCACGATTTCGCACCCTGGCCGCCGGACGGCGGCCGCCCAATGAAAGGAATGTCATGAAGGCATTTTTGACCCGAAGGAAATCCCTTCTGGTTGCCGCATCCGCAGCACTGGCACTCAGCTTGAGCGCTTGTGGCGGCAGCTCCTCCACTACCACCAACCCGCCCGTAGCCGAGAAGCCGAGCTTTGCCGCCGATTCCACCATGGCCAAGCTTTCATCCGCGGGCAAGATCACCATCGGCACCAAGTTCGACCAGCCGCTCTTCGGCCAGAAGGGCCTCGACGGCAAGCCGGTTGGCTTCGACGTCGAAATCGGCAAGCTGATTGCAGCCAAGCTGGGCATCCCCGCCGACAAGATCGAGTGGGTTGAAACTGTCTCCGCCAACCGCGAGCAGTTCATCAAGCAGGGCAAGGTGGACCTCATCGTCGCCACCTACACCATCAACGACAAGCGCAAGACCGAAGTCGACTTCGCCGGACCGTACTACGAGGCCGGACAGGCGCTCATGGTGAACAAGGACAACAACTCCATCACCAAGCCCGAGGACGTCAAGGGCAAGAACGTCTGCTCGGTGACCGGGTCCACCCCGGCCGCGACGATCGTCGAGAAGTACGGAGCAGTGCTGGTTCCGGCCGCAACCTACTCCGCTTGCCTGGAACCGCTGCGGAACAAGCAGGTTGAAGCGGTCACCACCGACAACGTGATCCTCGCCGGTTTCGTGTCCAAGGAACCGGACGCCTTCAAACTGGCATCGGACCAGACCTTCACCAAGGAGCCCTACGGCATCGGCCTGAAGAAGGACGACACCGCCTTCCGCATGTGGATCAATGACCAGCTGGAGGCCGCTGACAAGGACGGGTCCTACAAGAAGGCCTGGGAAGACACCGCCGGCACCGTCATTAAGACCACGCCCGCGCTTCCCACGATCGACCGTTACTAGCCGGTTGTGGCGGTTGCCTGGCCGCGGATCTTCCGCAGCCCGGCGGCCGCCACTGCCGTCTTTCGCCTGGAATCCCCTCAACGCAGCTGAAGGAACTTATGGACGTCATCATTGAAAACCTCCCCCAGTATTGGGACGGTTTTCTCCGAACCCTCTTCCTCTCCGTGGTCTCGGGGATTATCGCCTTGGTCTTCGGCACCATCCTGGCGGCCGCCCGCGTCTCGCCCGTCGCCGCGTTGCGCGGCTTCAGCATGACGTACGTCGAGATCGTCCGGAACACCCCGCTGACCATCGCATTCTTTTTCGCAGCGGTGGTCCTGCCCCGCCTCGGCGTCACTTTCCAGCAGTTCGAAGTCGCCGCCATCATCGCCCTGAGCGCCTACACCTCGGCCTTCATCGCCGAGGCCGTGCGCTCCGGCGTCAACAGCGTCCCTGTGGGCCAGGCGGAGGCCGCCCGCAGCATCGGCATGAAGTTCAGCCAGGTGCTCTCCCTGATCATCCTGCCGCAGGCCCTGCGCACCGTGATCCCGCCGTTGATCAACATTCTGATCGCCCTGGTCAAGAACTCCTCCGTGGCCGGCGCGTTCTATGTACTGGAACTCTTCGGCCAGGGCAAGCAGCTGGCCAACGCCAACGGCGACGCCGTCATGTGGGTCCTGGTCGGCGTCGCATTCTTCTACTTGCTGATAACCATCCCGCTGGGCTACCTCGCCAGCGTCGTCGAACGAAAGGTGGCAATCGCGCGATGAGCTCTGTTCTCTACGACGTCCCCGGCCCCAAAGCCCGCCGGATATCGCTGATCGGCTCCATCATCGGCGTCATCGTGATCGGCGGCCTCCTGGTCCTGGCAGTCATGACCCTCGCCCAGCAGGGAATCTTCGACGCCAAACGCTGGGCGGTCTTCCAGCTGCCCGAGGTCTGGGCCCTGATCGCCGCGGGCATCGGCGCCACGCTCGCGGCGGCCGCGGTGGCCGCGGTGATTGCGTTCCCGCTGGGCCTGCTCCTGTGCCTGATGCGCATCTCGGACAACGCCTGGATCAGGGTGCCCACCCGCGTCGTGCTGGAATTCCTGCGCGGCATGCCCGTGGTGCTCATGATGCTGTTCGTGCTGCTCGTCTTTGCGACCAGCTCGTTCGTCGCCGTGGTGGCGGGCCTGGTCCTGTACAACTCGGCTATCTTTGCCGAAATCATCCGAGCCGGTGTCCAGTCGCTGCCCAAGGGCCAGCGTGAGGCCGGCCTGGCGATCGGACTCACCAGTTTCCAGTCCCGGCTGACCATTGAGCTGCCGCAGGCCATCCGGCGCATGCTGCCCTCGCTGGTCGCGCAGCTCGTGGTGCTGCTTAAGGACACCTCGCTCGGCTACATCGTCGCCTACGGCGAGCTGCTCCGGGCGGTGCAGGTCATGGCCGACTTCCTCGGCCCGCAGTACCTGTTCCCGGTGTTCTTCGTGGCCGCGGCCATCTACATCGCGATCGACCTGGCGGTCTCCCGCCTGGCCATCTGGCTCGAACGCCGCGGCTCCAAGCGGGCCGCTGGCGGCGTCGCGCACGTGCCTGTCGCCGGGATCGCAGCCAAGTAAGGTCCGTTCACCCACAAAGGGTCCGGAACCTCTTCGGAGGTTCCGGACCCTTTGTGCGTTGGCCGGTGTGCGTTGCGGCTAGAAGCAGAGCCAGGTCCGCAGCGCCCGCAGGCATTCCCGGATGGCGTCCGCCTCGACGTGCTCGTTGTCCTTGTGTGCCAGCAGCGCATCGCCGGGTCCGAAGTTCACCGCGGGGATGCCGAGTTCACTGAACCGTGCGACGTCGGTCCAGCCGTACTTGGGCTTCGGCTCCGCGCCTACGGCGGCGACGAAGGACGCGGCGGCGGGGTGGTGCAGTCCCGGCCGCGCCCCGGCCGCGGCGTCGGTGCGCACGACGTCGAATCCGTCCAGCAGTCCGCGCACAACGGCCTCGGCCCCGTCCGGGGTCTTGTCCGGCGCGAAGCGGTAGTTGATTTCCACGACGCACTTGTCCGGGATGACGTTTCCGGCCGTGCCGCCGTGAATCTTCACCGCGTTGAGGCTTTCGCGGTAGTCCAGGCCGTCAACCGTGACGGTCTGCGGTTCGTACGCCGCCAGCCGGGCCAGGATCGGGGCCGCTGCGTGAATGGCGTTGCTGCCCATCCACGCCCGGGCGGAATGGGCGGCCTCGCCGCGCGTGGTCACCTCGAAGCGGCTGGTGCCGTTGCAGCCGCCTTCCACCGTGCCGTTGGTTGGCTCGAGCAGGATCGCGAAGTCGCCGCCGAGCAGGGAGCCGTGATTGCGCACCAGCCGCCCAAGACCGCTCTTCACGGCCTCGACTTCCTCGTGGTCATAGAAGACGAACGTGACGTCCTTATCTGGGGCCGCACCGCCGTCGAACATGGTGGCCGCCAGCGCCAGCTGCACAGCGACGCCGCCCTTCATGTCGGTTGCGCCGCGGCCGTACAGGATCCCCTCCCCCGGAGCCCCCGAGGGCCAGTACGCAGGCACGGTCCCGAGCGAACCCTCGGTGATGGGCAGCGGCACGGTGTCCAGGTGGCCGGCGAGGATGACGCGCTCGTCCCGGCCCAGGTTGGTGCGGGCAATGATCGAATCGCCGTCGCGGACCAGCTCGAGCTCCGGCAGCAGGCGGAGGGCCTGTTCGACGGCGTCCGCCAGGACCTTCTCGTTGCCGGAGACGCTGTCGATGTCAATGAGGGCGGCCGTGAGCAGGGCGACGTCCTGGCGCAGGTCCAGATGGACCGGAGTGCGGACAGGGGCACTGGCGGGGGCATCGGCAGGGGTGCGCGGGTTCGTGGGGGTCACCGTCCCACTTTATCTGCTCACCTTCCCGCCGGGCCGCAGCGGCTTTCCGCCCGGGCTGTCCGTGGCGAGCGTCTCCTGTCACTTGGGCGTCTTACGTTTCAGAGGCCGCCGACGCTCTCGTTAGACTTGGGGCATGACTGAAACTGCTGCTTCCGCTGTGCCCAACGACGCCCGCTCCGCCTTCGGCTATGGGGTGGCCACCGTGTCCACCCGCAACGGTGAGGCCACCGTGCTGGACGTATGGTTTCCGGCGCCGGCACTGGGAGTCGCGGCGCAGCACCTGCGTGAGGTGGAGAACGCGGACCAGTCGCTGATCGACATCTCCGCCAACGGCACCGACCCGGACCGGGGCACGGAGCAGAAGGTTGTCTTCGTCCAGATCAACCTGGACGAGGCACCCGCGGACACGGCGGACGCCTACCTGCGCCTGCACCTGCTCTCCCACCGGCTCGTCCAGCCGAACAGCATCAACCTTGACGGCATTTTCGGCAAGCTCCCCAACGTGGTGTGGACCAACTTTGGTCCCGCGGCCGTGGAGGACTTCGAGCTGACCCGTGCGCGCCTGCGCAAGCGCGGCGCCGTCACCGTCTTCGGCGTGGACAAGTTCCCGCGCATGGTCGACTATGTCGTTCCCTCCGGCGTCCGGATCGCCGACGCCGACCGTGTCCGGCTGGGTGCGCACCTGGCCGAAGGCACCACGGTCATGCACGAGGGCTTCGTGAACTTCAACGCCGGAACGCTCGGCACCTCCATGGTCGAGGGCCGGATCTCGGCGGGCGTCGTCGCCGGTGACGGGTCCGACGTCGGCGGCGGGGCCTCGATCATGGGAACCCTTTCCGGCGGCGGCAAGGAAAAGATCGCCATCGGTGAGCGCGTTCTCCTCGGCGCCAACTCCGGCGTGGGAATCAGCCTTGGCGATGACTCCGTGGTGGAGGCCGGCCTGTACGTCACCGCCGGCACGCGTGTCCGTGTCATCAGCCCGCGGGATGCCGAGGGCGAAGACACCAGCCGTGTGGTCAAGGCTGTGGAGCTGTCCGGCGTTCCGAACCTGCTCTTCCGCCGCAACTCCACCACCGGCGCCGTCGAGGCGCTGCCCCGCAAGGGCCAGACCGTGGAGCTCAACGCGGACCTGCACGCCAACTGACCGCACCGGCTGGTACGGTATGGCGGGCGGCGAAGGCCGCCCCGGGGGGGCAGACTCCGAACGATAAGCAGCCGATGACGCAGCCCGCTGGGGCCTGAGGGAGTATTTTTCGTGGCACGACGAGGGAGCTGGCGGCGCCGGATCGTACTTCTGCTGACCCTTGCGATGGTCGCGGGCGCGATCTACACCGCGGTGGCGTTCCTCCAGCGCTCGGAAACGCTGATCACCGAACGCTGCACGGCCGTGGGCAGCGGAGGCGATGACCTCGCCACCGACCAAGCGGCCAACGCCTCCCTGATCACCGCCGTCGCGGTCCGGCGCGGGCTTCCCGCCCGGGCCGCCAGCATCGCGCTGGCCACCTCCATGCAGGAATCCAAGCTCCGCAACATCGGCCACGGCGACCAGGCCGGTCCGGACTCGCGCGGGTTGTTCCAGCAGCGGCCGTCCCAGGGATGGGGCACCACGGCGCAGGTGATGGATCCGTACCACGCCAGCAATGCGTTCTACGACGCCCTCGTCAAGATCTCCGGGTACCAGTCGCTGGAGATCACCGACGCGGCCCAGCGGGTCCAGCGCTCGGCGTACCCGGAGGCCTATGCCCAGCACGAGGGGATGGCCCGCGCGTTCGCCTCCGCCCTGAGCGGCCAGACGCCCGCCGGCCTGGACTGCTCGCTCCGGTCCCCCGACAGTGCCGGGGACCCCGCTGCCGTCGCCGCGGAGCTGGCCACTGCACTCGGTGATGTTCAGTCGTCCACCAGCGGCAGGACGCTGCAGGTGGATGCCGAAGGCACCCAGGCCTGGGCTGTTGGGCAGTGGGCCGTGGCCAACGCCAAGGAGCTCTCCATTACCAGCGTGGAGGTCGACGGCCTCGCCTGGAACCGGCAGTCGCGTGACGGCTGGCAGCCTGCCCAGGTCCCGGCCGGCCAGGTCAGGGTAACCGTCGCCGACGCCCCGCGCGCCTAAGCACCTAGCGCCTAGCGCCTAGCGCCTAGACCAGGAGATCAACCACAGGCTTCACGTAGCTGCGGAACAGTTCCGGCTGGGACAACAGTTCGTGGCTCATGAGGATCTTGTCCGGCTCGAGGAACCAGGCCCGCGGCTCCGCAAGCGGGAGTTCGATAATCGTCAGGCCAAAGTCATTCGAGGCGCGTCCCACCTCAAGCAGGCGGTCCTCCACCATGTCGGCCAGCAGTTCGTTGTTGCCGTTGGTTTCGCGCTCCGCTTCGAGGGCCACGTATTCCCCGCGGCGTTCCCTGGCCCATGTCAGGGCCGCCCCGAAGTGGGCCTGCAGCACGCGCCGCAGGGCCGGGGAATTGCTGAACGCACGGAAGCCCGGCGGGGACAGCTCGGGCGACATCTCCGGGTGGGCCTTCAGCAGCTGCTCCCACCAGGCCTCCCATTCGGTCTTGAGCGCAGCCGGGCCGCCAACTTCGGCAATCAGATGTGTGTGGTCCGCGGCGCGGATCTTCGGTGCCACGTGACACAGGGCCGGATGACCCGCAGTGTCCAGACCGGCGGCGTCACGAACGTACAGGGCAATGAGCATGGGACCAGAAGTATCCATCGTGATCCGCCAGCCAGGTCCGCCAGTGTGGTGCATCCAATTGCCTCCTTGGCAAGACGTACGGTCTCAGTCTATTCCTGTTGCAATGACGCGTTAACGGCTGGCTGCGTGGCTCGAAAACCGGCGGTTCAGGCCCTCAAGATGGGCTTCGAGCACATCCTTGCACATCAGGGCAGTCATCCACTCCGGCTGCAGGAGGGCGTGCATCGTCAGGCCGTCCAGGACGGCCAGCAGCAGTTCCGCTTCAGTGACGAGTACCTGCTGGTCGAGGCCCGCCGTCGCCTCGGCGGGGTCGGTGCCACGGCTGGCGCCGGCATCGCTCTCCGCCCCGGCGGCGAGGCCTATGATGAGCCGGCCCACGACGGCGGCGACGGCGCGATGGCTTCGGTCCGCCTCGGCGGCCAGGAACGGCCTGGTCCGGGCTGCGTTCTTGAAGGCCATCCACACGCAGGCGTCAACGGCCCGCTCCTCGTCCAGCGGAAGCACCTCGCCCAGGAGCGCCATCACTGCACTGTGGTGATCTCCCGACCCTGGCGGCAGGTCCCCCAGCAGGGCGTCGGCTGCGGTGAGCCGGCCGACGATCCGGTCCACCACCACGGCGAAAGCGTGGGTCAACAGCTCGTCGCTGCTGGCGAAATAGTGCCGCACCGAGCCGACGGCCAGCTGCGCTTCGTCGGCAACTTCCCGGAGGGAGGCCCGTTCCAGACCATCCGCGGCGATGATCCGGAAGACCGCGTCAACTACTTCCTGGCGCCGGATTACGGCGTCGACAAATTTAGGCACTGGTCTTTTTTAGCACGTCTGTGCCGCCACCGCCTCGGGCCACACCGATTCCCCCGCAGGCGTGGCCGGGGTCACATCGGCGCAGGTCACAGCGGCTTTGGTCACGGCGACAGCGGTCAAGCGGCAGTGGTCAGGCGGCAGTGGTCAGGGCGGCATTGGTCAGAGGGCAGCCGCCGGCGTCGTACTTGGTACTTGCTGTACCGCGGGTGCCGTGTCAGTCCGGCGGACTACAGTGCTGGGTAGTTGCGTTCCGGTTCGCCCACGTAGAGCTGGCGCGGGCGGCCGATCTTGGTGTTGGGGTCGCTGATCATCTCGCGCCACTGGGCGATCCAGCCCGGCAGGCGTCCGATGGCGAAGAGCACCGTGAACATCTTTTCCGGGAAGCCCATGGCCTTGTAGATCAGGCCGGTGTAGAAGTCCACGTTGGGGTAGAGCTTGCGCTGGATGAAGTAGTCGTCACCCAGGGCCTTCTCCTCAAGGCGCATGGCGATGTCCAGCAGTTCGTCGTTTCCGCCGAGCTTGCTGAGGACCTCGTGGGCCGTGGCCTTGATGATCTTGGCGCGGGGGTCGTAGTTCTTGTAGACGCGGTGCCCGAAGCCCATGAGGCGGACGCCGTCTTCCTTGTTCTTGACCTTCTCCATGTAGTCCTCGGGCTTGATGCCGTCGGCCTGGATCTGGCGCAGCATCTTCAGGACGGCCTCGTTGGCTCCGCCGTGGGCGGGGCCGAAGAGGGCGTTGATGCCGGCGGAAACGGACGCGAAGAGGTTGGCGTTCGAGGATCCGACCAGGCGGACAGTCGAGGTGGAGCAGTTCTGCTCGTGGTCTGCGTGCAGGATCAGGAGCAGGTCCAGGGCCTTGGCGATGACCGGGTCCACCTCGTACTGCTCGGCCGGCAGGCCAAAACTGAGGCGCAGGAAGTTCTCCACGAGGTTCATCGAGTTGTCCGGGTACAGCATGGGCTGGCCGATCGACTTCTTGTGGGCATACGCGGCGATGACCGGCATCTTGGCCATGAGGCGGATGGTGGATACTTCCACCTGCTCGGCGTTGAACGGATCCAGCGAGTCCTGGTAGAAGGTCGAGAGCGCGGACACGGCCGACGAAAGCACCGGCATCGGGTGGGCGTCACGGGGGAACCCGCTGAAAAAGCCCTTGAGCTCCTCGTGCAGCAGGGTGTGGTGGCGGATCCGCTGGTCGAAAGCTTCCAACTCGGTGGGGGTCGGCAGGTTGCCGTAGATCAGCAGGTAGGAGACTTCCAGGAAGCTCGAGTGCTGGGCCAGCTGCTCGATCGGGTAACCGCGGTAGCGCAGGATGCCGGCGTCGCCGTCGATGTAGGTGATGGCCGAGGTGGTGGCCGCGGTGTTCATGAAACCGGGGTCGAAGGCGACGGCGCCGGTCTGCTTCAGCAGCTTGGAAACGTCATAGCCTTCGTTTCCTTCTACAACCTTGATGCGCGGGAGTTCGAGCTCGCCGCCGGCATGGCGCAGGGTTGCGCTGGTGGTTTCAGTCATGGAGTCTCCTCATGAGGCATCGGGGCCTCTGTCGAAAGCTGGTCCAACATCTGGTGAAGCTGCCCGAGGATCCTGTTCGGACAGGATTTCCAAAGGCTGCGCTGCCTTCTTGTGGAAAGCCACCATTGATCGTCAGTTAAAAAGTACCGTCACTTCGCGGGTGGCACTAATCCGGGAGGCCTCGAAATGGCCGAAAACGCGACACATGTGGCACGCGCCACAGGATTGTTACGCTCCCGTGGCCAGCCGCGCCACGGCGGCGTCGATCCGCTCATCGCTTGCGGTGAGCGCCACCCGGATGAACCCGTTCCCGGCGTCGCCGTAGAAGACACCGGGGCCGACGACGATTCCGCGGTCAGCGAGCCTGCCCACGGTGGCCCACGTCGGTTCGCCCGCAGTGGCCCACAGGTAAAGGCCCGCACGTGACTCGTGGATTCTCAGGCCGAAGCCCTCGAGCGCGGGCACAATCCGTTCGCGCCGGCCCCGGTACAGGTCCTTCTGGGCCTGGACGTGGGCGTCGTCGCCGAGGGCCACGCGCATGGCTTCCTGGACCGGATAGGGAACAATCATCCCGGCGTGCTTGCGGCTGTTGACCAGGTTGGCCATGATGGCCGGGTCGCCGGCGACGAAGGCTGCCCGGTAGCCGGCCACGTTGGACTGTTTGCTGAGCGAATAGACCGCGAGCAGGCCATCGTGGGAGCCTTCCGCCACCTGCGGGTCCAGGATGCTGGGGACCGGCGTGCCCCCGCGCTCGACGTCCCACTCCCCCCAGCCGAGTTCGGCGTAACATTCGTCGGACGCGACGACGGCGCCGATCTCCCGGGCCTGCCGGACGATCCGCCGCAGCGAGGCGATGTCACGGACGCTGCCGGTGGGGTTGGCCGGTGAATTTACCCAGATCAGCCGCACGCGGGCGCGGGTGCCGGCGTCGAGCTCGTCGAGGTCGTCGGCGGCGATCTGCTCCGCACCGGCGAACGTGGCGCCGATGTCATAAGTGGGATACGCAACGGTGGGGCGGACGACGACGTCGCCCGGCTTGAGGCCGAGCAGGAACGGCAGCCACGCGACGAGTTCCTTGGAACCCACCGTCGGCATCACATTCTGCGGATCGAGCCCGGGGACGCCGCGCCGGCGCGCAAACCACCCGGCGATCGCTTCCCGCAGGGCAGGCGTTCCATGGACCGTCGGGTAGCCGGGGGCGTCCGCGGCGGCGCGCAGCGCGTCCTGGATGAGGGCCGGCGTCGGGTCCACGGGGGTTCCGATGGAAAGGTTGACGACTCCTGCAGCGTGCCGGGCTGCCGTGGCAAGATACGGCGCCATGGCCTCCCACGGGTAATCGGGCAGGCTCAGGCCGAAGGTGCGCACCGCGGATGTCACCGTAGCGCCGTCCTAGTTGTCTTGGTTCTGCGGCGGCAGGGCGGCGATCATCGGGTGGTCGGTGTGGGTGTTCCCGACCTTCGCGGCACCGCCCGGGGAACCGAGCTCGTCGAAGAACTCGACGTTGGCCTTGTAGTAGTCTGCCCACTCTTCGGGGGTGTCGTCCTCGTAGTAAATCGCCTCGACGGGGCAGACCGGCTCGCAGGCACCACAGTCCACACACTCGTCCGGGTGGATGTACAGGGAACGCTCACCCTCGTAGATGCAATCGACGGGGCATTCCTCAATGCATGCCTTGTCTTTGACATCTACACACGGCTGCGCGATTACGTACGTCACGTCCCTGGCCTCTCCACGTTGGTTCCGGCGACCGGCCGGATGGTTTCCCGGCCTGAGCGCCGGGGTTGCTGACTTCCGAGCCTATTATCTCCCAGCCTGTTCCCGCGAACCTAGCGGGGACGTCATACAGGCTCCGCGTCTTACTATGATCTGATGAGCTCGCCTTTGCCTTTGCCCCAGCAGTTCCTCTCCGACGCCCCGCTCGGCACACGCGTTGTGGTCCGGTACCGGATCGACGGCGGCCTGACGGATGCCCTCGGCGAGCTCGTGGGACGCGCGGACAGCGCCTGCACCGTCCGCACGCGCCACTCCGACGTCGTCATCGCCCTCCCGCTTGTAGTGGCGGCCAAAGAGGTCCCGCCGGCCCCGCCCCGCCGCGCCCCGCGCGTGCAGGGCCCCTGAGGCGCGGCCCCCACACGGGACATGCCCTCTCCTGCGCACAACGAGTGGACATGCCCTCCGCTCGTTGCCACGCGTGCACATGCCCACGGCTGATTGCCACCCGTGCACGTGCCCACGGCTGATTGCCACCCGTGCACATGCCCGCCCGTCCCCTCCGCAACCAGTGGACATGTCCTCCGCTCGTTGCGTGCGACGGACATATCAGCAGCATGCTCATTCCCGCCGGCCAGCGCGGGACATGTCCAGTGGTGAATCGACGAGCAAGGGACATGTCCAGTGGTAACCGGGCTAAGGGAAGGGGTGCAGCGCAGGAGTGCAGTGCGGTGGAGGGCAGCGCAGAAGCGCAATGCCGTGCAGTGCGGTGCAGGACAGCGCAGAAGCGCAGGGGCACACTGAGGGAATTCCGCTTCCGGCTCTAGGCAGCGGCAGACAGCCTGTTCAGCGTTTCCCGGACCATGGTGATGAATTCTTCGGGATGGTCCCGTAACAATGGATATGTCACAACCAGCGTCGGGATTCCCCGGCGCGTTGTAACGTTCCACCGCCGCCGGTCTTCCTCAAAACTCGTGCGGTCCATGTGAAACCCGGCCCCGTCGGTCTCGATGCCGAGACGGCCATCGACCATCAGGTCCAGGTGTCCCATGCCCGGAACGTTGACCTGCGATTCAACATGGAAGCCGGCACGCCGCAGGAGGAAACGGGCCAGGCACTCGATGAGGGACTGAGACTGCGGGACTATCGCCGAGAGGATCCGGCGCTCCCGGGTGTCGTTCCGGCCGTCGAGCCGCCTGCGCAACGAGCCCAACGGGAGTCCCTTGAGCACGACGGCGGATTCGGCGATGATCAGCCCGTCCGGTTCAGGCAAGCACCGCAGGCATTGGATGACCGTGTCAAGGAGCGTCGGCGGCCGGGGCGTCCTGTGGCAGACGAAGCCCGGGTAGCTCCTGCTGTGAGTGAGGGCCACATGCGGTTCAGCTGGGGCTTCCAGAACCCACAACCCGCCATACTGTGCCGCGGTGACGCACGCCGGTTCGGCCGGGAGCGAGCGAATGGAGATCAGCTGCGCGTCCGCACCGGGCAGGGCATAGACGCCATGGGCTACCCGGGATACGGATCCCGACGCCATCGCCGACTTGAGTTGGGAGTCGGCGACCCCCGCTGCGGCGATGTATTTGGCGCGGGCGACGCCGTCGTACTTAGAGAGCACCTCGATGATGTTGGCCATTCACCCATGGTGAGGGCGCGCGCTGCACCCCGGCGGCCAGGCCCCGCGCTATGTGGAAAACTGCCACCGCCGGGCCAGGGCGCCAGAGGAACTCGGTCGGGCGAAAAATGGGCATGTGCCGCGGGCCAGCCATGCGTTGGACATGATGCCACGATGCCCACTCAGTCGGGCGAAAAATGGGCATGTCCCCCGGGAGGGACGGGCAGAGGCCCAGGAGCAGGACCTGTCCGCGCCGGGAGGAAGGGAAGTTGCGGGAGGATGGGGAAGCTGGCGGGACGACGCTAGCCGGACGGCTGCCGGTACCGCCGGCACCAGACCAGCATGGCCCCGGTGATGCCTGCGATGCCGAAGACCCAGATATTGCCCGCGGCATCGCCGATGACCAGGCGCTTGCCCGCTTCCAGGGTGGACCACCAGCCGGTCAGGGCGTAACAGAGGACTCCGCACACCGCCGTCGGAACCACCGATCGGAATGCGGCACCGAGCCACAGCTGGACCGATCCCAGCAGGAGCAGGGCTGCCGCCGCACCCCACGGAACGTCCAGGCCGCCGAGCACCAGGTCGTGCCGGTGCAGGGCAGTGCCGGCCAGGGCAACAAAAAGAGCTGCCGGCACGGCGGCGGCAATGCCGCCTGCCGTACCGGCAGCTCTCTTAATCACGTTTCAGCCGAAGCCCGGGGACCGGGATCAGACCTTGGCGCGGGCGCGGTTGGCCTTGGCACGCTCGTTGGTGTCCAGGATGACCTTGCGGATGCGGATGGAATCCGGGGTGACCTCGACGCACTCGTCTTCGCGGGCGAATTCGAGGGACTCTTCGAGGGTCAGGTCGCGCGGCGGCGTCAGGTTCTCGAAGGTGTCCGAGGAAGCGGCACGCATGTTGGTGAGCTTCTTTTCCTTCGTGATGTTGACGTCCATGTCGTCGGCGCGGGAGTTCTCGCCAACAATCATGCCCTCGTAGACCTCGGAGGTGGGCTTGACGAAGAAGGAGCCACGTTCCTGCAGGTTGATCATGGCGAACGGGGTCACAACACCGGCGCGGTCGGCGATCATCGAACCGTTGGTGCGGTATTCGATGGGGCCGGCCCACGGCTCGTAGCCTTCTGAGATCGAGGCTGCGATGCCGGCGCCGCGGGTGTCCGTGAGGAACTTGGTGCGGAACCCGATCAGGCCGCGGGCCGGAACGATGAACTCCATGCGGCACCAGCCGGTGCCGTGGTTGGCCATGTTGGTCATGCGGCCCTTGCGGGCAGCCATCAGCTGGGTGACGGCACCGAGGTACTCTTCGGGCACGTCGATGGTCATGTGTTCCATCGGCTCGTGGACCTTGCCGTCGACGATCTTGGTGACAACCTGCGGCTTGCCGACGGTGAGTTCGAAGCCTTCACGGCGCATCTGCTCGACCAAGATGGCCAGCGCGAGCTCGCCACGGCCCTGGACTTCCCAGGCGTCGGGACGCTCGGTGGGGAGCACCTTGATGGAGACGTTACCGATCAGTTCCTTGTCGAGGCGGTCCTTGACCTGGCGGGCGGTGACCTTGGCGCCCTTGACCTTGCCGGCCAGCGGCGAGGTGTTGATACCGATGGTCATGGAGATGGCCGGGTCGTCAACGGTGATCAGCGGCAGCGGCTGCGGGTTCTCGGCGTCGGTCAGGGTCTCACCGATAGTGATTTCCTCGATGCCGGCAACAGCAACGATTTCGCCGGGGCCGGCGGATTCCGCGGGGACGCGGTCCAGCGCCTTGGTGGCCAGCAGTTCGGTGATCTTGACGTTCTTCAGTTCACCGTTGGCGCGGGCCCAGGCAACGGTCTGGCCCTTGCGCAGGGTGCCGTTGTAGATGCGCAGCAGCGCCAGGCGGCCCAGGAACGGGGAGGCGTCCAGGTTGGTGACGTGCGCCTGGAGGACACCGTCCGGGTTGTAGGTCGGGGCCGGGATGTGCTCGATGATGGCCTGGAACAGCGGCTCGAGGTCCTCGTTCTCCGGGGCGGTGCCGTCGGCGGGCTGCTCGAGGGAGGCGCGGCCGACCTTGGCGGCGGCGTAGACAACCGGAACGTTGAGGATCTTGTCCAGGTCCAGGTCCGGAACTTCGTCCGCGAGGTCCGAGGCCAGGCCCAGGAGGAGGTCCATGGACTCGTGGACAACTTCTTCGATCCGCGCGTCGGGGCGGTCGGTCTTGTTGACCAGGAGGATCACCGGCAGGTGCGCGGCGAGGGCCTTGCGCAGCACAAAGCGGGTCTGGGGCAGCGGGCCCTCAGAGGCATCGACGAGGAGGACGACGCCGTCGACCATGGACAGGCCGCGCTCCACCTCGCCACCGAAGTCGGCGTGGCCGGGGGTGTCGATGACGTTGATGGTGATGGTCTCGCCGTTGGAGGACGGTCCGTTGTAGGCCACCGTGGTGTTCTTGGCCAGGATGGTGATGCCCTTTTCGCGTTCCAGGTCACCGGAGTCCATGACGCGGTCTTCGAGGTGGTTGTGCTCGGCAAAGGAGTTGGTCTGCTTGAGCATGGCGTCGACCAGAGTGGTCTTGCCGTGGTCAACGTGGGCCACGATCGCGACGTTGCGCAGGTCACTGCGCGATGCAGTGGCTACCGCAGTGTTGGTGGTGGTTTCAGACATGCGTTATTGCTCGATTCAGTGGTGAAGTCAGCTGTGGTATCGCGACATTTCCAACCGGAACGCACGACGGATAAGTCCCTTTGGCACAGGGCACCTTCTACCATTCTAAACGCTAGGTCATTTATTGGCCTAAAATGCGAAACGGCGACCGGCCCACGCGGCGTCGCCGCAGCATGACGGATGTGCGGAAATCGATTACTACTTGTGAGTAAAGTCACTGGATTTTCGGGCTCCCATGCCCCATCATTGCTCTGATAGCAGCAAGCAAGCCCGGAGACATTCATGCGAAACGCCTCGGCTCTGTCCCGCTTAGTCGCAACGATGATCGCCGTAGGCGTAGTTCTTGGCGGCTGCGGGCAGACCTCATATTCACCTGCGCCTGACGCAGGTTCTTCCGACGCGGGTTCTTCCGACGGCGGATCTTCCGGCGCCGGCTCTGCGAACGCCCCGTTGACGGCCGGACAGTCCGGAGTTGCCAATGGCGCAGGCATGCCGGTGGCCGCTGGTTCCGCGGCGAAGGCCCGCATCGGGGCCACCATCGATCCAGCGGATCTGCCGGGCGGTTCGAACTACCGCAATCCCGCCAACGGCCGCACCGAGATCATTGTCAGGGACACCAGCAATACCGCTGTGCTGATCGGCGACTCACAATCGGAACCGACGTTTGGCTGGCCCAGGCAGGGTCTGGCCGCAGCAGGATACAAAGTGTTCTTCTGCGGCCGGGGCGGCACCGGCTACGTGGCGTCGAACGGCACCACCGGCAACTACATCGATGCGCTCCAGCGCGGCGACTGGAAACTCCCGTACGGCACCCCTCCCCTGGTCGTGATCGAAGGCGGCGGAAACGACGCCGCCCGCGGCGCCTCGGACTCGCAGATCGTCGCCAACGCCGACCGGCTGATCACCAGCATCCAGCAGCGCTACCCGGCCGCCCGTGTGCTCATGGTCGGCACGCTCGCGCGCGGCGCCCACTACGGCGGTGGACGACGCACCGAGGTGGACAGGCTCCTGGGCCACGTGGCTGACCGGCATGGACTGGCGTTCGTCAGCGCCGGAGACTGGCTGACCAAGTACAACCTCACGGGCTCGATGGCGGACGGTGTCCACCTGAACCGGCAAGGCCACGCCGCCCTCGGCGTCGTGTTCGGCAAGCGGCTGGCGTCGATGGGGCTTCAGTACCGGGTCCCCGGCACGCTCTCCGACTTGGCCCGTTAGCGCGAGACAGTACCGGACAGGGCAGGCGACGCCGACATGCCCGGCCGGCGCCGGACAGCAGCGCCAGCACCCCGCACAGCAAAGGAGCCGGTGTCCGCCCAACGGGGGGGAACCGGCTGCTTTTGTGGTAGCGGGAGTCTTGGTCACGGCCGAAGGGAA
>NZ_JBHVTV010000008.1:0-149432 GCF_042884475.1 Arthrobacter sp. NPDC058130
ACATCAAGGAACGCGCCATCGCGTACTGGACCAACGTCGACGCCGATTTCGGCGCCAAGCTGCGCGCCAACCTCGGTGCCGGCCAGGTCGAGTCCGACGCAGAGGCCGCCAACAAGGTCTAATCCCTGTTGACTCGGCTTGCGCTGTCACCTCGACTTGCGCTGGCACCTCGGCTTACGCTGTCACCTCGGCTTACGCTGTCACCTCGACGGTGAACGCCCCGCCACGGACCTCCGTGGCGGGGCGTTGTGCGTTATCCACATGCGTGTGCGTGCCCCTCGCCTCCGCGGACAGAGGATCCGTAGGATTTGGGCATGACCGCATTTGCAGGCATTCCGGATGACGCTTTCCGGTTTTACGCCGATCTTGAACAGAACAACAACCGCGACTGGTGGCTGGAGCACAAGCCGGTCTACGACGCCGCGGTGAAAGGCCCGCTCACCCAACTGCTGGCCGAGCTGGAGCCACGCTTCGGGCCGGCCAAGATCTTTCGCCCCAACCGGGATGTCCGGTTCTCGCCGGACAAGTCGCCCTACAAGACCGCCCAGGGAGCCTTCGCCGCACGGGACGAAGGCTTGGGCTTCTACATCCAGCTCAGCGCCGACGGCCTCCTCATCGGCGGCGGCTGCCATACCTACACTCCGGCCCAGCTGGCACGCTTTCGCGGCGCGGTGGACGACCCCGCCAGCGGTGAGGCCCTGCAGGAGATCGTGCGCAAGGTCGAGGCAGCAGGCTTCGCGGTGGAGGGCGAACGCCTCAAGACGGTGCCGCGGGGCTTCGACAAGGACCACCCCAGGGCAGAGCTGCTCAAGCACAAATCACTCACGGCCGGGGTCAACGTGGGCCAGCCGGACTGGCTTGCCGGACCCGGTGCGGTGGAGGAAGTGGCACAGCGCTGGGAGGAATTGCGTCCCCTCGTGGAGTGGGAGGGCCGCTACGCCGCTCCCTGAGAATCGGTTGTGCCGTCCCCTCAGAATCAGATGTGCTGCCCGTCGGTGGCCAGGCGCCTGTCGAGGTTGTTGAAGAAGACCAGCATCATCAGCTCAAAGGCCTCGCTGGCTTCCTCGGGCTGGTTGTTGACGACGAAGTCGAACTGCAGCCCATAGAACGCGGCGGTGAACAGGCGGGCGTCGGTGTCGGCAAACTCCGGCTGGATGCCCTGGATGACGAGCCAGTCCCGGGACTTCTCGTGCAGCATCCGGAAGTGTTCCTGGGCGGTGCCGCGCGGTACCGCCGCCACCACGTCCTGCGCTGTCGCCTCGAATTCAAGCCGGGCCAGGTGCCGGTTGCGCTGCGCCATGGTCCACTGCCAGGACTCGAGGAGGAAGGCCCGCCACGCGTCCCTGTCAATTTCCCGGACGTCCGTGGCACGGATGCTGTCCAGCCGGGATTCGATGCCGCGGATGATCTCGTTGATCAGCTGTTCCCGGTGGCCGAAGTGGTACACCAGAACGTAGCTGCTGACGCCCAGCCCGTCGGCGAGGCTCCGGAACGTGAGCTCCGCCAGCGACTTGTCCATGAGGTAATCGAGAATCGCGGACAACAGCTCTGATTTGCGTTCCGGTCGTGCTGGGCGGGCCATGCCTCCATCTTAGGGAGCCGTCAGCACAACGCCGAAGTCGCCGGAACCGTGCCCACAACGCCGAAATCGCCGGTACCGTGCCAGCCCGCCGGAAATTTCCAGCGATTTCGCACGGTTCCGGCGACCTCGATTTGCGTGGCCGGTCATTGGCCGGTCAGGAATTGGTAAACGCGGTCAGCGGGTGAGCGCGTGCTCGTCGTCCCCGGCAGCGTCCCCGGCAGCCGGTCCGGCCGCATTGACGGCGCTTTCCTGGCCAGGGCCGTTCACAGAGGCCCGGGCTTCCGCGAACTTTTCGTTCAGCCGGGAGTGGCGCTGGCCGTAGGCGAAGTAGATCGCGATGCCGATGACCAGCCAGATCGCGAAGAAGATCCAGGTTTCCACGGCGAGGTTGGTCATGAGGTACAGGCAGAGCACTGCCGAGAGGACCGGGAGCACCTTGCCGAACGGAACGCGGAAGGCCGGCTTCAGGTCCGGGCGCTTCTTGCGGAGCACCAGGATGCCCAGGCTCACCATCACGAAGGCGGACAGCGTGCCAATGTTGATCATTTCCTCCAGCAGGTCCACATTCGTCAGCCCGGCCACGAGGGCCACGGCGGCGCCGCAGATGATCTGCAGGCGGGCCGGCGTCGCACGCACCGTGCTGGTCTTGGACAGGGAACGCGGGAGCAGTCCGTCGCGGCTCATGGCGAGGACCACGCGGGACAGGCCCATGAGCAGCACCATGATGACGGTGGTGAGGCCCACAAGGGAGCCAAAGGCGATGACCTTGGCGGCGTCGGTATTGCCGACAGCCTCGAACGCGGTGGTGAGCGTCGGGTTCTTGGCCTCAGCCAGCTGCGTGTAGGACACCATGCCGGTCAGCGCCAGCGACACCAGGATGTACAGCACCGTGACGATCGCCAGGCCGCCGAAGATGCCGCGGGGCAGCGTCTTCTGCGGGTTCTTGACCTCTTCGGCCGAGGTGGCGACGACGTCGAAGCCGATGAAGGCGAAGAAGACCAGGGCGGCGCCGGCGAAGATTCCAAGGGTTCCGTACTGGGCAGGGGCCGCACCTGTCAGGAAGCCAAAGAAGGACTGCTTCAGGACATCCGCGGTCCCGGTGCCTCCGGTAGGCTCGGACGCCGGAACGAACGGGGTATAGTTCCCGACCTTCATGTACGTGAAGCCGACGACGATCACGAAGAGGACCACGGCAATCTTGATGAGCGTGAAGATGTTGCCCACGCGGGCGGAGAGCTTGGTCCCCAGGACCAGCAGCACAGTGAAGATCGCGACGATCAGGAAAGCGCCCCAGTAGAGGTCGACGCCGCCCAGGGAGATCGACGGCGGTATGTCCACGCCCATGAGCGCAAAGACCTTGCTGAGGTAGATGCCCCAGTACTTCGCGATCACGGCGCCGGCCGTGAAGAGTTCGAGGATCAGGTTCCAGCCGATGATCCACGCGAGGATCTCGCCCATGGTGGCATACGTGAAGACGTAGGCGGAGCCTGCCACCGGGATGGCCGTCGCGAACTCGGCGTAGCACATGATGGCGAGCGCGCAGGTGACGGCGGCGATCAGGAAGGAGATGGTCACGGCCGGGCCGGCGAAATTCGCGGCGGCCTTGGCGCCGACCGAGAAGATCCCGGCGCCCACGGCAACGGCGACCCCCATGATCATGAGGTCCCACGTGCTGAGCGAGCGCTTCAGCTTGCGTCCGGGTTCATCGGCGTCAGACATGGACTGCTCGATGGATTTGGTCCGGAAAAGATTCATAGGAAAGTCCGCAATCTCGATATCAGGTTTGGAAACAGACCTATCTATCGTAGTGTCCATCCACTGGACGGCCAGATTTGTCCCACATAGTGAGACGCTTCAGTGAGCGGGAGCGGCCGCGGACGTGCCTCCGGCGTACATCCGCCGGGCCTCAGACGGGCCAGTCCATCAGCGTCGAGCGGATCAGGAATCGCTTGCCTTCCGGCGCTTCCACCGAGAATCCGCTCCCCCGGCCCGCAACGACATCGACAGTCAGGTGGGTGTGGCTCCAGTAGTTGAACTGCTCCCGCGACATCCAGAATTCCAGCGGCTGGGGCTGCAGCCGGTCGGAGATGTCGAACAGGCCCAGCTTGACGTCGGAGTCCCCCGTGATGAACTCCCCTGCCGGATAGCACATCGGCGAGGAGCCGTCGCAGCAGCCGCCGGACTGATGGAACATCAGTGGACCGTGCTGTGCCCACAGCTTGCGCAGCAGCTCAACGGCCTCGGGGGTGAGCGCCACGCGGGAGAAGTCCTCGCCGGTGCGGGTGATGGCGGCGTCGAGCCTGGCCTGGGACATGGGAAGTGCTCCCTCGGAAACTGGTGCGGGCGGAAACTGGTGCGGGCGGAAAACTTGTGCGTGCGGAAAATGGTGCGGGCGGGGCGGATCACTGCCGATCCGCCCCGCCCGGGTCAATGCGGCTTAGAAGAAGCCGAGCTTGTTCTCGTTGTAGCTGACCAGGAGGTTCTTGGTCTGCTGGTAGTGGTCCAGCATCATCGAGTGGTTCTCGCGGCCGATGCCGGAGGACTTGTACCCGCCGAACGCGGCGCCGGCCGGGTAGGCGTGGTAGTTGTTGACCCACACGCGGCCGGCCTGGATCTCGCGGCCGGCGCGGTAGGCGACGTTGCCGTTGCGGGACCAGACGCCGGCGCCGAGGCCGTAGAGGGTGTCGTTGGCGATTCCCATGGCGTCGTTGTAGTCGCTGAAGCGGGTCACGGACACCACGGGGCCGAAGATCTCCTCCTGGAAGATCCGCATCTTGTTGTGGCCCTCGAACACGGTGGGCTGCACGTAGTAGCCGCCGGCCAGGTCACCGGGCAGTTCGGCGCGCGCGCCGCCAGTGAGCAGCTTGGCGCCTTCCTGCTTGCCGATGTCGATGTAGGAGAGGATCTTCTCCAGCTGGTCGTTGGAGGCCTGGGCGCCGAGCTGCGTCTCGGTGTCCAGCGGGTTGCCCTGGATGATCTTCTCCACCCGCGCGATGGCGTCGGCCATGAAGGAGTCGTAGATGCCGTCCTGGACCAGGGCGCGGGACGGGCAGGTGCAGACCTCGCCCTGGTTGAAGGCGAAGAGCGTGAAGCCCTCCTGGGCCTTGTCGTAGAACGCGTCGTTGGTGTCGGCGACGTCGTTGAAGAAGATGTTCGGGCTCTTGCCGCCGAGTTCCAGGGTGACCGGGATCAGGTTCTGGCTGGCGTACTGGCTGATCAGGCGGCCAGTGGTGGTTTCACCGGTGAACGCGATCTTGCGGATCCGGGAGCTGGAGGCCAGCGGCTTGCCGGCCTCGACGCCGAAGCCGTTGACGACGTTGACCACGCCGGCGGGCAGGAGGTCGCCGATGAGTTCCATCAGCACCAGGATCGAGGACGGCGTCTGCTCGGCCGGCTTGAGGACGACGGCGTTGCCGGCGGCGAGGGCCGGGGCGAGCTTCCAGACGGCCATGAGGATCGGGAAGTTCCAGGGGATGATCTGGCCCACGACGCCGAGGGGCTCGTGGTAGTGGTAGGCGGTGGTGTCGTCGTCGAGCTGGGACAGCCGGCCCTCCTGGGCGCGCACGGCGGAGGCGAAGTAGCGGAAGTGGTCGGCGGCGAGCGGAATATCGGCGTTGAGGGTTTCGCGGATCGGCTTGCCGTTGTCCCAGGACTCGGCGACGGCGAGCATCTCGGTGTTCTCATCGATCCGGTCGGCGATCTTGTTCAGGATCGCGGCGCGCTCGGCCACGGAGGTCTTGCCCCAGGACGGTGCAACCTTGTGGGCGGCGTCCAGCGCCAGCTCGATGTCCTCGGCGGTGCCGCGGGCCACCTCGCAGAACGCCTTGCCGGTCACCGGGGTGATGTTCTCGAAGTACTGTCCCTTGACCGGGGCAACCCATTCGCCGCCGATCCAGTTTTCGTAGCGGTCCTTGAAGATGACCTTCGAGCCCTCGGTACCGGGCTGGGCGTAAACAGTCATTGCTAGCTCCTTTGCTGTGCAAGATGGGGGGCAACAAGGCGCTTCCGGCCCCCGTTGCACCCAGCGTAGGCGCGCAAAGGTTGCAATCAGGTTGCAACCGAAGTGAGCCAGGTCACCGCCGGGCATCCCCGGCCTCCAGCACCGGGGTCAGGCGCCCAGTTCCCTGTCCAGCCGTTCCAGATCGGCGACGACGGCGGCGCGCTTGGGCGAGCGGGGCGCCAGCAGCTTCAGCGCGGCGATCCGGACCTCCACGTCGTCCTTTGCCTCGGGCAGCCTCGCGTACTTCAGGAGCGATTCGGCGCTGCCGTCGGTCAGCAGGGCCTCACGCATCAGCGCGGAGACCCTGGCCCGCAGCTCCACGATGCCGGGCGCCTCGGAGCGGGGCAGCACGGCGCCGCGGTAGATTTCCAGCGCTATCCGGTGGGCGCCGCGCTGCAGGCAGTCCAGGACCTGTCCGGCGTCGGGAACCAGGTCCAGCGGCAGGCGGTAGGGGCGTGATTCCGGGACGGCGCCGGGGTTGAGCTGCTGGAGTACCTTGCGCAGCCGCACCATCTCCGCGCGCAGCGTCATGGTGGAGGCCTCCCCCGGGTAGAGGAGGGCGCTGAGTTCCTCGGCATTCAGCCCGGCGGGGTGGGTGCTGAGCAGGGCCAGAATCTCGCTGTGCCGGGCTGACAGGGCCACGGTGCGCCCGTCAATGCTGAGCAGGGCCTGATCGCGGCCGAGCAGCTGGAGGCTGTCGCGGTACAGGCTGTTGCCGGCCGGCGCCCCGGACGGTTTGGCCGCCGGGCTGCGCCGCCGGGACGGCGCGGACTGGCGGGCCGCGGCCAGCTGCAACCGCTCCACGCGCAGATGGGCCTGGGCCGCTGCGACCGTGGCCTCAACGAGCGACAGCGTGTGCGGGGCCACGGCCGACTCGGTTCCGGTGATGTCCACGACGCCCAGCAGGGCGCCTGAATCGGGATCGTGGAAGGGCACTGCCGTGCAGCTCCACGGATGCACCGAGCGTTTGTAGTGCTCCGCGCCGGAGATCTGGATTCCCCGGCCGAGGGCCAGCGCGGTGCCGGGGGCGCTGGTGCCGACTGTCGCCTCGGACCAGTCGGCGCCGGGGACGAACATCATCCCTTCCGCCCGGCGCTGCAGTTCCGCGTCGCCTTCGACCCAGAGCAGCCTGCCGACCTCGTCCCCCACCGCCACCAGCATGCCGCTGTCATGGCTCGGCAGGACCAGCAGCTTATGGATCACCGGCATGATGGCGGCCAGCGGGTGCTGGCGGCGGTATTCTTCGAGTTCTCCGCGGTCCAGGGCCAGCGGCGCCTCGGGGTGGTCCGGGTTCGCGCGCAGTTGCGCGGACCGGCGCCACGACTCCTGGATCAGGCTGCTGAGTCCGGGCAGTTGGAGGTCCTCGGGGGAAACGAGTCCCCGCGAGTCCAGTTCCTCGTGCCCGGCGCTGGCATGCTGCTGCCGCAGCGCTGCTGTGACCCCGCCTGCTGGCGGTAACAGTGCTGCCGGATGGACCAGATTCCTCATTGAACTCCCACCGGACGGGCTCGACGACGTGCCGAAGGCCGCCTCGTCCGGCCCAGTCTAGTTCCGTGCGGGGAGTTTGGAAACGTACCGGCCCGCACAGCCTGAGGGTGGCTCAGGCGCTGGCACCCGGCGGCAGGACGTAGCTCTTGACCTCGCCCAGGTGCCGGATGTCGGGGTGCGGCAGGCCGGCGGCCGTGAGCAGCTCCTGGAATTCCCGCCCGCTGCTGAAACGGTCAAAGACCTCCCGGTTCGGGCAGGTGTCCAGGACGGCGATGCCGTCCTCCGTCTGCACGCACAGGTGCAGGTCCAGCTGGCCCGCCGGAAGGAGGGCCAGCATGCGGTCGTGGCCGGCGAGAAGCTCTGCAGGGTCGCCGCGGAAACTGTACATTCCCAGATACATCATCGGTCTCCTTCACATCGACTGCGCTGCGGGATTTCAGTGCACAGGAACCGCCGGATGCCGTCCGGCCCACGGCCTGGCCTGTTCAAGCTGGGCGGCGAGCCGGAAGAGGGTCGGTTCGGTCCCGAATCCGGCAAGGAAGGACATCCCCACGGGAAGCCCTGCCGAATCGGTGCCCAGGGGGACGGACATGGCCGGGTTGCCCGTGATGTTGGCATACTCGCCGTCGAACATCAGGAAGCGGCCGGCCTCCCGTTCCCCGCGGACGGGGTCCTCCGCCGTCGGCGTCAGGGTGCCCAGCGGCAAAGGCGGCCAGCCCACCGTCGGCGTCAGCCAGAGGTCGTAGCCCCGGAAGAAGCCGGCTGCCCGGCGGCTGAACCGCTGCAGTTCCTCCACGCCCTGCAGGTAGTCTCCGGCACTGACCTTCCGGCCGCGCCCGAACAGGACCTCCGTATGCGGTTCGATCTCGCCAGGATCCGGTCCCCGGCCCAACCGCCGCGTCCAGTACCCCTCGATCCAGGCGGCTGCGGCGGCGTAGACCGCACGGATGGCCCTGTGTCCTGCCTGGTCCAGGGGTTCGGGGTGGGCCTCTTCGACGTCGTGTCCGAGGCTGCCGAGCAAGTCCACTGTGGCATCGAAGGCACGAAGGTAGTCGGGATGGACCGTCCGGCCGCTGTTGGGCGTGGCCGTGGCGGCGATCCTCAACCGTCCCGGCGGTGCCGCGGTTTCGGCCACGTACGGGCGCAGCTGCGGCGGTGCCCAGTAGGGGTCCCCGCGGGCCGGGCCGGCGACGGCGTCCAGCAGCGCCGCGGCGTCGCGCACCGTTCGGGTCAGGGCGAATTCGGTGGCGAGGCCGCCCACGACGTCACCGTATTCCGGGCCCAGCGGCACCCGTCCCCGGGTCGGTTTGAGGGCGAACAGCCCGCACCACGCCGCCGGATAGCGCAGTGACCCGCCGAAGTCGTTGCCGTGGGCCATCGGGACGATCCCGGCGGCCACGGCGGCGGCCGACCCGCCGCTCGATCCGCTCGTGGACAGGGACAGGTCCCAGGGGTTGCGCGTGGCTCCGTGCAGCAGCGGTTCGCAGTGCGGGCTCAGGCCGAACTCGCAGGTGTTGGTCTTGCCGATGATGGCCAGCCCGGCCCGGCGGAAGCGCCGCGCGAGCTCCTGGTCGTGCTGTGAGAGCCGGCGAGCCAGCGGGAGCCTTCGGAGAACGGAGTCCCGGCGATTTCCAGCGCAAGGTCCTTGACGAGGAACGGCACGCCGGGAAACGGGAGTTCATCGGCGGCAAGGGCTTCCGTGGCATCGTCCGGAGTGCTGGCAACCGGGGAGGTGCCGTCCAGCTCGGCGATCACTGCGTTCACCGCGGGGTTGAATTCCCTGATGCGCTCCCGCGCCTCGGCGAGGAGTTCTGCGGCGCTGACCTGGCCGGAGCGGACCAGGTCGGCCTGCTCGGTGGCATCCATCCAGCGGAGTTGTTCGTCCACGGCAACCTCCCGAAGGGATTAGCAGGGCGGGACTATCAGCGCGATATGGAAACACCGAATTAGGGCGGTCTGGTGCCCGCCGCGGCCGCCGGTGTCCGTGAAGATTCGTGCGTGAAGATTCTACGTCCGGGCGCGGCGCGGGGACAGGCCTGCCAGATCCCTTCGAGGGCCCCGCAGGTGCCAAAGGGACCCCCGCCGCGGCAGGATCCGGACCGGCGACTTGTGCAGGCGCTCGCTGGGCTGGTTCGACCACTAGGTTGGCTCGACGAGCAGCTTTCTGATTTCGGTGAGCTTGGCTTCGGATGCCTCCAGGCGGAGGCGGAGCCCCTCGACCGTCGCGGTATCAGTATCGGCCGCTTCGACGGGAGGTGCGGGAGTCTTGGGAGCCAGGAAGAAGTTGGCCAGGTATCCGGTAAACGTGCCGAAGATGCCGACACCGAGGACGATGATGCCTGACCCGATGAAACGGCCCATATCCGTGACCGGATATTGGTCACCGTATCCAACGGTCGAGATCGTGACAATCGTGTACCAGATGGCGTCCGAGGCGCTCGTGATATTTGCCCCTGGGGCGTATTGCTCGACGCGGAGCATCGTGAGGCTGCCGAATTCCAGGACCAAAATGCCCATGAGCAGCAGTACGTACAGGGAGCTGCCGGCCCGGTCCTTGATCAGCGCCCGGACGATCGTGTGGACGCCTACCTCGCGGAGCAGGCGGTACACCCGGATCAGCCGGAAGATCCGCAGGATCTTGAATTGGGCAACGGGCACGCTGGCCAACAGATCGGCCCAGCCGAAGTGCTTGAAGAAATAGGCACCCGCCGAGGGCGCGGTGACAATCCGGTAAAGGAAGTCGGCGAGGAAAATCACGCTGAAGATGGCGTTCATCACGGAGAGCACGGTGTCGAGCGCCGCGTCCCGCACGACATACAGGAGCACGAGATTGACGATCGACAGGATCGAGAGGATACCGATGAAGATCTCGTATCCGGTGCTCTTCAGTTCACTGCGTTCCTTGGTCATGGGAGGATTCTGGCACGCAGGCAGCTGCGTGCCGACACTTTTTTCCAGCCATCACACCGCGGAATGACCAGACATGCCTAGCCGCGGGAAATCTCGATCATGTCCTCGCGCGGCACCACCTTGATGCGCTCCCGTTCGACCCCGTTGGCGGGCTCCGCCGCGGACCACTCGGCGCCGAGGGCGAGCTCGTGGGCATCGAGCTTGATCCACCCTTCCCACGTGGTGTATTCGATGCCGCGCTCTTCCAGCAGGTCGATGATGGCCTGCGGGTCCGGGTTCTGCGCCGGCGGCAGGGTCAGCCGGTCCTCCAGGAGGAAGCCGATGGTCTCCAGGGCGTCGCCCTTGGTGTGCCCGATCAGCCCGACGGGCCCGCGCTTGATCCAGCCCGTGGCGTAGATCCCGGGGACGGGGTTGCCCTCGGCGTCCAGGACCCGGCCGCCTTCGTTGGGGACAACCCCGCGGCGGGCATCGTATTCCAGCTCATCCAGCGGCGAGCCGTGGTAGCCGATCGCACGGTAGACCGCCTGGACCGGGTAGTCGAGGAACTCCCCGCTGCCCTTGACGTTTCCGGTGCCGTCCAGCTGCATGCGTTCGAACTTGATGCCCGCGACCTTGCCGGGGTTCGCGGCGTCGTCGTACACCTCCACCGGGCTGTGCAGGAAGTGCAGGTGCAGCCTCCGCGAGGACGGTTCCTCAGCCTCGGCGTGCTCCTCGACGAGCCAGTTCGTCAGGGTGTTGACCATGGTCCGGATCTGGTTGTTGCTGCGGATGGCCTCGTCGGAGGCCTCGTCGAACTCGAAGTCCTCCGGATACAGGACGATGTCCACGTCCTTGGCGTGGCTGAGTTCGCGCAGCTCCAGCGGCGTGAACTTCACCTGCGCCGGGCCGCGGCGGCCAAAGACATGGACGTCGGTGACCGGCGAATCCTTCAGCGCCCGGTAGACGTTGTCCGGGATCTCGGTGACCAGGAGTTCATCGGCGTGCTTGACCAGCATGCGGGCCACGTCCAGGGCCACATTGCCGTTGCCGATCACGGCAATCTCCTTGGCCTCCAGCGGCCAGTCCCGCGGCACGTCCGGGTGGCCGTCGTACCAGGAGACGAAGTCTGCCCCGCCGAAGGAACCTTCCAGGCCGATCCCGGGGATGTCCAGGTCCGCGTCCTTGATGGCTCCGGTGGAGAAGATGACGGCGTCGTAGAAGGCACGGAAGTCATGCAGCGTCAGGTCCCGGCCGTAAGTGACGTTGCCGAGGAACCGGATATCGCCGCGGTCCAGGACCTTGTGCAGCGCGTTGACGATCCCCTTGATCCGCGGATGGTCGGGAGCCACGCCGTAGCGGATCAGGCCGTACGGGGCCGGGTAGGCCTCGAAGAGATCGATGCTGACCTGGAAGTCGCCGTCTTTGACCTCATTGGACTTCGTCAGGATGTCCGCGGCGTAGACGCCGGCCGGACCGGCGCCAACAATCGCGACGCGGAGGGGACGGGTGGATGTGGATTCGGCCGAGTTGGACACCGGGAGCCCTTCTGACTCTTAGGGACAGCGCCAGTAGATACAGCGCACAGGCCCCTATTCTAAATGTCGCCGGCTCGCATGCGCCCAATTGGCAGGAATAGGCGGAGCGCAGATGGTGTTATTGGTCTTGTGCCTAATCCCGAAGGATCCTCCTCCCCCGCCCCGCTGACGGCGCCGCCCGCCCCTGCCGTTGCCGCAGGCCCCGCCCGTCTGGCGGGACCGGCACAGGTAGACAAGGACACGACGGCGGGGATCCTGTTCGGCATCGGCGCCTACGGGCTCTGGGGGCTGCTGCCCCTGTACTTCTATGTTCTGCATCCAGCCGGCGCGGTCGAAATCGTGGCCAACCGGGTGGTCTGGTCACTGATTTTCTGCACCCTGCTGATCACCGTCACCAGGTCCTGGCGGGTGCTCGGCGCCGCGTTCCGGAACCGCACGGTGATCGGCCCGCTGGCCATCGCCGCGGCGCTGATCGCGGTGAACTGGCTGACGTATACCTACGGCGTGACCACCGGCCAGGCCGTCGAGGCCTCCCTGGGCTACTTCATCAACCCGCTGGTCTCGGTGCTGCTGGGGGTCTTTGTCCTGAAGGAGAAGCTGCGGCCGCTGCAGTGGGCCGCCGTCGGCATCGGTTTCATTGCCGTCGGCGTGCTGACGGTCTCCTACGGCAAGCTCCCCTGGATCGCCCTCACGCTGGCGTTCAGCTTCGGCCTGTACGGATTCGTCAAGAAACGTGTTGGCCCGCGCGCGGACGCGATCACCAGCCTCACCGTGGAGACGATCGTGCTGGCGCCGGTGGCCGCGGCCACCATGATCTTCCTCGCGGTCAGCGGGGCGGCAAGCCTGGCCTCCAACGGTGCCGGGCATTTCTGGCTCCTGGTGGCGTCGGGCGTCATCACCGCCGTGCCGCTGCTGTTCTTCGGCGCCTCCGCCCGCCGGCTTCCGATGACCACGATCGGCCTGCTGCAGTACTTCGCACCCGTCCTGCAGTTCATCGTGGCCCTGGTCGTGTTCAAAGAAACGATGACGCTGGACCGCTGGATCGGCTTCGGCGTGGTCTGGCTGGCTCTGCTGGTGTTGACCGTGGACATGCTGCACACTGCCCGGAAGAACTCCGTCACCCGGAAACTGGCCCGCGCGGCCGCGTAGCCAGTACTCAAGTCCTCCGGCCGGCGTCCTGCACACCACGCCCGCCGTGCACTAGTGTCATCATGAATGGACACGTTGGGGCGAAATTGAGGATTGCTGGTGCCAGTAGAGGATCGTGAAACTCCGGGCGGGCGGGATATCTCGTCCCTGGACTTCGACAGCAGCGGCATCTTGCGCCTCGAGTGGGCGCGGGGCGTGGTGATTGATGCCCCCAACGCCCAGCTGGCCATGGATCGGGTCAATGAACTGTGCGGCGGCCGGCCCACGCCGCTGCTGATCGACATGGCCACCACGCAGTCCGTCAGCCGGGCCGCCCGGGCCGTGTTCGCCAAGCGCTGCGACGCCTCGGCAATCGCGCTCCTTGGCTCGTCCGCCGTGGACCGAGTTCTGGCCAACTTCTTCCTGGGCGTCAATTCGGCGCCGGTTCCGACACGCTTTTTCACCAACGGCGATGAGGCGGTCCGCTGGCTGACTTCACAGGGCCATGACGGGGAATGATGATGACCGCCGCCTCGAGGAACTCGTGGACGGCATCGTCGTACTGTCCTCGGGCGATCTGTCGAACCGCCTGCCGGTGTCGCCGGCACGGGACGGCATCGACGCCGTAACGACCGGCATCAACCTGCTGGCCGAAGAACTCCAAAGCATGTACGAGGACCTGGAAGTCCGGGTCGCCGAACGGACAGCGCTGCTGGAGGCGGCCAAGGCCGAACTCCGGCGCGTCATCAACACCGATGAACTGACCGGCCTGGCCAGCCGCTCGCTGCTGCAGGAAAAAGTGGCCGAGGCTGTTGCCGGGGCCGGCACCGGACACCAGCCGGCACTCATCCTGCTGGACCTCGATTCGTTCCGGCTCGTCAACGACAGCCTCGGCCACGACGCGGGGGACGCCGTGTTGCGGGAGGCGGCCCTGCGGCTGAGCGCGGCGGCCGGGCCCGGACACCTGATCGCACGCCTGAGCGGCGATGAGTTCGCCGTACTCGTGGCGGACCAGGATCCGGAGGCCGTGCTGCAGATCGCGGCCCGGCTCGGCGAATCGCTGAAGGACAGAATCGTCGCCGGCGGCGTCGCGGTCGCCCTCACGGCCGGCACCGGTGTCCGGCTGGGGGAACCTGGCCTGCGCAGCGAGGAGCTCATCCGCGATGCCGACATCGCCATGCACGAGGCCAAGAAACGCGGCCGCGACACCCTTCTGGTGTTTTCCGCGGCGATGCACGAGACCGCCAAGCAGCGGGTCCACCAGGCGGCGGAACTGCGGACGGCGCTCGCGACGGACCAGCTCGAACTGGAATACCAGCCCATCATGGATCTGCGCACCGGAGCCATTGCCGGCACCGAGGCGCTGATCCGCTGGCGGCACCCCGTGTTGGGCCTGCTGGCGCCGGACACCTTCCTCGACGCCGCCGACGAGGCCGGGCTAACCGTCGAAATCGGCCACTGGGTGCTGCGGAACGCCATCGCACAGACCGGCCGCTGGAAGTCAGAACCGGGCCTTCCGGCGGATTTCAGCACGCATATCAATCTCTCACCGGCGGACCTGCACCACGTCGATCTGGCCCCCTACGTCGAAACCCTGCTGGCCCGGCACGGCGTCGAACCCCGCCACGTCTCCATCGAAATCACCGAAACCGCGATCATGCGCGGCGGTCCGGAGGTGGCCGCCACCATGCAGTCGCTCAATGACCTCGGCGTCCGGATCGAAATTGACGACTTCGGCACCGGCTATTCGTCCATCAGCTACCTGCGCACGCTCCCCGTCACGCAGGCCAAGATCGACAAGTCCCTGCTCGACGGCCTGACCACAGACCGGCAACAGGAGACATTCGTCGCGGCCATTCTGCAGCTGATCCATTCGGCCGGCCTCGCCGCCGTCGCCGAGGGCATCGAGGACAGGGAGCAGGCGAACCGGCTCCGGCAACTGAACTGCGAATTCGGCCAGGGATACTTCTTCAGCCGTCCGCTGCCCGTCGCGGACATGACGGCCCTGCTGGCGCACCAAGACGGCGCCGTCGCGTGAGCGGACCCGACTCGGCTGGCACGCAGAAGACGGCCACGCACAAGACGGCCACGCAGACAACGCGCATGCGCAGACAGGGCATGGGCGCGGTGGCGGACACCATCCGGCTCGCAGCCAGGGTCGCCGCCTTGTCCCTGCACCGTCCGCGGCGCCCGGACCGGCGCTGGGATGCCTTCTGGCGCGGCGTGTCGCAGGGGTCCCTCACGGAAGCGATCATCTGGGATGCGGCGCCCGGCGCCGGGAACGAAGAGGTCCGGCACCACCTGCAGACGATGGCCGGCACGATGAACACCAGCCTTCCCGTGATCGATCTCGGCTGCGGGAACGGCGCCATCACCCGGCGGCTCACCGAAGTCTTCCCCTCGGTCCTGGGTTTCGATGTCTCCCCCGGGGCCGTGGCGGCAGCGCAATCCGCGCAGCCGGACGTCCCCGGCCTCAGTTTCCGGAGCCTGGATGCCACGCAGCCGGTCGCAGCGGCAGGGCTGGCCCGCGAACTCGGGGACGCCAATGTATTTGTCCGCGGCGTGTTCCACGTCCTGAGCCGGCGACGGCAGGCACGCCTGGCGGGCTCCATCGAAGCCCTCCTCGGCGCCCGGGGACGGGTCTACCTCGTCGAGACGAATGTCCCGGGCAGCGCGCTGAGTTACTTGCGGGGCCTGGGCGCCACGGGCGGGCAGATCCCGGGACCGCTCCGCCAGGCCATTTCTGCCCTGCCGAAACCGGGCCATTTCGGTGCCGTGCAACGCTCGCGCGTGTTCCCCGCGGACCGCTGGACCCTCATCGCCGAGGGCCCCACCGTCCTGCGGACTGTGCCGATGGAACCCGACGGACCGCCCGGCAGCATTCCGGCGTACTGGGCGGTCCTGGCCCCGCGGCCTTAAAACCTCCGGGAATTAGACTGCCGGGAAGGTATCGACTTGCTGGTAGTCGCGCGGGACCACGACCATCGGAACGGGGAGGGCCCGCAGCACCTTAAAGGCCGTGCTGCCGATGAACAGCTTGTACTTCTCCGCCAGGCGGGAGGACCCCACGATCATGACCTCGCCGTCGTCCCATTCCAGGTCATCGATTGCTTCCTCGATTGTGCGCCCGTGGGCCACCTCGACACTGACGGGGTGCCCCTCCGGCAGGCGGTGCGCGGCGGCGGCCAGGACGGTGTTGGCGTGGATGTGGGCAGCGTTGACGTTTTCCCCGCCGTCCCCCTCCACGTCCAGTTCCACGAGCGAGACCAGCCGAAGCGGCACCCCGCGGCGCGCGGCAGATTCGATCGCGACGTCGATCGCCGCCTCTGCTCCGGCGCGCTGGCCCACGGCGAGGGTCATGCGCGTGACGGCTTCGGTCCGGCGGTAGCCGCGCGGCGCCAGTGCTACCGGAACCGGTGCGGCGTGCAGGAGGGCGTTGGCCACGTTACCCACGGTATGGCGCTTAAACAGGCCGTTGCTTGCGGCACCCACCACAATCAAGCCAGCCCTGTACTCAAGGGCGGCATCGATCAGGCCAGCTGCGAACGATTCCGCCTGGCGGACATGGAAGTGTGCCTCCAGTCCCTCCGGGACCAGCTCCATTCCCTGGCGCTCCGCGGAGAGGACCTGCTGCTCTGCGGCGCTGACCCGGTTTCCTTCCGGGTTCATCGCCACGTAGGGCGTGTGCCGGTCCACCACATAGACCAGGTCAAGATGCGCTCCCTGCGCCCGGGCCATCGCCGACGCCAAAGCAACCGCGTCCGCGCCGCGTTCGGTGGGGGTATAGCCAACTACGTATCGCATGTGTGAACCCCTTATGGGTCTGTGGCAGATGCCAGCTGCGCCCCGGGGGTTCCGGGCGACGTCGGCCGGTCTGCGTTCCTGCAGTGGATAGGGATGACTCTAGTCCAGCGCCCGTCCAAAAGGTGGTGACTAATGGCCCTGAGCAGCACAATCTTCCGGGCCTACGCTGGGATGGTCGAGGGGAGACAACCATGAACGCCATCCGCAGACGCAGGACCGGGTCGCGGACAGCGGGGCTGGGCACCCTGGCGCTCCTGCTGGTCCTGACCGCCTGCACGCCGCCGGCCCCGCAACCCCCGGCCAGCAGCCAGCCGCCGTCCCCGTCCGCCACCGCCAGCCCGACGGCGAGCCCGACGCCGTCGTCGACCGGCGACGCTGATGAAACGGCACCCCCGCAACCCGGCGACAAGGTGATTTCCTCAACGGTCACCCACGACTGGTCGGTGCCCGGGCCGACGACCCCGATCCACACGGACCACCAGAACCCTGTGCCGATCGCGCCTCCGCCGGCTGCCCCACTGCCTGCCTTGTATGCCATCGGCGCGGGCCAGCACCCCTCGGACGCCCCGCCGTATGACCAGCTCAGTTTCCGGTTCTCCGGCGGATTCCCCAGCTACGACGTCGAAGTGGTCCCCGAACTCGTCGCCGACGGCAGCGGCCTGCCCATCCCGATGCCCGGCACGGGAACCATCCTGGAGGTGACATTCCGGGGAGCCCAGTCGCACACCGCGGACGGCACGGCCAGCACCGTGACCAGCGCGCCGCCACCGGCAATCGGGTACCACGCACTCACCAGCTACGCGCCGGCCGGGGACTTCGAGGGCGTCCTGAGCTACGGAATCGGCGTCGGCCGTCCGATGAGCACGGTCCCGGAGACGAAGGTTCGCATTAATGAGGTGGAAAAGATCGAACAGGGCCAGCACCTGTATGTGGTGGCGATCCAGCTGGACTCGTCGGCCTGGAAGTAGCGCCTGGAAACAGCGGAGGAGCCGCGGACGGTGTGTCCGCGGCTCCTGGCGTTTACCGGAAGGACCGGTCTCCGGGAAGGGATTGCCTTCCCGGCAGCTCATGGTGATGTGGGCTAGGCGTTGGCCTTGATGGCCGAGGCCAGGACCGCGAGGCCGTCCAGCAGCAGCTCGTCGCTGATCACCAGCGGCGGCAGCAGCCGGATGACGTTGCCGTAGGTGCCGCAGGTGAGGATGATGACACCCTCCTTGAGGCAGGCTGCGGCGACGGCCTTGGTCAGCTCCGGGTTGGGCTCCTTCGAACCGGCCTGGACGAGTTCGACTGCCAGCATGGCGCCGCGGCCGCGGACGTCCCCGATCACGGACTGCTCGTTGGCCAGTTCGCGGAGCTTGCCGAGGGCGATCTCCTCGATGTGCTTGGCACGGGCGTTGAGGTCGTACTGCTCCATCGAGCCGATCGAGGCCAGCGCGGCCGCACAGGCTACCGGGTTGCCGCCGTAGGTGCCGCCGAGCCCGCCCGGGTGGACGGCGTCGAGGAGGTCAGCGCGGCCGGTGATGGCCGAGAGCGGCATGCCGCCGGCGATGCCCTTGGCCATGGTGATGATGTCCGGGACAACACCTTCGTGGTTCACGGCAAACCATTCGCCGGTGCGGCAGAAGCCGGACTGGACCTCATCGGCGATGAAGACGATGCCCTTGTCCTTGGCCCAGGCCGCCAGTGCGGGCAGGAAGCCATCGGCGGGGACAATGAAGCCGCCCTCGCCCTGGATGGGTTCGATGATGATCGCGGCAACCTGCTCGCCGCCGATCTGCTTCTCGATCATGGTAATGGCGCGCTTGGCAGCCTCGGCACCGGTGATCTCCGGGTTTTCTTCGCGGAACGGGTAACTCATCGGCATGCGGTAGACCTCGGGCGCGAACGGGCCGAAGTTGGTCTTGTACGGCATGGCCTTGGCGGTCAGCGCCATGGTCAGGTTGGTGCGGCCGTGGTAGGCGTGGTCGAACGCGACGACGGCGTCCCGGCCGGTAGCCAGGCGGGCCACCTTGACGGCGTTTTCGACAGCTTCGGCGCCGGAGTTGAAGAGCACCGTGCGCTTTTCGTGGTCGCCCGGGGTGAGGCGGTTCAGCTGCTCGGCGACTGCGACATAGCCTTCGTAGGGCGTGACCATGAAGCACGTGTGGGTGAAGTGCTCCACGGCTTCCTTCACGGCGCCGACGACGGCGGGGTCCGAGGCTCCGACGCTCGTCACCGCGATGCCGGAGCCGAGGTCGACGAAGGAGTTGCCGTCGACGTCGTGGATGATGCCGCCGTCGGCGTCGGCGACGAACACCGGAACGCTGGAGGCGACGCCGGCGGCGACGACCGCCTTGCGGCGCTCGGTCAGGGCAACGGACTTGGGGCCCGGGAAGTCGGCCTGGACGCGGCGCTTCTGCTCGAGCCGGTAGGTGATGTCATGTGCGGTGGTGGTCATGGGAAAGCCTTTCTAAGCGTCCAGTTGAGGCGCGCGGGTTATGCGTCAGGTGGAGTTGTGCGACGGCGTGATGCGGGGGCGTTACGCGTCGAGCGCGCTCATCACGTGCTTGATGCGGGTGTAGTCCTCCACGCCGTACATGGACAGGTCCTTGCCGTAGCCGGACTGTTTGAAGCCACCGTGCGGCATTTCTGCGGTGAGGAGAATGTGGGTGTTGATCCAGACGGCGCCGAAGTCGAGGTCTCGGCTCAGGCGCATCGCGGTGCCGTGGTTGGACGTCCAGACGCTGGAGGCCAGGGCGTATTCGACGTCGTTCGCCATCTCCACCGCCTCGTCCTCGGTGCTGAATTTCTGCACCGTGATGACCGGGCCGAACGTTTCCTTCTGGACGATGTCATCGCTCTGCTTGGCGCCGGTGACAATGGTGGGCTCGAAGAAGAAACCCTTCTCCCCCGCGCGGTGCCCGCCGGTCTCGATCTTGCAGTTCGCCGGCAGGTGCTCGACCACGGAGGTGACCGCGTTGAAGTGGTTGACGTTGTTCAGCGGGCCGAAGTAGTTGTCTTCGTCGTTCTGCGAGCCCGTGTGCAGGGTCTTGGTGTGCTCGACCATGGCGGCGACGACGTCGTCGTGCACCGAGTCCTGGACCAGGACGCGGGTAATCGCCGTGCAGTCCTGGCCGGCGTTGAAGAAGGCGAACTCAGCGATGGCAGCGGCGCTCTTCTTGATGTCGGCGTCGGCGAACACAATGGCCGGGGCCTTGCCGCCGAGTTCCAGGTGGGCGCGCTTCAGACCCCGGGCGGCGCCCGAGGCGACGGCGATGCCGGCGCGGACGGAGCCGGTGATGGAGACCAGGCCCGGGACCTTGTGCTCCACCATCATGGCGCCGGTCTCGCCGGTGCCCAGGACAACGTTCAGGACGCCGGCCGGGAAGATTTCACCGGCGAGCCGTGCCAGCACCAGGGTGGATTCCGGGGTGGTGTCCGAGGGCTTGAGGACCACGGTGTTGCCGGCGGCCAGGGCGGGCCCGATCTTCCAGATGGCCATAAGGAACGGGTAGTTCCACGGGGCCACCTGGGCCACGACGCCGATCGGCTCGCGGCGCACGTAGGACGTGTGGCCTTCGAAGTACTCGCCGGCGGACTTGCCTTCCATGATGCGGGCCGCGCCGGCAAAGAAGCGCAGCTGGTCGGCGCCCGCGGCGATTTCCTCGGAGGCGATCAGGGAGCGGACCTGGCCGGTGTTGCGGTGCTGGGCCTCCACGAGCTCGTCGCTGTTGGCCTCCACGGCGTCCGCCAGCTTGAGCAGCATAAGCTGCCGCTGCCCGGGCGTGGTGTGCTTCCAGGTCTTGAAGGCATTCTGGGCGGCCGTCATGGCGGCATCGACGTCGGCCTGCACCGAGATCGGCGACTGCGCCACCACGTCACCGTTGGTGGGGTTGACGATGGGCAGCAACCCTGTGCCGGCGGGGGTGACAAACTCGCCGTTGATGAAGTTCTGCAAGGTTTGGACCACGGTGTACAACCTCTTTCTTACTGCCAATGACGGATGTGTGTGACTGGTCACGAGCCTATGCCAGCCGGACATGCCAGGGAATAGGCACCTGCACACCTTGCCGGCAAGAGTTTAGTGCGCTTGACCAGCACCCAGCTATCCTGAATCCATGGCCATTTCACTCGCTGCCCTGCTGGGAGTTCCGTCCCTGAATCTCTCCAAGGCCGGCCTCGCCGAAACCACCTGGCACCAGGACATCCTCTGGGTGGCCGTCACCGAACAGGAGGACCCGCAGCGATTCCTCAACGGCGGCGAACTGATCCTGACCACCGGCATGCGTCTCAAGAGCGCCGCGGAGCAGCGTCGGTTTGTGCGCCAGGTCCAGCGGGCAGGGGCCGTGGGAATCGGGTTCGGCGTCGGCCTGACGCACGACGCCGTGCCCCCGGCCCTGATCGCCGAGGCCAACCGGTGGGGTTTGCCGGTGGTGGAAGTGCCTTACGAGACGCCCTTCATTGCAATCGGAAAGCTCGTGGCGGACGCCCAGTCTGCCGACCATCTGGTCAAGCTCGAGCGGCTCATCGCGGGGCACCAGATCCTGGCCCGGGCCCTGCTGACCGGCGGCGGCCTCGCGGAACTCCTGAAACACCTGGGTTCGATGCTGCGCACCGAGATCATCCTGACCCAGTTCACCGCCCAGCTGTACAACAGCGTGCCCGGCCACCCGGCGCCCAAGACCGAGGGCTGGTCGTCCTACCCCATCCCCACGGGCCGCCGCGACGCCTGCACGCTGTGGGTCAGGCAGCCGTTTGAGGACTCGGGCATCGTGGGCTACGCCCAAAACCTGATCAGCGTCGAACTAAACAACATGGTCAAGCAGCGGCAGGCCCAACGGGCCCTGGCCGGCCAGGTCCTCGACGACGTCATCCACGGCACGCTGGAGTCCAGCGAAGCCACCCGGCGCCTCGCCGGCGTCGGGATCAACAGCACCCGCAAGAACGTGGTCCTGCTCGCCGAATCGGCCGCCCACCAGAAACAGCTGGGGAGTTCCTCCCTTCCCCAGCCGCTCGAGACGGCGGTCAGCGCCGTCGTCGGGAAGGACCTCGTGGTGGTGATGCCCGACGACGGCAGCGGCGCCAGCACACTGGCCCGCAGCCTCAGCGACCACCTGGCCGAGGCCGGGATCCACGCCACGATCGGCATCGGCGGGGCGTACACCAAACCCAACGGCCTGCGCTGGAGCTATTTCGAGGCACGCGACGCGGCCAGCCACGGCCTGCCGGTCAACGAGCCGGAGCGGCTGAGCCTGACATCGCTGCTGCTGGCCAGCGAAGACGTTCCGCTGGCGGACATGGCCAACGAATCGCTGAATCCGCTGCGGGCCTTTGACGCAGCGCACGGCGCCGAACTCATGGCCACGCTGGAAAGCTACCTCGTCAACAATGGCTCGGTGGCGGCCGTGGCCGAGGAACTCACCCTGCACCGCAATACGGTCCGCTACCGGCTGGCGCAGATCACCGAACTCACCGGCTACGACCCGGCCCAGACACCGGACCGGGTGCAGCTCTGGCTCGCGCTGGCGGTGCAGCGGCTCAGCGCCCGGCAGCCGGGCTGACACCGCTCCCCCAACCCACGCCTTACCCAAGCAACGCGGGGTCACTCGCGGAGATATTCGCCACTAAAGGCTGACTCTCAAACATCAAACGTCTAACCTTTAGTTATGGTCAGCAGCACTGCGGTTTCCGCACTTTCCCAGACAGCCCCACCCGGTGCCGGCCGCCCGCGCGGCGTGATCCTGGCCGGCGTCGTGGCGCTCGTGCTCATCGGGCTCAACCTGCGCGCAGGGATCACCGGCGCCGCCGCGCTGTTCCACGACCTGCAGTCCGTCCTGGGCTACGGCCCACTGATCGCGGCCCTGCTCCCCTCGATCCCCACGCTGTGTTTCGCGGTGGCCGGGGCTGCCACGTCCTGGCTCACCCGGCAGCTGGGGCTGGAAAAAGCGATCCTGCTCTCCCTCGTGATGCTGGCCGCGGGACTGCTGCTCCGCGGAGTACCGTCCACCGGAATGCTCCTGGCCGGGACCGTGGCGGGGATGTCCGGGCTGGCCATCTGCAACGTGGCCATGCCGTCCTTCATCAGGGTGCACTTCGCGGACCGCACATCCCTCATGACCGCCGTCTACACGTTGACCATGACCACCGGCGCCACCGTCACCGCCGTGCTGATCGTTCCGATGGCCCACGCCCTTGGCTCCCCCTCGGCGGGCGTCGGCGCAATCGGCCTCCTGGCCCTGGGCGCCTGCCTCGGCTTTGTCCCGATCGCGGTACACGCCCACCTCAACACAACCGCCGGCAAGGCCGCCAGGGTCTCCCCGTGGCCCCTGCTGCGGACCCGCACCGGCGCGCTGATCACCCTCGGCTTCACAGTACAGGCGCTCCTGGCCTACGCCGTGCTCAGCTGGTTCCCCTACATGCTGGCCACGATGGGCCTCACCGCCTCCGACAGCGGGCTCATGTTCGGACTCATGCAGCTCGTCTCCGTCCCCGCCGGCATGATCCTGGTTGCCATCGGCTCGCGCCCCCGGATGCTGCGGACGGCGTTCTACCTGGCCACCGTCACCATGGCCCTCGGCGTCCTGGCCATGCTGGTCCTGCCGGCTACCTGGGCTGCACTGACCGCGGTGCTGCTGGGCTTCGGCCTCGGCATCTTCCCGCTGGTCATGGTGATGATCAGCCGCAGCGGCCGCACCACGGCCGAGACCACCGCGCTCTCCACCGTGGCCCAGTCCGCCGGATATCTGCTGGCGACCCTCGGACCGTTCGGCATGGGCCTGCTGCACAGCGCCACCAACTCCTGGACCCTCCCCCTGGCGCTGCTGCTGGCAGTGGCGCTCGGCCAGATCGTGGTGGGCCACCTCCTCTCGGCAGGACCGAAAGAGCTGCGCGCCAAAGATTTGCGCGCCAAAGAACTGCGCTCCGAGGGAAGGACCCGGCAATGACGCTTACCGCCTCGCACCGGCCCCCGCTGGCGGAGGAAATCACCGCCAAGCTGCGGGCTCTGATCCACTCGGGCGAATGGCCGCTGCAGCAGCGCATCCCGGCCGAACCGGAATTGATGGCCGCGTTCGGGGTCTCCCGCGGCACCCTTCGCGAGGCCATCAAAGCGCTCGCGCACAGCGGCATGCTCGAAGTCCGGCGCGGGGACGGCACGTACGTCCGCGCCACCAGCGAGATCGCCGGCGCCACGCAGCGGATGTACCAGGACCACTCCCAGGAGCATATCCTCGAGGTCCGGGTCGGGCTGGACACCCAGGCCGCCCGCCTTGCCGCCCGCCACGCGACGGCCGACGACGTCACCGCCCTGCGCGATTTGCTCACGGCACGCCGGGACGCCTGGCTGGCCGAAGACTACGCCGCCTGGGCCCGCGCCGACTGGGACTTCCATGTGCGCGTGGCGCAGGCGTCCGCCAACCCGCTGCTGCATGAGCTGTACGTCAGCTTCGGCGGCGTTTTCCACAATGACCTGCTCCGCCAGCAGCGGCGCGGAGGATTCAATGGCCTGCCGCTTGAGGGCCACGACGAACTCGTGGCCGCGATTGCCGCCCGCGACGAGGCGGCCGCCGTCGAAAGCGTCACCAGGAACCTGAATTCCTGCGCCGAATGGCTGCAGGAGTAACTGCCACGGATTTTCCCAAGGTGGCCGGAAGATGCTCTGTCTCAGTGGCGTCCGCCATTCGCGAAACTGGCCTCGCGGCCCGGCTCGCGGGCACGCGGATTCGCGTCACCGTCGGCCTCAACGCCGAGTCCAGACGGCCGGCCCCTGCGCCCAGCAGCAGGGGCCGGCTCGACTGCGGCGCGTGGCTCAGCTGCACGTCAATAGGGTCTTAGTGCCGTAGACCGGACCCCAGCCGCGATCAACACTAAGAGTGGTAGGACGCTGCACGAGGGTGCCCGAAAAGGGGTGCCTGCATTGGCCCCAGTCCCCGGGACGACGGCGCCAGTCTCGCCGGATGTCAGCCTCGCCGGGTTCGGCAGTGCCTGCTGTGATTTGCCGCAGCAAGTACGCCGCGAGGAGGTCGAAAGTGGGCAAGAAGAAGAAAAAGGCCAAGCGCGCCGAGGGACAGGACGAGCAGGCCCGGAAGAAAATGCCCCGCAAGGAGTACGAGGCGGAGATGGCCGTCCTGCAAGGCGAGCTGGTGGCCATGCAGGAGTGGGTGAAGTCCACGGGAGCCAAGGTCTGCATCGTCTTCGAAGGCCGCGACACGGCCGGCAAGGGCGGCACGATCAAGCGAATCGTCGAGCGGGTGAGCCCTCGGGTGTTCCGGGTGGTGGCGCTCCCCACCCCGACGGAGCGGGAGAAATCCCAGATGTATCTCCAGCGTTATATGTCGCACTTCCCGGCGGGCGGCGAGGTGGTCATCTTTGACCGCAGCTGGTACAACCGTGCGGGTGTGGAGCGTGTGATGAACTTCTGCACCCCGGAGGAGACCGAAAGATTCCTCAACATGACGCCGATATTTGAGAAGGCGATGGTCGACGCTGGAATCATCCTGATCAAGTACTGGCTCGAGGTCAGCGCCGACGAGCAGACCCGGCGCCTCGAGAGCCGCATCGATGACCCCCGCAAGACCTGGAAATTGTCGCCCATGGATCTCAAGTCCTACAAGCGGTGGTACGACTACTCCAGGGCCAGGGACGCCATGTTCGAAGCGACCGACACCGCCTGGGCACCGTGGTACGTCGCGCACAATGACGTCAAGAAGCGCGGCCGGCTCAACATCATCAGCCACCTGCTCAGCCAGGTGCCCTATGAGCCGTACCCGGGGCTCGACGTCGAACTCCCCAAGCGTCAGGAGGCCGGCGACTACCGTGAACCCACGCTGGCCGTCCGGCACATCCCGACACCTTTCTGAACAGCGTCCCGGCGACGAGGAGGAATGTCATGACCGACAATCCCGGAGCGGCACCAGATTTGGCCGCGACCGAAGTGGACGCAACGTGGTACTCGATGTCACCAGCGGACGTAGCGTCCGAGCTGAGGGTGGACCCGGCCAGCGGGTTGAGCGCGGCGGAGGCTGAGGAGCGGCTGCAGGAGTACGGCCTGAACGCGCTGGCCGCCGCGAAGCAGGAGCCGGTCTGGAAGCGGTTCTTCAAGCACTACCGGGACTACATGCAGATCGTGCTCGTGGTCGCCGCCCTGGTGAGCCTGTTGATCGAGGAGTACGGGACCGCCATCGGGCTCGCCCTGCTGACGCTGTTCAACGCATGGTTGGGCTACCACCAGGAAGGCAAGGCCGAGGCGGCCGCCGCTTCCCTGGGGCAGATGATGAAGGCCATGGCCAAGGTGCGCCGCGATGGTGACATGGCGGAAATCCCCGCCGACCAGATTGTCCCCGGCGACATCGTGGTGGTCGACGCCGGTGACCGCGTCCCCGCCGACGGCAGGGTCATCCTGGCCGCGACCCTCCAGATCGAAGAGGGCGCGCTGACCGGCGAAAGCGTCGCTGTCGAGAAGGACGTCGCGGCCATCGGCCGGCACGACGTCGGCATCGGGGACCGCGTGAACATGGCATTCATGAACACCAACGTCACCCGGGGCCACGGCGAGATCCTCGTGACCACCACCGGCATGGGCTCGGAGGTCGGCCACATCGCCCACATGCTGGCCGGTCAAAAGGAGGAGAAAACCCCCCTCACCAAGCAGGTGGACCGGCTTACCATCTTCATCATCATCGCGGCCCTCTTCGCCTTTGTCGCGATCGTGGTGATGGGGCTGGCCCAGGGCGAATCCTTCGCGGTGCTCTTCGGGATCGGCGTGGCCCTGGCGGTCGGCTCGATCCCGGATGCACTTCCCGCCGTTGTCACCACGATCCTGTCCGTGGGCTCGGTCAACATGGCAAAGAAGAATGCCATCATGAAGGTCCTGCCCGCGGTGGAGACCCTTGGTTCCACGTCGGCCATCAATTCCGACAAGACCGGCACCCTGACCTTGAACCAGATGACGGTGCGCGAATTCGTGACCGTGCAGCACCACTACACCGTCAGCGGCGAGGGCTACAGCTTCAACGGCCAGATCCAGCGGACCACCGGCGACGCCGAACGCGACCTGGACTACGTGATGTTCCCCTGCGCGCTGTGCAACGACTCCGATATCGAGAACGGCGAAGTCATCGGCGATCCCACCGAGGCGGCGCTGTACGTGCTGGCGCAAAAGGGCGGCGTGGACGTCCGCGAGTTCCGCAGGAACAACCCGCGGGTGGCGTCCGTGCCCTTTGACTCCGACTACAAGTTCATGGCCACCTTCCACCTGATGCCGGGCGCCGATGGCAAGCCAGTGATCCGGGCCTACGTGAAGGGGGCACCCGACGTCGTCCTCAACAGGTCCTCGTCCGGGCGGATGCCGGGCGGCCGCACCGAGACCCTCACCGAGGAAATGCGGGGGAAAGTGCTCGCCGCGAACGACCGCATTGCCAGCCAGGGCCGGCGCGTGCTCGCCCTGGCGCAGCGCGAATTCGACCCGGCAACGTTCCAGCCCTCTGGCGACCTGATGGCCTTGATGCAGGACCTGGAGATTTCGGCGCTGATCGGCGAGGTGGACCCGCCCCGCGCCGAGGCCGTGGCCGCCATCGCCACGGCGAAGCACGCCGGCATACGGGTCCGGATGATCACCGGAGACCACGCCGTCACCGCTGCGGCGATCGCGGCCGAACTGGGCATCCGGGGACGTGCGGTCACCGGCGCCGATTTCGCGGCGATGACCGACGCCGAAGCCGACAGCCAGGTGGACGGGATCGGGGTGATCGCCCGGGTGGCGCCCGAGCACAAGGTCAGGCTGGTCGAGGTCCTCAAGCGCAAGGGCAACATCGTCGCGATGACCGGCGACGGCGTCAACGATGCGCCGGCCATCGCCGCGGCCGACATCGGAATCGCGATGGGCATCACGGGCACCGACGTCGCCAAGGGTGCGGCCAAGATGATCCTGGCCGACGACAACTTCGCCACGATCGTGGCCGCCGTCGAGGAAGGCAGGCTGGTCTACGACAACCTGCAGAAGTTCATCCGCATCCAGGTCGCCAACCTGTACATGTTCATCCTGGCCTTCATCGGCTCCTCGGCATTCGCGATCGCCGGCACGGCTCTGCTCAGCCCGGCGCAGGTACTCTGGATCCACATGGCGATCGTCGCCCCGATCGGCGCCGTGATGGGCCTGGACCTCGCGACGCCGGGCATCATGGACCGCAAGCCCCGGCCGTTCAATCAGCCGATCATCGTCCGGTCGATGATGGTGCGACTGCTGATCGTCGGGCTGTTCATGGCGGCCGCCACACTGCTCCTCGTGCAGATCGGCAAGGCCAGCTACGGTTCACTCGAAGTCGGCCAAACCATGGCCATAGTTGGCCTGGGTCTGATGAACATTTCGGTCGCACTCAACCTGCGTTTCCCCGAGGAGAGCGCGTTCGGGCCTTCCACCGTGTCCAACCCGAAGCTGCTCTGGGCGTTCGGCTGGGCGGTCTTCGGCTCGATGCTGATCACCCAGATGCGCGTCATGCAGGACCTCTTCGGCACGGTACCGCTCACCGGCGCGCAGTGGCTGCTCTGCCTGGTTCCGGCCGTAGTGCTGCTGCTCCTTGGCGAACTGTTCAAGCTGATCCTGCGGGCCCGGCACACGTCTAACAGGGCCAACGTCCCCGCTCCGCCCGTTCCTGCCTGACGCCCGGAACCGCCGCGCGTAGAATCGGCGCCAAAGGCAACGCCCGGGGCAAAGCGCTGAGCAACGCCCTGGGCACGATGGGGTTTCACCGGACCGGATGAGGTTGAGCGGCATCGCTACGGCAGACGAAGAGTCAGGGATCGATTCCGTCATCGACGGCGCCGCGGACGCGGCCGAGGCGGCGTCGAACAGCATCTGGCTCGACGTCGCCGCGCGTTCGGGGTTCGCCGTGATGGCACTGCTGCACATCGTGATCGGGGCCATCGCCGTCGCCCTGGTCCTGGGCGTGCCCGGCCAGGCCGACCCCACCGGCGCCATCGAACAGCTCGCGGCCAACCCCTGGGGGCCGGCCGTGATGTGGGCGGCGTGTACGGCCTGCGCCGGGCTTTCGCTCTGGCAGCTGAGCGAGGCGACCCTGAGGGCGCGGCACCTGCCCCGCGGCGAACGGCTGGGCAAGCTCATTTCCTCCGGCTTCCTCGCCGTCGCCTACGGCAGCGTCGGCTTGAGCTTCGCCGGCTTCGCGCTCGGCCAGCGCGGCGATTCCGGCGACTCCACGCGGGATTTCAGCACGGCCCTGGTCCAGAGCCCGTTCGGGGTGCCGGCCTTGGTCGGCCTCGGCCTGACTATCATCGGGATCGGCGTGTACTTCATCGTCAAGGGCTTCGGGAAGAAGTTCAAGGAGGAGCTGCACCATTTCGAAGGGACCCACCGGGGCAGGCTGATCAGTGTCCTCGGCGTCACCGGCCATGTCGCGAAAGGGCTGGCACTGATCCTGACCGGGCTGCTGTTCGTGATCGCGGCGGCCACCAACAACCCCGGTTCATCCACCGGCCTCGACGGAAGCCTCAAGGCACTGCGCGACCACCCCTTCGGCCCGTACCTGCTCCTGGCGATCGGCGCCGGCTTCATTGCCTACGGCGCGTTCGCCCTGGTACGGGCGCGCTTCGGCCGGATGTAGCGGCCCCGGATGTAGCCTCCTCCCGTGCTGCTAGCCTGTGGCCTTCCGCAGCGGAACCACATCGCCTTCCTGGTACAGCAGAGCCCGGATCTCGGATTCGGCGGAATCCAGCCGCCTCGGGTCGATCGTCTCCCCCGCAGCGAAGTGGTCCAGCAGCCGCGGATCCACGTAGCTTTTCCGGGCGATCGACGGCGTGTTGCCCAGCACCGCGGACGCCTCCAGCATGGCGCGGCTGACCGCATTCTTGCGGGCCCCAACTTTCGCCTGCGGCCCGCTCTGCGCCAGGCTGACGGCCGCCGCCGCCGTCCCCCGCAGGGTGCGGAAGTCCTTGGCTGTGAAGTCCTCCCCCGTGCGTTCCTTGACGTACTCGTTGATGTCCGCGCTGGACACCGGATGCCAGCGGCGGCCGTCCTTGTAGGCGAGCAGCCGTGCATTGCCACCGCGCCGCTTGAGCTGGCGCACGACGGCGGCGAGGTCGGCGTCGTCGATCCGCGATGCCCAGGTCTTGCCGCTCTTGGCGGGGAAACTGAGCCGGAGTTCGTCCTTGTGGACCTTGACGTGGGCGCAGAGCAGGGTGGCGAGGCCGCGGCTGCCGTTTTCGTTGGTGTACCGCTCCGAGCCGACCCGCAGCGATCCGCTGTCGAGCATCCGAAAGGCTGCGGCCAGCACCCGCTCGCGGCTCAGCCCCTCGGAGCGCAGGTCCATGGTCACCAGGCGGCGCGCGGCCGGCAGGGTCTCGGCGAGCTGGAGTGAGCGGTCGAACTTGAGCCGGTCCTTCCGTTCCCGCCAGCTCGGGTGGTAGATGTACTGCCGCCGGCCCACTGCGTCGACTCCCGTGGCCTGGATGTGCCCGTTGTCGTACGGGGCAATCCAGACATCCGTCCAGGCCGGCGGGATCCCGATGCCCTCCAGCCGCTCCCGCACGGGCCCCGGCGGCACGGTGGACCCGTCCAAGTCCTTGTAACTGAAGCCGGTCCCGGCGGGGACCCGGCGGTACCCGCGGCCGGACGCGTTGCTGTGACGGAGCCTCATGACGGTAAGCCTACTGACTACTGCCCTGGTTTCCACGCACAACAAACAACGCGGGGTCACTCCGCGCCCATAGTCCCGTCCGGGATGGGCGCGAGGTGACCCCGCGTTGCGCTGTGTTCTGCGCTGGCTCCGGGCGTGAAGGCTAGACCTCCGCGGCCACTCCGCCGCGGGAGATCGCCACCATCTCCTCGCGCGGGACTACCTTGATGCGCTCACGGGTGACGTCGACCCCGAAGGACGGGCCGGCCGCCGTCGCCGTCTCGCCGAGGCCGCGCTCGTGGGCGTCGAGCGCCAGCCAGCCTTCCCAGCTGGTGTACTGCACGCCGCGGCCCTCCAGGAGTTCGACAATCCTCTCCGGGGCGGGCGCCGCGGCCAGGGGCAGGTTGGCGCGGTCTTCGAGCAGGTAGGTCACGGTTTCCAGGGCGTCGCCCTTGGTGTGGCCGATCAGCCCCACCGGCCCGCGCTTGATCCAGCCGGTCGCGTAGATTCCGGGAACGTGGGTGCCGGCGGCATCCAGGACGCGGCCGCCGTCGTTCGGGACAACGCCCTTGCTGTGGTCGAACTCGACCTCAGGGAGTGCGGAGCCGAAGTAGCCGATGGCGCGGTACACGGCCTGGACCGGGTAGTCGACAAACTCGCCGGTGCCGCGGGCGTTGCCGGTGCCGTCCAGTTCGGTGCGCTCGAACTTGATGCCGGCGACGCGGCCGGGCGTCTCGGCGCCGTCGTACACCTCGACCGGGCTGTGCAGGAAGTGCAGGTGCAGCCGGCGGGACGCCTTGAGCTCGGAGAGGTCCTCGGGCTGTTCGGCGATCCAGTTGGTGAGCGTGCCCACCATGGTCTTGGTCTGGTTGTTGCTCTGGATCTGCCGGTCCGATTCGGCGTCGAACTCGAAGTCCTCGGCGTAGAGGATGATGTCGACGTCCTTGGAGTGCGAGAGTTCGCGCAGTTCCAGCGGCGTGAACTTGACCTGGGCCGGGCCGCGGCGGCCGAACACGTGGACGTCGGTGACGGGCGAGGACTTCAGCCCGGCGTAGACGTTGTCCGGGATTTCGGAGACCAGGAGGTCGTCCGCGTGCTTGGAGAGCATGCGGGCCACGTCCAGGGCCACGTTGCCGTTGCCGATCACGGCGATTTCCTTGGCGTCCAGCGGCCATTCGCGGGACACGTCGGGGTGGCCGTCATACCAGGAGACGAAGTCGGCGCCGCCGTAGGAGCCCTCGAGTTCGATGCCGGGGATGTTCAGGTCCGCGTCCTTGATGGCGCCGGTGGCGAAGATGACGGCGTCGTAGTGGGTGCGCAGGTCATCGATGGACAGGTCGGTGCCGTAGTCCACGTTGCCGAAGAAGCGGATGTCGCCGCGGTCCAGGACCTTGTGCAGGGCGTTGACGATGCCCTTGATGCGGGGGTGGTCCGGGGCCACGCCGTAGCGGATCAGGCCGTAGGGTGCCGGGTAGCGGTCGAAGAGGTCGATGCTGACTGTGAGCTCGCCGCTCTTGACGGCCTCGCTCTTGGTCAGGATGTCCGCGGCGTAGACGCCGGCGGGACCGGAGCCGACGACGGCGACGCGCAGCGGGCGGGCGGCGGTTCCTACAGGGGTGTTCGTTGACACGGCTGTGTTCCTTTTTCTTCTGCATCCGTTGCTCCACAAACGCCCTTTTGAGACTTGATAAAGGCAGTTATGGAGCAATCGACGGGCTTTACGGGGTCAGTACGCGGGTCTTGGTGGTGCGGGGAGCGTTCGGGGAAGTGGTGCTGTAGTCCGCGGTCTTGAAGCGCGACGGCGCGAACGGGCTGACGCGGACAACGTCGCCGATCACGATTACCGCGGGGTTCGCGACGCCGGCGGCCTCCGCCTGGTCCGCGATGGTCCCGAGAGTTCCGATGGTCACCCGCTGGTTCGGCAGGTATCCATTCTCTACGATGCCAACAGGCGTCTCCGGAGGCAAACCGGCGCGGGCCAGGGAGGCTGCGGAATCGCGCAGCTGGCCCACGCCCATGAGCAGGATCACAGTGTGGTCGGCGCGGGCCGGGACCTCGGAGAGCTCCTCGTGTCCGGTGACCACGCTGAAGCCTTTGGCGAGGCCGCGGTGCGTGACCGGGATGCCCGCGGCGGCCGGGACGGAGATGGCTGACGTGACGCCGGAAACCACTTCCACCTCGACGCCGTGCTGCCGGCAGAATTCGGCTTCCTCGCCGCCGCGGCCCAGGACGTACGGGTCGCCGCCCTTGAGCCGGACCACGCGGTGGCCCTGCAGGGCTTCGTCGACCAGGATCCGGTTGATCTCCGCCTGCGGGACGGGATGGTGGCCGGGAGTCTTGCCGACCTCGATCACGCGGACGTCGGGGGCGAGTTCGTTTAGCAGCTCACGGGGGCCGAGCCGGTCCGCGACCACGACGTCGGCCTGGCCCAGGAGCCGGCGGCCGCGGACGGTGATGAGTCCGGTGTCGCCGGGACCGCCGCCTACGAGTGCCACCGATCCGGTGGCGCCTGTGCCGGAAACACGGCGCCTGCGCAACGGCAGATCCCCGGCGTCCAGGGCGGTGGCGACGGCGTCGCGCAGGGCCATGGCCCGGCGCGGGTCCCCGCCGGCGTTGACGGCGATCTTGACGTCGTCCACCACGGCGACGGCGGGCGTCCAGGCGGCGGACGCTTCGTGGTCGGAGGCATTGACGCACCAGATGCGCTGTGCCTCGGCGTCGGCCGAAACCTGGGCATCCACCGCGGCGTCGCCGGTGGCCGTCTGGACGAACCAGACGCCGTCGACGTCGGAGGGACGGTACGGGCGGGGCTCCCAAGTCAGGAGGCCGGCGTCGGCAAGTTCAGTCAGGGCCGGGCAGGCAACCGGGGCAACAACGGTGACGCGGGCTCCGGCGTCGAGCAGGCCCTTGGTGCGCCGGGCGGCCACCGGTCCGGCGCCTACCACCAGCACGGGACGGCCGAGGAGGCGCAGCGCCGTGGGGTAAATGTCCTGAATTGCCATGCATCGACGATAGGGCGGCGTCACATTGCGGAACAACGGCGCGGAAACACCAGTTCACGCAAGGTAACGCCACGTCACATTGTGGACTGGCTTATGCGGGCCGGCTGGGAGCTGTTCGGGGGGCACTTTGACGGCCGGAGCAGTCATCTCGCGCAGAAACGACGGCGCGTCCGTGTCAATGTGCCCCCGGAGCGCAGGCCTCGCAGGAGCACAGGGCCGCAGGGCCGCAGGCTTCGGCCTATTTCACTGCGATGAGTTCGATCAGTTTGATGTCCGGGTCCTTGGCGAGCAGGGCGGGACCGTGTTCGCCGAGGGCGGCGGGGATGGCTCCCGTGAGGTGGGCCTGCCGGTCCTCCTCGGTATCGAAGGTGTCGAAGATGCCGAACGTGTTCTCGTTGACCCTGAAGGCGTACCAGGTGCGCGTCCCGGGTTCGTTGAGCACGATTTCACGGCCCCCGTTGAGGAAGTCCCAGACGTCCTGTTCCTTCCCCGCTTTGGCTTCGACCAGGGCCAGAACGCCAAATTTTGCTGCCACAGCGACCTCCTTGGATTCAGTCTTGGAATCAGATGGAATGGGCCGCAACCCGGCCTATAGGCGTGAGTGTAGGCCCGCGGTTTCGGCGGAACAAGGGTCCTCAAGCGGACAGCAGAAAGCCCGACGGCGAGCATCGCCATCTGGCATTTTGTGTTCTCTCACGACCCCGCAAACTACCCGGCGCGATGAGCCATACAATTTACTTCGGCCGGATTCTCCGGTCAGTCTCAACTTGGGGGAAGGGGACTTCGTTGTCTCTGCACGAAAAGGTCCTTGCTCGGACGCGCATTGGCCGTCTGACCAGGGCAGTAGCCACAGCAGGGAGCACCGCACTGCTCGCCGGTCTTTTTATGGCTCCGGCAGCACAGGCGCAGCCGGTGGAAACGGCTGCCACGCCGGCAGCGGTTCGCCCGGGAACCGTCGCGGGGGTCAGCTGGATCAACGCCGTAGCCGGCAAACCCGTCCTCGGGCAGGCGCTGGAGCTAAGCGCGCCGGTACCAACGGTCAGCGGTATCGCCAAGGTGGGCCAGCTGCAAACTGCCAATGCAGGCACGTGGGCGCCGACCGGTGCCACGCTCTCCTACCAGTGGTACCGCGGAACGGCAGCCATCGTTGGCGCGGTCGGCCGCACCTACACCACCACTGCGCTCGAACACGGTAGGACGCTCAAGGTCAGGGTGCGTGCAGCCAAATCCGGCTACACAACGCTAGACGGCTACTCCGCGGCTCGCACGATTGCTGCCGGGACCATCGAGGCCACCAGTTCGCTGACGGTGATCGGAACCCACCGCCTTGGACAGACGGTGAAGGTTTCTCAGGGTTGGACTGCCGGTTCAACAATCCAGTACCAGTGGTACCGGAACGGCGTCGCAGTCAGCGGCGGGACCGGTTACGCGCTGTACCTTAACAGCGGCTACATCGGCGCCCAGGTGAACGTCAAGGTGACAGTCTCCAAAGCGGGATACACGACCCGCTCGGCCACCACTCCAGCCATCACGGTGGGCAAGGCCCTGATCACGTTGATATCGGCCCCGAAGATCACCGGAGCGCTGTCTCTTGGATCGACCCTGACGGCCGACGCCGGCACTTACGCACCGGCACCGTCAGCCTATGCCTACCAGTGGTACCGTGACGGCGCCGCGATCTCCGGCGCGCGCAACCGCACGTACGGCATCACTGCTGCCGACAACGGCCGCTCCATCACGGTCCGAGTGTCCGCCAGTCTGCTCTACCGGGATACGCGGGTCACTATGAGTCCGGCACTGAAACTGCCTGTTTGGGCTGTGACGGTACTTCGTGGTGACGGCACCTACCCTGTCGGAGCGCAGGTCAAGCCCGGCCTGTACAAAGCAACCGGGACCGGCACCGGATGCTACTGGGAAAGGCTCAGTGGCTTCACCGGCCAGCTGAGCCAGATCAACGCAAACTACTACGGGACCGCCCGGACATACGTCCAGATCCTTCCGGGAGACGTCGGATTCAGCTCCCGCGGCTGCGACTCCTGGACGACCGCCCCTTCCACCGGGGCCAAGTCGACCCGGATCACAACCGACGGCACCTACCGCGTCGGCATCGACATCCTGCCTGGCACCTACTACGGATACGGCGCCGGAGACTCCTGTTACTGGGAAACGCTCAGCGGTTTCAGCGGAGCTGACGACATCACCGAAAACTACTTCGGCGCGGCCCGGACCATCGTCACAATCCCGGCGGGAACAATGGGCTTCCAAGCCCGCGGCTGCGGCACGCTGACGCGCGGCTGACAAACGGACAACAGAAAGCCCGACGGCGAGTATCGCCGTCGGGCTTTCTGTTGTTTGGAATTGTCGAGGTGCTTTAGCGGGTGCTGCCCGCCAGGAGGCCCCTGCGGCGGAGGAGCCGCTTTTCGATCGGGGCGAACACGAGCAGTTCGATCAGGATGCCGACGCCGAGGATCAGCAGGATCGCGGACATCACGATGGTCATGTCGGACAGGGCGCGGCCCTGGTCCAGCATGGAGCCCAGGCCAAAGCCGATGGTGCCGCCGACGGCGATGATTTCCGCCGCCATCAGTGAGCGCCAGGAGAACGCCCAGCCCTGTTTGAGGCCGCTGAGGTACCCGGGCAGGGCTGCGGGCAGGATGATTTGCAGGGCCAGTTGGAGCCGGGACGCCCCCAGGACCTTTCCGACGCTGCGGTACTGCGGCGGGATCTGGTCCACACCGGAGATCAGCCCGTTGATGATGGAGGGGATGGCGCCCATGAACACCACGAAATACACCGTGGCGTCGGTCAGGCCGAACCAAAGGATGGCCGCGGGCACCCAAGCTACGGACGGCAGGACCTGCAGCCCGGAGATCAGCGGACCGAAGGCGCGCCGGAGAGGTGCCACCTGCGCCAGCAGGAGCCCCACCGGAGTCGCAATGACCACGCTGATCAGGAAGCCCACAACGCCGCGCTGCAGCGACGTCCAGACGGCCTCCTGCAGTTTGCCCTCGCCCCACAGGGTTCCGATCTGGCCAACAACATCCATCGGGCCGGGCACGATGTCCCGCCGTTTGAAGCCGAGCCAAACGTAAACCTGCCAGATGAGGACAAGCACCACCAGGGCGGCCACCGGGAGCAGGATCCGACTCCAGTCGATGCCGGCCTTGCGCGCGGCATCGGACTGGAGGGAGTCCAGACCCGACTCCAGCTGCCGCAGGTCTTCCTTGCCGGTGGAGGAACGGGTCAGCGCCGCGTGGACCTTGCGGGTCTCGGCCGGGGCGTCGGCGACAGCTTCGGCGACGGGGAGTTGGTTACTTGGCATGGCGGCGGATCTCCTCGCGTAGCCGGGCGGTGATGACGCCGGTCAGGTGGCCGGCCAGTCCTGCGTCGGTGCGGTGTTCCTCGGTGACGTGCCATTCCTGCACCACCCGGCCGGGCCGGGAGGAGAGCAGCAGCACGCGCTGGCCAAGCCGGACGGCCTCGCGGACGTTGTGGGTGACAAAGACGATAGTGCGGCCGGTTTCCTTCCAGATGCGTTCCAGTTCGTCATGGAGCAGGTCGCGCGTAATGGCGTCCAGGGCGGCGAACGGCTCGTCCATCAGCAGCAGCTGCCGGTCCTGGGCCAGGGAGCGGGCCAGGGCCACGCGCTGGCGCATGCCGCCGGAGAGCTCGTGCGGGCGCTTGTCCCCCGCGCTGCCCAGGTGAACGAGGTCGAGCAGTTCGCCGGCCTTGGTCCGGCACTCGGCCTTCCCGAGCCCGCGCAGTTTCAGGGCCAGTTCCACGTTTTCGCGGGCAGTCAGCCACGGGAAGAGGGCTGAATCCTGGAACATGAAGGCGGCGCCGTCGCTGGGCACTTCGAGGGCCCCCGACGTCGGTGCCTCCAGTCCCGCCATGATGTTGAGCAGGGTGGACTTGCCGCAGCCGGACGCACCGAGCAGGGCGACGAACTCGCCCTGCCCGATGGTGGCGTTGACGTCGTCCAGCACCGGGGCGCCGTCGCCAAAGCGCTTGCCCAGGTTTTCCAGTACGACTGGCATGGTCAGGTCCTAACTGTTGTTGCGGGTGGCTGGAGGCCGGGAGCTAGTCCTTGCCCAGTCCTTCGGCGGAAATCTTCTGGCCCGCCGCAGTCTCGCCGAGGACGGCGTTGAGCGCCGTTAGGTCGAAGATCCCGTTGATGTCGGCCGGTTTGGTGGTCCCGGCGTCGACGCCGTCCTGCAGAAGCTTCTTGTACGTCCCGGCGAGCGGGTCCGTGGTGAAGACAATGTTCTTCAGGGATCGGTCGATCACATCGGCCGGAAGCGCCGAGCCGGCCGCCGCCTTGAGTGCGTCGTTGAGGACCGTGGCCTTCTCGGCGGCGGGCGCCGCGTTGAGCCAGTTCACGGACTCAACGTGGCCTTTCAGGAGCGCCTGCACGGTGGCCGGGTGCTCGGCCGCGAACTTCTTGTTGACGATCAGGACGGTGGTGATGAACTCGCCCTTATCCCAGAGGTCCTTCTCGTCGACCAGGACCTTCGCGCCGGCCTGCAGTACCAATCGGGAGGCCCAGGGCTCCGGCAGCCACGCACCGTCGAGCTTGCCGTCCTGGAACAGCTTCAGGGTCTGGGCGTTCTCGGTGGGGTTGATGGCGACGTCGCCGCCGCCGTCAGTGGAGGTCTTGAGCCCCTGGTGGCCGAGCCACGCGCGCAGTGCCACGTCCTGGGTTCCGCCGAGCTGCGGGGACGCGAGCGTCTTGCCCTTGAGGTCGGCTGGTGAGTTGATGCCGGGCTTGACCACCAACTGAGCCCCGCCTGCCGCGGCGCCGGCAATGATGCTGACCGATTCGCCCTTGCTCTTGATGTAGGAGTTGATGGCCGGGTTGGGGCCGATGTACGTGGCGTCGATGGCGCCGGCGTTAAGCGCCTCGATCGCGGCCGGGCCGGCGTTGAAGGTCTGCGTGGTGAGCTTGGTTGCGCCAAGGTCCTTGGCGATGATGCCCTTGCTGGTGCCGACCAGGGCCGGTGCGTGGGTGATGTTGTTGAAGTAGCCGAGCCGCAGTTCGGTGGCCGGGCTGGTGTCCGCGGCGGCCACCGCCGGGGCGGCTTCCGGGCCGCGGGACAGCGAGGATGCCACGGCCGCGCCGGCGCCGATCAGGATCACGAGTCCGGCAACGAGGGCGATCTCCAGGGTGCGTTTGCGCTTGGGCTTTCCGGTCTCGCCGGCGACGATCCGGGTGGTGCCGGGTTGGGCGCCGGGCTCACGGCTTTCGGGTGTGGGTGACATGGGCTGAATCCTGTTCTGGGTCTGTGCGGAAAGGCCGGGCGGGGTGGTCAGCGCCGGCGACATCGCCCCCGAAGATCCCCGTCGAGAAGACCGTGGAACCGTTCCGTCGTCGTCATTCATTCACCATAGGGAGTGTCATAAACGCGGTTCAATGGCCCGGAAACCGGGGGTCACGCAAGTTCATGCAGCGTCATATTCGGCCGAAAAAGACGGCAGCCTGTTTCCTGGTCCGCGGCAATTGCTGCGGGCCGGGAAACAGGCTGTACCCGTGGGGATGGGCGTCAGATCGCGTAGCGCTCGTCTTCGTGGTCTCCCGGGTGGTCCTTGACCAGGCCGGCGGCAAGGGTGTTGCCGTCGAGCGGGTCGATCACCAGGAATGCCCCCGTGCGGCGGTGGTGCAGGTAGTTCTCCAGGGGCAGCGGGGCGGAAAGCCGGAGCTGCGCGTGCCCGATGTCGTTCAGCTCCAGGGTGGACGTCGGTTCCAGGCCGAAGCTGGCGAGGTCCACCTTGCCTGTCACGTTCCGGACCAGGGCCTGGACCGTGCGGGTGCCGTGCTTGACCAGCACCTTAGCGCCCTCGCGGAGCGGCTTGGGCGAGAGCCAGCACAAGGCGGCGTACAGGTCGGCGCTGGCTTCGCGGACGGTGCCCGCAGCCGCGATTGTGTCGCCCCGGGCGACGTCGAACTCGTCGGCCAGGCGCAATGCCACGGACTGCGGGGCGGCCGCCTCGGCGAGCTCGCTGCCCGCGAAGTCGATCCCGGTGACCGTGGTGGTGCGCGGGGCCTGACCCGGCGTCAGGATGCTGACCTGGTCCCCCACCTTGACCGAACCTTCGGTGATCTGCCCGGCGTAGGCGCGGTAGTCACGATAGGCCTCGGCGTCGAGCCCGCCGGCGATCGCGTCCGGCGCCAGCGCGCCCTGCGGCCGGATGACCAGCTGAACGGGGAAGCGGAAGCTCTCCAGGTGGCTTTCGAGCTCGTCGGCGGCCGGCAGGGTCTCGAGGACTTCCAGCAGTGCCGGCCCGGTGTACCAGGGGGTACGCCGCGAAGCGTCCACCACGTTGTCGCCGTCGAGCGCGGACACGGGGATGACCCGGAGGTCGGCGACACCGTCGGATCCGAGCCCGAGCTCGCGCCCGACCTGCTGGACGTCCGCCTCGATTGCGCGGAATACGTCCTCGCTGAAGTCCACGAGGTCGATCTTGTTCACCGCCACGATCACGTGGGCCACCCGCAGCAGCTGCAGCACGGACAGGTGCCGGCGGGTCTGCTCCAGGACACCCTTGCGGGCGTCGATGAGCACGACGACGGCGTCCGCGGTGGACGCGCCGGTCACCGTGTTCTTGGTGTACTGCACGTGCCCGGGGCAGTCGGCGAGGATGAAGCTGCGGCGGTCCGTGGCGAAGTAGCGGTAGGCGACGTCGATGGTGATGCCCTGCTCGCGCTCGGCGCGCAGGCCGTCGGTCAGCAGGGCGAGGTCGATCCCGCCTTTATCGCCGCCGAAGCCCCGGTCCGCGGACGTGCGGGCGACGGCGTCGAGCTGGTCGGCGAGGATGGCCTTGGAGTCGTGCAGGAGCCGGCCCACCAGCGTGGACTTGCCGTCGTCGACCGATCCGGCGGTGGCGAAGCGGAACAGGGTGGTGGGCAGCGCCGCGGACACCAGGTCCGGGTCCGGGAGAAACGTTTCCGTGCTCATTAGAAATAGCCGTCCTTCTTGCGGTCTTCCATGGCGGCCTCGGAGATGCGGTCATCGGCCCGGGTGGCGCCACGTTCGGTGATGGTCGAGGCGGCAACCTCAATGACGACGTCGCGCACGGTGGCGGCGGCCGATTCCACGGCGCCGGTGCAGGACATGTCCCCGACGGTCCTGTACCGGACGGTCTTGGTGATGACTTCCTCGTGTTCGCGCGGCTGGGAGACCTCGCCGACGGCGCGCCACATGCCGTCGCGGGCGAAGACCTCCCGGTCGTGGGCGTAGTAGAGACCCGGCAGTTCGATGTTTTCGCGCTCGATGTAGCGCCACACATCCAGTTCGGTCCAGTTGCTGATCGGGAACGCGCGGACGTGCTGGCCCACGGTGTGCCGGCCGTTGTACAGGTTCCACAGCTCGGGGCGCTGGTTGCGCGGATCCCACTGGCCGAACTCGTCACGCAGGCTCAGGATCCGCTCCTTGGCGCGGGCCTTGTCCTCGTCGCGGCGGCCACCGCCGAAGACGGCGTCGAACTTGTTGCGCTGGATCGCGTCCAACAGCGGGACGGTCTGCAGCGGGTTGCGCGTGCCGTCGGCACGCTCTGCCAGTTCGCCGGAGTCGATGAACTCCTGGACGGAGCCGACAACCAGCTTCAGGCCCAGCCGCTCCACGGTGCGGTCGCGGAAGTCGATGACCTCCGGGAAGTTGTGGCCGGTGTCGACGTGCAGCACCGGGAAGGGCACCTTGCCCGGCCAGAAGGCCTTGGTGGCCAGGTGCAGCATGACCACGGAGTCCTTGCCGCCGGAGAACAGCAGCGCCGGCTTCTCGAACTCGGCCACCACCTCGCGGATGATGTGGATGGCCTCGGACTCGAGGGTGTCCAGGCTGGAGAGGCGTGTGGAAACGGGAGCGTCGGTCACCTGTGTGGGCTCCTCAGTCAGGAAAGTGCTCATACGTGTAGTCCGCATTCTGTCTTGTCGGTTCCTGCCCAGCGGCCGGCGCGGGGGTCATCACCGGGCGCTACCCTGCGGGTGCAAGGCTGGCAGCCAATGGACGGGTAGCCCTGTGAAAGCAGCGGGTTGACGGGCAGGAGGTTGTCGTCGGAGTACTGCACCAGCTGGTCGAACGTCCAGGCCGCCACCGGGTTGACCTTGACCAGCCCGTTGGCCTCGTCCCAGGTGATCAGCGGGGTGTTGGTGCGGGTGGGGGCCTCGTCGCGGCGGACTCCGGTGAACCAGAGCTCGTAGCCGGCGAGGGTGCGGCGCAGGGGCGCCACCTTGCGCAGGGCGCAGCACTGGGCTGCGTCGCGGGCGAAGAGGTCCTTGCCCAGGAGCCGGTCCTGCTGCTCCACGGTGTTCTCCGGGAGGACGTCCACCACATTGACGTGCAGGTTGGCTGCGACCTCGTCGCGCGTCGCGTACGTCTCCGGGAAGTGGTAGCCGGTCTCGAGGAACAGGACGTCGACGCCGGGCAGCTGGTCCGCGACGAGCGCCGGAAGGACGGCGTCGGCCATGGAGCAGGCGACGGCGACCGTGGGCAGCTCGAAGTTGCGGGCCACCCAGGCGATGACATCGCGGGCCGGGGCGTCCCAGCCGAGCTCGGCGGCGCCGGCCTCGGCGATGGCCTTGAGCTCGTCGTGGGAGCGGAGTGCAACCGTCACTGCAAATCACCTTCCTCGGCTGTGTGGGCCCATTCGGCGAAGGTCTGGCCTTCGGCGCGGTCCGCCACGAACTTCCGCACCACGCGTTCCACGTAGTCCGGCAGGTCCGCAACGTAGACCTTCAGGCCACGGACGGTACGTCCCAGGCCGGCCTCTTCGCGGTCCGACGAAGCCAGTCCGCCGCCGAGGTGGACCTGGAAACCGGGGCTGGGGTCGCCGTCGGGCGTGGGGAGCATCATGCCTTTGAGTCCGATGTCCGCGGTCTGGATGCGGGCGCAGGAGTTGGGGCAGCCGTTGATGTGCAGGGACAGCGCGTGGGGCAGCTGGCCGCTGTCCGCAAGATCGGCGAGGCGGCGCTCCAGCTCGGCGACGGCGGTGGCCGCCGTGACCTTGGTCTCCACGATGGCCAGCTTGCAGTACTCGATGCCGGTGCAGGCGATGGTGCCGCGGCGGAACACGGACGGCCGGGCGGAGAGGCCCAGGGCGTCGAGCTCTGCCACGAGCGGCTCAACCTCGTCCTTGGGCACGTCCAGCACAACCAGCTTCTGGTGCGGGGTGGTGCGCAGGCGGTGGGAGCCGCGGGCCTCGAGGGTGTCCGCGAGCTTCACCAGCTGCGCTCCCGAGAGGCGGCCGGCAATGGGCGTGGCGCCGATGAAGAACTTGCCGTCCTTCTGCTCGTGCACGCCCACGTGGTCGCCCGGGGTGGACGGCTTCGGTGCGGCGGGGCCGTCGGCCAGCTTGTAGCCGAGGTATTCGTCCTCGAGGATCTGGCGGAACTTCTCCGGTCCCCAGTCGGCCATGAGGAACTTCAGGCGCGCCTTGGTGCGCATGCGGCGGTAACCGTAGTCGCGGAAGATGCTGGTGACGCCGAGCCAGACGTCGGCGGCCTGCTCGGGCGTGACGAAGGCGCCCAGGCGCTTGCCCAGCATCGGGTTAGTTGACAGCGCGCCGCCGGCCCAGAGGTCGTAGCCGATGCCGAGTTCGGGGTGCTTGACGCCGACGAGGGCGAAGTCGTTGATCTCGTGCACCACGTCCTGGCTGGGGTGGCCGGTGATGGCGGTCTTGTACTTGCGCGGCAGGTTGGACAGCAGCGGGTTGCCGATGAACCGTTCGCCCAGCTCGGCGATGAGCGGGGTGGGGTCGATGATTTCGTCCTTGGCGATGCCGGCCACGGGCGAGCCGAGGATGACGCGGGGAACGTCGCCGCAGGCCTCGGTGGTGGACAGGCCCACACCCTCCAGCCGCTTCCAGATCTCGGGGACGTCTTCCACGCGGATCCAGTGCAGCTGGATGTTCTGGCGGTCGGTGAGGTCGGCGGAGTCGCGGGCGAAGTCGACCGAGATGTTGCCGATGACGCGAAGCTGCTCGGTGGTGAGCGCACCGCCGTCGATCCTCACGCGCAGCATGAAGTACTTGTCTTCGAGCTCGTGCGGCTCAAGCGTGGCGGTCTTGCCGCCGTCGATCCCGGGCTTGCGCTGGGTGTACAGCCCCCACCAGCGGAAGCGGCCGTGCAGGTCCTGGCCCGGGATGGAGTCGAAGCCGTCCTTGGAATAGATGGACTCAATACGCTCGCGGACGTTAAGGCCGTCGTCTTCCTGTTTCCAGGTTTCGTTGGCGTTCAGCGGCGTGGTTCCGTCGACCTTCCACTGGCCGTGGGGCTTGGCGGCGGGCCGGGAGGCACGGGCCGGGCGCGAGGGCTTGTCCGTGGACGCTCCGGCTAGAGCTGTATCAGTCATGCATCGACTGTAGGGGTGCCCGTAATGCCGTCACAAAGGGTCGGAAACGGGAAGTCACCTAGGGAAACATTTCGTCACGAACCGCCGTAAAGCCTTGATCGATCCAGGCGGCTGTGCATCGGCGGGGACCGTCAGGCCGGCGACTGGGAGGCTGCGGCCAGCGCCGCGTCGTAGCGTTCCAAAGCAATTTCGGCGAGGACCGGCGAGGGCAGCAGCGGCGCCGTCACCAGGTCCGCGCCGGCCTTGGCCAGTTGGTCGTGGAAGAAGCCGGGCGCCAGCAGGTAGGAGGCGATGACCACCCGCCCGCCCAGGTCCACCGCCCCGGCCGACTCCCCTGCGCCGGCACCGCCGGCGGCCTCCTCGCGGAGCATGGCGACGGCCTCCGGGACCGATGGCTTGGCGGAGGCGCCGTAGCCGGCCACGATCCGGTTGGACCGCAGGGCACGGAGTTGCTCGGCGAGTTCCTCGACATTCTTGGCGGCGCTGGGATCGGAGGAACCGGCGGCGGCGAGCACCACGGCGTCGTTGTCCGTCACACCGGCCTCGCGCAGGCGCTGGTCCAGCAGCGCCGCGAGCCGCGGGTCCGGCCCCAGCGGCGCAGCGGCAAGGGTGTCCGGCCGGCTCTTCACGGCCCGTGCGATGTCCACCTTGACGTGGTAGCCGACGCTGAGCAGCAGCGGCACCACGACGGCGCCCTCCCCCGCCGGAAGTCCCGCGACGACGGCCGGCAAGTCCGGGTCCTGCACGTCGACGTAGGCCTCGCGGACGTCCAGCCCTGGACGGAGCCGGGCGATGCCGTCCCGGAGCGCGTCGACCTCCGCGGCTCCGTGCGGACTGGACGTGCCATGGGCGCAGGCGATCAGGATGGGGCTATTCATAGCCGTTAGCGTAACCTTGGAGCCGCCCTATCCGCCCCCTTGTTATCGACCGGGACGCTTCATGACCTTCTCCTTCAGCCTTGTCCTGGTCTGGCTCGAACTTGCCGGAGTCTTCTTCTTCGCGGTCTCCGGCTCGCTGCTCGCGGCCCGGAAACAGTTCGACCTCATCGGCTCGCTGCTCCTGGCCTCGGTGGTGAGCCTGGGCGGCGGCGTCATCCGGGACATCATCCTGAACACCGGGCCGCCCGCGGCGTTCACCAACCCGGCCTACCTGGCCCCTCCCCTCCTTGCGACGGTGCTGGTCTACTTCCTGTTCTCCAGCGTCCAGCGGTTCACCTCGCTGCTGGTCCTGTTCGACGCCGGCGGGCTGGCCCTCTTCTGCATCACCGGCACGTTGAAGGCCCTGGCCGCCGGGATGAATCCCGTGGCGGCCGTTCTCCTGGGGGTCACGACGGCGGTGGGCGGCGGCCTGCTGCGGGACATCACGGCCAACGAGGTGCCGCAGCTTTTCGACGCTCGGGATCTGTACGCCGTTCCGGCGTTCGCCGGGGCGACTGCGACCGTGGTCCTGTCCCTTACGGGAGCCTTCACCGGCGTCACGGCCTGCGCCGTCGCCGCCGTCGTCTTCGCCTTCCGGATCGCCGCCTGGCGGCTCCACTGGCGCCTTCCGCTGGCGGTCCGCGGCTGGCACCGGCTGGGCCTGGACAACGCGGAAAACGACCGCTGAGGATTAGCTAGGATAAGACCATGACTGACATGTTCCTCGAGAAATTCCGCGCGCTTGTCCCGAAGTATCTCGAAGACGAATGGCAGGAAGAGGATGGCCTCGCGGCCGAAGAGCTTGACGCCGCCCTCGCCGAACACCAGTTCCAAGTCCCGCTGGTCCTGCGCGAGTTCTACCTCGCCGTCGGCGGCTGCGAGGACATCATGGAGGCCTACCACTACTTCTGGGACCCCGAAGAGCTCGAAGTCGATGACGAGGGCTTCCTCATGTTCCTCGAGGACGAGGAAGAGCAGTTCACCTGGGGTTTCCGCGTGGGCGACCTCAGCATCCCCGATCCCATCGTGTACCGCCGCAACAACGCCCGCGGCCAGTGGAAGAGCGAAGAGGGGACCTTCTCCGAATTCGTCTTCGACATGTTCGAGTGGGCCTTCAACGACGATGACGAAGACTAGGCCTGGGGCCACGCCCCATTAGGTTCCGGTCCCGGCGGATTCTCCCCATGTTTGGCGTCCCGCACCGGAGTGTCCGGGCAAACCGCCGGTGATTTTCGGCGTCGGAGGTTCATACCTGAGGAAACTCAGCGGAGGACGCGGCCGCGGAGCACCTGCCATACCTCATCGACCACCTTCTGCGGGTTGTGGACCACGTCCTGGTACCCGTAGCGCAGCACGGCGTAGCCGGTCAGGGTGCTGGCGTTGTTCCGTCCCCGGTCCTTCTTGACCTGCGCCCGCTCAAGACGGGTGCTGCCGTCGATCTCCACGATCAGGAATCCCTCCAGCAGGAAATCCACGATGCCGATCCCGGGCAGCGCCACCTGCGTCTGGGTGTAGATTCCCTGGCTCCGGAATAGCAGCCTGGCCACGACCTCGATGGCTGAGTCCGCCGTGCCGTCGACCAAATCCAGGACTGCGCGGGCGGCCCCGTTGCGGTTTCCCGGCAGCCGTTCGCTCAGGTAGTCGAGGGTCGTGCGGCCCTGCAGCAGGGCGCTTTCCACCATGACGGCGGCCTCCACAGCGGACAGGCACCGCAGCGCGTGGAGCAGGGTATCCGTCAGACTGGCCACGGGCAGCGGGAACTCCGGCGGCACAGCACTGCCGCGGTGGATGACTGCGCCGGCCGCTGACCGTGTGCGCACAGCAGGTGCAGCCGCTCGGGCTCATGGAGGCGCCATAGGCCATGGAACGGCGCGGCGGAGGCGCAGCAGACCAGGCCGTTCGCGAGCACGGCGGCAACCAGGTCAGGAACGGCGCCCTCCAGAGCCACTACTCCGTGGCGCAGCCGTGACATCTCCCCCGCAGCCACGGCATTCCTGATGCTCCGCGCCGAGAAGCCGGCCCGCAGCAACGTCCCGGTCCGGGCAACCGAGCCGGCGTACTTGAGGTAGGTGGTGAGGTCCATGAGGAAAGCACAGCCCCGGACCGCGCGCACCAACAGCCGTGTTGGCATGTATGTGGAAACTTCCGGCACCGCGCTCCCCGGCATGGCCGCCGGTTTTCCCCAGTTTTGACGGCGTCCGACGGCGCGTCCCGCCGCCGGGCCGGTGTGTCCCGCAGCTCTCCGTTCAAATATGGGGAAACTCCGCGCGACAACGTTGGCACAGGCTAGAAATCTTTTGACAAATATTTAACAGAAAGGGCTGGACGCTGTGACATATCTGTCATAGACTCATTTCTGGGTTCACCAAATGCCTCCGGTGGATCTGATGCGAACGGAGAAATCGCCCCGGTTCGGCACAACGGAAGACTCGAACGTTGTGAGGAACCGGGGCCATTCCGTTTAAGAATCGGCAAGCCCGATGCGCCCGGCCGGCGGTGCCGGCAGAACCGGCATCGATGGCGGGGAACGCCGTCCAGCCGGTGCCAGGCGGCGGGGACGCCGTCCAGGCGGGCAGCGCGAGCCAACCGGACCAGACAGGGAACGGACACAAAAGAGCGGTCCAAGACAAACCCGTCCTGGACCGCTCACCCGTGCCCTCCTGACAAGGAACACCTACATATCAGCTGCTGCGGTCCACTACCGCGTGCGCGAAGCTGGTCAGCGACGCCTTCACGACGCCTTCGGGCAGCGGGGCAAGCGCGGCAATCGCCTCATCGGCCCAGGCGCGCGCCACCACCCAGGACTGCGCGGTGACGGGGTGCTCGCGGAGTCCGGCCACGGCCGCGGCCAGGGCCTCGTCGGAGCTGAGGTCGCCGTCGATCAGCGTCAGCAGTTCGACGGCGGACAGGTCACCCTCGCGGGCCGCGGTGCGCAGCAACAGCACCGGCAGCGTCGGGACGCGTTCGCGCAGGTCGGTTCCTGGAGATTTGCCGGACTTGACCTTGATTCCGGTGACGTCGATGACGTCGTCGGCGAGCTGGAAGGCGACGCCCACTTTCTCGCCGTACTCCACCAGATGGGCTTCGTAGGACTCGTCGGCGCCGGAGAAAATGGCGCCCAGCTGGCCGGAGGCCGCCACGAGCGAGCCGGTCTTGTCCGCGATGACGGACAGGTAGTGCGCCAGGGGGTCCTCGTCCGGACGGGGTCCCACGGTCTCGTGCAGCTGGCCGAGGCAGAGCCGTTCAAAGGTCCGGGCCTGGATGCCGAGCGCGCGGGAGCCGAGCTCCGAGACCAGGATGGAGGCGCGCGCAAAGATGAGGTCACCGGTCAGGACCGCGACGGAGTTGCCCCAGACTTCGTGGGCCGTCGGCGCCCCGCGGCGGAACGGCGCGGAGTCCATGACGTCGTCGTGGTACAGCGTGGCAAGGTGCGTCAGTTCGACGACGACGGCGGCCTGCACAACGGCGGGCAGGGAGGCGTCGCCAAGGTGGGCGCACAGCAGGGTCAGGAGCGGGCGGATGCGCTTGCCACCGGCTTCCACGAGGTGACGCGACGTTGCGTCAGCCAGGGGATCGGAGTTGGCGATGGCTTCGCGCAGCCTCTTCTCGACGCGCGCCAGGTTAGTGGTGAGCGCGGGACCCAGTTCGGGGTCGCCCGCAATGGCCGCGAAGCCCGCCGGCAGTTGGAGGCCCGTGGCGATCGCCGTGGTGGTGGGGGCTGGTTCAGAGCTCGGCAGGCCGTGTCCGGCGTGCGTCCAGCTTTGGTCTGCAGAGTTGGTCACGGGTTAACCCTAACTTTTGTTGCGGAAACCGCGGAGTTGGTATCGGAGTGCGGAACGCTGTCCGTGGCGGACTTTGCCTGATTGGACCCTGCTTGGTTGGACGCTGCCTGGTTGGACGTGGCAGGTACCAGGGATTCCAGGACCCGGATGACCCGGTCCTCGAAGCCCTTGGCGGCGGGATCGGTGAGGTTGGCCAGCATCCGCACCACGAAGCGCATCAGCACAGGGATAGGCATGCCCGTCCGCAAGGCCAGTTTCATGACGGCCGGCTTGCCGATCAGGGCGGCGAACGCCCGGCCCAGCGTGAAGTGCGAGCCCCACTGCTCCCGCACGTAGTCGGCGTACCGCGCAAGGTGCGCGTCGGCGTCGGCCACACCCCAGCCCGCCGACGCTGACCGGGCAGCGCCGTCGATGATGAATTCGGCCGCAAAGCGGGCGGATTCCATGGCATAGGAGATGCCCTCGCCGTTGAACGGGGACACCATGCCGCCGGCATCGCCCAGCAGCAGCAGCCCCTGCGAGTAGTGCGGGGTGCGGTTGAAGCCCATGGGCAGCGCGGCGCCGCGGATCTCGCCCACCTGGTTGTCCGGGGTGAAGCCCCACTCGGCGGGCATGCCGGCCGTCCATTCGCGCAGCACCTGCTTGTAGTCCAGCTTGCCGAAGTCCTTCGAGGAGTTCAGGATGCCCAGGCCCACGTTGGAGGTGCCGTCGCCGACGCCAAAGACCCAGCCGTAGCCGGGCAGCAGTTTGCCCTCGCGGCCGGGAAGCTCCAGCCAGCCCTCCATCCAGTCGTCCTCGTGCCGGGGGCTGGTGAAATAGGTCCGCACGGCCACGCCGAGCGGCCGGTCGTCGCGCTTGCGGATGCCCAGCGAGACGGCGGTGCGCGCGGAGTTGCCGTCCGCGGCGAGGACGACGTCGGCGCTGAAGTCGCGCGTTTCGCCCGTCTTGCGCCCGGACTCATCCAGCAGCGCGGCGCGGACGCCGGTCACCCGGCCGTCCTCGGAGTGGAGCGCCTCGGTGACGCTGTGGCGTTCCTGCACGACGGCGCCCGCGGACCGGGCGTGGCGGGCCAGCTGCTCGTCGAAGCCAAGCCGGGTCCGGATCAGCCCGTACTGCGGGAAATCGGAGACCTCGGGCCAGGGCAGTTCGATGGTGCGGCCGCCGGCGATCAGGCGCAGGCCCTTGTTGCGGCGCCAGCCCTCGCTTTCGGGATGCGCGAGTCCCAGCTTCTGGATCTCGCGGACCGCGCGCGGCGTCAGTCCGTCGCCGCAGACCTTCTCGCGGGGAAAGCTGGTTTTCTCCAGCACCGTGACGTCAATGCCGGCTTTGGCAAGGTAGTAGGCGGCAGTGGAACCGGCCGGTCCCGCTCCGACGATCAGTACATTCACGACGCGTATCGGCTAACGCCCGGGCCGGGTGATGTTGCGGCGCAGCTTGGCCACGGGTCCGGTGTGGGCGGCCAGAGCGGCAGCTCCGCTGGCGGGATTGGTTGCCGGGCCGGCCAGCGGCTTCTGGGCCCGGTGCACGGCGACGATGCCGCCGCTGAGGTTGCGGTAGGTGACGGATTCCCAGCCGGCTTCCTGCAGCCAGGCCGCCAGGTGGTCCTGGTCCGGCCAGGCGCGGATGGACTCGGCCAGGTAGACGTAGGCGTCCGGGTTGGACGAGACCTTAACGGCGATGGCCGGCAGGGCCCGCATGAGGTATTCGGTGTACATGGTGCGCCAGAGCGGCACCACGGGCTGGGAGAACTCGGCGATGACCAGCCGGCCGCCGGGCTTGGTGACCCGCAGCATCTCGGCCAGGGCCTTCTTGGGCTCGTTGACGTTGCGCAGGCCGAAGGAGATCGTGCTGGCATCAAAAGTGTTGTCCGCGAACGGCAGGCGGGTGGCGTCCCCGGCGATGAAGTCGATGTCCGGGCGGCGGCGCTTGCCGACTTTGAGCATGCCCAAGGAGAAATCGCAGGCGATCACGTTAATGCCGGCGTCGGCATACGGCTCGCTGGAGGTGCCCGTGCCGGCAGCCAGGTCCAGCACCCGCTGGCCGACCGAAACGCCGACGGCATCGACCACCACCTTGCGCCAACGCCGCGTCTGCCCCATCGACAGGACATCGTTGACGACGTCGTATTTGGGGGCGACGTCGTCAAACATCGTGGCTACTTCGTCCGGACGCTTATCCAAGGATGCTCGGTTCACCATGTCATTGTCTCAAATGATCGGCTCGCCCACGAACGGGCCGCCAATCAACGCCGCTTTCACCTGCGGCAACGGCCGCGCCCGCCGCGCGCAGGCCCCATCGGCCGGTGATTATCCACCGCAGGGCGATCACGGGCTAGTGTTATGCCATCATGACGAGCACGTTCCGCACCTTGACAGTCCCCCTCGATGCCGAAACTTTCCCCGGGGGTCTGCCGTCGTTTCTGGTCCGGGAGGATGTCCTCTGCTGGACCCGCCGCGAGGCCGGGCTGGTGGGCTTCGGCGAGATCGCCCGGTTCACCGCCACCGGCCCCGAGCGCTTCCTCGAGGCGGACATCTGGTGGCGCCATCTGGTCCTGGAGGCGGACATCGAGGACGCCGTGGACTGCCCCGGCACCGGTCCGGTCGCCTTTGGCTCGTTCGCCTTCTCCAAAGCCTCAGCCCACGAGTCACGCCTGCTGGTCCCCGAAATCGCCGTGGGGCTCCGTGACGGCCAGGCCTGGCTCACCCAGTTGACGTTCGACGACGGCGAGCTCACCGAGGCCGGCGCCCGCGCTGCCCTGGACCGCTGGCTGGGCAGCGCCAGCGCTAATACCGGCGCCGGGTCCGACAGCGCCGTGGCGGACGACCCGGTGCCGGTGCCCGCGCAGGTGGGTGGCGCCGTCGTACGCCCTTTGACGCTGGCTGCAGGGGCAACCCTGCACACAGGTTCCCTGACCGAGGAAGCCTGGATGGCCGCCGTTGCCGCGGGCGTCGAGGAGATCCGGACCGGCGCCCTGGAGAAGCTGGTGCTGGCGCGGGACATCGTGGCCACCGTCCCCACCGGCGTCAATGCCGCCCAGGTGCTGCGCGAATTGTCCGCCCGCTACCGTGAATGCTGGACCTACGGCGTGGACGGGCTGGTGGGGGCCACGCCGGAGATGCTGATCCAGGTGGAGGGCCGCACCGCACAGGCCCGCGTCCTGGCGGGCACGCTGGACCGCCGCGACGCCGACGGCATGGCGGGCTCCCCGCTGGAATTCGCCGAACGCGTGCTGGCCGGCTCCGAGAAGCAGCGGCACGAGCACGACATCGCCATCCAGTCCCTGACCACGCAGCTGGCCCCGTTTTCCGAGGCCATGAACGCGCACAGCGAACCGTTCATCCTGGAACTGCCCAACGTGTGGCATCTGGCCTCGGATGTGAAGGCTGAGCTGGCCGAGGTGGAGGGCCACGTCCCCACCTGCCTCGCGCTGATCAATGCACTGCACCCGACCGCTGCCGTCTGCGGCACCCCCACCACCGTGGCGGGCGCCCTGATCCGGCAGCTTGAGCACCTGGACCGCGGCCCGTATGCCGGTCCGGTCGGCTGGCTGGACGCGGCAGGCAACGGCGAGTGGGGCATCGCACTGCGCGGCGCCGTCATCGAATCCCCGCAGACGGTCCGGCTGTACGCGGGTTGCGGCGTGGTGGATGGCTCGGTGCCCGAGACCGAGCTCGCCGAGACGTGGGCTAAGTTCCGCCCAATGCTGGAGTCGCTCGGCATCAGCAGCTAGCCTGCCACGCATGACGCTCCGGGGCGAGCCGTTGCAGGTCGCGCGGACCCCCGACGTCCCGCTACCGACTCCTGCTGTGACAGGAATCCGGGATCACAGACAGATCGGGCATTGGGGTTATTGCATTTCGGTCTGGTTTAGTTATCCAATAGTGAAACTTAGTTTTCTGTGACGCACATCTCATGTTCGGCGCTACACTATAACCGGCCTCGTTACCATCCCTCCGGCAACAAAAGGTAAGAAAATGCAGATTTCCCGTTCGTTCCTGAGCAACCCCAGGCTTAAGACGGCAGCAGTCCTGGCCGTCGGTGCCCTGGCCCTTTCGGCCTGCACCAACGCCTCCGAAACCGGTGGCAAGGGGGCAGCGTCGCCTTCCGGCAGTGCCGCGGCCAGCTTTGACCCCAGCACCGTCCAGAAGGACGACGCGCTGGCCGCCATGGTGCCTGAGGCAATCAAGTCCAAAGGCACCCTGACCGTGGGCTCGGATACGTCCTACGCCCCCGCGGAATTCCTCGGCACCGACGGCCAGACCGCGGTGGGCTACGACGTCGACATCGCCAAGGCCATCGGCGCCGCGCTGGGCCTGAAGGTCCAGGTCCAGACGGCCGAATTTACGGGCATCCTTCCGGCCCTGGGCCCGAAGTACGACCTCGGGATCTCCTCTTTCACGATCAACCCGGAGCGGCTCGCCGCGGTGAACATGGTCAGCTACTACAAGGCCGGCACCGGCTGGGCCGTGCAAAAGGGCAATCCGAAAAAGGTCTCGCTGGATGACCTCTGCGGCAAGTCCATCGGCGTGCAGACCGGCACCATCCAGGAGGATCCGGACCTCTCGGGCCGCAACAAGAAGTGCGTCGACGCGGGCAAGCAGCCCATCAACATTGTGACGCTCAAGACCCAGACGGACATCACCACCCGCCTGGTCAACGGCAGCATCGACGCGATGGCGGCCGACTCCCCCATCATCGGTTACGCGCTGACCCAGACCAACGGCCAGCTCGAAAAGCTCGGCGAGGTCTACGACGCTGCCCCCCAGGGCATCGCCGTCGCCAAGTCCGACACTGCCCTGGCCGACCTCGTCCAGAAGACCGTCACCAAACTGATGGAAGACGGTTCCTACAAGAAGATCCTTGAGGGCTGGGGCGCCGCTGACGGTGCCATCACCACGTCCCAGGTCAACCCGGCGGCGACATCTTGAGCATTCCCACAACCGGACCGACAGCAGGGGCACAGATGGACAGCCATCAGGACGCTCAAGCAGCACCGGTACTGAACAATGCAGTACCGGTGCGGCACCCTGGACGCTGGATCAGCGCCGTCATCATCGTCGGCGTCCTTGTCGCCTTCCTGCAGAGCCTGTTCACGAACCCCAACTTCCGCTGGGACGTCGTGGGCACCTACATCCTGGACACCAAGGTGGTTCAGGGCGTGATGTGGACCTTGTTCCTGACGTTTGCCTCCATGGTCTTGGCGATCGTCCTGGCCATCCTCCTGGCCTTCATGCGGCAGTCCGACAACCCTGTGTTCCGCTGGTCCAGCTGGACCTGGGTCTGGTTCTTCCGCGGCACCCCTGTGTACACCCAGCTGCTCTTCTGGGGCCTGGCCACTGTTCTCTATCCGACAATCGTTCTCGGCATCCCGTTTGGTCCGGCAGCCATCACCTGGGTGACCTCGGATCCCACGCACGGCCTGATCCCGGCCATCCTTGGCCTGGGCCTGAATGAGTCCGCGTACCTCGCGGAGATCTTCCGGGCCGGCCTGAAGTCCGTGGACAAGGGCCAGAGTGAGGCCGCCGAGGCACTCGGCATGACCAAGGGCAAGATCATGCGGCGGATTATCCTGCCGCAGGCCATGCGCGTCATCGTTCCGCCGACAGGCAACGAGACCATCGGCATGCTGAAGACCACCTCCCTGGTCCTGGCCGTGCCGTTCACCCTGGATCTGACGTTCGCGACCAACGCCCTCGCCAACCGGATTTACCTTCCGATTCCGCTCCTGATTGTCGCCGCGTTCTGGTACCTGCTGGTGACCAGCCTGCTGATGGTGGGCCAGCACTTCATTGAGGCGCACTACGGCAAGGGCGTGGACAACCGGGTTCCGGCGCCCGTCAACCCCGCGGCAGCCAAGGCCGCCGCGGCCGTGGCTCCCAGCGCCGACGCCGAGCCGGACCTCAAAATGAACTTCCCCGAGGAGGAGGCGAAATGACGATCACCACTGAGAAACCACTGGTGCAGATTGAGGGCCTCCACAAGTACTACGGCCACCACCACGTGCTGCGCGGCATCGACCTGACCGTCAACCAGGGCGAGGTTTCGGTGGTGATCGGCCCGTCCGGTTCGGGCAAGTCCACCATGCTCCGCTGCGTGAACCTGCTCGAGACCATCAGCGCGGGACGCATTTCCGTCGGCGGTGAGCTGATCGGCTACCGCGAGGTCAAGGGCAGGCTCCACGACCTGAAGACCAAGGAAATCGCCGCCCAGCGCCGCGAGATCGGGATGGTCTTCCAGCGGTTCAACCTGTTCCCGCACAAGACGGCCATGCAGAACATCATGGAAGCTCCGATCCAGGTCAAGGGCCAGTCAAAGGCCGTGGCCCGGAAGCGGGCCCTGGAACTGCTGGACCGAGTGGGGCTCGGCGACCGTGCCGGCCACTACCCGTCCCAGCTCTCCGGCGGCCAGCAGCAGCGCGTTGCGATTGCCCGGGCCTTGGCCATGGACCCCGAGCTCATGCTGTTCGATGAGCCCACCTCGGCGCTCGACCCGGAGCTCGTGGGCGATGTCCTGAACGTGATGAAGGACCTCGCCAAGTCCGGCATGACCATGATCGTGGTGACCCACGAGATCGGCTTCGCCCGCGAGGTCGGCGACCGCCTGACGTTCATGGACGGCGGCGTGGTTGTGGAATCGGGCGATCCCCGCGAAGTCCTGGCCAACCCGCAGCACCCCCGCACCAAGGAGTTCCTGAGCCGGGTGCTGTAATTTCGACATTCCGCACCGATTAAGGACAGCCGCTACGTGGATCCACGTGGCGGCTGTCCTTTTTCGTAGCGGAAACCTGGGCTACGTCAGCGGGAGGCCTTCCACGGCCGTGGCCACTGCGGCCCGGATGGCCCGGTGCAGTTCCCCGAGCCGGTGCCGGTCCGTGCGCACTTCGATGATGCTGCGGCCCGCCAGCGGCTCGGACAGCGCCTTGGCGAGTTCCGCCGTCGTGCCTACCGAGTGGTGCGCGACGCCGTATGCCGCGGCCAGCGCGGCGACGTCCACCTGCTGCGGGGTGGCGAATAGACGTTCGACGGCGTCGCCGTAGCGCCCCGCCGCGGCCACTGCGCCGTGCTCCAGGAGCCCGAAGATGGCACCGCCGGCGTCGTTGAGCACCACGATCCGGAGCTGGGGTTCGGCCTCCCCGGCGCCGAGCAGGAGTCCCCCGGCGTCGTGCAGGAACGTCACGTCCCCCATGAACACGGTGGTTTCCTGGCGGCCGCCCAGCGCGATGCCCGTGGCGGTGGACGTGGTGCCGTCGATCCCGGCCAGGCCCCGGTTGGCGAACATGGTGGCCTGCGGTTCCGCGGGCGGCGCCCCGGCGAGGTCCACGTCGCGGATCCCGTTCGAGGAGCCCAGCACCAGCTGTCCGCGGGCGTGCTTCCAGACCTCTGCACCGACGGACGGGCCGGTCGCGGCGGGGGATGCGGCCAGGATCAGGTCCACGGCGTGCTGCGCGGCGGCTCCTGCCAGCAGCCAGGCATCGAGCCACGCGGCAGCCCCGCGGCCGGCGAACTCGGCCAGGTCCGCCAGGGTGTCCAGCGGCAGTTCGGTGCGGCGGCCGGGTTCGTACCAGGCCACCGGGACGGGCTGGTACAGGGCCGAGGGGACATCCGCCCGTTCCAGCAGAGCGCTCACCGGCCGGGAGAGCGTCGGCCGGCCGAAGAGGACCACGCGCTCGATCGGTTGTGCGGAGTCCGCGCCGAAGTGGTCGATCAGCAGCCGGTAGGGCCCCACTGCGTTGGGGCCGAACCGGGCGTTGGAGGACGGTTCGGCCAGCAGCGGCAGGCCGTGCGCGCGGGCGAATGCCTCGGCGACCGGACCGGCGTCGTGCCCGGCCAGCACCACCGTGCGCCGCTCCGGCAGTGCCGCCGACGCGGCCGGAAAGTCCAGCGCCAGGGGGTTCCGCGCGGCCCGGTAAACGCCGTGTCCGGCCGCGACGGGCAGCCCGTCGCCCACGGCCGGGACCAGCGGATCGCGGAAGGCCAGGTTGAGCTGGACAGGACCGGGAGGCGCGTCCTCAAAGGCCCCGGTGGCCGCGCTGAGGGCCGTATCCACGGCGCGCCGCGGATCGCTGCCCGCGGGAACATCGACGGCGAACCGCACGTGCTCGCCGAACAGGTCCAGCTGAACGGTGGTCTGGTTCGCGCCGGTCCCCCGCAGTTCCTCGGGCCGGTCGGCGGAGATGACCACGAGCGGCACGGCGGCGTGGTTGGCTTCCATGACGGCCGGCAGGAGGTTGCCGACGGCGGTCCCCGACGTGGTGAGGACGGCGGCGGGGGCCCCGTTGGACAAGGCGAGGCCAAGCGCCGTGAAGCCGGCCGACCGCTCGTCGATCCGGACCAGCAGCTCAACCCGTCCGGCGGCCTCGGCCTCGGCCAGGGCGTAAGCCATGGGCGCCGAGCGCGAACCCGGGGACACCACCACCTGGCGCACACCGGCGTCGAGCAAGGTATCGACGGCGATCCGCGCAGCCTCCACCGCGGCAAGGCCGCCGGGCGTGGACGGGGCGGGCGCGGAATCCGCCGGACTCACATGTTCTCCGGCGTTTCGATGCCCAGCAGCTCCAGGCCACCGGACAGGCGGCGCAGCGCGAGCGCGCACAGGGCCAGCCGCGAGTCCCGCACGTTCTCCTCGGCCTTGAGCACCGGGCACTGGTCGTAGAAGGTGGTGAACAGCTGCGCGAGCTCGAAGAGGTAGCCGCAGAGCCGGTGCGGCTCAAGGGCTTCCCGCACCTTGTTCAGCGTCGCGTCGAACTCCAGCAGGTGCAGGGCGAGGGCACGTTCTGCGGGTTCGACGACGGCGATCGCCGTCGCGGGCCCGCTTTCGCCCGCTGCCTCGGCTGCCGGGGTCACGACTGCGGGCGCGCCGCCGTCGATACCGCCGGTGATCTGCTCCAGCACCCCGGCTTTGCGCAGGATGGAGCGGATCCGTGCGGCGGCGTACTGCACGTAGGGTCCGGTGTTGCCGCTGAGGGCGAGCATGCGGTCGAAGTCGAAGACGTACTCAGTGTCGTGGCCGGTGGAGAGGTCGGCGTATTTGACGGCGCCGATGCCCACCTGGCGGGCGGTCACGGCGCGTTCCTCCTCGCTGAGCTCGGGCCGGCTCTCGTCGATGACGGCGCGGGCGCGGTCCACGGCCTCCTCGAGCAGGGCCATGAGCTTCACCGGGGCACCGGAGCGGGACTTGAGGATCTTCCCGTCCTCACCGAGCACGTTGCCGATCTGCACATGCACGGCCTCCACCGTGTCCGGCAGCCAGCCCGCGTCCCTGGCGCTGGCCATCACCATGCGCAGGTGGACGTTCTGCGGGGCGCCCACGACGTAGAGGATCCGGTTGGCCTCGAGGTCCCGGACCCGGTAGCGGATGGTGGCGAGGTCCGTGGTGCCGTAGCCGTAGCCGCCGTCGGATTTGCGGATGATCAGCGGCAGCGGCTGCCCGTCGCGGCCGCTAAAACCGTCGGGGAAGGTGCAGAGGGCGCCGTCGCTGATCCGGGCGAGGCCGCGGTCCTCCAGTTCCTGGCACAGCTGTGCCAAATGCGCGTCGTAGGAGCTTTCGCCGGCGATGTGGTCGTCGGTGAGGCTGATCCCCAGGGTGGAGTAGATGGCGTTGAAGTAGCGCTTGGACTGCGCGACGAGCCGCTGCCAGACGGCGAAGGTCTCGGCGTCGCCGCCCTGCAGGGCAACCACGCGGAGCCGGGCCCGGGTGGCGAATCCTTCCGCGTCGGTGGCCGAGGCATCGAACTTGGCCCGGGCGGCCTGGTAGAACGCGCTGGGGTCCTCAACCAGCAGCGCCGCCTCCGGGGAGTCCTCGCCGATCTCGAGCCAGTGTTCGATCAGCATGCCGAACGGTGTGCCCCAGTCCCCGATGTGGTTCTGCCGGATCACGGTGTCGCCAAGAGCTTCGAGCACCTTGACGAGGCTGTCGCCCACCACGGTGGTGCGCAGGTGGCCGACGTGCATTTCCTTGGCCACGTTCGGGGAGGAATAGTCGACGACGACGCGTTGCGGTGTGGCGGCGGGCGTCACCGCCGTGGCCGGGGACGCGGCCTGGACCGACTCTGCGTTCAGCAGTTCCTCGATCCACGTTCCGTCATAGCTGAGGTTGATGAAGCCGGGCCCGGAGATTTCCACGCTGGTGCAGATGCCGTCCAGATCAAGGGCCTCCACGATCTTTGCGGCGGCGTCCCGCGGCGGCAGGCCGGCCTTCTTGGCCAGGGCCATGGCGGCGTTGATCTGGATGTCGGCGAACTGGGAGGGCCTGACCACCGGGTCCGCCTGCCGGAACTCTTCGCCGAACGCAGTGGCAATTGCAGCCTGGACTCTGGGGACAACCAATTCGGCCGGATTATTCACAGTCCCAAATTATCAGTTCGTGCCTCACCCCGACGTTCCCTCACTTCCGGCCCCCAACCGGGGGACGCTCCCTCACGTCCGGCCGTGGAAATGCTAAACGTGAGGGAGCGTCCGGAGGGGGCTAGCTGTTGGTGCGGAACACCTGGACCACGGACGGACGCGGGGCGCGGACCTGGCCGGGCTTCGGCGTCGCGCCGGCCGCGACGTAGTCCGGGAAGTAGGAGTGCTGTTCGGCGAACGTGCCTTCCTCGCCCGGGTGCTGCACGGCAACGAACACGGTCCGTTCGTCGTCGTGGATGACCGGGCCGCAGGTCTCGGCGTCGCGCGGGACGGCGAGGAACTGCTCCACCCTGCCGCGTTCCGCACCGTCCAGGGTCACCTTGAACAGCCCGTCGGCGTAACCGATGCTGGAGGGCGCGCCGTCGGTGGAGATCCACAGGTTGCCCACGGAGTCGAAGGCCACGTTGTCCGGGCAGGAGATGGGTGAGACCTGGCTGGCGGGGAACCCGGCGAAGTAGGCGGCGGAGTTCTTGGCCGGATCGCCGCAGACCATCAGCAGGTTCCAGCCGAACGTGGTGGAGGTCTGGTCCCCGGTCTCGGTGATTTCGACGACGTGGCCGTCGCGGTTCAGGGTACGGGGGTTGACCTCGGTGGCGCCTTCCTTGCCCGGCTTGCCGCGGTCCGCGTTGTTGGTGCAGACCACGTAGACCTTGCCGGTCTGCAGGCTGGGCTGGACGTCTTCGCAGCGGTCCATCTTGGTGGGGCCCACCTTGTCGGCGGCGAGGCGGGTGTACACCAGCACCTCTTCCACGGACATCCCGGCCACCTTGGACTGTCCGCCCACCACGAGGGGCAGCCACTCGCCGGAACCGTCGAAGGCTCCGTCGGCCGGAAGCTTGCCCGCGCCGTCGAATCCGGCTGCCGGGGAGTTGCCCGTGAACTTGGCCACGTACAGGTCACCCTCGGAGAGCAGCGTGAGGTTGTTCTTGCGGTCCTCAGCGGTGTTTCCGGGCCGGTAGGTGCCGGCCGAGACGAACTTGTACAGGTAGTCGAAGCGTTCGTCGTCGCCCATGTAGGCCACCACGTGGCCGGACTTGGCGACGATCACGTTGGCGCCCTCATGCTTGAAGCGGCCCATCGCGGAGTGCTTGCGCGGCGTGGAGGTGGGATCGAACGGGTCCACTTCCACGATCCAGCCGAAGCGGTTGGCCTCGTTTTCGTACCCGGGGTTGCGCGTGTCGAAGCGCGGGTCGTCGAGTTCCCACTGGCGGGCGGTGGGCTTGCTGGTCAGGCCGTAGCGCTTGTCGGAATCAGAGGTTCCGGGCGTGGCGAAGTAGCCGTTGAAGTTTTCCTCTCCGGACAGGATGGTGCCCCACGGCGTGGTGCCGCCGGAGCAGTTGCCCAGGGTGCCCTTGATGGCCCGGCCGGAGGGATCGGCGGCGGTCTTCAGGAGCGCGGATCCGGCGGCCGGGCCGTCGAGCTCGTAGGTGGTGTCGGTCAGGAAGCGGCGGTTCAGCCCGGCGCCCCGGACGTAGCTCCAGGGCTTGTTCGTGTTCTTGCGCTCCAGCTCCACGACCGTGAGGCCGTGGGCTGCCCGGCCGATCGCGCGGGTCTCGGCGGCGTCGAACCCGGCCGGCAGCATGATGTTCTCGTTGGTGTATTCGTGGTTCGTGAAGAGCACGGCCCGGCGGTCCTTGGATCCGTCGATCGGCAGGATGTCGGTGTAGTCGTTGTTGTAGCCGAACTGGCGGGCCTGCGCCGCGGCGCTCTGGTGGTCGATGTCGAAGGCCGGCGAGTCGTTGAAGAGCGGGTCGCCCCAGCGGATGACCGGCTGCCAGGTGAACCCGGCGGGGACGGTGAGCTGGTCGACGGCGGCGTCCACCGGAGCGATGGCGGTGAACTGCAGCTTGGATTTTCCAAACCCGTCCTTGGCGGCTGCCGCGAGGCCCGGGCCACCATCGGCGACGGCGGGTCCGGCCGAGGTCACGGCGTTTCCAAAGGCGACGGCGAGCGCGCCGGCGGCGCCGAAGCCCAGGGCGGCACGGCGGGACATCGTGGCGGAGGCGATGTCACGGAAGTAGCTGTTGGTGCTGGTGTTGCAGACCTCGCCCGAACAGGCGTTGTCGCATTTCAGCGCGCAGGTGACAGGGCTTCGCTTGCCCTTGGTGTGGCCGAGCATGGGGAGCAGGGAAAACGTGCGTCCGGAGGAGACAGACATGGAGAGACCTTCCATGGGGGTGAGTTGCGGTCGCGCCCACCCTTCCAGCCGCGGACTACGCGGAGCCGTCCCGCGGGTGAAGATCCGGTGAACGGCGCAGTTCCAGCACGGTGTGTACCCGCCGCAGCCGTTCCAGCCACCAGTCCCGGCGTTCGGTGGATGCGGCGTGTGCGGCCAGCAGCCCGGGCGCCGGGCGGACGTCGCGGAGGGCGATCGCGCCGTCGTCGGGAACCAGCGAATCCTCCGTGACATCGGCGGCGAGCAGGGACACCGTGCCCAGGCCGCAGGCGTACGGCAGCTCGGGCAGGGCGGCGGCGAGGGCCAGCCCGGCCCGGATTCCCACCGATGTGTCCAGTGCCGAACTCACGACGGCGGGCAGCCCGGCCTGCGCCACGATCTCCAAGGCACGCCGCACTCCCCCGAGCGGGGCGACCTTGACCACGATCAGGTCCGCGGCGCCGGCGCGCGCCACTTTGAGGGGGTCGTCCTCCTTGCGCACGCTCTCGTCCGCGGCGATCAGCACGGGAACTCCGGCGGCCCGGAGCTGCCGCCGGACCTCGGCGAGGCCCGCGATCTCCGGCACGGGCTGTTCGGCATATTCGAGCCCGACGGCGGCGAGCCGCTTGAGTGCCGCGACGGCGTCCGGCACGTCCCAGCCTCCGTTCGCGTCCACCCGGATCGCGGCGTCCGGCAGCGCCTCCCGGACGGCGGCCACCCGTGCGGCGTCGTCGTTCAGGCTCTGGCCTCGTTCGGCAACCTTGATTTTGACCGCATCCACCCGGCCAAAGCGGGCCAGGACCTCGGGCACCTGGTGCGCCGGCACGGCAGGGACTGTCGCGTTGACCGGGACGCTGCCCCGCAGCGGCGCCGGGAACCCGGACCAGCCGGCCTCCACCGCGGCACTCAGCCAGCGGGAGGCCTCGGCGTCGTCGTACTCCGGGAAAGGTGCGAATTCGCCCCAGCCGAGCGGACCGCGGAGCAGCAGGGCCTCGCGCTGCAGGATGCCGCGGAACTTCACGCGCATCGGCAGGCTCACAACATGGGCGCCTGCCAGGAGTTCGTCGAGGCCGGGCAGGGGTGCCGCCGGCGCTGACATGGGGTTCGTGGGGAGGGCGGGCATGGTGCCACTGTACTGGGATGCCGAACTGGGATGCGGACCGGCGATGCCGAATAGGGAGGCTGCACTGGGATGGCGGCCGCGGCAGCCAGCCCGCAGGCTGGCACATGGACACTGGCCAAGTCGGCCGATTGCGAAGGTCCTTGATTGGGCCGGCGTCGACTGGGGGTGAGTCCCTGCTCCAGGAAACTCGTCTCCGCCGGCCCCGCTCAAGGAGCGTAGTGCCGGGGACAAGCCGCGCCGGCACACCCGACTCTACGAATCCCCTGCCGGCGCCGCACCAGTAGTGGGTACTTGCTTTTTCGGCGGCTGCTACTCCCCCCGCCGCGCCGGGCCCAGCACCGGCCCTTCAGCTGGCGCGCAGGGTTCTGTGGGACCCTTGATGGCATGACTTTTCGGCAGGAACGCACCTCATGGGACCCGTCTGCCCAAATTCAGAAGACCCAAGTCCAGGAGATCCAAGTCCCGCAGACGCAGGTCCCGAAAACGAAAACGCCGTTCCTCGCGACTCCGCGGCCCGAAACCCGGGAATGCAGGCCCCGGGCCCGCAGACCCCGTGATCCGCAGGCGGATCCAAAAGCGCGGCGGTCCCCCGGCAAAGGCGCGGCCGCCTTGTTCGTGCTGGCCACCCTTTTCTGCGTCGCCGCGCTGGCCGCCACCTACATCTTCTTTGTGCGCACCACCACCGGCCAGTTCATTGACGAATCGGCCCTCGTCGAAGCGGTGGAGCTCAGCGGCACCGCGGGCAAGGCCGCTACCAAACTGCTGGACTGGCTACCGGCGCTCTCCGTGGTGATCGCGTCGATCGTGGTGGTCTTCGTCACCATCCTCCGGCGCCGCTGGTCTGCGGCGGCGATCGCGATTGCGGCCTGCGTGGGCGCCAATGTGGCCACGCAGATCCTGAAGGACCTGCTCCCGGTCCGGCCGTACCGCGGCGTCGAGACGCTGGAGCTGAATTCGTTGCCCTCGGGCCACACCACTATGGCTGCCTCCGCCGCCGCCGCGGTGTTCCTGATGGTCTCGCCGCGCTGGCGGCCGCTGGCCGGCTTTCTGGGCGGCAGCTTCGCCGTCGCCACGGGGGTGTCCACCCTGATCAACCAGTGGCACCGGCCGGCCGACGTGGTGGCAGCTTTCCTGCTGGTAGGGGCCTTCATGATCCCGGCCGGCTGGCTGATCATCCGCCGGGGCCCGCGCTGGAATATCTGGGACGGCTACAACAAGCACTGGGCCTCTGCCAGGGTGTGGGTGGCGCTTCCCCTGCTCGCCGGCCTTGCCGCGGCCGGGGTGGCGGCGTATGCCCTGCTGAGCGTAGGCCTGGGCGGTCAGGAGATCAGCAGCACCAGCTACTTCTGGGCCGGAACATCGCTGATCGTCATAGCCGGCTACCTCGCCACCGTGGCCGGAGTGTGGTTGTTCGGCCTTGCCGCCGGGCAGCGGGGCGCACACCTCCGGGCGGCCTAAGCGTTCTACGCAGAGCGGCGGGACGCGCGCCTGGCTGACCCGGCGGCACCTCCCGGGGACACTTTGGACACGGACACGCCGGGAAAACTCGGCGTCTCCCCCGCAAAGCCCTTCAAAGTGCCCCCGGAACGCGGCGCACCCCGGCTGGGTGGTGGCGGGGGCCGCTATTGACGCACGGAAAAGTAGTTCAGCCAGTCAGTAGTTCCGGCGGTGCTTGAGCCGGGGAATGGTCACTGCGAACACCGCAGCGGCGGCGAAGCCGATCACGCCGGTCGCGGCCACGCCGGCCCCCAGGGACGCGGCGGCGGTGACGGCTGAGAGCAGCACGGGACCTCCGGTGGACCCGGCGTCGGCCATGAAGCGCCAGATGCCCAGAAACTGGCCGCGGCCGTTATCCGGCGAGAAGTCGGCCCCAAGCGTCATGTTCAGTCCGGAACTGATCCCGTTGCCGAAGCCGATCAGGAGCGCCGCCAGCATGAGCGAGACGAAGCCCGTGCTCAGCGGGATCAGCACCATGGCGGTGCCCATGATGAGCGTGGACGGCACCGCCACCCACTGCCGGCCCTTGCGGTCCATCAGCTTGCCTGCCGGGTAGAACACCAGCATGTCCATCGCCCCGGAGATCCCGTAGATGAGGGAGGCCTGGGTGGGGTCCATGCCCAGGTGATCGGCCCACAGCGGGATGACCGCCTGGCGGGAGGCACGCAGCGCGCTCAGCAGCAGGACCCCAGCGCCCACGTTCAGGAAGACCCCGGCGTGGGACACCGCGATGCTACGCAGGGTGGGTTGCTGCGGCGCCACGCCGTCGGCCGGCAGCGGCTTCGCCTCAAGGTCCGGGATGGTGACCGAGACGGCCGCGGCGGCGGCCATGGCCACGACGCCGGCCCAGTAGGCCCCGCTGATGCCGGCAAACTGCATCACGACGGCGCCGATGAACGGGCCGATGAAGATCCCGATCCTGTTGACGCCGCCGAGCGTGGACAGGGCCCGCGCCCGGACCATGACCGGAACGGCCTCGGTCAGGTATTTCTGCCGCGCGAGGCTGAAGACGCTGGCGGCCATGCCCACCACCACCATCGCCGCCGCCAGCACCCAGAGGCCGCCGGAGAACAGCGGGGCGAGGGCCGCGGCGGCGAGGGCTAACGCGCTGGCGGCGGCTGCCCCCACGATCGCCCAGCGTTCACCGAACTTCAGGGTGATCAGGGACGCCGGAAGGTTGAAGAACCAGGATCCGAGTCCGATCAGGGTGACAATCAGCGCGGCACCGGCCACGGAGGCGCCGAGGTCGCGGGCGGACAGGGCGACCACGGGCAGGATCGCGCCTTCGCCCAGGCTGAACATGAGGGCCGGCCCGAACGCGGGAACGGCGATGCTGCGGAGGCTGAACGGGGCGAGGCGTGTGGTGGTCATCCCCTTCATCCTAGGCAACCGCCACGCCCGAACTTGGCCTACGCGTCGAAGTGTGTGCGGACTTCTTCGCCGGTGACGTTCCGCAGAACGTCCGCGGCCACATCCCGGAGCTTCTGGTTCCGGTTGCTGGACACCCGGGTCAGGATGGCCATGGCCTCGTCCTGGGAGCAGCGGTTCTGCGCCATCACCACGCCGCAGGCGAGATCAATGGAGGTGCGGTGTTCCATGGCGGCGTGCATGTCCTCCGCCCGGGACTGGACGGTTGCGATCCGCACGGCCAGCCGCAGGGCACGGCCGGCGAGATCGGCGAATCCGGACGCCTCCGCAATGATGTCCTCGGTGAACAGTCCGGTGTCCGCCCCGAAGAAGTTCAGGGCCGCGGCAGCGTCCTCGCCGATTTCCAGTGGGACGCCGAGCGTGCTGCGGCAGCCGTGGGCTGCGAGTTGGCGTTGGTAGTCGGGCCAGCGGGAATCGGTGTCGACATCCGCGAGCAGGATCACGGTTTTGGTCCGCAAAGCCTCGATGCAGGGCCCCGCACCGAGGCTTTGCTCGATGCGGTCCAGCACAACGGCCCGGGGGCTGCTGCCCGCGACCGTCATGGTCCGTTTGCGGCGCTGCAGCGTGACGCCGCACTCAACCTCGGCGCCCGTCGTGTGGCTCAGCGTGGCGGCCGAAAATTCCGCGAGACGGTTCAGGAAGTCTTCGACGTTCTCGGTCCCCAGGAGTAGGTCCTGGAGGTGGCGGGCGGCGTCATCCCCGACGAAGTTGTTGGCCATGCCTTAATCTACCGCGCCTTAATCCACCGCGGCGGCCCGGCCGGACGGGCCTAGCTGTATCCGTCGACAATTGCCGCGGCGATCTCGCGGTAGGCCCGCCGAGTTTCGGGGCGGAGCACGTCCAAGGTGACGAGGTCGCCGTCAGCCACTCCGCGGTCGTGCGGAACGGCGATCAGCTGGCGGCAGATGCCGGAGAGGTGTTCCTCGATGGCGTCCTTGTCCACCCGGGTGGACACCTCGTCTTTGTCGGTGATGACCACGACGGCGTTGCGGGCCAGGTCTTCGTAGCCGTGGCTGGCCAGCCAGTGCAGGGTGCTGCGGGCCCGCTTGGCGCCGCTGACGGCATAGCCGGCCGCGATGATCAGGTTGTCCGCCGACTGCAGGATCCCGCTCATGGCATTGTGCGTCACGCCCGTACCGCAGTCGATCAGGGCAACGGAGTAGTAGCCGGCGATGAGCTTGCGGATCCGCAGGTATGCCTCGGCCGTCAGCGAATCCGATACCTCGGGATCCTGTTCGCCGGCAATGAGGTGGAGCCTGCCGGCATGGTGCATGTAGCGGGCCAGCGCCGTGAGGGAATCGACGGACTCGATGTTCATGAGCAGGTCCGTGATGGTGCGCGGGCTCTGCTGCTGGTAGATCCCCTCGCCGAGGGCCCGTTCCACGAGGTCGCCGGAATCGGGGTTGGCGTCGATCGCGCAGGGAGGATCGCCCCGGAACTCGGCCAGGGTCAGGCCGACGCCGACCGTGGTGGAGGTCTTGCCGATGCCGCCCTTGAGGCTCAGGACTGCCGTGTTGTAGCTGCCCTGGAGTTGGCGGGAGATGCGCCGGGCCAGCTCGTCTTCTTCCCGCTGCCTGGCGCTCGGGCCCAGGTTTAGCCCGCCGCCAGTCAGGTTGTAGAGCGCCCCGCGGAAACCACCGATGGGCCGGGGCTTCTGTTCGCGGACGAAAAGACCAGGGGAACTGATGAAGTCGGGTACCGGGGCGTCCGCCAGGGCGGCCGCCTTGCTGGCCGAGCGGGTGGAACGGGTGGGCTGGGCCGGCACGGCAGGAGCGGCCTGGGGGGCAGGCGGCTTCAGGGCAGGATCCTTGGACGGTTTTGCAGGCTGCGGCCGCGCGGGCGGTGCGTCGGCCGCGGCGGCAGCCTCCGCCCAGGAACTGCTGGGGGCTGTCGGGCGTTGCTCGGCCTGGTTGCTGGAAATGATGGGCATGGTTCCTGTCCAGGCGTCGGAGTCGTCGCCGCGGCGGCGGTCTCTCCGGCGCGGGAGTTGGGCCTGCTCTGCAGCTGCTTCAGCTTCAGCGAGGGCGTTGGCGGTCTTGTTTTCGACCGGTTCTGGCATGTTTGTTCCCCCCAGGGATCACAGCGCAGACCGCTGCAGTGCTCGATTGACATCGTTCAAGGGACAAGTCTAGGGGCAGTGGCGGGCGCACTGCCCCTCAGCCGCCAAAATCCTGGCCCTAGCGGTTGGCCTGCGTGTCCTGCAGGCGCTTGATGAACCAGCGCGACTGCTCTGGCCCGTACGGCAAAATCGGAATGGCCTTGGTCGCGTCGTCCGGGGTTTCCCGGGTGGCCTGGATGGCCTGCCGGACCGCGGTGGTCATGGTGTTGGCCATGGTCTTGACGAACTGGTCCGAGCACGGTTCGCCGTGGCCGGGAATCAGGAATTCGTAGCGGTGCCGCAGCGCGGACAGGTGCCGGAGGGCATCGGCCCAGTCTTCCGGGTACGAGTCCTCGAAGGACGGGTGGGAACCTTGCTCCACGAGGTCGCCGGCGTAGAGGGTGCTGGCCGTGCCGACCAGGAGGTCGCCGTCGGTGTGGCCGCGGCCCAGATAGAACAAGGTGACGCTCTGCCCGCCAAGGTCCACCAGTACCGGCTGATCCTTCACGATCGCGTTCGGGACCACCAACTCAGCGTCAGTGCCCTGCCCTGCCGCCATCTCCGGCTCCGCCGAGGCTACGAGCCTGCGCTGTTCGTCGCCGTTCTCCTCGATTTCCGCGGCGCAGTTCTCGTGCGCCCAGAATTCCGTGACACCGTCATCAGCAAAGATGGCATTGCCGAAGAAGTGGTCGTAGTGGGCATGCGTATTGACGACGACGAGGGGCAGCCCGGTCTTTTCCCGCACGGCGGCCAGGATCTCGCGGCCCTGCCGGGGCCCGCCGCCGGTGTCGATCACCATGGCGCGCTCGGTGCCGACCACCAGGCCTGTGTTGAGCAGGGAACCTTGAGTTGTCAGTACGTAGTTGTCCGGACCGACCTCGAGCCATCGTGACATTGAATCTCCGTATTTCCGACGCTTTTCCGGCGTTGTAGTGCGGTGGTGTTGGTGCTTTGTATAGGCCTCGATTCTACCCATGCCTGCTGGCAATTCCCGGGGAGCGTGCCCGTCCGGTCAATGCGCGGGTGTGCCGGGATGCCCTCGTCTTGGCTCCCGCCGCGGTGTAGCCTGTGGGCAACTTCCGTCGAGGGGCCAGGGGCTCCACCGAACGATTGGGGGTGGCTCCCATTGAATGCCGGCACGTCCGTGGAGCGGATGGTGTACTTCAGCGATGCCGTCTTCGCCATTGCCCTGACCCTGCTGGCCTTGGACCTGAAATTGCCCGAGGGTATCCCCGCGGCGCAGTTGGACAGCGCCTTGGTTGCGGCCCTGCCGCAGTTACTGGCTTACGCCCTGTCCTTTGTCATCATCGCCAAGACCTGGATGTCCCACCACGCCGACTTTGCCCTCATCCGCCGCTTCAACGCGAACCTGGCCCGGCTGAATCTGGCCCTCTTGTTCTTCATCGCCATGCTCCCCGGTCCGACCTCGATCCTCAGCGACTACGGCGACGACCCCACACCGTGGCCGAGCATTCTGTACGCCGCCAACATTTCCGCGGTCTACCTGATGCTGGCCGCCATCTGGGGCTACGCGAAGCACGCCGGACTGATGGACCGCGAGATGGCCGCCCACGTCCACGGCCGCATCTTCAACGCGCGCGTGGCCGTTGCGCTGGTCTTCCTGCTCTCGATTCCGGCGGCGTTCACCCTCAACTCCTACACGCCGTTCTTCTGGCTGCTGCTCCTGCCTGCGTCATGGCTGGCGGGGCGGCTGTCAGCCTCCGCGGCGAAGAAGCCGGCGGCGAAAGCCGGGAACAAGGCGGAGAGGAGGCCGGGGACCGCACAAAACTAACTGCACACGACTAACCGTGCAGAACTGAATGTGCGGTTCCCGCCCGCCTCACATGTCCGCGAGCACCGACCCCGGGTTCTCGATCGCGTCGGCCACGTAGCGCAGGAAACCGCCGGCCGCGCCGCCGTCGCACACCCGGTGGTCGAACGTGAGCGTCAGTTCGGTGACCTTGCGGACCGCGAGCTCGCCGTCGACCACCCAGGGCTTGTCGATGATCCGCCCGACGCCGAGGATCCCCACCTCGGGGTGGTTGATGATCGCGGCGGATCCGTCCACCCCGAACACGCCGTAGTTGTTCAGCGTGAACGTGCCGCTGCCCAGTTCCGCCGGGGTCGCCTTGCCCTCGCGCACGACGGCGGTGAGGCGGCGGATCTCCGCGTCCAGTTCGCGGGCGCTGAGCTTGTCCGCGTTCCGCACGGACGGGACCATCAGTCCGCGGTCGGTCTGCGCCGCGAAGCCGAGGTTGACGCCGTCGAAGGCCACAATCTCCTGCATGGCGCCGCCGGCGACGTCCTCGGTGGTCACGATCCTGGTGTTGAGCTCCGGGTACTTCTTCAGTCCCGCGACGACGAACCGTGCGATGAAAGCCAGCAGGCCCGGAACGTTGTGCGGGTCGGACTTCTTCAGCGCGGCACGCATCTCCACGAGCGCCGTGGCGTCCACATCAACCCACACCGTGGCTTCCGGGATCTCGGACCGGCTGCGCGTCATGTTCGCCGCCACAGCCTTCCGCACGCCCCGGACGGCGGTACGCCCGGAGATGCCCAGCCCGGTCCGCGCATCCGTGTGGGACGGAACCGACGCCGCGGCAGGAGCAGCAGGAGCGGCAGGAGCCCCCACTGCGCGCTCCGCCATCGGAGACGGCTTGATCACGGCCTCCACGTCCCGCCGCATGATGAGCCCGCTGGCCCCCGACCCCTGGAGTCCCCCCAAATCAACCCCATGATCGCGCGCCATCCGGCGAACCAGCGGAGAAATAACGGCCCCCAGTTTCCCGGGAACCCGGGTCCGCATCAGCAACAGGTCATCGGCAGCCTTCTCGGCGGCAGACACCCCGGAACCCGACTCGGCCACCGCAGCCCGCTTAGGAGCCCGGCTCCGCCGAGCAACCCCATGCCCGCCAGGAGTCCCATACCCAATCAGGACATTGCCGGACCCAGCCTTCTCCTCCTCGCGGTAAGCCTCGGCCGCAACATCAGCCGGCGAGGAAACAGACTCAGCCGCCGCAGGCAATGCCGCCCCGGGAGTGGCATCGGGCCTGTCGGAGCCGGCAGCATCGTCCGCAGGACGAATGCTGTCCGGCGAAGGGGCGGGGGCGGCATTGCCTGTGGCGGCGCCACCAGCGGAAACGGAACCAGTGGGCATGACGGAGATCAGCGGCTTGCCGACGTCGAGCGTCTGGCCGGGCTCGCCGTGCAGCACGGCCACGGTGCCGGCGTACGGCGAGGGCACCTCCACCATGGACTTGGCCGTCTCCACCTCGGCGATCGGCTGGTCCACGCGGATCTCATCGCCCACGGCCACGAGCCAGTTCACAAGTTCGGCTTCGGTAAGGCCTTCGCCCAGGTCCGGGAGGAGGAATACTTTCGGTTCGCTCATGGTCAGTCTTCCCACTGGAGGTCGTCAACGGCGTCGAGGATGCGGTCCACGCCGGGCAGGTAGTAGTGCTCAAGCTTCGGCGCCGGGTAGGGCACGTCGAAGCCGGTGACGCGGCGGATCGGCGCGGCCAGGTGGTGGAAGCAGCGTTCCTGGACCCGGGCGACGATTTCGGAGGCCACGGACGCGAAGCCGTGGGCCTCGGCGATGACCACGGCGCGGCCGGTCTTGCGGACCGAGGCGCAGACGGTCTCGTCGTCGAACGGGACGATCGAGCGGACGTCGATCACCTCGAGCGAGCGGCCCTCCTCGGCGGCCGCAGCGGCGGCGGCGAGCGCCGTCGGGACGGACGGCCCGTAGGCGATCAGCGTGGCGTCGGCGCCGGGGCGGGCGACGGCGGCCCGGCCCTCGGTAGACGTGCCGCGCTCTGTGTTCACGGCGTGCTCGGCCCGCAGCGCGTCCAGGTCCACCTGGTCCTTGGACCAGTACAGCTTCTTGGGCTCCATGAACATGACCGGGTCGTCGGAGTCGATGGCTTCGCGGAGCATCCGGTAGCCGTCCGCCACGGTGGCGGGGGCGAAGACCTTCAGGCCGGCGGTGTGCGCGTAGTAGGCCTCGGAGGAGTCGCAGTGGTGCTCCACTCCCCCGATGCCGCCGGCGTACGGGACCCGGATGACCATGGGCAGCTTCACGGCGCCCTTGGTGCGGTTGTGCATCTTGGCGACGTGGCTGACGATCTGCTCGAAGGCCGGGTAGGCGAACGCGTCGAACTGCATCTCGATGACCGGGCGCATGCCGTTCATGGCCATGCCGACCGCCATGCCCACGATCCCGGATTCGGCCAGCGGGGTGTCGAAGCAGCGGCTCGTGCCAAAGGTCTTGGTGAGCCCGTCCGTGATGCGGAAGACGCCGCCGAGCATGCCGACGTCTTCGCCGAAGACCAGGACCGAGGGATCCGCGTGCATGGCGTCGGCCATGGCGGTGTTCAGGGCCTTGGCCAGCGTGATGGTCTGCGGGCCCGATTTTTCAGCGGCGGCTGCGGCCTTGGCGGCCGCAGTGGCGGTGGCGGCGCTGACGTTGCCGTTCGCCTCGGAGGACGTGGTGATCGTGGGGCTCATTTCCCGGCCTCCGTTGCGGTGGATGCGGATGCGGCGTCGCGGGCCAGTTCGTCGGCGAGCATGGCGGACTGTTCCTTCAGCTGCGGGGTGGGGGTGGAGAAGACGTACTTGAAGAGGTCCTGCGGTTCCACCGGGACCTCTTCACTGAGGCCTTCGCGCAGCTGCGTGGCGACCGCCTCTGCCTTTTCGGCGATCGTTGCGGCGCGGCCGTCGTCGAGCAGGCCGCGGTCCGTCAGGTAGGTCGTCATCCGGCTCAGCGGGTCCTTGGCCACCCATTCGGCGACTTCGCTGTCCTGCCGGTAGCGGGTGGCGTCGTCGGCGTTGGTGTGCGCCTGCATCCGGTAGGTGTGCGCCTCCACGAGGAGCGGGCCGGAGCCTTCGCGGGCGAGCTTGACCGCCCGGCCGAGGACGGCGAGCAGGGCAACGACGTCGTTGCCGTCCACGCGTTCGCCGGCCATGCCGTAGCCCACGGCCTTGTGGGCCAGCGACGGCGCGACGGACTGGTGCGCGAGCGGCACGGAGATCGCGTACTGGTTGTTCTGGACGAAGAAGACCACGGGCAGGTGGAAGACGGCGGCGAAGTTCAGGGCCTCATGGAAGTCGCCTTCGCTCGTGGCGCCGTCGCCGCACATGGCCAGGACCACGGTGTCCTCGCCGCGGAGCTTGGCGGCGTGGGCGACGCCGACGGCGTGCAGCAGCTGGGTGGTCAGCGGCGTGCACTGGATGCCGACCTTGTGCTTGGAGGGGTCGTAGCCGCCGTGCCAGTCGCCGCGGAACAGCGTCATGGTCTGGACGGGGTCCACGCCGCGGGCCATCACGGCCACGGAGTCGCGGTACGTGGGGAACAGCCAATCCCCTTCGGCGAGGCACAGCGCCGCGGCGACCTGGCAGGCCTCCTGGCCGTGGCTCGAGGGATACACGGCCATCCGGCCCTGGCGGACCAGGGCGGAGTTCTGGTCATTGACGCGGCGGCCGACGACGAGCTGCTCGTAGGCGGCCAGGAGTTCGGCCTCGCTGGGCAGGCTGTATTCGTGCCCGGACTGGGTGCCCTGCTCGGTGTGCGGGTTCAGCGTCCCGTCCGGGCCGACCATCTGGATCTGATGGCGCGCGGGGAGCATGTAGTCCTCAGCCGTGATGCCGAACTTGCGCACGGCCTCGCTGGCTGGGTTCTGCGGCGCGGCCTGCTGAGCGTCCTGCTGCGCCGGCTCTGCCTCCGAGGCGGCAGGCTGTTGCGCAGCGTCGTCTGCGGAGATCGTCATTGGTCCGTCCTTCTGTAGCCACTAATCTTTCCCAGTATGCCGCCAGCCGATGTTTCGTATCCACCTTCACCGCGAATCGTGGAGAAGTCCACAAATTTGCCCTAATCTGGAAGACAAATCGTAAGTGTGAGCTGGATTACCGGCGGGGGTTGTAGACGAATGGCAGAGCTTGAGCCGGACCAGGTGGCGGTGCCGCTGGACGATGTGGACCGGAACATCATTTCCGAGCTAACCCGGGACGGTCGGATGTCCGTAACGCAGGTGGCCGAGAACGTCCACATTTCCCGCGCCCACGCCTACACCAGGATTGCCCGGCTTACCGGTGAAGGCGTGCTGACCAAGTTCACTGCCCTGGTGGATCCCATCAAGGCGGGTTTGAAGTCTTCGGCGTACGTCACGCTGAAGGTGCGCCAGCATTCCTGGCGCGAGCTACGCGAACTCCTGCGTGCCATCCCGGAGGTGCACCACATCGCGCTGGTGGGCGGGGACTTCGATGTCATCCTGCTGGTGCGCGCCGTGGACAACATCGACCTGCGCCGGGTGATCTTCGACCAGCTGCAGTCCATGCCCGGGGTCCTGGACACTCAGACGTTCCTGGTGTTCGAAGACGTGGATACGCGCTAGCTGACGAACGCCTTCATCCAGGCCCGGAGCTCTTCGCCGAACTCCACCCGGTCGGAGGCGATCGAGATGACCGCCTTGAGGTAGCTGAGCTTGTCCCCGGTGTCGTACCGGCGGCCGCGGAAGACCACGCCATAGACGCCGCCACCCTCGCAGTCGGACACGGCGAGGGTCTGCAGCGCGTCGGTGAGCTGGATTTCGCCGCCGCGGCCGGGTGGGGTGTCCTCCAGAACGTCGAAAATCTCCGGGTGGAGGACGTACCGGCCGATCACGGCCAGGTTGGACGGGGCATCGGCGACGTCGGGTTTCTCCACGAGCCGGTTGATCCTCACGTGGTCCTGGCCCGGGACCGCCGAAATGTCGGCGCAGCCGTAGGCGCTGATTTCCGCCGGATCCACCTCGATCAGGGCCACGACGGAGCCGCCGGTCCGGGCCTGGACGTCCATCATGGCGATCAGCAGTTCGTCCCGTTCGTCGATCAGGTCATCGCCCAGCAGGACGGCGAAGGGTTCGTAACCGACATGTTGGCGGGCGCACAGGACCGCATGGCCGAGACCTTTGGGGTCGCCCTGGCGCACGTAGTGCAGCGGGCCCAGGCTGGAGGCGTGGCGTACTGCGTCCAGCCGGTCAATATCGCCCTTGCGTTCGAGGGCGCTTTCCAGTGCGGGTTCGCGGTCGAAGTGGTCTTCCAGCGCCCGCTTCTGGCGCCCGGTAATCATCAGCAGATCGGTCAGCCCTGCCCGGACGGCTTCTTCCACAACGTATTGGATGGCGGGCTGGTCGACCACCGGCAGCATTTCCTTGGGCATTGCCTTTGTGGCCGGCAGGAAGCGCGTTCCCAGTCCGGCCGCGGGTATGACAGCTTTAGTTACAGATCTCCCCAGACTCATAACCGAACTTTACAAGCGGGTTCCGGAAATGAGAATGGTTCGAGGCAAAGACGAGTACTCGGGAATATCGTGCTGTGGACCCGCGCGGGGCCGCCTGTCAGCCTTTGAAAACCGGGCTGCGCTTCTCCTGGAAGGCGCGGAAACCCTCGGCGTAGTCCTCGCTCTTGCACAGCCGTGCCTGCTCGGTGTTCTCCTCTGCCATGGCCTCCCACAGCCCCAGCCGCTGGTCCCGGATGTGCGCCACGAGCTCCTTGCTGGCCCGGAACGCACCCGTGGCGCCGGTGGCGACGTTGGCGACGATCGCCCGGGTGGCCTCGAGCAGTTCCGCCGCGGGCATGGCCCGGCTGAACAGGCCCTGGGCCACGGCGTCGGCGCCGCTGATGAGCTCGGCGGTGTAGATCAGGTCCAGGGTCCGGTGCATGCCCAGGCGCTCGGTGAAGTACCAGTGTCCGCCGGAATCGAGGGTGGCGCCGAGCTTGGCGAACGGTGAGCCGAACTTGGCATTTTCCGCCACGTAGACCACGTCCGTGGCCAGCAGCAGGCCCAGCCCCACGCCGAGGCAGGCACCCTGGGCCGCGGCGAACGTGGGCGCCGGGAAGGCGCTCATTTTCTTGAGCAGCGGCTGGACGAGGCCGCCCAGGTAGGCCTGCGCGTCGTCGCTCTCCGGGGTCACGCCGGCGATGTCACGGCCGGCGCAGAAGGCGCGTCCCTCGCCGCGGAGCAGAAGTGCACGGACCTCTCCGCGCGCGGCGGCGTCAGCGGCGTCGTCGTACGCCCGGGACAAATCCGCCAGCGCCCGCTCGTCGAGGGAGTTCAGCTTGTGCGGGGCGTCGAGCACTACCTCGGCGACGCCGTCGGCGATGGACAGGGAAATCATGGGACTCCTTGGATTCGAAGGCGGACGTCGAAGAAACCTAGACGTCGAAGTCGACAGTGACTTCCGGGGTGGTGGGGTGGGACTGGCAGGTCAGGACGTAGCCCTTGTCGAGCTCGTCCTGCTCCAGGGCGTAGTTCTCATCCATGGTGACATTGCCGCTGACCACCTTGGCCCGGCAGGTGCCGCAGACGCCGCCGGCGCAGGCGAACGGCACGTCCGGCCGGACCCGGAGGGCCGCGTTGAGAATGGATTCCCGGGCGTGGGTGGGGCTGGTGACATCGCCCTGCAGGCCGTCCAGCTTGAAGGTGATCTTGTAGGTCTCCTTGGACTCGTCCTCGATCACGGGCCGGCCGACGTTGCCCTCCGGGCGGTCCGGCTTGCCGGAGGTGAAAAGCTCGAAGCGGACGTGCTCCGGGGCGACGCCGCGGGCGGCGAGCGTGTCCCGGCACAGCTGGACGAGCTCGAACGGGCCGCAGAGGAACCATTCGTCGACGTCGTCCGCGTGGATGGCGGTGCCCAGCAGCGCCTGCAGCTTCTCGGCGTCGATCCTGCCGCTGAGCAGCGGCGCGATCCGCTGTTCACGGGAGAGCACGTGGTGCAGCGCGAGCCGGGCCGGGTACTTGTCCTTCAGATCCGCGAGCTCCTCCAGGAACATCACGTCCATGGCGGCCTTGTTGGCGTAGATGAGGTCGAAACGGGTCTCCGGGTGGGCCGCCAGCAGGGTCCGGGCGATGGCGATCACGGGCGTGATGCCGGAGCCGGCGGCGATCGCCACGAACGAACCCGGTTCCCCCGCCAAGCTGTTTTCCAATTCCTTCGGATCGTTCATGGAGTTCATGACGTTTTGTTCCACCGGCTTGCCGTCGCGGCCGTGCTTGGAGACAAAGGCGCCCATGGGGCTCATGACGTCCAGGGCGTCGCCGGCCTTCAGTTCGGCGTTGGCCCACGTGGAGAACAGGCCCCCGAGGTCCTTCTTGATGGCCACGCGGATTTCGCTGGAGCCGTCCGCGAAGCTGCGCGGTTCGGCGCAGATCGAGTAGCTGCGGCGGATCTCGTGGGGCTGGCCGTCGTCGTCCGGCAGGGTGGTGCGCAGCGCGACGTACTGGCCCGGCAGGTAGTCGAACTGTCCGGCGAGCTCGGCCGGGACGCCGAACGTCACTTCGATGGCGTCGTCGGTGAGCCGGCGGACTTCGTCTACCGTCAGGGTGTGGAAGGACGCACGACGGCGGCCGGTGGCTGCGGCCGACTCCGCGGCGCTCTGGCGGACAACCTTCATGGAGGCACCTGTTCCTTACAAAACTTTGAAGTAGTCGAACGGTTCTTTGCAGTCCTGGCATACGTAGAGCGCCTTGCAGGAGGTGGAACCGAAGCGGGTGAGTTCTTTGGTGTTCAATGATGAGCACTGGGGACATTTGACGGCGAGCGAGAGCCGGATGGGGCCGGCGTGCCGGGTGGCCGCCGAGTGGCCAGAGGGTGGGGCGATCCCGTACTGCTCCAGCTTGGCTTTGCCTTCCTCGCTCATCCAGTCCGTGGTCCAGGCCGGCGAGAGGACAAGTTCCACCCGGACGCTAGGGTACCCCGCACCATGGAAAGCTGCCGTGAGGTCATCCCGGATGGCGTCCATGGCAGGGCAGCCGGAGTAGGTCGGGGTGATGGTGACCTGGACGGCGGGAACCATGCCGCCGTCGCCAGCGCTTGGTTCCTTCGAAACCTGGACATCGCGCAGGATGCCGAGATCCGCAATGGTGAGGACCGGGATTTCGGGGTCGCAGACTGTGGCAGCCACCGCCCAGGCCTTCTGTTGGGCGGTGTTGCCCTGGGCGGCGTTGCGGCGCTCCGCGGTTTCCGGGTCAGAAACGAACATTTCCATGGCGCCTACCAGCTGGCTCCGGGGTGCTCGCGGGCGAGCACCTGCATCTCGGCGAGGATGTAGCCGAGGTGTTCGGAGTGCAGGCCGCGGCGGCCACCGCCCGGTGTTGGCTGGACGTTGGGGACCTCGAGCTCGGCTTCGGCCAGGACCTCGCCGGTGAGCCGGTCGAAGTCCTCGCGCAGGCTGGACGGCTGGGGCGCGGCGCCGGCTTCGCTGAGGCGTCCGGTGAGTTCGTCGTCGCGGAACAGCTCGTCCACGAAGGGCCAGATGACCTTGAACGCGTGGATCATGCGCTGGCGCGATTCGTCCGTGCCAAGGGCCAGGCGCAGGACCCACTGGGTGCTGTGGTCCCGGTGGTAGTCCACTTCCTTGACCGCCTTGGCGGCGATGCCGGCCAGGGTGGAGTCGGTGGAGGAGGTCAGCCGGCGGTAGAGCTCGAACTGGTAATGGCTGACCACGAACTGCCGGGCGATCGTGACGGCGAAGTCCCCGTTCGGCTGCTCGAAGAGGGCAGCCGAGCGGAACTCGTGCTCGCGGCGGAAGTAGGCGAGATCGTCCTCGCTGCGCCCGTCCAGTCCGCCGGCGTAGCTGAGGAAGGACCGGGCGTGGCCCAGCTCGTCCAGGGCGATGTTGCCGAGGGCGACGTCCTCTTCGAGTTCCGGCGCGCGGGAGATCCAGTGGCCCAGGCGCTGGGCAAGGATTAGGGCGTCGTCGCCCAAGCGCAGGGCGAACTCAGCGGCGTCCTCGCTCGGCTTCGCGGAGCCGCGGCTGACGGCCAGCGCGATGTCCTCGGGGCGGAGGGCATTGCCGGGGGTGATGCGGGTGGCGCTGGCCGTCCCGTCGCCGCTGGCACCGGCACCGGATACGCCGACGGAGATGTCCCCGTGGCCGCCCGTTTCTTCTGCAGTTTCAGGTGTGCTCACAGGTGCTTCACGCCCTCACTCTTGGTGTAGTACGTGGCGTGCCGGTAGTCCTTGCCCTGCGGGGATTCAAAGAAGGAACCCTTGGAATCGGGGTCGCTGGAGGCGATGGCGTCGGCCGGGACCACCCAGATGGACACGCCTTCGTTGCGGCGGGTGTAGAGATCCCGGGCGTTGCGCAGGGCCATGGCCGCGTCGGGTGCGTGCAGGGATCCTGCGTGGACGTGGGACAGGCCGCGGCTGGAGCGGACGAATACTTCCCAGATCGGCCAGACGTTGCCTGCGTGGGTTTCGGGTGATGAGGAGGTCATGCTGCTGAATCCTTCTGTGCTTGCTTGCGGCTCTGTTTTTCGGCATAAGCCGCTGCGGCTTCGCGTACCCAGGCGCCGTTCTGGTGTGCCTCGCGGCGCCGTTCCAGGCGCTGGGCGTTGCAGGGGCCGCGGCCGGCCAGGACTTCGTGGAATTCAGCCCAATCCAGCGGCCCGTGCTCCCACTTCCTGGTTTCCTCGTTGAACCGGATGTCCTTATCCGGAAGCGTCAGGTCGAGGACCTTGACCTGCTCCATCATCATGCCGACAAACCGGTTGCGCAGCTCGTCATTGCTGAACCGCTTGATGTTCCAGGCCATGGACTGCTTGGAGTTGGGCGAGTCGTCATCAGGCGGGCCAAACATCATCAGGGCCGGGGCGTACCAGCGGTTCACCGCGTCCTGCGCCATCTGCTTCTGTTCGGGAGTGCCGTGGGAGAGTTCCAGCAGGATCTCGAAGCCCTGGCGCTGGTGGAAGGACTCTTCCTTGCAGACCCGCACCATGGCCCGGCCGTAGGGGCCGAAGGACGCGCGGCAGAGCGGCACCTGGTTGGCGATCGCGGCGCCGTCGACCATCCACCCGATGGCACCCATGTCGGCCCAAGTGCGGGCCGGGTAGTTGAAGATGGAGGAGTACTTGGCTTTGCCGTCCATCAGGTCCTGCATCATCTGATCACGCGGCTGGCCGAGGGTCTCGGCGGCGGAGTAGAGATAGAGGCCGTGGCCTGCCTCGTCCTGGACCTTGGCCATGAGGATGGCCTTGCGCTTCAGGCTCGGGGCGCGGGAGATCCAGTTGGCTTCGGGCTGCATGCCAATGATCTCCGAGTGGGCGTGCTGGGAGATCTGGCGCAGGAGCGTTTTGCGGTAGGCCGGGGGCATCCAGTCCCGCGGTTCGATCCGGGAATCTTCGGCCATGACCTTGTCGAAGTAGGCCTGGCCCTCGGCGTCGCGCCGGGCCGCGTCCTCGGGGCTCGGTTCATGCCGTTCCGGCGATGGCTCGGCGGGCACTGACTGCAGGGTCTGCGATGCCATGGTTGCTCCTAGTGAATTTCCGATAAATAATTACCGACCGTTCGTTCAGGATATGCGGAAGGTCAGAGATGCGTCAAGGCACCGCGGCCGCATGGTCCTGGCAGGCGACAGGGAAATTCCTGGCAGGCCGGACCGGCCCGGCGTAGGTTGGGACAGGAGCCAGGGCAGGACGCTCCAGCCGGATGAAAGGAGGCATCGTGGACGCGACCGCACAGATACTGCAGCACTACGAGTCCATCCGCGCGGAACAGGAAGACTTCTACAAGGACCTCCACCAAAACCCCGAGCTCTCACACCAGGAACTCCGCACCGCCGCCAACGTGACGCGCGACATGAGTTCCTACGGCTTCCAAACGCAGTCTGGGATCGGGGGAACAGGCGTCGCGGCGGTGCTGCAGAATGGCCACGGGCCAACGGTTTTGCTCCGTGCGGACATGGACGCGCTGCCCGTGCAGGAACGGACCGGTGCCGGCTATGCAAGCACCGTCACAGCCGAGGACCAAGGCGGCGACCGCGTGCCGGTCATGCACGCCTGCGGGCACGACGTTCACGTCGCATGCCTGCTGGGCGCCTCCAGACTGCTCGCCGATCATCGGGACCTGTGGCGCGGCACGCTCGTGGCCCTGTTCCAGCCGGCGGAGGAGACCGGCGACGGAGCCCGCGGCATGCTCGCCGATGCCTTCCTGGAACGGATCCCTGCGCCCGACGTCGCCCTCGCCCAGCATGTGCTGCCGGGCGTCGCGGGCCACGTCGCTACCCGGCACGGCCCGGTCTTATCCAGCGCCGACAGCATCCGCATCACGGTCCACGGCCGCGGCGGCCACGGCTCGACGCCGCAGAACACCGTTGACCCTGTGGTCCTGGCCGCCATGATCGTCATTCGCCTGCAGACAGTCATTTCCCGCGAAATCCCACCCACCGAACCCGCCGTCCTCACCGTGGGAAGCCTTCACGCCGGGACCAAAAGCAACATCATCCCCGATTCGGCAGTGATGGAACTGAATCTGCGCACCTATACCGACGCCACAAGGCAGCGGATTCTCGACTCTGTCCGGCGCATCGTCCAGTCCGAGTGCACCGCCAGCGGCTCCCCCAAAGAACCGGAATTCGAGATCTTCGACCGTTTCCCGCTCACCGTCAACGACGACGCATCAACAACGCGCGTCGCGGCGGCATTCAGCGCCTATTTCGGCGACCGGGCCGGCAGCCTGGAGCTCCAAACAGCCAGCGAAGACTTCAGCGACATCCCCCGGGCCGGCAACATCCCCTACACCTACTGGGGCATCGGCGGAACGGACCCGGAAACCTACCGCGCCGCCGTACGGGCCCACCGCGTGCAGGAGGACATTCCGGCGAACCACTCGCCGATGTTCCTGCCCGTCCTCCAACCGACCCTACAGACCGGAACCGAAGCCCTCGTCACCGCAGCCCTGGCCTGGCTGGGACGGGAGTCGCAAGAGGCTGCCGCGCCCTGAATTGCGAAAGGATTCGTATACCTAGAGCTACTATGTTTGATACCCTTCAGCTCTAGGTATAGGAGGCGCAGTGCGCATTGATAAAGACCTGGTCGCCGCCTCGGCCACTCCCCTTGTGCTGGGCATCCTGGCGGACGGCGACCTGTACGGCTACGCAATCCTCAAGCGCGTGAGTGAGCTCTCGGGCGGCGGCATGCAGTGGACGGACGGGATGCTCTACCCGCTGCTGCACCGGCTCGAGCGGCTGGGTTACGTATCCTCGCTGTGGGGGACTTCCGACGCCGGTCGCCGGCGCAAGCATTACACCATCACCCCCGCCGGCCGGGACGCCCTTGCCGACCGGCAGGAGCAGTGGACCGTCGTCGCGGACGCGCTGCGCCAGGTGTGGCAGACCACGCAGGGGCCGGCGGCCGCGACTGAGGGATGGGCGTGATGGCGCCGCACGCTGAGCTGGAGGCCCAGATCGATCGGTGGCGCGGATACGTCCAGCGGAACCGGGCGATCTCCCCCGCCGACGTCGATGAGCTGGAGGACCACCTGCGCGAGCAAATCGCCGACCGGCAGGCGACCGGCCTCGATGACGAGGAGGCCTTCCTCGTCGCCATCAAGCGGATGGGCAACCTGGACGCTGTCTCACGCGAGTTTGCCCGCGAGCACTCCGACCGGCTGTGGAAGCAGCTCGTCCTGGTGCCCGAGGGTTCCGGCGACGCCGGCACCTCCCCTTGGCGCGAGCTGGCCGTCGTCCTCGCACTCGCCGTCGGGGCCGGCGTGGCGGTCAAGGCCGGAACTGTCTGGATCGGCGACGGCGCCGCCCTGATGCGCAACCTGGGCCTGCTCGTCTTCCCCTTCGTAGCGGCGTACTTCGCATGGAAGCGGCGTTTCACCTGGACGGTGGCGGCGACCCTGATCGTCCCGTTTGCCGCCCTTGCGGCGGTGCTCAACCTCTATCCGTTCGCCCCGGACGGCGCCACGGGGTTGCTCGCTGCCCTGCACGCCCCGGTCATCCTGGGCGTGCTGACCGGAATGGCCTACGTCGGCGGGAGATGGCGGTCCGACAAGCGGCGCATGGACTTTGTCCGGTTTACCGGCGAGCTTGCGATCTACTACACGCTGCTGGCGCTCGGCGGCGCAGTCCTGATCGCGCTCACCCTCGCGACGCTCCGGGTTGTGGGCGCCGATTTCCAGCCGGTCGTGGAAGATTGGGTCCTGCCGTTCGCTGTGCCCGGGGCTCTCGTGGTCGCCGCCTGGCTCGTCGAGGCCAAGCAGCAGGTGGTGGAAATATCGCTCCGGTCCTCACCCGCGTATTCACGCCGCTGACTGTTGCCATGCTGCTGGTCCTGCTGGCCGTGCTTGCCACGGCGGGCGGTTTCGCCGACATCGACCGCAACCTGCTGATTCTCATGGACGCGATCCTCGTGCTGGTCCTCTGCCTGCTGCTCTACTCAATTTCCGCCCGCGACCCGCTCGCCCCGCCCGGACCGTTCGATGCCCTGCAGTTGGCCCTCGTCATCGCGGCCCTTGCGGTCGATGCTGTGATGCTGACCGCAATGCTGACCCGTATCGCCGAGTTCGGCTTTAGCCCCAACAAGATCGCCGCGCTCGGGCTGAACCTGCTGTTGCTGGTGCACTTGTTGCGCGCGGCCTGGCTCGCCGTCGGATTCCTGCGCGGGCGCCTCCCGTTTGCCGCGGTGGAGCGCTGGCAAACACGCTACCTGCCGGTCTACGGCGTCTGGGCAGCGGCAGTGGTGGTGGTCTTCCCGCCCGTCTTCGGCTTCATCTAGTCGATCGCTGCTGTCAGCGGCGGTCCCCGAAGTCAACAATGTCGACGTCGAGCGGAATCTCGGCGCTGCGTGGGCTCGGGCTCGGGAGAAGTCCCTCGTTCCACGTGCCCTCCAGCGTCGTGGCAGCCGCCCACCGCTGCGCGTTCATCCGGCCCTGGAGCCTGAAGCGGTCGACGACGAACGGCAGTCCGTCCGAGCCGAGGACCGATCTGCCTTCCGTGATCTGGAAGTGCAGGTGCGGCGCGGAGGTGTTTCCCGTGTTGCCGATCCTGCCCAGCGTCTGGCCGGGCAGGACACTGCTGCCCACCCCGACGGCCACCGAGCCCTTCTGCATGTGCGCGTACGTGGCGTAACGGCCGTCGCCGTGGCGTACCGTGACGTGGTTGCCGAGGACGTTCTCCAGCGTGATCGTGCCGGGGTCGGGCAGCTGGCCAGGGATCTGGTCGTCGAGGGTATCCAGTGCGCCCACCACGGTGCCGCCGGCAACAGCAACGATGTCCGCACCATATGCGGTGTAGCTGCGCACATCGGCGGGGTCGCCGTTGACCAGCCGGCCCTGGCTGTCGAGGCGAATCCAGTCGATGGCGAAGCGCTGTGCGGCGTGCAGGGCTCCGTTGATCGGCAGCACCGTGGCACGGTGCACGCCGTCGGTGGCGCAGCAGCCATTCCCGGCCACCCAGCCCGCGCCGGTCAACGGCGGCCCGACCACGGTGGCGCCGCCGTCGAGCGGGAGGGGCGCCGCCATGTAGGCGGTTTGCGCGTAAGCGCTGCCGCCGTCGACAGGCGCCGTGAGGACATGGAAGCGATGCACCAACGCGTTCGGAACGTCTTCGGGGCCGTCGAAGTCGAGTTCAATGAGCACGAGGCGGGCGCCATTCGGCTCGAGCGCCAGGCTCGTGGTGGGCCTCGAACCCAGCGTCCGCAACCGGCGCTGGAGGTCAGCTCCCGAAAACGTCTCGACAATCCGGCCCTCGTTGGCGGCGTCCAGGACGTCGATGCTCTCCACGGTGGACGGCTGCGGCCTGACGTTCGTCAGGTGAAGTTCGTAGACCAAGTGCCACTGCTCGTCGGTCCCGGGCACTGCCGTGCTCGGGGAGCCCAGCGTCGAGGCCGTGATCGGTGAGAATTCGTCGGCAGCCGCGGACGGTGCCTCGAGCGAATTTGGTTCCGGACTGTGTTTCGCATCTGGACGATGCAGAGTGTCGGATCCCGAGGAGACCAGGAGAAGAACGACTGCCAGCGCGACGCCGATCGCCGCCGCCACGAAGGCGACGATTCGGCGCCGGCCGGACGCATTCATCGGGAAAACTCAGCCCTTCACGGCGTTGTCGAGGCCGGCCCGGATCTTGTCCATCGTCTTGTTGTAGGCATCGGTCATGTCGATGTCGAGGCGATCAGCAAGAACGAAAATCCACCAAAGCGATTCCGAAAGTTTGTGCTCGAGCTCCGCAGTGGGATCCCCGTCAATATCCCAGGTGCCTTCGTGGGCCAGCAGGAGCCGCCCGATGTACCCGACGTCGTTCGAGAACCCCATCATGAGCTCGTGGTCCGTCCAGACCTTTCCGTTCAGGCGCCGCTCGAGAATCTCATAGAGCGCGCGCACTTCAAGGGCACGGTCGCGGGCATCGGCGAGTGCGGCATGCTTGGGCGTAGACACGTAAATCCTTCTTCCGGCCGGTAACCTGTGAAACGCATCCGGGCCCGGAATTATTCTGCTGCGCCGTGTCCATCGCCGTGACAGAGTGGAGAAAGTCGCGACTGCGCCCAAGGAGGATAAGCTCGAAAGCTACGTCGCATCCGCGTCTCCGAACCCATGAATCTCCTCACCGGAAACTGGAAACCTTGGAAACGTCCTCACCCATTCGGATCCTCACTGTCTGCACCGGCAATATCTGCCGCTCGCCCGTTGCGGAGCGCTTGCTCCGGTCCGGTCTCGACCAGGTGAGGCCCGGCGCCTTCCGCGTGGAGAGCGCCGGCACACGGGCCATGGTGGGCGAGGCTGTCCAGCCCAGCTCAGCGGACATCATCCGGAACTACGGCGGAACAGCCGACGGCTTTGCTGCCCGCCAGCTGACTCCGAAAATCCTGCGCGACACGGACCTGGTGTTGACCATGGCCGCGCGGCACAGGGGCGAAGTGCTGCAGATGGATGCTTCCCTGCTCCGACGCACTTTCACCATCCGCGAGTTCGCGCGAATGCTAAAGGTCCTTGAACAAAGAGACACAGAGCAGAACGACGGTGCACAGGCTCCGGCGGCGGACCTCCCGGCCTTCTGGCGGGCGTTACCCGTCCGGGCCGCTGCGGTACGGCATCTGGCCCTCGCGGAGGATGCGTCAGAGAACGACGTCGTGGATCCCTACCGCCGCGGCGAGGACATGTACCGGCAGATGGAGGACGAGCTCGCGCCCGCCCTCCTCACGATCCTGCGTTTCGCCCGGCACAACAGCTGAGCGGCCGCAGCGGGTGTTGTGCCGGGCGCCGGTCAGGCGTGGGGCAGCACGAGTTTGGCGTAGCGGTCCTTCATGGTGGCCAGGACGGTATCGCCGTCGGCGTCCCAGATCTCCTGGTTGAAGATTTCCACTTCGATGTCGCCGGTGTATCCGGCGTCCCGGACCCAGGTGCCGATGGTCGCGAAGTCGATGACGCCGTCACCCATCATGCCCCGGGACAGCAGGGCGTCCGCGGCGATGGGGAGGTTGAAGTCGCACACTTGGTAGGAGGCGATCCTGTTTTCCCGGCCGGCCCGTTCGATCTGCGTCTTCAGTTCCGGGTCCCACCAGACGTGGAAGGTGTCGACGGCGACGCCGACCGCCTTCGCGTCGTAGGGGGCCGCCAGGTCCAGGGCCTGGCCCAGGGTGGAGATCAGGGCCCGGTCCGCGGCGTACATCGGGTGCAGCGGTTCGAGGACCAGCCGGACTCCGTTTTCGGAGGCGAACGGGACCAGGTCCTCGAGGCGGTCGGCCACGCGCCGGCGGGCCGCGACGACGTCCCTCTCCCCCGGTGCCAGGCCGCCGACCACGAGGAACAGGTCCCGGGTGTCCAGGGCCACGGCCTCCAGGATGGCGGCCCGGTTGTCCGCCAGTGCTGCGGCCTGGCCGGCGGCGTCGGGGGCGGTGAGGAAGCCGCCGCGGCACAGCGAGGACACGCGCAGCCCGGCGTCCCTGATCAGCCGGGCGGCCTTGTCCAGGCCGGCGTCGTGCACGGTGTCCCGCCACGGCCCGATCGCCGGGATCCCGGCGCGCACGCAGCCGTCAACAGCCTCGGCCAGGGTCCACTTCTTGGTGGTGGCGCTGTTCAGTGACAACCGTGAGAAGCCGGACACGTCGCTCATGCCGCCACCCCGTTGATCCGCAGGAAATCCGACATCCGGAAGGCGGCCAGGGCGGGGTTCGTGATCAGTCCGGCCCGGTCTGCCAGTTCGAAGGTCTTCGCCAGGTGCACCACGGACCGGCCGGAGTGCAGCCCGCCCACCATCTGGAATCCGGGCTGCTTGCCGTTCAGCCAGGACAGGAACGCGATGCCGGTCTTGTAGTAGAAGGTGGGGGCGCTGAAGATGTGCTTGCCCAGCTCCCGGGTGGAGTCGAGGATGGCCCGCGCTTCCGCAGCGTTGCCGGCGTCGTAGCTCTGCAGGGCCGCCGAGGCTGCCGGGTAAATTGCCGCGAAGATGCCCAGCAGGGCATCCGAGTGATGCGTGCCGTCGCCGTCGATGAGTTCGGGGTAGTTGAAGTCGTCGCCGGTGTAGAGGCGGACGGTCTCGGGCAGGGCGGCCCGCAGGGCCACTTCGTGGGCGGCGTCCAGGAGCGAGACCTTGACCCCGTCGACCTTGTCAGCGTGCTCCCGGATCAGGGACAGGAACGTCCCGGTGGCGGTGGGGACGTCGTCGGAGCCCCAGTACCCCGCCAGCGCCGGATCGAACATGGTGCCCAGCCAGTGCAGGATGACCGGCCGGTCCGCCTCATGCAGCAGGGTCGAGTAGACATGCAGGTAGTCATCCGGCCCGCCGGCCACCTTCGCCAGCGCCCGCGAGGCCATCAGGATCACCTTCGGCCCCGCTTCGGCGACGACGGCGATCTGCTCGCGATAGGCGTTTAGGACCGCCTGGAGGCCGGCTGCGCCGGAGGGCAGCGTTGCCAGGTCCAGCTGGTCGGTCCCGGCGCCGCAGGAGACGAGATCGCGCACGGTCTTGCCGGCGGTCGCGGCAGCGCCGGAGGCAACCACTGAAGCTGCTTCGGCGCCGGTGCGTTTGATGAGCTGCTGGGTGGCGTCCCAGTCCAGGCCCATGCCGCGCTGGGCGGTATCCATGGCATCGGCCACGCCCAGGCCGTAGGACCAGAGCTCGTGCCGGTACGCCAGGGTGGCGTCCCAGTCCAGCCGGGCCGGGGCGCCCGGCGTGTTGTCGGCGGTGACTTCGGGAATGACATGGGCCGCGGCGTAGGCGCGCCGTGACGCCAGCGGCGCCGTCGGCTTCCTCCAGCGGGGGGGCGTCCCCGAGCCGGTACTGGCGGGTGCCGCCGTCGTACATGGGAAGAATGAGGGAGGTCATCAGAGCGTGATCTCCGGGATATCGATGGTGCGGCGCTCGGCGTTGGACTGCAGGCCCAGTTCGGCGAGCTGGACGCCGCGGGCCGCGGAGAGCAGGCCGAAGCGGTGTTCGCGGCCGGCGACGACGTCGCGGAGGAATTCTTCCCACTGCAGCTTGAACCCGTTGTCCAGCTCGGCGTTCGCGGGGACCTCCTGCCACTGGCTGCGGAAGGATTCGGTGACCGGCAGGTCCGGGTTCCAGACCGGCTTGGGCGTGTGGGCGCGCTGCTGCGCGACGCACTTGTTCAGGCCGGCGACGGCGGAGCCATGCGTGCCGTCAATCTGGAATTCCACCAGCTCGTCGCGGTAGACACGGACCGCCCACGAGGAATTGATCTGGCCAACGACCGGCCCGCCGCCGGGGGTTTCGAGTTCGAAGATGCCGTAGGACGCGTCGTCGGCCGTGGCTTTGTATTCCGTGCCGGCCTCGTCCCAGCGGGCCGGGATGTGGGTTGCCGTCTTGGCGTTGACGCTCTTGACCTTGCCGATGATGCCTTCCAGGACGTAGTTCCAGTGGCAGAACATGTCGGTGGTCATGCCGCCGCCGTCTTCCTTCCGGTAGTTCCAGGACGGACGCTGGGCCGCCTGGACGTCGCCTTCGAAGACCCAGTAGCCGAACTCGCCGCGGATCGAGAGGATGCGGCCGAAGAAGCCCTCGTCCACGAGCCGGCGCAGCTTGACCAGGCCCGGCAGGTACAGCTTGTCGTGCACGACGCCCGCCGTGACGCCGGCTTCCTTGCCGATGCGGGCCAGCTCGATGGCTTCCTCCAGCGTCTCGGCGGTGGGCTTCTCGGTGAAGATGTGCTTGCCGGCGCGCATGGCCTTCTTCAGTGTCGCCGCGCGGAGGCTGGTCATGGACGCGTCAAAGACGACGTCGACGGTGGGGTCGTTGATCACTGCGTCCAGGTCCGTGCTCCACTCGGAGACCTTGTGCAGCTCGGCAAGCTCCCGGATCTTTGCCTCGTTGCGGCCCACCAGGATCGGTTCCACCTGCACCTTGGTGCCGTCTTCCAGGGTGAACCCACCGGCGTCGCGGATGGGGAGGATGGAGCGCAGCAGGTGCTGGCGGTAGCCCATCCGGCCGGTAATGCCGTTCATGGCGATGCGGATCGTCTTTGTTTCGAAGCCCATGTGTCCTCCACGGTTCTTGGATGTCAGCTGCTTTTCTGGGATCTGCGTAGTCGGGAAAGCGCATTCCCATGCGTTCATAATGCGTTGCCGGGGTCGCAATGGCAAGCGCTTTCCAGCAAATTGCGTAGGATGGAAGACGGAGGCGGGAATGGACCTGCCTGAACCAGCGCCTTCAGAACAGGAGTTTCCGTGGCCGCAAGCACGCTCGCCGAAGTAGCCCGGCTGGCCGGGGTTTCCCTGGCCACCGCCTCCCGGGTTCTCAATGGCTCTGACAGAAAACCCGGCCAAGACGTGGCGGAGCGCGTCAGGCAGGCTGCAGCTTCCCTGGGCTACGTCCCAAACGCCCAGGCGCAGGGATTGGCAAGATCCACCTCGGGACTCGTCGGCTTGGTTGTGCACGACATCGCCGACCCCTACTTTGCGGCAATTGCCCGCGGCGTCCAGGCGGCCGCCAGGGAGCAAGGCAAGATGGTCCTGCTGGCGACGACCGAGGGAACGCCGGCCGACGAACGCGCCGCGGCAGCCGCCTTCGCCGCCCGCCGGGCCGATTCGATCGTCATCGCCGGATCACGTTCCATCCGGCCGGAGGACCAGGAGAGCAATGCCGAACTCGCGGCAGAACTCGACCGGTACTGCCGAAACGGCGGGCGCGTAGGGGTGTTGGGACACCCCATCGTCGGAGCAGCCGCCCTGGACGGCTATCACGTAGTGGCTGTCCCCAACGAGGCGCTGGCTGCGCAGCTCGCCACGACCCTGGCGCAGGTCCCCGGGGAATTCGTGATTATTGGCGGTCCGGAGGGTCTGCTCACCTCCGACGACCGCGTCCGCGGGTACCAGAGCGGCCTGGCAGCAGCCGGGCTGCCGCCGGCCGAGGTCCTCCGCGCCAGCTTTGACCGCACCGGCGGTTACGAGGCGGGTCTCACGCTCGCCAACCGGATCTCCGCCGCGCGGAAGGCCAATAAAGCCTCGACCGGTGAAGCGCCGCGGCCGTGCATCTTTGCCGCGAGCGACGTCATGGCCATCGGCGCTGTGGCCGCACTCCGGTCCGAGGGATTGCGGGTGCCCCGCGACGTCTTGATCGCAGGATTCGACGACATCGAAACGCTCCGGGACTTCCGGCCATCCCTGTCCACGGTCCGCCTCCCCCTCGAGAAGATCGGCAGGCTCGCCGCACTGGCCGGCACCACGGGGCAGACCGGAGCCGGCGGCGCGGACGACGGCACCGCCATCGCCGGCCAGGTCACGTTGCGTCGCAGCACCCAGTCGTCCTCCGCGCCCCGAAACTAGGGCGACGCGCAGAGCTCGTTACGGATTTCGGACCTGTCCCCGCAGTGATTGGAGCCGGCACTCGGGGCAAGTGCCGTTGCAACGCCGGCCGGCACTGCGTGTCGGGTCACGTCACCGCGGTGGCGTTGGCGGGTGAGCCTGTCCCTCCGGTGATGTTCAGCGGTTTGATGCTGAGGAACCCTTCCCACCGGCCGGTGGTTTTCATGTGCCGGCTGAGGGGCCCAAGCCGCCACAGCTCGCCCAGGGGCATGCCGAGTTTGGCGAGGAGTTGTTGGTGCATCATGCCGTGGTCGTTTGGGGCGGAACGTTGGAACGGGCTACCTGGCACGGCCGGCAGGCATTCGAGGGCGAAGTTGTCTGCGGCCAGGAGGGCGAGACGGTGGTCCCAGGCCCAGGCGACGAAATCCCCTGACTGGGCCACACCGCTGGCACGACGGCTGTCGCGGGCCCGTTGTTTTTCCTCCGCGGAGAGGGCCAGGAACCATTCACACCAGCCGGTGTGGAGCATCAGGATGTCACCCGGACGGATGCTGAGCGACTGGGCCGCCATCGCCGCCTGGATCAGGTCGAGGCTGAGGGCTTCACCTGCTGCATGGTCGATGGGGGCGCCCAGACCGTTGCGGTGCCCGTGGAGGTCGACCAGGACTCCCCTGCCAACGATCGGGTTGTCAGCCCATTCCTGGATGCCGAGCTCCGGGGTGCCTTCCTTGATTCGCTCGTCGGGGGTGCCGTTGTAGAAGCCGATGTCATCTGCCCTCCGGTGCCGGAGTCCGTCGATCTGGGTGGAGCCTTGGAGGTAGTAGCCGTCCAGGTAATCGTCGCGGTGGGCGGGATGGGAAGAGTAGATCGTGTGGCGGGGTGCGCTGCGTTTGAGCGACATCCCGGGGTCGAAGGCGTCCGCCGGATAGTCCAGTCCGAAGACCGTGCCGGTCCTGATGCAGTCAGTGGCTTCCAGGATGGCGTCCTGTGTAATGAAGGACGGCGTTCCGCGGTCCGGTTCGGGAAACAATCCCCAGGATGTCCCGGCGAGGCGGCCTTCCCGCTGCAGCAGCTCGGCGAAAGTTGGGTACGTTCCTGGTTCGGTTTCCTTGGCGCCTGTCATCGCATGGTTGCTTCCTGCGGGGTTTGCTTCTGTTTTTGATGGCTCTTGTAGCTGAGGAGGAAGCCGGCGACCGCGCACACCGAGGCAGCGATGCACAGAGGGGGCTTGAACGCGTCATTGAAGAATTGCAGCCAGTCGCCCTGGCCGGCGGTCAGGGCGATGGCCTGGCCTGCCACGAATACGACGCCGCCCAGGAGGAGAAGGGCGAGTGTCAGGACGAAGATGGCTTCGATGGTTCGTCTGATCTTGTGCATTGGGCTGGTTCCTTTAGATCGGCAGGATGCCGACGATGATCAGCACGCCGATGCCCAGCAGCGGCAGGGCATAGTGGGTGAGCAGGCGGGAGAAGGTCTTGACCGGATCCACGTCTGCGATGCCGCAGGCGACGTAGAGCGGTGCGCCTCCGGGGGGAACCGCTGCTTCGCAGGAGGAGAAGATCAGCACCGCGACGGCGGCGGTGGTTGCCGGGACGCCGGCGGCCACGAGTGTGGCGACACCGACGGTTCCGACGGCTGCCATGGTGGCCGTCGCGGAGAGGGGCGCGGCGACGGCGATGACGATCAGCCCGATGAGGATGGCGAGGAGCCACAGGGGCAGGTTCAGTTGGTTGAGTAGGGCGGTCATCTGTTTGGGGAGGCCGGTCGCGGCGAGGGCGTTGGCGCCCGCGAAGGCGAAGAGCACGGTGATGCCGACGATCCCGAACCTCGGGGAGGAGTCCCGCAGCAGCGCCCACCAGGCGCTGCCGCTGCCCGGCAGCTGTTTCCTGCCCAAGAGGGCCCCGGTGATGAGGAGGACGACCGGGATCCAGACGATGACGCTGACGGACTTGGTGATATCGCCTCCGGTCCAGTCCGACAGTGCCGTGGCGATGGCGCCGGAGGTGATGATCAGCGGGATGGCCACCACAATGAAGAGCAGCAGGGTGGCCCAGCCGCGCCCGAACGCTACCCGGGCCGCCAGCCGGTGCGCAGGATCCAGCGGCGTCATCCCGCTCTGTCGGATCAGCAGCCAGGTCACGATGAGCCGGTGCAGGAAGCACCAGAGTCCGCCAATGAGCAGGGGAAGAACCAGCTCGTTGACGTTTAGCAGGGGGCCGACGGTGGCGGATCCGACGAGCACGAACATGGAGGCGCTGAACGGAAAGGTGATGCCCATTCCGGCGTTTCCGGCCACGAGAGTCGCCGCGGCGGGCTTGTCGATCCGGGACTTCTCCATCCAGGGGATGGTCACGGAGCCGACGGTCGCGGCGATGGCCGCCTGGTTGTGGACCACCCCGCCCAGACCGGCGGACGCCACGGTAGACACCCAGGCGGGGCCGCCCTTGACGCCGCCGATCAGGGAGTTCAGCAGGTCGATGAGCCGGTCGAGCACGCCGGTTTTGTCCAGCAGGTAGCCCATGAACACGAAGGCCATGGTGGCGTACACGATTTCGTCCGTGGCGGCCGAGTACAAGGAGGCCCAGCCGATCTGTGCCGCGGCGGCTCCCGTGAACGGGAGCACGGCCAGGAAGCCGAGGATCATGGCTTCTCCGACGCTGCGTTTGATCACTGTGGTCCAGAGCAGGATGACGGCCAGGTAGGCCCCAAGGGCCCAGATGCCGATCATGCTGCCGCTCCTGAGTGGGAAATTCTTACTGGAAGGTTCATCGTTGGTTCCTGTTCCTGATTCTCCCTGATGACGGGATCAGCGCAAGGCCGGCGCCGCCGGTACCGTTTCCTGGGCCATGCGTGTCAGGGCGGTCGCTGAGGCCGCCGTCATCTCGGCGGGCACTCCCAGCTCGGACAGGTAGCCGGCGGTGTCCTGCATTTCCTTGGAGCGGCGCAGTGCGTGCTTGGCGGTGCCGGTGAGGAACCTGTCGATGACGGCGTGGCCGTCGCCGGCGAGCTGGCGGGCGATCTGAGCGCGGATCCAGTCCTCCAGGCCGGCGGCCCGTCCGGCGGTGACCGCTTCGACGACGACCGAGGCCATGCCTTTCATCAGGACGCTTCGGAGCAGTTTGTGGGCCATCGCGGCCCCGGGTTCCCCGTCGGCGATTTCGACGTCGGCGCCCAGCGGGGACAGAAGCTCGGCAACTGCCCGGGATCCCGGGCCACTGACCATCAGGGGTGTTCTTGCCCCCTGGGTGGGGACGGGCCCGAGAATGGCGACGTCGGCGAAACGCGCTGCGCTGGGCAGCTGCCCGAGTTCCTGCATGACCTGCGGGGACGAGGACGTGAAATCCGCGTAGCAGCTGCCGGCAGGCAGGACCGGCAGGCATTCCTGGGCAACGCTTCGGGCGGCGCCCGCCCCGGTGAGGACCAGGACGATGTCCGCGCCGGCGCAGGCTGCTGCCGCGGTCACTGCCCGGGTGACGCCGGCCGGGGTGGCGGGGGCGACGGGATCGAATCCCGTCACGCTGTGGCCTGCGGCGACCAAGGCGGCCGCGTAGGTGGCTCCGGCCTCACCGAGGCCGATGACGGTGCACGCTGTCATTTTATTGGGTCTTTTCTCTCTAGTGCGGTTCTGTTGAGTGGCGGGTCGGCCTAGTGGCGGTCGGCGATGATGGCGGCGCGGCGGTTAGTTTCGTCGGCGAAGACGCCCTCGGCCGCTTCCGCCACGGCTGTTGCCTGGTCTCGGGGGATGACGACGACGCCGTCGGAATCGCCGATGATGATGTCCCCCGGGAGGACGGGAACCCCACCGAAGGAAATCGGGGTGCCCAGCCGGGACGGGCCGTTCTTGTACGGCCCGGCCGGGGTGACGGCGCGGGCGAAGACCGGCATGCCGATCTCACCGAGGGCTTCCGCGTCGCGGGCGGCGCCGTCCACGGCAAACCCGGCGAGGCCAAGGTTGATGGCACGTTCGCCGATGAGCTCGCCCAGCAGCGCCCGGGATTCGTCCCCGCCGCCGGAGACGACGATCACGTCTCCGGGGCGGGCGAGCTGCAGGGCGCGGTGGATGCCCTGGTTGTCGCCGGGTCGTGTCCAGACGGTGAAGGCGGGCCCGGCGAGGCGGGCGCCGGGCCAGATGGCCTGGATGGCGGAGTCTGCGATTCCGAGGCGGTCCATGGCGTCGCCGATGTTGGCGGCGGGCAATTTGGCGAGGCGGTCGAGCACGTCCTTGTCGGGGCGGGCGAAGTCTGAGTCGATGTCCTCAAGGACGGGAGTTGTCATGGTGGATTTCTTCCGTGGGTGGTGACTGGTGGGAGGGCTAGCCTTTTTTCTGGACCAGCGGGAGGACCTTCTTGAAGTCCGCTTCCTGCCCGGCCCAGAACTTTTCGTAGTCGGTGCCGGAGAGGTAGCTGGTCTGCAGGCCGAGGGCGCCCATCTTTTCCTTGACGGCGGGGTCCTCGATGGCCTTCTGCAGGGCGGCTTCGAGCTTCTTGGCGACGGCGTCCGGCAGGCCGGCCGGTGCGGAGTAGCCGCGGACGGTGCCGGCTTCGACGTCGTAGCCGGATTCCTTGAAGGTGGGGACGTCGGGCAGGGCGGGTGAGCGTTCGGCTGTCATGATGCCCAGGACGCGGGCCTTGCCCTGCTTGGTCAGGTCGGTCACGTCGCTGACGTTGGCGACCAGGACATCGACGTGCCTGCCAAGGAAGGCGGTGGTGGCCTGGGAGGCGCCCTCGGAGAAGTGCACTGGGGCGAACTCGGAGCCGGTGGTCTCCTGGATCTGGGCTAGGGCGAAGTGTTCGCCGGTCTGCAGCCCGGTGGTGCTGGCGGTCAGTGACTTCGGCTGGGCCTTGGCGGCGTCGAGGAGTTCCTTCAGCGTTTTGTAGGGGCTGTCCGGCTGGACGGCGATGACGGCGGGGTCAATGACCTGCCGGCCGAGGGGCTGGAAGCTGTCCCGGGTGTATTTGGCGCCGCGGGCCGGGTCCAGGGGTGAGACGACGACGGACGGCGAGCCGGTAGCTCCGATGGTGTAGCCGTCGGGCTTGGCGCTGGTCAGTGCCGTGTAGCCGATCTGTCCGCCGGCGCCGGGCTTGTTGATGACCTCGACGTTGGTGCCGAGTTCTTTCTCCAGGATCGGCTGGACGAGGCGGGCTGCGGTGTCCACGGCTCCGCCGGAGGAGAAGGCGACGATCAGGTCGATGGACTTACCTTTTTTCGGGAAGTCGTCCCCGGAGGCGGCGTTGTTGGCGCTGGCGTTGGCGCCGCAGCCGGTGAGGGCGATGAGGGCGGCTGCGGCGAAGGCTGCGGTGATTTTCTTGCGTGACAAGGGTCTTCTCCTTTGAAGAAAAGTTGAGTGTGACGGATTGATAGGTAACGGGCGTGAACTGGGTTTAGGCTTCGGGGTCCTCGGTGAGGGCCTTGGGTTTGCGGAACTTGAGCAACGGGCTGCAGATGATGAGCGCGCCGACGCCGATCAGCACCGCGGAGATGGGGCGGCTGGTGAAGACGCTGAAGTCGCCTTGGGAGATTTCCAGGGATTCGCGCAGTGAGCGTTCCATCAGCGGGCCCAGTACGAGGGTGAGGACCATCGGTGCCAGCGGGATGTCCAGGTTCCGCAGGGCCAGGCCGAGGAGGCCGAAGCCGATCATGACGAAAACGTCGAAGACGCTGAAGTTGATGGTGTAGGCGCCGATCACCATGAAGAGCAGGATCAGGGCGGTGAGGATGGGGGTGGGGACGCGCAGGATGGAGGTCCAGACGCCGACCAGGGGGACGTTGAGCAGCAGCAGCAGGACGTTGCCGATGAAGAGGCTGGCGATGATGGCCCAGGCGATCTCGGAGTGGTCGGTGAAGAGGGCGGGCCCGGGCGTCAGGCCCTGCTGGAGGAACGCGCCCATCAGCACGGCGATGGTCGGGGATGCGGGGATGCCGAGGGTGAAGAGCGGGATCAGGGCGGCGTTGGCGTGGGCGTTGTTGGCCGTTTCGGGACCGGCGACGCCTTCCACTGCCCCCTTGCCTAGTTCACTGCGGAAGCGGGAGAACTTTTTTTCTGCGGCGTAGGACAGCAGGGAGGACACCGATCCGGTCATGCCGGGAATGAGGCCGAGTCCGAAGCCGACGCCGGTGCCCCTCGCCATGGCGGGGGCGCTGCGCCGCCATTCTGTCCGGGTCGGGAGCAGGGAGCGCATGCCGGGGGCATGGACCAGCGGGGTCTCTGAGTTCTTGCGGTACGAGAGGATCTCGGAGAGCCCGAAGACTCCGACGATGACGGCGACGAAGCTGACGCCGTCGAGGAGTCGGTCCATGCCGAAGGTGAAGCGCGGGGCGCCGGCGACGGGGTCGATGCCGACCATGGAGATCAGCAGGCCCAGGGCGCCGGAGATGATGGCCTTGACCATGGATTTGCCGGCCAGGGCTACCAGCAGGGAGATGCCGACGACCATCAGCGCGAAGAACTCTGGTGGCCCGACGAGCAGGCCCAGTTCACCCAGGGGTTTGGCGGCAGCGACCAGGCCGATGGTGGCGATTGTTCCGCCGACGAAGGATCCCACGGCGGCCAGGGTCAAAGCCGCGCCTGCCCTGCCGATCTTGGTCATCGCGTAGCCGTCGATGGTGGTGATCGCCGACGACGCCTCCCCCGGAGTATTCAAAAGGACGCTGGTGATGGTGCCCCCGTACTGGGTGCCGTAGAAAATGGCGCACAGCATGATGATGGAGCCGGCGGGGTCCAGGTTCAGGGTGAGCGGGATGAGCAGGGCCACGCCGGCCACCGGGCCGACACCGGGAAGGACTCCGATGATGGTGCCCAACAGGCAGCCGAGGAAGGCAAAGAGCAGGTTTTGCCAGGTCATGGCGGTGGCGAAGCCGCCGAGCAGTTCGTTGATTGTGTCCACGTCTAGAGTCCGATCAGGTTCAGCGGAGCGAAGGCCGACACGGGAAGCGCGACGTTCAGCCCGTAGTTGAAGGCATAGAACGCGCCGACGCTTCCGGCGAGGGCGATGATCAGCGAGGACACCCAGGTCCGGCGGCCGCGCAGTTTCAGGTGGTAGAGCAGGAACAGGAACATGCTCAGCTGGAAGCCCAGCAGATCCATGACGGACGCCAGGACAACAAGGCTGACCACGACCGAGATGACCACGCCCCGGTCGATCCCCTCGGCTTTCTCGCTCGGCCTGCGCAGTTCCTGGACCAGCCAGAGCGCGGACATCGCGACCAGCACCCCTCCCATGGCGAACGGGAACAGGCCCGGGCCGGGTCCCAGCGACGTCCACAGGCCGAGGCCGACCGAACTGACCAGGACGTACACGCCGACGGCGGTGAACGTGCCGATGCCCGTAAGCACCGACGGAGCGACACGGATGGCGCGCTCGGGTTTCGTCAGTAGTGACTCCGTTGTCATCGTTTCCTTCTTACGTTCTGTGATCATTCATTTCATAGAATGAAAGAGTGTTTCGTCTGAAGAAATAGTGACAGGAGACACAAAGCCTGTCAAGCACAAGGAAGTTACATAGAATGAAAGAATGACGGTGACTTCGACACACTCAGGTGGCTCCGCGGAAGAGGGCAGCCCCAAGGCCGCAAATATGCGCTCCCTGTCGAGGGCGATGGAGGTTTTCGCCGAACTCCAGCGCGCGGAACGGCCGCAGCGCCTCAGCGACCTGGCCAGGACCTGCGGCATGAGCCTGCCGACCACGCTGCGGATCCTGCGGGTCCTTCAGGATTTCGGCATGGTCAGCCAAACGGACAAGTCGTACCGGATCGGCCCTGCGGTGCTGCCTGCTGCCCGCAGCTACCTGGAGAACGACCCCCTGGTGGTTGCCGCCCGGCCGATCCTTCAGCAGGTGGCCTCCCAGACCGGGCTCACGGCATCGCTGTACACCAGGCTCGGCTTTGAACGAATCCTGGTTGCGCGCGTCGATGGCGATTCACCCCTGCGCTACGACCTGCCACTGGGAAAGCGGCTCCCCCTCACGGTTGGGGCGGCCGGGAAGATCCTGCTCGCCTCAGTTTCGGAGGCAGAACTCCGGCAGGTGGCGGCCGCTGCCATCGCATCCGGCCATGAAGAGGAGACGTTTACCGCCGACGCGCTGCGCGCACGACTGCCCGAACCCGGCGTCGACTATGCCTATTCCGCGGATGAGCGCGCCACCGGCGTGCTGTCGGTCGCCGTCGCCGTGCCGAACAGGGCCGGCCGCCCCAGTGAATCGATCGCTCTGACCAGTCCCGTCGAAACGGCCAGCGAAGCCGGCCTCAAGGCCGGCGTTCCAGAACTGCGGCGCGCCGCAGGCCGGCTCTCGGAGCTCCTGGAGGGCTCCGTCTACTAATAAGAAGCCGGCGGCACGGTGGGGGGTGCCGCTGGCGGAAGTTAGCCGCCGACTATTCGTCGCCGCTCCCCTCCCTGCGGCTGACTGCTAGGCCGCCGCCAGCCGATGGACGCGGGGAACCGCGGCCGTTTCCAACGGCGCCACGATGCTGAGCTGGCATTCTGACTGAAGCGGGTCGATGGCGGCCGGCAGGTGGTGCGAGGCCGAGCACTCCCGCAGCTGCTCCATGGCCGCCGGTTCCACCACTGCGTGGCTGACATCCAGCACGAGGTGGAGTCCTTCTTTCAGGTGGTTTGCCCGCTTGACCACCACGTAAAGGGCCTGGAGGCTCTGCGCCGTCACATGTCCCTGTGCCGCCACTTCCGCCTGTCCGCAATCGAGGTCAAGCCTGACAAGAACCCGGAGTTTGTGGTTCAAAACGATTCCCCTGTTCGTGCATGTACCGCTTGGCCGCGACGCTGCGGCCGGTTGGCCGCGACGCTGCGACCGCCACCAAGCCTAGGCAGAGAGTGTGACGCAGGCAACAGTGCGCTTCATATCCGGGAAACCTCGCGTTATCTGCCGGTTTGTTCGTCGAAAAGTGTTGATCGGCATGCCCGGTGTATTGTAAGGGAGGCCCCACGACGACCTTCCGGCACTTGGCATTGGTCCAGGACGCAACGGAGAGCGACATCGTGCCCCCTAACGCCGTGGCGAGGAACTGTGCCACCGAATGCAGGACAAGCCAGCACCGACCATCCCGTCCACGCTGCGTTTCGCGCCTCAATACTCCGGTGTGGCCAGCCTAAATACTGACAGCTAGATTCCGGGCAACCAGGCCCGGCCGACGTAGAGGAACACATGACAGACCCCTTCGACAGCCCAGACGACGTCCGCGGGACGGAATTCCGCGAGCGCCGCCCCTCGCGGCCCGTGCGGAAACGCCGGGGCCGGACGGTGCTGATCGCCGTCGCCGTGGTGGTGGCGCTTGTGGCGGTTGTTGCCGGCGGTTACCTCTTCAACCTCGCGCACACCTTCGACTCCGGTTCCAGCAAGATTGACCAGGCTTTCCCGGACGAGTCCACTCGCCCGAAGAAGACGGACGGCGCGATGAACATCCTGGTGATGGGCAGCGACAGCCGCGGCGCCACCGAGGCCGACTCGGCGGCCGGCACGCCCACGAACCAGCGGGCGGACACGCTGATGCTCATGCATATCCCGGCGGACCGCAAGAACATCTACACCATGTCCATCATGCGTGACCTCTGGGTGGACATCCCTGGGCACGGCGAGGCGAAGATCAACTCGGCGCTGGCCCTGGGCGGCACACCCCTGATGGTGCAGACCGTCGAGTCGATCTTCCAGCAGCGCATCGATCACGTGGCCATGATCGATTTCGAGGGCTTCAAGGGCCTCACGGACGCGCTGGGCGGGGTAAGCGTGAACCTCAAGCTGCCGTTCACCTCCACCGCGCTGCCGGGCCAGTCCTTCGCCCCCGGCCAGCACACCTTCAACGGAACCGAGGCCCTGGCCTTCGTGCGGGAACGCCACGCGTACGCCGACGGCGACTACCAGCGGGTCCGCAACCAGCAGGAGTTCCTGCGGGCCATCATCAAGAAATCGATCGCCGGCCAGACGCTGAGCAACCCGATCACGATCAACAACATGGTGGGCGCCGTCTCGCCGTTCGTCACGGTCGACAAGACCCTGGATTCGGGAGCCGTGGCAGGGCTGGCGCTCGAGCTCAAGGACATCCGGGCGCAGAACACCGTCATGTTCACGCTGCCGACAGGCGGGATCGGAACGTCCACGGACGGCCAGTCGATTGTGCTGACCGACCCGACAGCAATCCAGGCCATCTCCGCGGCGATGGCCTCGGATTCCCTGGGTGAGTACGTCGCGGCCAACAAGTTCGAGAACGGGAACTGATTCCCGCCTTGTGACCTGCCCCGGAGAGGGTCCTTGGACCCATCCTCCGGGGCGGGCAGTGGTGGTAGCGTCCGTTCATGGGGAACGCTCCGGAGCCAGCAGCAGCGGCTTCCGCGGCGTCCCCGTCCCCTCCACCGGCCACTGCGAACGGCCGTCGACGCCGGATATTCCTGCTCCTGGCGGCGCTGTTCGCCGTCGCGGTGGCCGTCGCCGTCTCGGCGTACTCTCTCTCCCGGCCACGGCCCGCGGACCCCGCTCCGGCGGGAACCGCCGCCCCGGCGGCCGCGCCGGCGACTGCCAGCCGCGCGCCGTCGACACCGCCCACGCCATCGACACCGCCCAGCCCCACGCCCACGCCGGAACCACCCGCCGTCGCGCTTAACATCCTGTTGATCGGTAGCGACAGCCGGGTCAATCAGCGGGCCGCGGCGGCCGCCGGGAGCGTCTCCGACCAACGCGCGGACGTCCTCGTGCTGATCCATCTCCCGGCGGACCGGCAGAGCGTCTACGGCATCTCGATCATGCGCGACCTGTGGGTGGACATCCCCGGCCACGGCCAGGCGAAGATCAACTCAGCCCTGTCCCTCGGCGGGACGCCGCTGATGGCGCAGACGGTGGGGGCGCTGCTGGGCCAGCGCATCGACCACACGGTAATGCTCGATTTTCAGGGGTTCGCGGCCCTGACCGATGCGGTCGGCGGCGTCGACGTCGACATCAAGCGGCCGTTCACCGGCACGGTGGATGACAGGGTCTATTTTCCGGCGGGCGTGCACCGGCTCAACGGGGTGCAGGCCCTGGCCTTCGTCCGCGAGCGCCATGCCTTCGCTGACGGCGACTACCAGCGGGTCCGGAACCAACAGACCTTCTTGAAGGCCGTGATGGCCAAGCTGGCCGCCGAGGGCGGCCTGGCGGACCGCGCTACCGTCCGGAAACTCGTCACCACGGTGCTGCCGCATGTGACCCTGGACGCCAGCTTCACCCTGGAGTCGCTTGAACGCCTCGCCTTCGGCCTCCGCAGCGCAGGCCCGGGCCGCGGCGTCTTCTTCACGCTTCCGACCGCCGGCACCGGGTTCAGCCGCGACGGCCAGTCGATTGTCCTGCAGGCCCCGGCGGCAACCGCCGCGGTCTCCGCCGCACTGGGCTCGGGAACGCTCCCCCGCTACGTGGCGGCCCACAATCTGCAGAACGGCAATTGACGCACGCTTTTGGGTAGATTGGGTCCATGACCCAGACTCCCTCGCAGCCCTCCCCGCAGCCCCCTGTCGCCCGGAAGGTTCCCTCGGTGCGCACCCACCACGGCGACGCGTTCGAGGACAACTACGAATGGCTGCGGGACAAGGAATCCGCGGACGTCGTGGACCTGCTCAAGGCCGAGAACGCCTACCAGGAGTCCGTGACCGCGCACCAGGAACCGCTGCGCGAGTCCATCTTCCAGGAAATCAAGGGCCGCACCCAGGAGACAGACCTCTCCGTCCCGAATCGCAAGGACGGCTGGTGGTACTACACCCGCTCGGTCGAGGGCAAGGAGTACGGCATCCACTGCCGCGTGCGCGGCCAGGAAACCGGGGACCGCGTCGCGGACTGGACTCCCCCGGCCGTCGAGGCCGGCGTCGTCATCCCCGGCGAGGAAGTCCTGCTCGATGGCAACCTCGAGGCCGAGGGCAAGCCGTTCTTCGCCGTGGGCGGGGCCGCCACCACGATCGACGGCACGCTCTACGCCTACGCCGTGGACAACGCCGGCGACGAGCGCTTCACGCTGCGCATCAAGGACCTGCGCACCGGCGAGCTGCTGCCGGACGTGATCGAGAACGTCTTCTACGGCATCTCCTTCTCCCCCGACGGCAGCCGGATCTTCTACACAGTGGTGGACGATTCCTGGCGCCCGTACCAGGTGAAGGCCCATGTGCTGGGCACACCCGTCAGCGAGGACACGGTCATCTACCAGGAGGACGACGTCGCCATGTGGCTCGGCTTCGAGCTCGCGGCCGACCGGCGGCACCTTGTGCTCAGCATCGGCTGCTCCGAGTTCAGCGAAACCCGCCTGCTGCGCTTCGATGACCCCGACGCCGCCCTGCGCACCGTGATCTCCCGCGACGAGCGCGTCCTCTACGAGGCCGAACCGTTCCTGCTGGCCGACGCCGCGGGCCAGGGCCGGGAGCGGATACTGCTGACCCACAACAAGGACGCCATCAATTCCATGGTCTCGCTCGTGGACCCGGCCGAGCTCGACAAGCCGCTCGCCGAGCAGCGCTGGGACACCGTCGTCGCGCATTCCGACCAGGTCCGGGTCAACGGTGCCGGGGTCACCTCGACCCATGCGGTGGTCTCCATCCGCAAGGACACGATCGAACGCGTCCAGGTCCTGCCCCTGGCCGGCCTGGGCACCCCGGAGCAGGGCGCGGCCGTGGAACCTGCGTTCGACGAGGAGCTGTACACGGCCGGCGTTGCGGGCTCGGACTATGAGGCGCCCGTGATCCGGATGGGCTACACCTCCTACTTCACCCCGTCCCGGGTCTACGACTTCGTGCTGCCCACTCCGGAGCAACCGGGTGGTGAGCTCCTGCTGCGCAAGGAGAGCCCGGTGCTGGGCGGCTACTCGCCGTCGGACTACGTCGCCACCCGGGAGTGGGCCGTGGCCTCCGACGGGACCCGGATTCCGCTCTCGGTCCTGCGTCATGCCTCCGTCCGGCAGGATTCGACGGCGGCCGGCCTGGTGTACGGTTACGGCTCCTACGAGATGAGCATGGATCCGGGCTTCGGCATCCCCCGGCTGTCCCTGCTGGACCGCGGCATCGTGTTCGTGATCGCCCACATCCGCGGCGGCGGCGAGCTGGGCCGGCACTGGTACGACGACGGCAAGAAGCTGCACAAAAAGAACACGTTCACCGACTTCATCGCGGCCACGGACTGGCTCGCCGGATCCGGCTGGGTGGACCCTGACCGGATCGCGGCCATGGGCGGCTCAGCCGGCGGCCTGCTGATGGGCGCGGTGGCCAACCTGGCACCGGAAAAGTACGCGGCGATCGTTGCGGCCGTTCCGTTCGTGGACGCGCTGACCACCATCCTGGACCCCGAACTGCCGCTCTCCGCGCTGGAGTGGGAGGAGTGGGGCAACCCGATCACGGACCCTGAGGTCTACGCGTACATGAAGTCGTACACGCCGTACGAAAACGTCCGCGCCGTGGCCTATCCGAAGATCGCCGCGGTCACCAGCTTCAACGACACCCGGGTGCTCTACGTGGAGCCCGCCAAATGGGTGCAGCGGCTGCGCGAGGTAAACACGGGCAGCGACCCGATTGTCCTGAAGATCGAGATGGAGGGCGGCCACGGCGGCGCGTCGGGCCGGTACGTACAGTGGCGCGAACGGGCCTGGGACTACGCGTTCGTCGCCGATTCCCTCGGCGCCACCGAACCGCTGCCCGGAGCCGGGCTGAAATAGCCTGTGGCGGCGCGCCCGGTCGCGCCTGGGGCTCGCCCGTTCGCCCGTTCGCCTCACCCCTTCGACAGGGATGGCCGCCATGAGACCCCTCTTGGCGGCCATTTCCGGCGAATCGGTGGGGACGGGGCTTCGACGCGGGAGGGGCCGCACACGGCGCGGCGGTGTCTCCGGGACCATCCGGGAGCACGCTACCGCCAAATTGGTCACCATGCTTACTATTTACTGGCATGATGGGCACTTCGACGTAGAACCCGCCCGCTGGGGGCGGGGCGTCCGAGAGTCTTGACCAGGCACAGGGTGCCGGAGATGGAGTTTGTTATGAGCGCTGAGCACGGACTGACCCCGTTGACTGATGATGAGCTGATGGCACAGGGCGGCACGGCCCTTCCGGACAAGGAGGTGGCCTCCGTCCTGGACCTGAACGCCGACCTGAACCTGGGGATCAGCGCCGCCGCGCCGATCGACCTTGGCATCGCGGCCAACGCCAACGTCGCCGCCCCGATTGACGCCGCTGCGTCGGCCAACGTTCTCTCCCTCGGGTCCGAATCACAGGCACTGGCCGACCAGGGAACCATCATCAACCAGGGCGTCACTGGCGATGCCACAGCAGATTCCACCCAGGACAGCGTCATTGATCAGGGCACCGGGACGGATGCCGGGACCGCAACAGGTCCTGCCGCAGGGCCGGACGCAGCGTCGGCAGCAGGGCCCGGTGCAGTGCCCGCCGCGGGTACGGCCGCGGATTCCGGCACCACCAACGACGGCGGCATCCTGCCCGATGGCACGGCCCCGGACCTGGGCGGGGCGCTGCCCACGGATGCGGCCGGAGCCGCCGCCGGCGCCGGCGCCCTGAACGGCAACCTGCTCAACGTCGACGTGAACCTGGACGCCAACGCGGGCATCGCGGCGCCCATCAACGGTGCGGTGGCCGCCAACGCCAACGTGGCTGCCCCGATCGACGCTGCCGTCGGCGCCAACATCGGCTCCATCGACAGCAACGCGTTCGCCGTCGCCCAGCAGGATGCCATCATCAACCAGGACATCCATGGCGACGCCACGGCTTCGGCTGACCAGCAGTCCGACCTGAAGCAGTAGAACCCAGATGAACAGCGCGCACGGAGGGCCGTCCGGGCAGGACGGCCCTCCGGTCCCGGCCGCCGCCGACACCGCCGCCAGCGGGCCCGGCTCAGGAGTCGGCTCCGGCAGCAACGCCGGTGCCACCGTCGCCGGCGCTGCCGAAGCTGCCGGCCCGGCGTCGAACGTTGCCGTCAGTGAGCAGCAGGTTCCGGTGCGGGCCGCCGGCATCCAGCTGATCGGCGAGGCGAAGGGATCCGGCTACAAGGAGCCGCCGTCCCTGGTGCGCCGCGCCGACGGCCAGACCATCCAGCTCACCCGGCTGCTGTACCTGGTGCTTGAGGCGATCGACGGCCAGCGCGGTCCCGAAGAAATCGCCGGGCACGCCAGCAACAGCTTCGGACGGCTGGTCAGCGCCGGGAACGTCCGGACACTGATCACCTCCCAGCTCCTCCCCCTGGGCCTGCTCCGGCTGGCGGACGGCTCCGAGCCGGCGGTGAAGAAATCGAACCCGCTGCTGGGCATGCGCTTCCGCTACTCGGTGACCGATCCGGACCGCACGCGGAAGCTCACGGCGCCGTTCGCCACGCTGTTCAACCCCGTCATTGTGGTGGCCGTGACCGCCGCGTTTCTGGCCGCGTGCTGGTGGGTGCTGATGGTCAAGGGGCTGGCCTCCGCCACGCATGAAGCGTTCGCCAATCCCGGACTGGTGCTTCTAATCCTGGTGGCCACGGTGCTCTCGGCCGGGTTCCATGAGTTCGGCCACGCCGCCGCCGCCCGCCGCGGCGGGGCCACACCCGGTGCCATGGGCACGGGCCTGTACCTGATGTGGCCGGCCTTCTACACCGACGTCACCGATTCCTACCGGCTGGGGCGGGGCGGCCGCCTGCGTACCGACCTTGGCGGACTGTACTTCAACGCGATCGTGGCCGTCGCGATTATGGGCCTCTGGTGGGCCACCGGCTTCGACGCGCTGCTGCTGGTGGTGGTGACCCAGATCCTGCAGATGGTCCGGCAGTTGATGCCGCTGGTCCGTTTTGACGGCTATCACATCCTGGCCGACGCCACCGGCGTCCCGGACCTGTTCCAGCGCATCAAACCCACCCTCCTGGCCCTGGTGCCCTGGCGTGCGACGGCTCCCGAAGCCAGGCTCCTGAAGCCGTGGGCGCGGGCCGTGGTCACCGTCTGGGTGCTGGTCACGGTGCCGCTGCTCATCTTCAGCATGGCCACCATGGTGCTGACCCTGCCGCGCGTGCTGGGCACCGCCTGGGACAACGGCCTGAAGCAGCAGGCCATGCTCTCCCACAGCATCGGCAGCGGGGACTTCGCCGACGCCGCAGTCCGGGTGCTCGCGATCGCCTGCCTGGCCCTGCCCCTGCTGGGCATCTTCTACATTCTGCTGCGCCTGGTCCGGCAGCTGGTCACGGGGCTGTGGCGAAAGACCCGCGGCAAGGCCTGGCAGCGAGCAACCGCGGTCGTTGCCATCGGGGTTGTCGCGGCCGGTCTCGCCTGGGCCTGGTGGCCCGGCGCGGACACCTACCGCCCGGTCCAGTCCTACGAGCGCGGCACCCTGGCCGACGCCACCACGGTGCTCTTCCCGGCCGCGTCCACGGCCCGGATGGCAGAGGGCCAGCAGGGACGGACCGTTGCCCTGTGGCCCGAGGGCGCCCGGAAACCCACACGCGAGGACCCGCAGCTGAGCATGGTCCTGGTGCCCCGGGAAGGCGGCACGTCCGGCACCGCCACGGCCGGCGCCGCGGCGCCGGCTGCCCCTTCCTGGGTCTTCCCGTTCGACAAGCCGGCCGCTCCCGAGGACGACGGCAACCAGTCCCTCGCGGTCAACACCACCGACGGTTCCGTGGTGTACGACGTCGCCTTCGCCCTGGTCTGGGCCGACGACGGCGGGACCGTGGACACCCGAAACGAGGCCTACGCCTTCGCCAGCTGCGCGGACTGCGCCGCCGTGGCGGTGGGCTTCCAGGTGGTCCTGATCGTGGGCCAGGCAGATGTGATCGTCCCGGAAAACCTCTCCGCGTCGGCCAACTACAACTGCGTCCGGTGCCTGACCTACGCCCTGGCGAGCCAGCTGGTCCTGACCTTGGACGGGCCCCTGAGCAACCACGGCACGGCCAGGCTCAACGCGCTGTGGCAGGAGATCGCCGCCTACGGCAAGGACCTGCGGAACCGGCCGCTCTCGGAGATCCAGGCCCGGCTCAGCGCGTACAAGGAACAGATCATGGCGGTCATCAAGGCCGATCCCAGCGCCACCCCGGCCGGGTCCTCCGGCACGGGCACGACGCCGGGTGCAACGCCTGGCGCCACACCGGGCGCGTCGTCGCCGGGAGCCGGCGGCACGACGGCGCCGTCGCCGGGAGCCGGCGGCGCTGGGACTACCGGGACCACGAGGTCGTCCCGCGGCGCTGTGCCCACCGGCGGCGCTGGGCCGACCGCCCCGGCCGGCGGTCCGGCGTCCGCTCCCGGCACCGGTGCCGGTTCGGGGTCCACCGTGCCAGCCGAGCAGCCCACGGCGCCGGCGGAGCAGCAACCGACGCAACCCGGCTCCTCGGCACCGGCCGCGGGGACGGCCACACCGGTTCCCGCAGCAACCACCCCGCCGGCACCTTAACGCCGGACCGCAAGGGCACCCGATTGGACACAGATGGCCGGAATAAATACCTCATTCCGGCCATCTGTGTCATATCGGTGCTCCCGGCAGATCGGTGCTCCCGTCATATCGGTGCACCCGTCATATCGGCGCTCCCGTCATATCGGTGCTTCGCGCCGCTCTGGGTCGTGGCCCCGTTCAGCGGGCCTTCCGTTCACACGCGGGAATGGTGTACACCGTTTCCGTGGCCCATACGCCCTTCGTGGTGCCACTTTTGGCCTGCCGTGATTCCAAGCGCATGCCGGGCCAGGTTATTGGGGACCGGCCCCCAAACATGGAGAGGCAACACGATGAGACTGACGCTGACAGAGTTCCTCACATTGGACGGCGTGGCGCAGGGTCCCGGATCGCCCGAGGAGGACACCAGCGACGGCTTCTCACAAGGAGGCTGGTTCGTCCCCTATCTGGACGAGGATTTCATCCAGCGGGCGGCGGCCTGGCTCGGTGCGGCGGATGCGCTGCTGTTCGGCCGCCGGACCTACGTCAATTTTGCGAGGGACTGGCCGAAGATCACGGACCCCGATGATCCGTTCTCTGAAAAGATGAATGGTTTGCCGAAGTACGTGGCCTCGCACAGCCTGGCGGAGGCCGGTTGGGCACCGACGACGATCCTGTCCGGGGACGTCCCCGCACAGGTCGCTGAGCTGAAGCGGCAACCCGGCAGGGAGCTGCAGATCCATGGGAGTGCCCGGCTGGCCCAGTCGCTTCTGGGCACGGGGCTGATCGACGAACTGCGGCTGGTGATCGCCCCGGTGGTGGTGGGCAACGGCAGGCGGCTGTTTCCGGCAGGCGGCGCCCCGGCAGGCCTGCGCCTGGTCCGCAATGAGATGACGCCGGGCGGACTCGCAATTCTTGTCTACGAGTCGGCGGGGCTTCCGACGTACGGGACCTATGACCCGGGTTCCTCCCGCGGCTAAGTCTGTCGACGCCCCAGGCCGGAGCGGCCGGCTACCGGGCCTTCCATTCGTCCGCGAGCAGGGCGTACACCACTTCCGTGGCCCATTCGCCCTTGTAGTGCCACTTGTCCACCTGCCGTGATTCCAGGCGCATGCCGAGCCGCTCACAAAGCGCCGCCGAGGCCGTGTTCAGGGCATCGAGCTTGGCGTCGATGCGGTGGAAGCCCAGGTCCTCAAAACCGAGCCTGAGCATCGCAACGGCAGCCTCCGCCGCGTACCCTTTTCCGCGGGCGGCCGGGGCCAGGCTCCAGCCGATCTCGGCCTGCCCGCGCCCCTCCAGCCACTTCAATACCACCTCGCCGAGCAGCCCGGGCGAGTCCGCGGCCTCGATGGCCAGGGCCACCCAATCGCCCTCCTTCTCGAACTCGAAATTGGCGTACCGTCCCACGGTTTCCATGGACTTGGTGTAGCTCTTCGCCTCCCCAGGCAGGAACCGGGCGGTCTCGGGCAGCGAATGGTAGGCATGGAAGGCCTCGAGGTCGGAGGCTTCAAAGCGCCGCAGCACAAGCCGCTCGGTGCGGATGGGCAAGTTCAGTTCGGTCATGCCTCCTACGCTACCCATCGGTTGCTCCGTAACTGCCGTTTTGAGCCGCCAAAAGGGCACCTACGGAGCAACCGATGCACGGGCGACGACGGCGGCCGTCGCCTCGGCGATCGCCTGCTCCTCGTCGGTGGGTACCACCAGGACAGGCAGGGCCGAAGTCGGGGTGGAAATGACCCGGGGCTCCTTGGACCGTTCCCGGTTCAGCCCGGCGTCGAGCTCCACGCCGAGGGCACCGAGCCGCTGCGCCACCAGGGCGCGGAACTGGTGCGAGTTCTCGCCGATTCCGGCCGTGAACACGAGGGCCTTCGCGCCGCCCACGGCCACGTGGTAGCCGCCGATGTACTTCGCGAGCCGGTAGGACGCGACCGCCAGGGCCATCGCCGCCTTGGCGTCACCGGCCTCCGCAGCCTCCACCACCGAGCGCATGTCATTGTTCCCGGCCAGGCCCTTGAGCCCGGACTGCCGGTTCAGCATCGAGTCCAGGTCCTCGGGAGACCAGCCGGTCCGGCCCAGGAACACCAGGATGGACGGATCCAGGTCGCCGGAACGGGTGCCCATGACGAGCCCCTCAAGGGGGGTGAACCCCATGGAGGTGTCGATCGACTGGCCGCCGCGGATCGCCGTGACCGAGGCGCCGTTCCCAAGGTGGGCGATGACGGCGTCGAACTCCTCCACCGGAACATCCAGCAGCGCGGCCGCCCGGTGCGAAACGTATTCGTGCGAGGTGCCGTGGAACCCGTACCTGCGGATCCCGTGGTTCGTGTAGAGCTCCTCCGGCACCGCATAACGCCAGGCGTGCTCGGGCAGGGTGCGGTGGAACGCGGTGTCGAACACGGCTACCTGCGGCAGCTCGGGCCACTTCCTGGCGATCGCGCGGATGCCCAGGACGTTGGCGGGGTTGTGCAGCGGCGCGAGCGGGTTCAGCCGTTCAATGGCCCGGGTGATCTCGTTGTTGACCAGCACCGGCTCGGCGAAGCGCTCCCCGCCGTGCACCACCCGGTGGCCCACGGCATCGAGCACGCGGTCCCCCAAAGCTGCGTGGATGGCCGCGTCCACCTGCTCCAGCGCCTCGGCGTGGTCGCGCGGGCCCTCGGGCTGGCCGTCGCCCTCGCCGCCGGTCCCCATGCCGATCTTTTCGACCAGGCCTTCGGTGAGCACGCTGCCGGCCTCCACGTCGCGCACCTGGTACTTGAGCGAGGACGAGCCGGAGTTAATGACGAGCACGAGCATGGGGCCTCCTAAGCCTTAGCTTCGACGGGCTGTTCGGATGCGGGCTGGTCCTCGGCCGACTGGGCCTGGATGGCCGTGATGGCCACGGTGTTGACGATGTCCTCCACCGTGCAGCCGCGCGAGAGGTCGTTGACCGGCTTGCGCAGGCCCTGCAGCACCGGCCCGACGGCGACAGCACCCGAGGACTGCTGGACCGCCTTGTAGGTGTTGTTGCCGGTGTTCAGGTCCGGGAAAATGAACACGGTCGCCTGCCCGGCCACGGACGAGCCGGGCATCTTGGACTGGGCGATCGCGGCGTCCACGGCGGCGTCGTACTGGATGGGGCCTTCGACGGCGAGGTCCGGCCGGCGCGTCTTCACGACTTCGGTGGCCTGCCGGACTTTGTCCACCGCCTCACCGGTGCCGGAGCCGCCGGTGGAATAGGACAGCATGGCGACCCGCGGCTCCACGCCGAACTGGTTGGCCGTCTCCGCAGAGGCCAGCGCGATATCCGCGAGTTGCTCGGCGTTCGGGTCCGGGTTGACCGCGCAGTCGCCGTAGACCAGCACCCGGTCCGGCATCAGCATCAGGAACACCGAGGATACGATTTTCACGCCGTCCCGGGTCTTGACGAACTCCAGCGCCGGCCGGATCGTGTGTGCGGTCGTGTGCGCTGCCCCGGACACCATGCCGTCCACGACGCCCAGCTGCACCATCATGGTGCCGAAGTAGCTGCCATCGAGCATGACTTCCAACGCCCGGGCCAGGTCCACGCCCTTGTGCGCCCGCAGCTCCGCGTACTTCTGGGCAAACTGCTGGCGCAGCTCCGACGTCGCGGGGTCCACGATGCTCATGCCCGAGAGGTCGATGCCCTGGGTGGACGCCAGCTCACGGACCGCCGACTCGTTGCCCAGGATCGTGAGGTCGCAGACGTCCCGCCGGTGCAGGATTTCGGCGGCCCGCAGGATCCGCACATCGTTCCCCTCGGGCAGCACGATGTGCCGGCGCTGCAGCCGGGCCCGCTCAATGAGGTCATGCAGGAACCGCAGCGGCGTCATCCGCTCCAGCCGGGGCAGGTGCAGCCGCTCCACCAGCTCGGCCTCGTCCACGCGTTTCGCCCACAGTCCCACGGCCGAGGCCACCTTGCGGCGGTGCCCCGACCAGATCTCGCTGCGGACCTCGGACACCCGTTTGGCGGTGGTGTAGGTGTCGTCCTGGGCCGCGAACACGGGGAACGGCGCCTGCGCCAGCAACGAGTAAATGTTGGGGTCCGGGGCCAGGCCGCCGGTGAGGATCAGCGCCGACGGCACCGGGAACTCCGGCGAGAACGAGGACGCGAGGCAGGCGACCATCACGTCCGCCCGGTCGCCCGGGACGATCACCAGGGCGCCGTCGTCGAGCACATGCAGGAAGTTGGCCACGTTCATGGCCGCCACCTTGATAGCGTGCACGTCGCGTTCCATGTCCGGCCGGCCGGCAACCTGGCGGATCCCCAGGGCCGTGGCGACCTCGCCGGTGGTGGGCCGGGCGATGTCCTCCAGCTCGGGGAAGACGTACACGGGGCGGCCGGACGCGCCGGGCTTCATGGCGGCGGCGATCCCGTCCACGGTCTCCGGGTCGGCACGGTTCACCATGATCGCCAGGAGGCTGCAGCGTTCAGCCGCCAGTTCCTTGCGGGCAACCTCGACGGCGTCGGCCGCCTCCGCGACTGTGAGACCCTTGGCGCCCACCACGGCCACGATGGGGGCCGCCAGGTTGTTCGCGAGGCGTGCGTTGAGGTCGAATTCGACGGCGGCGTCCTGGCCGGTGAGGTCCGTTCCCTCCACGATTACCACGTCGCAGTGGCGGGACATCTCGGCAAAGATCTCCACGCACCGGGAATCGATCTCCGCCCTGTTCCCCTCGGCCAGCAGCGCCCGGACCTCGGCGAACGTCAGGCCGCCGCGGCAGCGCTGGTCATCGAGATCGAACCTGGCCTTCATCAGGGCCACCATGGGGTCCGCCGCGGCGTCGTTGCCATGAACCACGGGCTTGAAAAAGCCGATGCGGTCCGCGTGCCGGTGCAGGGTGTCCGCCAGGCCCAGCGCTATGAGGGACTTGCCGGAGCCCGGGGTGGTCGCGCTGACGTAGATTCCTTTGGCCATGTGTCCCAGCATACTTACACCCCTTGACAGCGGGCACCCGAATGGGATTACCTAATGAACATTCGGTAAATAAAGCTGGAGGCAACGACGCATGGCTGAACTGACGGTTTCCGGGGGCACGCACCCCATCCTGAAAGACGACTACGCCTCGGAATGGATGGGCATCGAAGTCCTGGCGCTGGACGACGGGCATGCCACGATCCGCATGACGCTCCGGCAGGAAATGCTCAACGGCTTCGGCATGGCCCACGGCGGAATGATCTTCGCCTTCGGCGACACCGCCTTCGCCCTGGCCTGCAACCCGGCCAATCCGCAGCCCGGCGCAGCCGGGATGAACACAGACACCATCACCGTTGCCGCCGGCGTCGACATCAACTTCCTGAAGCCCGCCTTCCGCGGGCAAGTGCTGACCGCCGTCGCGAACCGCCGCGCCAGCACCGGGCGCAGCGGTCTGTACGACATCCAGATCTATGCCGCCGACCCCGGCGCGTCCACACCCGCGGCACCGGCCGGCGCGGCCCCCGCAGCCACCCTTCCGGGCCAGCTCCCCACGGATATCGCCCGGGGCGAACTCATCGCCGAGTTCCGCGGCCGCAGCCGCACCATCTCCAAGAAATAGAAGCAGGGAACCACAGATGATCCAAGAAACTGCCGCCACCACTGATGCTGTCCTGGACCGCGAGGAGACCATCTCGCGCGACGAACTCGAGGCGCTTCAGCTCAGCCGCCTGCAGCACACCGTGGCCTACGCCTACGACCGTGTTCCCCTGTACAAGCGCAAGTTCGACGATGCCGGCGTCCACCCGACGGACCTGCGTGAGCTCTCCGACCTCGGCAAGTTCCCCTTCACCACCAAGGAGGACCTCCGGCTCGAGTACCCCTTCGGCATGTTTGCCGTGCCGCAGCACGAGGTTGCCCGGATCCACGCGAGCTCCGGCACTACGGGCCGCGCCACAGTGGTGGGCTACACGAAGAAGGACCTCGCCGACTGGGCCAAGCTGGTGGCCCGCTCGCTGCGCGCCTCCGGCGTCCGGCCGGGCATGAAGGTCCACAACGCCTACGGCTACGGCCTGTTCACCGGCGGCATGGGCGCCCACGCCGGCGCAGAGGCCCTCGGCTGCACCGTCATCCCGATCTCCGGCGGCCAGACCGAACGCCAGATCACCCTCATCCAGGACTTCAAGCCCGACGCCATCCTGGCCACCCCGACCTACCTGCTGACCATCGCCGACGCAATGATCAAGCAGGGCATCGACCCGGCCTCCACGTCGCTGAAGTACGCGGTCCTGGGCGCCGAGCCGTGGACCGAGGAAATGCGGCACGAGCTCGAGACCACCATGAACCTCAAAGCCTGCGACATCTATGGCCTCTCCGAGGTCATGGGCCCGGGCGTCGCCGGCGAAGCCGTGGAAACGCAGGACGGCAGCCACATCTGGGAGGACCACTTCCGGCCCGAGATCATCGATGCCTTCGACCCCTCCGTGGTGTTGGGCGACGGCGAACCGGGCGAGCTCGTCTTCACCTCCCTGACCAAGGAGGCGCTGCCGATCATCCGGTACCGCACCAAGGACCTCACCCGCTTGCTGCCGGGCACGGCGCGCCCGGCGCACCGCCGCATGGGCCGCATCACCGGCCGCAGCGACGACATGATCATCCTGCGCGGCGTGAACCTCTTCCCGTCGCAGATCGAGGAAATCGCCCTGCGCATCCCCGAGCTCAGCCCGCACTTCCAGCTGGAACTTACCCGGCCCGAGGGCCATCGGATGGACCAGATGACCGTCAAGATCGAGCGCCGCGACGCCGTCACGGTCGAGGGCGCCGCGGCCGCGGCCAAGGTCCTGCAGCAGCAGATCAAGATCCACGTCGGCTCCTCCTGCGCCGTCGACGTCGTCGAGCCCGGCTCCCTGGAGCGCTCGAACGGCAAGCTGCGCCGGATCTACGACATGCGCCCCAAAGGCTGAGTGACCGACCGTTCATGAGAAACTAGCGAGTATGCCCACCACAGCACCCACCACCAAGCGCGGCCGTCCCGGCTATGACCAGCAATCGGTCCTGCTGATCGCCGTCGACGTCTTCAACCGCCACGGCTATGACGCCACCTCGATGGGAATCCTCGCCGAGAACCTGGGCATCTCCAAGTCCGCGATCTACCACCACGTGCCGTCCAAGGGCGATCTGCTCAAGCTCGCCCTGGACCACGCCCTCGGCGGCCTTGAGGCCATCCTGGACCAGCCCGAGGCGCAGACAGGATCGGCCGATGCCCGGCTGGAATTCGTGGTGCGCCAGACCATCTCGGTCTTGGTGGAACGCCTGCCGTTCGTCACCCTGCTGCTGCGGCTGCGCGGCAACACCGAAATCGAGCGCAACGCCCTGGAACGCCGGCGCACCTTCGACCACAAGGTCGCCGCCCTGATCTCCAAGGCCCGGGACGAGGGCTCGCTGCGCCAGGACATCGACCCCCGCACGGTCACCCGACTGCTTTTCGGCACCATCAACTCGATCGTCGAATGGTACAAGCCCGGCGGTTCGCTCTCCCCGGAGAAGCTGGCCGACGACGTCATCACCATGGCGTTCCACGGCCTCCACGTCCCCGGCTAACCGCTGCCCTAACCCCGGCCCGCCGCAGCACAGGGCGCCGTTGACGACGCGGCGCCCCGGGTCCACGCTGTGAGGATGGCCACCAGATTATCGAAGGTGCTCATTGGCGCTTTCCCCCAACTACGCTACGAACCCACTGCCAAAAGGATCCGCGCGAGCCTCGGCGGGAACCCCGTCGTCGACACGTCGCAGGCCTGGCTGGTCTGGGAACCGCACCGGGTCACCCCCATCTTTGCCGTGCCGGAACAGGGACTGCTGGCGGAACTCGCCCCGCCGGCCCTCCCGGCGCCCGCGGTGGAGGAGCACGCCTTCGCCCTCCGGCAGGGCGAGGCACGGACCTCCCTCGACCCCGGAACGAAGTTTGGCAAGCACACCTGCGCCGGCGAGGAACTCGACGTCGTGACGGCGGCGGCAACGGCCCCCCGGGCAGGCTTCCGGCCCGAGGACCCTGACCTGGCCGGCTACGTGGTGCTGGATTTCTCCGCCTTCGAGTGGCTTGAAGACGATGAGGAGATCATCGGCCACCCCCGTGATCCGTTCCACCGCGTCGATATCCGCGCGTCGTCCTTGGATGTGGAGGTGGCGCTCGACGGCGTGTCGCTGGCCCGGACGACCGGCGCGCAGTTCCTCTACGAGACCCTGCTTCCGGTGCGGTACTACATCCCGCCGTCGGACGTGCGGCTGGATCTGATGGACGAGAGCCCCAAGCGGACCGTCTGCCCCTACAAGGGCCAGGCGAGCTACTGGAGCTACCCGGGGTCGGCGGAGGGCCGGAACATCGCGTGGAGCTATGACCGCCGGTACCGCGACGCCGCCCAGATCCACGGCCTCATCAGTTTCTACAATGAGCGCGTGGACCTGAAGGTCGACGGCGTGCTGCAGCCCCGCCCGGTGTCGCCGTGGTCCCGCCGGGACAGTTCCTCCGGTCCGGGCAGTCCAGGGAGTCCGGGGGGTCCGGGCAGTCCGGGCAGTCCGGGGGCACTTTGACGGCGGCTGCCATCTCGTCGCGGGCTAGTGTCGGCGTCAATGTGGTCCCGCTCGGCAGGCTCGGGCACAGAAGAAGCGCCCTGGCTCTCGCCGGGGCGCTTCTTTTATGCCGGACCGCTCAGGCCAGGTTCAGAGCTGGTAATCAGCTGCCGTGGTGATGTCCTCGTGCACGCAAAGGATGTTGTGCTCGGAGTCCATGAACCAGGCGCACTTCTCGGAATCCGTCGTACAAATGTGGTTCTCGGTCTTGAGATCCGGGAGATCGTAGTCCTGGAACATTACGCCCTTGGCTTCCATCTCCTGGACGGTGCGTTCGATCTCGCTGACTTCGAAACTCAGGGTGGTGTGCTCTGAATGCTTTCCATCCTTGACTGGCATCAGCTGCAGCATGGGGCCGCCCGCTGAACCGAACAATTCGCTTCCGTCCTCTGCCACTCCCCGGTGCGGGAGACCGAGCGTCTCGGCATAGAAACGCCGGGCGCGTTCTGCATCATCGACTGGCAGGACCGTTGTGGCTTTGTTGAGTACTAGGGTCATTTCGCCACCTCCTACGAGCAAGATTTTACGCCGGAGCGGGGTGGAAAGACCCTCCAAATTGCGCCCGCGAATGGGGATCCTCGCCCTGCCCCACCCCTGGTTGCGCTATCACTTGTGGCTGCCATTTCGGCCTTTTGGCAACCATACGTGATAGCGCAACGGGAGGGAGCGTCGGGAGGGAGCGCCGGGAGGCGGCGGCTACTTCTCGACGAGGGTCAGGACGTCGTACGTGGCCACGATTTCGTCGTTCTGGTTGGTCAAGACGGCGTCCCAGGCCACCTCGCCATACTCGTCGGTCTCGCGCGGGGTGATCTTCTTGGCCGTCAGCGTGACCCGGATGGAGTCGCCGGCGGCCACCGGGGTGATGAAGCGCAGGTTCTCCAGGCCGTAGTTGGCCAGGACCGGGCCCGGGGCGGGCTCCACGAACAGGCCGGCGGCCCAGCTGAGCAGCAGGTAGCCGTGCGCCACGATGCCCGGGAAGAACGGGTTGGCCTCGGCGGCCTCCTGGTTGGTGTGGGCGTAGAAGGTGTCGCCGGTGGAGTTCGCGAACTTCGTGATTTCCTCCAGGCTCACTTCGCGCAGTTCCGAGCGGATGGCGTCGCCGATGTGCAGCGTGGCCAGGGACTTCCGGAACGGGTGCTGGCCCTCGGTCTCGAGCGTGAAGTTGCGGTCCGCACCGGTGTGCCAGACCCCGGTGACGGCGGTCAGCATGTTGGGCGAGCCCTGGATGGCGGTGCGCTGCATGTGGTGCATCACCGAGCGGATGCCGCCGAGTTCCTCGCCGCCGCCGGCGCGGCCGGGCCCGCCGTGGACCAGGTGCGGGACCGGGGAGCCGTGGCCGGTGGAGCTGCGGGCGTCCTCCCGGTTGAGCATGAGCACGCGGCCGTGGTGGGCGGCAATTCCGGTGACGAGTTCGCGGGCAACCCCGGGATCGTTCGTGCAGACCGAGGCGACCAGCGAGCCGCCGCCGCGGGCGGCGAGGCGGACGGCGTCGGCCAGGTCGGTGTAGCCGATCACCGAGGACACGGGGCCGAAGGCCTCGAGCGAGTGGACCTCCTCGGCCTCCGGGTTGGCCCAGCTCAGCAGGACCGGGGACATGAAGGCACCGCCGTCGACGACGCCGACGCTGCCGTCCGCGCTGGTGACCTTCGGCGCGTCGAGCGTGCCGTAGGCCAGTTCGCCGCCGGCGTCGAGCATGGACTGGACGGCGGCGCGCACGTCGGCGAGCTGCTCGAGGGAGGCAAGGGCGCCCATCGTGACGCCCTCCGCGCGCGGGTCGCCGAGCACGACGCGTTCGCGGACGCGGTCCCCCACGGCGGCGACGACGTCGGACACGAGTTCCTGCGGCACGATCGCGCGGCGGATGGAGGTGCATTTCTGGCCGGCCTTGGCGGTCATCTCAGTGACGAGGGACTTGATGAAGGCGTCGAATTCCGGCGTGCCCTTGACGGCGTCCGGGCCCAGGATCGCGGCGTTGAGGGAGTCGGTCTCGGAGGTGAAACGGACCCCGCCCTTGACCACGTTGGCGTGGGACTTGAGCGTGTTGGCGGTCGAGGCGGAGCCGGTGAAGGCGACGAGGTCGCGGTAGTCCAGGTGGTCCAGCAGGGTGCGGACGGAGCCGGAGATCAGCTGCAGCGAACCCTTGGGCAGGACGCCGGATTCGTCGATCGCCTTGACCACGGCGGCGGCCACGTAGCCGGTGGGGGTGGCCGGTTTGACGATGGTGGGCACGCCGGCGAGGAAGGCCGGGGCGAGCTTCTCCAGCATGCCCCAGACCGGGAAGTTGAAGGCGTTGATCTGCACGGCCACGCCAGGAATGCGGGTGTAGATGTGCTCGCCGGCGAACGACCCGTCCCGGGACAGCACCTCCATGGGGCCATCCACCACGACCTGGGCGTTGGGCAGTTCCCGGCGGCCCTTGGAGCCGAAGGTGAACAGGACACCGATGCCGCCGTCGATGTCGATCATCGAGTCGATCTTGGTGGCACCGGTCTGGGCGGAGAGCGCGTAGAACTCCTCGCGCCGGCCGTTGAGGTACTGCGCGAGTTCCTTGAGCTTGAGGGCCCGCTGGTGGAAGGTCAGGGTGCCCAGTCCCGCCTGGCCGGTGGTGCGGCCGTAATCCACGACGCCGGCGAGGTCCAGTCCCTCGGTGCTCACCTTGGCCAGGAGTTCGCCGGTGCTGGCGTCCAGGACCGGCGCGGCACCGGCGGCGGTGGCGGCGTCGGGAGTCCACCAGGAACCCCGGATGAAGCTGGGGACGATCTCTACAGTGTCTATGGTGGGTACGGCTGTGGTGGTCATCGTTGACGGGTCCTTCCATCGCGGGGCAAGATCAACACGGCCGGAACATTACTGACCGTCCGTTCGGTAATATGTTCTAGAGTACATGAATGAGGCCTGCCGCACACTAGCAGCGGGGGCACCGACCGGCAGGCCCCCGGCCGGCCGGCAACAAAGGAGACACGATGACGCCCGAGACCGGCAGCACCGAGACGTGGAAGATCACCCTCGGGGAACTCGACGAGAAAATGGGCGTGAAGATCCTCGAGGAGTCCGTGGACCGGGTTGTGGCGACCATGCCGGTGGAAGGGAACCGGCAGTCGTTCGGGCTCCTGCACGGCGGCGCCTCACTGGCAGTCGGCGAGGCCGTGGGCTCCTGGGCGGCCGTCATCCACGCCAGCACCCTGGGCAAGACGGCGGTGGGCGTGGACGTCTCGGCCACGCACCACAAGTCGGCCCGCGAGGGGCTGATCACCATCACGGCGACCCCCATCCACCTGGGCGGCACCCTGACCACGCACGAGGTGCTGATCACCAACGAGGCCGGCCAGCGGCTCTGCACGCTGCGGATCACCAACCTCCTGCTCGACCGCAAGGCCTGACCCGCGAGAGTGGCGGCCGGCCCGGGCCCCGAACGCTCGAGGTCTGCCCTCTGCATCCCGCCCGGACCGTCGAGTTCGCCGGAAAGCTGCGGGTTCGCGGCTAATTTACGGCGAGCCCGCAGGGTACCGGCGAACTCGGGCCGGATTCAGTACATCGATCTTCCGCAGCGATGTAGAGCCGATCGACCCGGATAGGCCGCTCCCCCGGCTGTTAGCTTGGAAGTGCTGAGTCGCCCGACACCGCCGGGCGCGACCGGTCTCCGGAAGGAATCCACCATGCTCTCGGACACATCACTGCCCGTCATCCAGGCAACACTTCCCGTGGTCGGCGAGCACGTCGAAGAGATCGCCCAGCGTTTCTACAAACATATGTTCGAGGCCCGTCCGGATCTCCTGGATGGCCTCTTCAACCGTGGGAACCAGGCGGACGGCCGCCAGCAGCAGGCCCTCGCCGGATCCATCGCCGCCTTCGCCACCATGCTCGTGGACAAACCGGATCAGTTGCCGGACCATCTGCTCTCCCGGGTGGCGCACAAGCACGTCTCGCTGGGACTGAGTCCGGACCAATACCAGGTTGTCCACGACCACCTCATGTGGGCGATCGTGGATGTCCTGGGCGAAGCCGTGACTCCCGAGGTCGCCGCCGCCTGGGACGAGGTCTACTGGCTGATGGCAAACCTGCTCATCAATAAGGAGCGGGGGCTGTACAACGCCGTGCACCTCTCCCCCGAGACCATCTGGCGCACGTGGAGGGTGGTGCAGCGGATCCAGGAGACGGACGACGTCGTCTCCTTCGTGGTCGAGCGGACCGACGAGCGCGACGTCAAGCCGTCCCTGCCGGGGCAGTACGTCACCATCAAGATGACGATGCCCGACGGCGTGCATCAGCCGCGGCAATACAGCCTGACCAAGGCCGACGACGGGCAGCACCGGCAGTTCGCCGTCAAGCGGGTCCATGGCCTCGGGAAACCCGACGGCGAGATGTCCACGCTGCTCCACAACGACGTCCAAGTGGGCGACGAGGTGGTGCTCTCGGCACCGTTCGGCGATGTGGTGCTGGAGTACACGGACCGGCCCCTGGTTATGGCCAGCGCCGGAATCGGCATCACTCCCATGGCCGGGATGCTCTCCCACCTCGTGCAGTCCGGTTCCCAGCGCCAGGTGATGCTCCTGCATGCCGATGACAGCGAGGCATCCTTCCCGCTCCGCGCGCAGGTCACGGAGGATCTCGCGAGGCTGGCGGACGGGACACTGAAGACGTGGTTCCTGACCCCCGCCGAGGCCGGCGGGGCGTCCGGAGCCACGTTCTCCGGTTTCATGGACGTCAGCAACGTGGAACTCCCCGACGACGCCGAGTACTACCTCTGTGGTCCCCTGCCGTTCCTCAAGTCGGTTCGCAGCGCCTTGGTCGCCGGTGGCGTACCGGTCAAGGACATTCAATACGAGGTGTTCGGCCCGGATCTCTGGTTGGCTGACTTTCAGTAACCGCGGCCCGCTGTTCCGCCCGGCGCCCTCGAGTTCGCCGGAAAGCTGCGGGCTCGCGGATAATTTACGGCGAGCCCGCAGTGTTCCGGCGAGCTCGGGCCCGGACGCCGGGAGGCGTGACCAGGGGCCGGGAGCCGGAGACTCTGCTAGCGGCGCGCCCGGCGCCGCCCGAAGGCCACGAAGGCCGCGCCGAGCAGCAGGGCTCCGGCGCCGAGGCCCGCAGCGGGCAACAGCCCCGCAGCACCTGTGCTGGCCAGCTGGCCGGCATCGCCCGGCGATTGGCCGCCCACTGTCACGGAAGCGTCCGACGGCGGGACGGGAGCCTGTGCCGGGTCGGCCGGCGCGGCGGGGGGTCCCGGCTGCTGCGCGCCCGGCTGCTGTGCGCCCGGCTGCTGTGCGGTCGGCTGGCCGGGGGTCGGCTGGCTCGGTGCCGGCCCTTGGCCCGGGGTCTCGTTAGGGGTCCCATCATGGGTACCCGCGGAGACAGGTGCCGCGTCGACGGTGAACGCCACGGTGGCCGGAAGTGAGGCGACACCGTCCATGGCTTGGGTCACCGTCAGAGTGTGCGCCCCGGTGGCCAATCCTGCGGGGAACGGGACACTCCACCGGGCGCCGCCGGACAGGTTCCGTGGAATCCGAGGCTGAAGCGCGGCCCGTGCCCCGGCCCCCAACCCTGACTCGCCGGAGCCGGCCTGCGCTGATCCAATAGCCGCACCATCGACGGCCACGGTCAGCTTGGCACCGTCAACGGCTGTGCCGGTGATGCTGGCGGGCAGGGCGTCCTGGCGCAGGTGCTTGCCATCCCGCGGGCTCGACACCGCCGGAGCGGGCGGAATGACGGAGAACGTGCGGGTCACCGCAGGGCTGTCCGCCTCTCCGGCGGCCGTGAGCACCGCCGTGACCGAAACTTTCCCGAAGACCGGCTGGTCGGCCACGTTGATGCTCCACCGTCCGTCGGCAGCGATTGTGCCCGTGCCGGTGAAGTCGCCGGAGAGCCGCACCGTGCGGCCGGCTTCTCCGGTGCCCTCGATCGTGTCGACGGCGGTGAGCGCCGGGCCGTCCGCAGGAGAGGTGATGGCCGGGGCGGTGAGGACGGAAACGTCGACGGACAGGGAGACTGCCCCGGAACGGCTGAACCCGTTCACGGTTTCAGCCGAGAATGTGTAATGCCCTGCCGACGACGGCGCGGGGATCTGCCAGTTTCCCGAAGCGTCGACCGGTACATCCACCGGCTGGGCGGCCTTCTGGCCCGATTTCTGGCTTTTGACGGTGATGCGGACCTTGGAATTGGGAGCCACCACGGAGGCCGAACCGGCACCCACGTGCCCCGTAATGGGCTCACCAGCGGTGACAGTTCCGTTGGCGGTTTTCGTGAGCGTCGGCTTGTTCAGGAACAGCTGCAGCTGGACGCCGCCGGGAATCCGTCCAATGGCGTCCTCGAGCGTGGTCGCGATCGCCCGGGTCTGCACGCCACCTTCGCTCTCGGCCCCGGTGTGCATGCCGACCGCGAAGTTCCCGCTGATCCACGGCCCGCCGGAGTCTCCGGGGCGGGACTTGACGGTGCTGGAGTCGAAGCCGTTCAGTGCCCGGAGGTCGTTGTTGTAGTCCGGGGGCAGGGAGTTCGGTCCGGCGATGACCCACGTTCCCACCGAGTCCACGGTCCCGCACGACCAGCCGAGGGTCCGGCCGGACCGGCACACGGGCTGGCCCTGGAACGGGGCCACGGTTCCCACGATTTTTACCGACGTCGGCCCCGGGTCGGCGGGGTTGTCCCACCGCGTGATGGCGGGCTGGAGATCCACGCCGCTCCGGATGCCCTTGAGGACGGCGATGTCCGTGCCGACGTTGGTGCCGTCCGGGGCCACGGTGGAGTTGTCCGGACCGCCGAACTGGCTGAACCCGAACGTCCCCAGGATCCCGGCGGCCGCACCCGAACCCGGGGTGCCTGAACCGGCGCCACTGGCCGCCGGCGCCCCGGCGGGGTCTTCAATCCGGGCCTGTTTCGCGGCACCGTCATCGGCACAGTGCCCTGCCGTCAGGACCAGCGGCTCACCTGCCGGGTCGAACGCCCCGAACCCGGCCGAGCACAGCGTGCGGCCGTCAATGATGTAGCCCTGGCCGCCAAAGAAGTCCCCTTCCGTGGCGATCCGCGATCCCTGTTCCAGCGCCACGTTGGCGTAGCGGGCCACGAAGTCCGCCGCGGACATCTTCGCCTTCGCACCGTGCCCTGCCGCCGGTTCAGCGGCCAGGCTGGCGTCGGTGCCGGCGGAGGGCTCCGCGCCGGCGGCCGGAACAGGGGCCGGGACAGACTGCGCGGTGTTGGTGCCGCCGGTGCGGATGACGAAGTGGCCGTTGGCGTACGTGACGGCCTGCAGCCCGGCGGCCCCGACCTCGCGGACGTAGGCCTCGAACAGCTGCTGCGTGCTGGAAGCCAGGAGCTCCGCGGCCGACGGGACCACAGCCGCGGCCGCAGGGGCGGCGAGCACGAAATCGGCCGGGCCGGACCCGTTCAGCTCGGCCACGCGGGCCAGGAGCTCAGGACCGCTGCCTTCCACCGCGATCTTGCCGCCGGCGAGCCTGATCCCCACATAGCCGGGGAGGGCGCGCAGGGAGGGCGCGGCGTCGGCGGCCCTCCGGGCCAGTGCGCCGGCGGCGTCGAATTCCGCCATGGTCATGCCGAGGTCGCGCTGCACGGCCTCGGCGAGGCCGGCATCGTTGATGGGTGCGCTGGAGGGCGCCGCAGAAGACTCAGCGGGTGAAGAGTCAGCGGACGAAGCGGAAGAGTCGGTGGGGACCGGCGCCGCCGTCGTCGAGCCGGAAGGAACCGGGGCCGGCGTTCCGGAGCCGGCTTCGGCCAGCGCCGGAACGGCGGACAAGGCGCCGGCGGACACCGTACCGGCAAGCGCAATCGCGAGGGCCGCGGCGGCCCGCACCATCGGCTGGAACTTCGGAGTCTTCACCCGGCTACCCTACCTGCGGGCCAGCCGATCTGCCGAGCTTGGCAAGGATCGCCGCGAGTTCCCTGGACGTCACGCCCTGGCGGCCCAGATAGTCGGCGGTGTTCAGGGACCGGACAAACTGCAGCAGGCTTTCGCCCCGGGATTCCAGCAGGGGCAGCAGGACGTCGTCGGGCAGGAACCGTTCGTGTGGATGCGGGACGACGGCGCGCCGGTGGTGCTCGTTGATGCCCCGCATGGAGCGCTGGTAGCCGCGCACAATGGCCTCGTCGCTGTGCCCGGCGAGGTCCTGGAGCATGGCGGCGATCATGCCGCTGCGGTCCCGGCCGGCGGAGCAATGGATGACCACGCCGCCGTCCGCGGCGGCCACTGCTTTGAACACGCCGGCCAGCAGGTCCGGGAACAGCCTGGCGTTGTCGGCATAGGAGGCCGGGTCGTTCAGGTAGGGCACGCAGAGCGCGCGGAATTCGGCGTTGTCCGGGTCTTCGGTGGGGGCCAGCACCACGTCGAAGCCGGCCAGGGCAGCCGCCGCCACCGGCGGGTCGGTCTCCCGGCGCCGGATTTCGGTTTCGTTGCGGAGGTCGATCACGGTCCGGATGCCGTGCCGGTGTGCCTGCCGCCAGCCGGCCTCAGTCAGCCATTCCCGGCGCCCCATCCGGTACACGTCCCCGGCCACATGCCACGCGTTGACGGCCCCGTCCCACTCCATTGCTCCGGGCACCGTGGTACCGGACTCGTCGCTTCCGCCTGCCCGCCGCAGGCCTCCGGCAGCCATTACCGGGCCCTGGCCAGCCGGGCCTCCAGCCCGTTCCGGACCATGGGCCACTCGTGTTCGAGAATGGAAAACACGACAGTATCCCGCAGCGCACCGTCGCCGGAACGCGTGTGGCTGCGGAGCACGCCGTCCTGCTTGGCGCCGAGCCGGGCGATCGCCTCGCGGGACTGGTGGTTGAGCCAGTGGGTCCGGAACTCGACGGCGGGGCAGCCCAGCGTCTCGAAGGCGTGCCGCAGCAGCAGCAACTTCGAGTCCGGGTTGCTGCCGCTGCCATGTGCGGACGCCGCGTTCCAGGTGGAGCCGATCTCCACGCGGGGCGTGGCGGCGTCGATGTTCATATACGTGGTCATGCCGATCACCCGGCCCGGCCCGGCCGTGGCGGGGTCAAGCAGGCGGGTGGTGAAGGGAAGCATGGACCCCTGTTCCTGCAGCGTGAGCCGGCGGTCAATCTCGGCCGCCATCGCCTCCGGGGCCGGGACGGAGGTGTACCAGAGCTTCCACAGTTCGCCGTCGCTGGCCGCCTCCACCAGGCCGTCGTGGTGGTCCTGGCTCAGCGGCTCCAGGACGACGTATTTGCCGGTCAGGGTGATGGGGGCGATCGCGGGGCGGTCCAGGGAAGTCACCGCACCATCCTAGGGTCACGGACCGACGCCGGTCACTTGGTCCAGTCGAAGAAGCCCTTGCCGGACTTGCGGCCCAGTTCCCCGCGGGCCACCTTGTCGCGGAGGATCTGCGGCGGGGCGAAGCGGTCGCCCAGGGTGGACTGCAGGTATTCCGCGATGCCGAGGCGCACGTCAAGGCCCACGATGTCGGTGGTCCGCAGCGGGCCCGTGGGGTGCTTGTAGCCCAGGACCATGGCGTTGTCGATGTCCTCGGCGCTGGCCACGCCCTCTTCCACCATGCGCATCGCTTCGAGGGCGATCGCGACGCCCAGCCGGGAGGAGGCGAAGCCGGGCGCGTCGTTGACCACGACGGCGGTCTTGCCCAGGGCCTCGACCCAGCCGCGGGCGGCCCGGGCCAGGGCGTCGGACGTCTGCTCGCCGAGGACCACCTCGATGAGCGTCGACGCCGGCACCGGGTTGAAGAAGTGCAGGCCCAGGAAGTTCTGCGGCCGCTTCAGCTCGCGGGCCAGCCCGTTGACCGACAGCGACGACGTGTTGGAGGCGAGGTAGGCGTCGTCGGCAAGCCGCTCCTCGATGCCGCGCAGGGCGGTGACCTTCAGATCCCAGTCCTCCGGAACGGCCTCGACTACCAGCTGCCGTCCGGCAAAGTCGTCGTAGTCCACGGTGACGGCGAGCCGGGAGGCCATCTCGTCCAGGTTGCCATCCACGGCACCGCGCTCAATGCTCTTGGCCGCGGCGGACTCGACCCGCTCGCGGGCGGCCTCGGCCGATGCCTCGTCGCGCTCGACGACCAGGACATTGGCTCCCTTGATCAGGAAGGCGTGGGCGATGCCTGCGCCCATGCGCCCGCCGCCGAGAACTCCCACGAAGTGGGGAGAAAAACTGTTGGGAAGGTTGGCGGGGAGTGCGGGGTTGCCCATATCAATTACTTCTTCTCTGATTCGTCGGCGGACTTCAGCCCGGGTTTCTTGTCTGCTTTCTTGTCTGCTTTCTTGTCCAAGAAGGCCTGCATGCGGTCGAACTTGGCCTGGGACTCGAAGAGGATGCCCTGCGCCAGCTGGTCTATGAGGGGGTGTGCCTCGGCCGGGGCGTGGAACACGGATTTGGTGATCCGGACGGCGAGCGGGTCCTGCGTGGCAATCCTGTCGGTCAGCCTGTGGGCTGCGGCCATCAGCTCGGACGGTTCATGGATTTCGGTGATGAGGTTGACGGCCAAGGCCCGCTCCGCGCGCAGCACGGCTCCGGCGAGCAGCATGTCCTTGGCGACCGGCTCCCCCACCAGTTCCTTGAGGCGCCAGCTGGCACCGGCGGCGGCCAGGATGCCGAGCCCGGTTTCCGGATTGCCGATCCGGAGGGACGGGGTGCCGATCCGGAAGTCGGCGGCGTACGCCAGCTCGGCGCCGCCGCCGAGGCAGAAGCCGTCGAGGGCCGCGATGACGGGCATCGGCAGCTTGGCGATCCGGACGAAGATGGTGGAGTTGATGCCCTGCAGGGCGTCATCGCGGCGGCGTTCGCGGAGCTGCCCGATGTCGGCGCCGGAGGCGAAAACCCCGTCGGCACCGGCGATGATGAGGACTTTGGGGTGCTGCTCGAGATGGGCGCACACGGTGTGGAGTTCGTCGACCATCTGCTGGTCGATTGCGTTGCGGACCTCGGGACGGTTGAGCACCACCACCACTCTGTCCTCGCGCTGGTCCACGAGGAGCGTGCTGAAGCCGGCCGGGTCGAGCGCCGGGGCCGCCACTAGACGCGCTCCAGCAGCATGGCCGTGCCCTGGCCGACCCCGATGCACATGGTGGCGAGGCCGATCCTGGCGTCCTCGCGTTCCATCCGCCCCAGCAGCGTGATCGCGATCCGGGAACCGGAGGAACCCAGCGGGTGGCCCAGGGAGATCGCGCCGCCGTCGCGGTTCACAATCTCCGGGTCCAGGCCGAGGCGGCGCATGCTGGCCAGCGACTGGGTGGCGAACGCTTCGTTAAGTTCGACGGCGCCAAGGTCACCGACGCTGAGGCCGCTGCGTTTGAGGACCTTTTGGGTGGCCGGGACGGGGCCGATGCCCATTATTTCGGGCTCGCAGCCGGCGGAGGCACCGTCGATGATGCGGGCCCGGGGCGTGAGGCCAAGCTTTTGGATCGCGGCTTCGGAGGCGACGATGATGGCGGAGGCGCCGTCGTTGAGGGTGGAGGAGTTGCCGGCGGTGACGATCGATCCGCCCTTGACCACGGGACGGAGCCCGGCGAGCACGTCCCTGGTGGTGCCGGCGCGGGGGCCTTCGTCGGTGTCCACCACGGTTTCGCCCTTGCGGGTTTTGACGGTCACGGGGACGATTTCCTCGGCGAAGCGGCCGGCGGCAATGGCGGCCAGGGCGCGTTCGTGGGAGCGGACGGCGAAGGCGTCGGCGTCTTCGCGCGAGATGCCGTCAACCCGCCCCACTTCCTCCGCCGTCTCCGGCATGGAGTAGGTCATCTTGCCGTCGCGGGAGAGCTCGCCCGTGGTGAACTGCGGGTTGGCAAAACGCCAGCCGATCGAAGTATCGAAGATTTCGCCCGGTTTGGCGAAGGCGGTCCGGGGCTTTTCCTGGACCCAGGGGGCCCGGCTCATGGACTCGACGCCGCCGGCGATCACGATGTCAGCGGCACCGGACTTGATCATCTGGCTGGCCATGATGATGGCGCTGAGCCCGGAGGCGCAGAGCCGGTTCACGGTGATGCCGGGGATGTGCAGGGGCAGCCCAGCCAGCAGGGTTGCCATGCGGGCCACGTTGCGGTTCTCTTCGCCGGCGCCGTTGGCGTTGCCGAGGATTACTTCGTCGATGGTGTCCGGATCGACGCCGGCGCGGCGGACAGCCTCGCCAACCACCAGGGCGGCCAGGTCATCGGGGCGGACCGCGGAGAGGGCGCCGCCGTAACGGCCCACCGGAGTGCGGGCGCCGCCAACAAGAAAAGCCTCGACCATGAGAACATCCTTCACCAAGAAACCGGGGCCGGCAGCAGAGTAATTTACCGACCGTTCGTTCTATAAAGATTACACGGCGGGTCAAGGGGGTCAACCGGGCTCGGCCGGATTACGCGACGACGACGCCCAGGTGGGATGCGAGCAGCGGCGCCAGCAGGGTGAGCTGGTAATCGTCGATCACGAGGCCGGCCAGGCTGCCCAGGCCATTGATCGTGCGGAAGTCGGTGCCGCGGAGGTCGAAGTCCTTGAGCCGGGCTCCGCTGAAGTCCACGGTGCCGACCGTGCAGTTTTTCAGGGCGACGCGGGTGGCCGTGCAGGAGCCCAGATCCAGCTCGTTGATGATGCAGTCGCTGATCTGCACGTCCGTGAGCTTGGAACCGCGCAGGTTCACGTAGTCGAGTTTGCCGCCGTCGATCCTCACCGACTGCCAGCCGCTTTCATACAGCTCCGCCGAACCCCAGCGGGGGTTGCCGATCTCCACGTCGCGCAGGCTGGCCCGGGCGGCCGTCAGCACCGGCGCGTAGACCTCCGTGAGGATGCAGTCACGGAAGGTGGCGCCGCGCAGCTGCGTCTCGTTGAACGACACCCCGGTGAATTCGCATTCGGCGAAGTCGGTGCCGCCGAGCTCCAGGCCGTCCGCCGACGCGCGGCTGTACCGGACGCCGTCGTACCGCTCTCCGCGCCGGAAGTCCGGGGCGGGGTCGTCCCGCAGCTCCCCCGGCCGGACGGGCGCGAGGCGGGGGGCGGTGACTTTCGGAGCTTTGTCCGCGGCGCGCCGGACCATCAGAGGGATTCGGCTTTGGCGCCGATTTCCGCCAGGTCTTTCGTGAGCGCCTTGCGGGTAATGCGCATTCCGAGGGGACCAAAGACGGCGAGCATGATCCTGCTGAACCGGGTGGGCTTGATAATTTCGGCACCGAAGGTCAGGGTGAGGTCAGTTCCACCGTCGCGCTCCGCCAGCGCGAACCGGGACGTGTAGTCGGCGCCGCCCTGGAGGGCTTTCACCGTGGTGCCGCCCGCCCGTCCCGGCGACGGCGGCTCGCACTGGGAAACCCACATCTCCACCGTTTCCGAGCGCCCCATCATGGTGCGGGTTTCCTTCCAGCGGGTGCCCACGGCGTAGGGCCCGTCGGTGAGCATCTGGATCGCATCGACGCCGGACAGGGTGCCTGCAGATCCGGGAATGTCCGACACCACCGCCCAGACCGAGTCAACCGGAGCATTGATGTGCTGCGTGAGCGTGGTCTTGTGGTCCATGAACTCGAGCCTATCGGATCAACTCGGGGGATTGCCTTGAATTAGTAAGCATGCTTTGTGTTAGGCTAGACAGACAGCAATTTGGACCGGAAACGAAAGGTGGCCTGAACCATGGGTATCGGAGACAAGATTCAGAACGAAGCGGAGCACCTGGGCGGCAAGGCCAAGGAAGCCGCTGGAACTGCTACTGACAACGACCAGCTTCGGGCCGAGGGCCAGCGCGACCAGGTTGTGGCCGACGCCAAGAAGGTCGGCGAAAACGTCAAGGACACGTTCAAGAAGGACTAATCCTTAGAAAGTTTTGCGGCGCCGGATTTTCCTTTGGGGGATGTCCGGCGCCGCTTTTTTGTGCACTTTTTGTGCCCAACTTAATTGCCAGCCTGCAAGAATGGCCGCACAGACCGACGGAGGGGACACCATGGCTGGAACGGGGAAGGACGGCGGCCAGCACGCCGGCCAGGATCGCAGCAACGTCGACCTGAGCCGGGCCAGCGCTGCCGCCGGCGGGTCTCCGGTGTTGCGCGGCTACCTGGCGGCTCCGGAGGGCGAAGGTCCTTTTCCGGCTGTCCTGATGGTCCATGAAGCCTTCGGCCTGGATGACATCACCGTCCGCCACGCGCAACGGATGGCGGCCGCGGGCTACCTGACGCTGGCCGTTGACCTGTTCAGCGACGGCGGCGCGCGCCGCTGCCTCGTCGCCACCATGCGTGCGGTGGCGGCGGGCGAGGGCCGGGCCTTCACCGATCTGGCGACAGCCCGGGACTGGCTGCAGGAATCCGGCCGGACGACGGGCAAGATCGGCGTGATCGGCTTCTGCATGGGCGGCGGCTTCGCCCTGCTCCTGGCCAATGACGGCTTCGATGCCGCCGCCGTCAACTACGGCCGGCTCCCCAAGAAGCCTGAAGAGACGCTCGCCGGCGCCTGTCCTATCGTGGCCAATTTCGGCGGCAGGGACCGCACGCTGCCTGGCACAGCGGCGAAACTCGAGTCCGTGCTCGACCGCCTGGGTGTGGCCCACGATGTCAAGGAATTCCCGCACGCCGGGCATGCCTTCCTCAACGATGCCGAGACCGGACCAACGGCGCTGCGGCCGCTCTCCCGGGTCATGGGCATCGGCCCTGATCCGCAGTCCGCCCCGGAAGCCTGGCAGCGGATCGAGGACCACTTCGCCCGTTACCTGCGGGCCTGAACACCCACGCGCCGGACGGCGCATGCGCTTCCCGGCGCGTGGGTGCTCAGCGTCGAGCCCCTGCGGGCTACACGGTCTCGGTCAGGCCTGCCCGAAGGAGGGGCGCGAAGAACGCGGCGAGTTCCGCCGTCGCCGTCAGGGGCAAAACGTTGGCCACATACTGGTCCGGGCGCACCACCACGACGGCGCCGCCGCGGCTGATGCCGCGCAGCTCGAAGATGTCCGCCGTCGGATCGGTGCCGTAGACCTTCTCAAGGTAGGTGAGCTTGAACGGACCGACCTCCGGCTTGAACACCGCGGGCACGCTGCCGACGTCGATGCCCGTGTGGTCCTGCTGGTAGATCACCTTCACGTCGAACCACGCGTCAAGGTCCGACCCCTCGGGGGTGGCGGCGAGCGGTGAGTCCGGAGCTTCGGCCAGCCACGCGGCGAGGTCGGCGGTCGGCGACGGGGCTGCCGCCTGCTGGCCTGGCGCTGCCCCGTCCGCGAAGACGTAGATCCGCCAGCGGCCGTCCGCCGTGGCCTGGTGGCCGAGCTGGACCGGGTTGGTGTCGGAGACACGCTGGACGGGCGCGGACTTGAAGCGCTTGCCGACGGGGAAGCCGGTGGCCAGGTTCTGATGCGTAGCCTCAGCCACGATCATCGACGGCGAGTACTCCGTCATGAAGCCCGCGGGGAACTCGGCGGTGCGCACATAGAAGTCCTCGAGCTCGGAGGGGTTCTCGAACTCCTCGGGCTTCTTTGCCATGAGCGTCGACCACACCTTGTCGAAGTCGATGAGGTTCTTCGCGACGACCTGCCGCTCGGCCGAGTACGTGGAGAGCAGGCTTTCCGGGCTGCGGCCCTCAAGCACGTGGCCGAGCTTCCAGCCGATGTTGAAGCCGTCCTGCATGGAGACGTTCATACCTTGGCCGGCCTTGGCGCTGTGGGTGTGGCAGGCGTCGCCCGTGATGAAAACGCGCGGCGTGCGGGTACCGAGCTTCTCCGGGAGGACGTCGTCGAACCTGTCGGTGAGGCGGTGACCCACCTCGTACACGCTGTGCCAGGCCACGTTGCGCACGTCGAGCGTGTAGGGGTGGATGATCGCGTTGGCCTTGGCGATGATCTGCTCGATGGTGGTATTGCGGACGGCCCCGTTGTCGTTTGCGGGCACCTCGCCGAGGTCGACGTACATGCGGAACAGATGCCCACCCTCGCGCGGGATCAGCAGGATGCTGCCGCCGTCATGGGACTGGATGGCGCACTTGAGGCGGATGTCGGGGAAGTCCGTGTTCGCAAGCACGTCCATGACGCCCCACGCGTGGTTGGCCTGGTCGCCGGCCATGGTGCAGCCGATCGACGCCCGCACCTTGCTCCGCGCGCCGTCGGCACCCACGACGTACTTCGCCCGGACTGTGCGCTCCTGGCCTTCGTCGGGGCCGGCCGTGTGGACGAGGGTCACTGTGACCGGGTACTCCCCTTCGTCGGCGACCTCGAGGCTGCGGAACTCCAGGCCGTAGTCGGGCGCCATGCGGGTGGGTGAGTTCGCCATGAACTCGCCGAAGTAATCCAGCACGCGGGCCTGGTTGACGATCAGGTGCGGGAACTCGCTGATCCCGCCCGGGTCATCGAGGGTGCGGGCGCTGCGGACGATGTTCGAGGGGTCCCGGGGGTCCGGCTTCCAGAATGCCATTTCGGTGATCCGGTAGGCCTCGGCGATGATCCGCTCGGCGAAACCGAAGGCCTGGAAGGTCTCGACGCTCCGGGCCTGGATGCCGTCCGCCTGGCCGATGGCGAGCCGCCCTGCACGGCGCTCCACAATGCGGGTGGTGATGCCCGGAAACTGGGACAGTTGGGCGGCCGCGAGCATGCCTGCGGGGCCGGTGCCCACAATGAGCACGTCGACGTCGTCAGGAAGCTGTGTGGGGCGGTCAATGCCGACGCCGGCGGCCGGCTGGACGCGCGGGTCACCGGATACGTAACCGTGATGGTGGAAATGCACGGGCTTTCCTCACTTCGTTGTGTGGCGGCCTGTCGCCGTCTTTCATGTTCGATAATCGAACTTTGTGTTCGATAATCGAAATTTCGCTTGTGATCCAGAACTGTACGGCAGATATGACGCGGGTTACAAGTGCTTCGAAAACCCCCCGAATCAGGGGTTGACGATCCGCATTTCCTGGGTCATAGTCATCGTATACGATTTCGTACTCGATGAGGAGACATCTTGGAACAGGTCACCGACCACATCCTGGCCGCGGCCCGCAAGGTCATCGCGGTGCATATCAACTACCCCAGCCGGGCAGCCCAGCGGGGCCGCACGCCGGAGCAACCCTCCTACTTCCTGAAGCCCTCCTCCTCCCTGGCAGCCGGTTCGGCAAAAGCCCCTTCAAGCGTGGAGCGCCCGGCCGGCTGCGAGCTCCTCGGCTACGAGGGCGAAATCGCGTTGATCATCGGCAAGCCCGCCCGCCGCGTGGGCATCGAGGACGCCTGGAGCCACGTCGAGTGGGTCACGGCCAGCAACGACCTCGGCGTGTACGACCTCCGCTACGCGGACAAGGGCTCCAACCTGCGGTCCAAGGGCGGCGACGGCTTCACGCCGGTGGGCCCGGGACTGATCGCGGCAGACGCCGTCGACCCGGCCAAACTGCGGATCCGCACCTGGCACAACGGCGAGCTGGTCCAGGACGACACCACCGGGGACCTGCTCTTCCCGTTCGCCCGGCTCGTCGCCGACCTGTCCCAGCTGCTCACCCTCGAAGAGGGCGACATCATCCTCACCGGCACGCCCGCCGGGGCGTCCGTGGCCAAGCCGGGCGACGTCGTCGAGGTTGAAGTCAGCACCGCCGAACCCACTGCTCTCTCTACCGGCCGGCTGGTCACCCGGGTGCAGGAAGGCACGACGCCGTTCGCGGACTTCGGCGCCCGGCCCCGGCCCGATGACCTCCAGCGGGAGGAAGCCTACGGCTCCCGTGAAGCGGCCGGGCTGTCAGCACCTGCCTCCGTCCTGACCCCGGACCTGAAGGCGAAGCTGGAAAGCGTCTGCACGGCCACCCTGTCCTCCCAGCTGCGCAAGCGCGGCCTGAACAACGTCAGCATCGACGGCCTCACCTCCACGCGTCCTGACAGGCGGATCGTGGGCCTGGCCCGGACCCTGCGCTACGTGCCCAACCGCGAGGACCTGTTCAAGACCCACGGCGGCGGATTCAACGCCCAGAAGAAGGCCATCGATTCCGTCAACGAGGGCGAGATCCTGGTCATGGAGGCCCGCGGCGAAAAGGGCACGGGCACCATCGGCGACATCCTGGCCCTGCGCGCCCAGGTCCGCGGCGCCGCGGCCATCATCACCGACGGCGGCGTGCGGGACTTCTCCGCGGTGGCCGCCATGGACATGCCCACCTACTATGCCAACCCGCACCCGGCAGTCCTGGGCCGCCGGCACATCCCGTGGGACACGGACATCACCATCGCCTGCGGCGGCACCACCGTGCAGCCCGGGGACATCATCGTGGCCGACGCGGACGGCATCCTCGTGATCCCGCCGGCCCTGGCCGAAGAACTCGCTGACGAGTCGATCGCCCAGGAACGCGAGGAAACCTTCATCGCCGAGATGGTGCAACAGGGCCACAGCGTGGACGGGCTCTACCCGCTCAACGCCGCATGGCGGACCCGCTACGAGGCATGGGAAGCAGGCAAAGCCAATGACTGAGACGGCCACGGGAACCACAGACAGCGCCGCAGGTACCCAGGCAGCCACCCAGGCAGCCACCCAGGCAGCCACCCAGACCGTCAGCAAGTCCGAGCAGGCCTATGCGGCCGTCAAGGCCCGGATCGTGGACGGGACGTACTCCCCCGGCTACCGGCTGGTGCTGGCGAAGATCGCCGAGGACCTGGGCGTCAGTGTGGTGCCGGTCCGCGAAGCCATCCGCCGGCTCGAGGCCGAAGGCCTGGTGAAGTTCGAGCGGAACGTCGGCGCCACCGTCTCCGGGATCGACCCCACCGAGTACCTTTACACGATGCAGACCCTGAGCATCGTGGAGGGCGCCGCGACGGCCCTGTCCGCACCGCTCATCGGGGAGGCGGACGTGGCCCGCGCCCGGGCCGTCAATGCTCAGATGCGCGATTGCCTGCAGCACTTCGACCCCGTCCGGTTCACCGCTCTGAACCAGGACTTCCACAGCGTCCTGTTCGAGCACTGCCCCAACCCGCACATCCTGGATCTGGTCCACCGGGGCTGGAACCGGCTGGCCTCCCTGCGCTCGTCCACGTTCCGCTTCGTCCCGGGCAGGGCCCACGACTCGGTGGAGGAGCACGAAGCGCTGCTGAAGCTGATCGAGTCCGGCGCCAGCCCGGACGACATCGAAAGAGCCGCCCGACTGCACCGCAGCGCCACCCTGGACGCGTACCTCGCCCAAACCAACCACTGACCACCAGTTAGGACTTCAACGATGACGACCCCTGTAGAAACAGCAGCCAAACACCACGTTCCGGAGAACCTGCCCACCCACATCCAGCACTACATCAACGGCGAATTCGTTGACTCCGTGGGCGGGGCAACCTTCGACGTCCTGGACCCGGTCTCCAACCAGAACTACGCCACCGCCGCCGCGGGCCAGAAGGAGGACATCGACCTCGCCGTCACCGCCGCCCGCGAAGCGTTTACCAGCGGCCCGTGGCCGAAGATGAAGCCCCGCGAGCGGGCCCGCGTCCTGAACAGGATCGCCGACGCCGTCGAGGCCCAGGAGGCACGGCTGGCCGAGCTGGAAACCTTCGACACCGGCCTGCCGATCACCCAGGCCAAGGGCCAGGCGCTGCGCGCGGCCGAGAACTTCCGTTTCTTCGCCGACCTGATCGTGGCCCAGTTCGACGACGCCATGAAGGTCCCCGGCGCCCAGATCAACTACGTGAACCGCAAGCCGATCGGCGTCGCAGGCCTCATCACGCCGTGGAACACCCCGTTCATGCTCGAGTCCTGGAAGCTCGCCCCCGCGCTGGCCACCGGCAACACCGTGGTGCTCAAGCCGGCCGAGTTCACCCCGCTGTCCGCCTCGCTGTGGGCGCAGATCTTCAAGGACGCGGGCCTGCCGGACGGGGTGTTCAACCTGGTCAACGGCCTGGGCGAGGAAGCCGGCGACGCCCTGGTCAAGCACCCGGACGTGCCGCTGATCTCCTTCACCGGAGAGACCACCACGGGCCAGACGATCTTCCGCAACGCCGCGGCCAACCTCAAGGGCCTCTCCATGGAGCTCGGAGGCAAGTCCCCCTGCGTCGTGTTCGCCGACGCCGACCTCGACGCCGCGATCGACTCCGCCCTGTTCGGCGTCTTTTCGCTCAACGGCGAGCGCTGCACGGCCGGCTCCCGGATCCTGGTGGAGCGCGCCGTGTATGAGGAGTTCTGTGAGAAGTACGCCGCCCGGGCCAAGAAGATCGTGGTCGGTGACCCGCACGACCCCAAGACCGAGGTCGGCGCGCTGGTCCACCCGGAGCACTACGCCAAGGTGGCCTCCTACGTGGAGATCGGCAAGTCCGAGGGCCGGCTCCTGGCCGGCGGCGGCCGCCCGGAGAACTTGCCCGCAGGGCTCAACAACAGCAACTACATTGCCCCCACCGTGTTCGCCGACGTCGCGCCGGAGGCCCGGATCTTCCAGGAGGAAATCTTCGGCCCCGTCGTCGCCATCACCCCCTTCGATAACGACGCCGAAGCCCTCGCCCTGGCGAACAACACCAGGTACGGCCTGGCGGCCTACATCTGGACCCAGAACCTGACCCGGGCGCACAACTTCTCGCAGAACGTCGAGGCCGGCATGGTCTGGCTCAACAGCCACAATGTCCGCGACCTCCGCACCCCGTTCGGCGGCGTCAAGGCCTCCGGCCTGGGCCACGAGGGCGGCTACCGCTCCATCGACTTCTACACCGACCAGCAGGCCGTCCACATCGCGCTCGGCACCGTCCACACCCCCAAGTTCGGCGCCTAGGCGACACTGCCGCCCGAGCCGGCCACCCGCCGTCGAGCTTCAACCACTGCCCCCTTTCAAAGAAGAGAGAATCCCATGACCAGCTTTGCACCCACACCCTCCGTCCCGGCCCCGGATATCGTCCGCTGCGCCTACCTGGAACTCGTGGTCACGGACCTCGCCAAGTCCCGCGAGTTCTACGTGGACCTCCTCGGCCTGCATGTCACCGAGGAAGACGAGAACACCATCTACCTGCGCTCCCTGGAGGAGTTCATCCACCACAACCTGGTGCTGCGCAAGGGCCCGGTCGCCGCTGCCGCCGCCTTCGCGTACCGGGTGAAGTCCCCCGCCGAGGTGGATGCCGCCGAGGCCTACTACAAGGAACTGGGCTGCCGCACGGAGCGCCGCAAGGAAGGCTTCACCAAGGGCATCGGCGACTCCGTCCGGGTCGAGGACCCGCTGGGTTTCCCCTACGAGTTCTTCTACGAGACCGAGCACGTCGAGCGGCTCACCCAGCGCTACGACCTCTACTCCGCCGGCGAGCTGGTCCGGCTGGACCACTTCAACCAGGTCACCCCGGACGTCCCGCGCGGCCGCAAGTACCTCGAGGACCTCGGCTTCCGCGTCTCCGAGGACATCAAGGATTCCGACGGCGTCACGTATGCCGCATGGATGCACCGCAAGCAGACCGTGCACGACACCGCCCTGACCGGCGGCAACGGCCCGCGGCTGCACCACATTGCCTTCGCCACGCACGAGAAGCACAACATCATCCAGATCTGCGACAAGATGGGGGCCCTGCGCATCTCCGACCGGATCGAACGCGGCCCCGGCCGGCACGGCGTCTCCAACGCGTTCTACCTCTACATCCTGGACCCGGACGGGCACCGCATCGAGATTTACACCCAGGACTACTACACCGGCGACCCGGACAACCCCACCATCACCTGGGACGTGCACGACAACCAGCGCCGCGACTGGTGGGGCAACCCCGTGGTCCCCTCCTGGTACACCGAGGCCTCCCTGGTCCTGGACCTCGACGGCAACCCACAGCCCGTGATCGAGCGCACCGACGCCTCCGAGATGGCGGTGACAGTGGGCGCCGACGGCTTCTCCTATACCCGCAAGGAAGAGGACGGCGCCGGAGAACAGACCGGCTTCAAGCTCGGAGCACAGGTCTAAACCATGCTGGACGCGAAGACGATCGAGGCCATTGCCGACGAGCTGCTGGAGGCCGCCCGGTCCCGGACCCCGGTCCCCCGCCTGACCGCCCGCTACCCGGACATGACTGTGGAGGACTCCTATGCCGTGCAGCAGCTGTGGCGGCAGCGCAACGAGGACGCCGGGCGGAAGCTGGTGGGCCGCAAGATCGGCCTCACCTCCAAGGCCATGCAGGCGGCCACCGGCATCACCGAACCGGACTACGGCGCCATTTTCGATGACATGGTGCTCGAGACCGGCTGTTCGGTGCAGTGGGACCGGTACACCCATCCGCGGGTGGAGGTGGAACTGGCCTTCGTCCTGAAAGACGGGCTGAAGGGCCCCGGCTGCACCATCTTCGACGTCCTGAACGCGACCGACTACGTGGTTCCGGCCCTCGAGATCCTGGACTCCCGGATCGAAATGGAGGGACGGACCATCGTGGACACCATCGCCGACAACGCGGCGATGGGCGCCATGGTGGTGGGAGGAAACCCCGTCCGGCCGGACGCCGTCGACCTCCGCTGGGTCTCCGCGATCCTGTACAAGAACCAGACCGTGGAGGAGACCGGCGTGGCCGCCGGTGTCCTGGACCACCCGGCCAACGGCGTGCACTGGCTGGCCAACAAGATCGCCGCGCACGGGGACGGCATGAAGGCAGGCGACATCATCCTGGCCGGTTCCTTCACCCGCCCGCTGTGGGTGCACAAGGGCGACACCGTCCACGCCGACTACGGCCCCCTGGGGAGCATCACATGCCGCTTCGAGTAGACCCCGACCCCACGTTCCGGGACGCCCTGCGCAATCAACTGGGCACAGCCGGCCGGCCGCTGGTGGGGATGTGGGTCTGCTCGGGCAGCCCGCTGGTGGCCGAGCTCTGCGCCGGGGCCGGCCTGGACTGGCTGCTGGTTGACGCCGAACACAGCCCCAACGGGCTCGAATCCATCCTCGCCCAGCTGCAGGCCGTCCGCGGCTACCCGGTCCAGGCCATGGTCCGGCCACCGGTGAACGACACGGTGCTGATCAAGCAATACCTGGACCTCGGCGTCCAAAACCTGCTGATTCCCATGGTGAACTCCGCCACCGAGGCCCGGGCCGCGGTGGCCGCCACCCGCTACCCGCCGCACGGCGTCCGCGGGGTGGGCTCGGCCCTGGCCCGGGCCTCGCGCTGGAACCGGATCCCCGACTATCTGGCCCGGGCCTCCGGGACCATCAGCCTCACCGTCCAGATCGAGTCCGAAGCAGCGGCCGCGTCGGTGAAGGAGATCCTGGCGGTCGACGGCGTGGATGCCATCTTCCTGGGCCCCTCCGACCTCGCCGCCTCCATGGGCGTGCTGGGCGAGCAGGAACACCCGAAGGTGCGCGCCGCCGTCGAACACTGCCTCGCCGCCGCCAAAGCGGCGGGCAAACCCGCGGGCGTGAACGCCTTCAACCCTGCCACGGCCCGCTCCTACCTGGCAGCCGGCGCCGCCTTCATCCTGGTGGGTGCCGACGTGGCGCTGCTGGCCCGCGGCTCCGAAGCCCTCGCCGCCGAGTACATCCCGCCGGGGCCGGCCGCTACGCCTGCCGGCACCCCCGCCAGCTACTGAGGATTCCAGCGTTAACCCCGACGGCGGCAGCCACCTGGTGAAGGTGGCTGCCGCCGTCGTTGCGCTGGTTGTCGTAGCGCTAAGGGTCGTTGCTTAGGGCTATTAGCTGTAGAGCTCGCTCTTGGGCGCGTTGTTCTTGACCTTCTGCCAGCCCAGCCACAGCAGCAGGGCGAAGAACGGAACGGTGGCCAGGGTCCACAGGCCAAGGTGGAAGACCTCGCCGGTCTTGCTGGTCATGGTGTCGAAGCCGATCAGCACGGTGATGGCCAGCAGCGCCAGCAGTCCGGCCCAGCTGGTCCACGGCGAGCCCGGCATGGGGAGGCTGGAGACGCGGCCCTTCTGGTGGCGCAGGGCGATCTGGCTGGCGAAGATGGCGCCCCAGGTGAAGATCACGCCGATCGAGGCGGTATTCAGCGCGAGGTCGAAGGCGTGCGAGCCGCCCAGCCAGATGTTCAGGAGGATGCCCACCAGGTAGAAGGCTGCGATGGCAAGGATGGCCGCGTACGGCACGTGGCGCTTGGACATCCGGGTGAGCCACTGCGGGGCATGCCCATTGTTGGCCATGGTGCGGAAGACCCGGCCGATCGAGTACAGCCCCGAGTTGCAGGAGGACAGCGCGGCGGTGATGACGATCATGTTCATGACGTCGCCCACCCAGCCGAGGCCCATCTGGCCGAACACGGTGACGAACGGGGACACGCCGGCCTTGTACTGGTCCGAGGGCAGCAGCATGGCCAGCAGCAGCACGGAACCGACATAGAAGACCACAATGCGCAGCACGACGGCGCGGATCGCCTTGGGCACTTCGCGCTTGGCATTCTGCATCTCGCCGGCGGTGATGCCGACGAGTTCGATGCCGTTGTAGGCGAAGATCACGGCGTTGAGCACGAGGACCATCACGAGGGCGCCCTTGGGGAACATCCCGCCGTCGTCGGCAAAGAGGTTGGCCACGGAGGCATGGCCGCCGCCCACCTTGGCGTTGGTGACCACCATGAAAGTGCCCACAGCCAGGAAGATCAGGATGGAGCCGACCTTGAGGCAGGATGCCCAGAATTCAAACTCGCCGAACGCCTTGACGCTGAGCAGGTTGACGGCCACCAGCAGCGCGAGCGCGGCAATCGCGGAGGCCTCCACCGGCACGTTGGGGAAGAAGAACTGGAAGTACAGGCCGATCGCGATGAGCTCCGCGATCCCGGTCATGCCCCAGTTGATGAAGTACATCCAGCCGGAGATGAAGGCGCCCTTCTTGCCGAACATTTCGCCGGCGTAGCTGACGAAGGAGCCCGAGGTCTGGCGGTACATGATCAGTTCACCGAGCGCGCGCATCAGCAGGTAGGCGATGACGCCGGCGATGGCGTAGGAGAAGATCAGTGCCGGACCGGTGGAGGCCAGGCGTCCCCCGGCTCCCATGAACAGGCCGACGCCGATTGCGCCGCCCATCGAGATCATCGTCACGTGGCGGCCGCTCAGGGTCTTCTTGTAGCCCTCGGCGCTGAGGGTCGAGTCGACGGCGGATTCCGCTGGCGCGCTCTGGAGTTCTGTGGGGGTTATTGATGGCACAACGGTTCCTTGTAGGTCGGATTATGGCCGGGACGGGACCGGGATTCGGCAACACAGCAGTCGGATTCTGCCCCGGCGGGGCAGCCTGGTGTACCGAACCTCACAAAGTCAAAGCTTCGCGCGGCTCATCCATCGTACTAGAATTCCGGGCTTGGCCGTGACGCGGGCAACACCAGATGCGAACTATCCCTAATTAGTGACGCATAATTTTTGGATTCACCGAATAATGTTCTATTCCGGTTCCGTAAATCCAGGCCCGTCGCTCTGCTACGCCAAAGCGCCGTCCCGCATCGAATACCGGAGCCAGTTTCCGGCGCCGGCCCCGCGCCCGTTTTCGCTTCGCCTGGCGCAAGAGTTGAACCAATCCCCCAGCGCGCGGTCGTGGCTGACCATCACCAAAGTCCCTTCGAACCCGGACAGCGCCGCTTCCAGCTGTTCCACCAGCACGGGCGCCAGATGGTTGGTGGGCTCATCCACCAGCATCGTCCCGAACCCGCCCAGCAGGAGCCGGGCCAGCGCCAGCCTGCGCTGTTGCCCTGCGGACAGGCTGCCCACCGGGACGTGGAACTCGCTGGTCCGGAACAGCCCCAGGCGCAGCAATGCCTCGGCGTGCTCATCGATGTTGCCGCCCAGGCCCGAGGCAAAGGCGGGCAAGAGGCGCAGCGCCGGGCGCTGCGGAAGTTCCAGCTCCTGCTGCAGGTAGCCGATCCGGCCGTGCCTCGCCACGGTGCCCTGGGCCGGTTCCAGCGTGCCAGCGAGGACGGAAAGCAGTGTGGACTTGCCTGCACCGTTGGGGCCTGTGATGAGGATTTTCTGGCCCGCTTCCGCCCGGAAATCGGTGGATTCCAGGCGGCCGGGTACGGCCACCCCCTTCGCTTCCAGGGCGGGGCCCGCCGCGACGTCGGCCCGCAGGTCCGTCGCCAGCTTCAGGGGCACCGGCGGACGGTCGATGGGGTTTGCCTCCAACCTGCGGAGGCGTTCCTGGGCGTTGCGGACCTTGCTGGTGGCCGCTTTTTGCCACGTGCCTGCCTTGAAGTCGAACCCCATCTTGTCGCCGTCGCGCTTGCGGGCGTAGCCCATCTTCCCCGCCACCGTGTCCGCCTGGAGCCGTTCGGCAGCCATCGCGTCCAGCCATCCGTGGTACTGCTGCGCCCAGCGCTGGCGTTCGGCAGCTTTCTCCCGCAGGTAGCCTTCATAGCCGTTGCCATACCGGTTGACGGCCCGGCGTTCGGCATCCACCTCAATGACGGTTGTGGCCACTTTGCGCAACAGGACGCGGTCGTGGGAGACCACCACCACGGTTCCGCGGTGCGCCGCCAGCCGGGCTTCCAGCCAGGCCGTGCCGGACGCGTCAAGGTGGTTGGTGGGTTCGTCCAAGAGGAGGATGTCCGCGGGATCGGCCAGCACGCAGGCCAGTGCCACGCGTTCCTGTTCCCCGCCGGAGAGCGATCCCAGTGTCCGCTTCCGGTCCAGCCCGCCCAGGCCCAGCCGGTCCAGCGCCGCCTCCACCCGGGATTCCGCAGCGTAGCCCTCCCTGAGCTGGTACTGCGTCTGCAGGTTTCCGTAGCGCTCCAGGTCGTCCGCCTCCGCGCCGGCCAGCCCGTCCTCCATCCGGTCCAGCTCGGCCTCCAGTGCGCGGAGCGATTCCAGTGCGGCGTCGATCGCGTTGCTGACGGTGAACTGGTCAGGCAGGCCATGGGTTTGGGCAAGGTAGCCGACGCGGCCCTGGCTGACGGCGGTGCCCTCGTCCGGAGCCTCGATCCCGGCCAGAATCCTGAGCAGCGTGGATTTTCCCGCGCCGTTTTCGCCGACGATCGCAACATGCTCACCGGCAGTGATGGCAAGGTCGACGCCGGCAAAGAGCTGGCGGTCCCCGTAACCATGGGATACGCCCGTAAGGCGGAGATGTTCGCTCAAGGATTCCTCGCAAAGTAAGTGCCGGCCTGCCTGGCGGCGGCTTGCGTCCCCAGTATGGCACCGGCGACTGGTGCTGGGGCACTGGGGCGCCTGCCGACGTAGGCGGGCCTGCCGGCGTCGGGCGCGCCTGCCGGCGTCGGGCGCGCCTGCCGACTTCGGCAGGCTCAGGCGGCGAGCACTGCCGCGTTCTTGCGCCGGGCCTTCGCCAGCCGCGTCCCAATCAGGCCCTGCCGGGGGCTGAACAGATAGACGGCGGCGAAGGCGGCCCCCTGGGTCAGGACCACCATGGCGCCGGAGGCGGTGTCCAGGTAGTAGCTCAGGTAGATGCCGGCGATCGAGCACACCGCGGAAATGGCCGGAGCGATCACCAGCATGCGGGAGAACCGGTCCGTCAGCAGGTAGGCCGTGGCGCCGGGGATGATCAGCATGGCCACCACCAGCACCACTCCCACGGTCTGCAGCGCCACCACGGACGTCAACGCCAGGAGGCCCAGCAGCAGGGCCCCGAGGCGCTTCGGGGACAGTCCGATCGCGTGGGCGTGCGTGGGGTCGAAGGCGTAGAGCGTCAGGTCGCGCCGCTTGAGGATCAGGATGGTGAAGGCGACCACGCCCAGCACCAGGACCTGGATGAGGTCGGGGATGCTGACGCCGAGCAGGTTGCCGAAGATGATGTGGTTCAGGTCCGTCTGGCTCGGCGTGACGGAGATGAGCACCAGGCCCAGGGCGAACAGTGAGGTGAACACGATCCCGATTGCGGCGTCCTCCTTCACCCGGCTCGTGTTGCGGACCACGCCGATCAGGGTCACGGCAATCAGCGCGAACACCAGTGCCCCCAGGGCGAACGGTGCCCCGACGATGTAGGCGAGCACCACGCCCGGCAGCACGGCGTGGGAGACGGCGTCGCCCATCAGCGACCAGCCAATGAGCACCAGCCAGCAGCTCAGCACGGCGCACACGATCGCGGCCAGCGCCGTGGTGACGATGGCGCGGACCATGAAGTCATAGCTCAGCGGTTCAAGCAGGATGTCGAAGAGGTCCATGGTTCAGCTCCTGCCCAGCGGGGTCGAAACGGTACGGTCTGAAATTTCCGGGTCGGAGGCTTCCGGATCGCAGGGGTGGGGGCTTCCGGGTCGGGGAGGTCCCGGCTGAGGACGTCGAGGCCGAAGGCCATGGCCAGGTGCTCGGGCTGCAGGACCACTTCCGGCGGGCCGTGCATCAGGACCTCGCGCATCAGGAGCACGGCTTCGTCGCAGAGCTGCGGGAGGGCGTGCAGGTCGTGGGTGGAAACCAGGATGGTGCAGCCGTCCGCGGCGAGCTCCTTCAGCAGGCGGGTGATGGTTGCCTCGGAGCGCTTGTCCACCCCTGCGAACGGCTCGTCGAGGAGCATCATGGTGGCTCCCTGGGCGATCCCCCGGGCCACGAAGGCGCGCTTCTTCTGCCCGCCCGAGAGCTGGCCGATCTGCCGGCCGGCGAACTCGGAGAGTTCCACCCGGTCCAGGGCGAGGTCGACGGCGGCGCGGTCCGCCTTGGACGGGCGGCGGGTGAACCCCTGGCGGCCGTAGCGGCCCATCATCACCACCTCGCGGACGGACAGCGGGAACTGCCAGTCCACGTCCTCGCTCTGCGGGACGTAGCCGATCCCGCCCTCCTTGCGGGCCTTGGCCGGCGGTTCACCGTTGATGAGGACGCGGCCGGCGTCGGGCTTGATCATTCCCATGATCGCCTTGAACAGCGTGGATTTGCCGGAGCCGTTCATGCCCACCAGGCCACAGATCCGGGCAGCCTCAAGGGACAGCGATGCGGCGTCGAGCGCCAGGACGTCGCCGTAATGGACGGTGACGTTGTCCACCAGAATGGCCGGATGGTTCATGATGCCGCTCCCGTCAGGCCTTCGGTGATGATCCTGGAGTCGTGCCGGATGAGGTCCAGGTATGTGGGGACGGGCCCGTCCGACTCGGAGAGCGAATCCACGTAGAGCACCCCGCCGAACGTCGAGCCGGTGGCTCCCACCACCTGGCGCATCGGGGCGTCCGATACGGTGGACTCGCAGAAGACGGCCGGGACCTTGTTGGCCTTGACGAATTCGATGGCCTTGGTGATCTGCTGCGGGGTGGCCTGCTGTTCGGCGTTGACGGCCCAGATGTAGACCTCCCGGAGCCCGGCGTCGCGCGCCAGGTAGGAGAATGCGCCCTCGCACGTCACGAGGGCCCGCTGCGCCTTGGGAACAGTCGCGAGTTTCTGGACCATTTCGTCCTTCACGGCCTGCAGCTTGGCCTTGTAGGCCGCGCCGTTCGCCTCGAAGGCCGCCGCGTTGTCCGGATCAAGCTTCGAGAACGCCTTCACCATGTTGTCCACGTAGATCTGGACGTTGACCGGCGACATCCAGGCATGCGGGTTCGGTTTGCCCTGGTGGGAATCCTCGCTGATGGACATCACGTCCACGCCTTCGCTGACCACGGCGTGCGGAACGTCGAGGCCCTCGACGAACTGGGCAAACCACGCTTCAAGGTTCAGGCCGTTGTCCAGGATCAGGTCCGCCTTGGCCGCCTTGCGGATGTCCCCGGGAGTGGGCTCGTAGCCGTGGATTTCGGCGCCGGCCTTGGTGATGGATTCGACCTGGAGCTTGTCCCCCGCCACGTTCTGCGCCACGTCGGCCAGGACTGTGAAGGTGGTCAGGACAACGGGTTTCCCGCCCCCGCCCCCGGAACCCTGGGGCTGGCCCTGGGCGGCACCCCCGCACGCGGCCAGGGCCAGGCAGAGGAAAACGGCAGCGACGGCGGCTCCCGCGGCGCGGACAGAACGGGATCGGCGGACAACTTTGGCGCACCGAAAAGAAAATTTAGGCATGCCGAATATTGTACGGGACCGCGCCACCTCGCCTCGGCGCTAGGCTGGGGACATGGGCACAGCTCTCCGCACACCACCCGCGCCGCAGCCGGAGCTTTACCGGTTCTCCCGGCTCGATTTCATCACTGCCGGACTCTACGTCGCGGTGGCTGGCTTCTTCGCCGTGGCGGGCGGGCTGTTGGCCCCGCTGCTGCTGCAGATTTCGCCCAATCCCGCGGTGGCGTCCTATGCGGTGAACCTGATCTTCTACGCGACTGTGGGCATCCTTGCCCTGGCCGCCGCACACCGCGTGGCCGGCCGCGACCTCCGGGTCCTTGCCACCAGGCCGTGGTTCACGATGCTCATGGTGCCGCTGGCCGTGGTGGCGATGCTCATCCTCACCGCGATCTTCGTGGCCGTCAGCGGGCCGGTCCAGACCTCCGCCAATCAGGCCGGGCTCCAGGCGCTCATGCAGCAGGTCCCGGCCTGGCTCATGGTGCCCCTGCTGGTGATCGTGGGACCCTTCGTTGAGGAATACATTTTCCGCAACCTGCTGATCGGCAAACTGAGCCGCCGGGTCAACCTCTGGCTGTGCTGTGCCCTGTCGGTGGTCCTCTTCGCGGCCCTGCACATCGTCGGGCAAGAAGAAATGACCCTGCAGGTGCTGATGCCGTACCTGGCCATGGGCGCTGTCCTGGTGTTCGTGTACGTCTGGACCGGGAAGAACCTGATGTTCTCCTACTTCGTCCACGCCTCAAAGAACCTCCTGGCGGTCATCTTCATTTACGCGATCCCGCCGGAGGTCCTCGACCAACTGCAGCAGGTCCAGGGCTGACCGAAGCAACGCGGGGAGGCGTTGTTCGGCGGCGGGCGGGAAAGGTCTCCGCCGGGCACTTCCGGCGCGGGCGCCGACGTCGTAGGTTCTTTCCATGACACTGAACATCCAGATCGCCGTGGACTGCCGCGACCCGCACGAGCTCGCCGACTGGTGGGCCGAAACACTGGAGTGGGCCGTGGAGCCGCAGGATGAGGTTTTCATCCACTCCATGATCGAGCAGGGCTTCGCCACGGACGAGGAAACCGTGACCCACCACGGCAAGCTCGTGTGGCGCGCCGGTGCCGCCATCCGCCCGCCCGACGAGCTCGACGCCAAAGCCCCGGCCCGCCGCATCCTGTTCCAGACGGCTCCGGAAGAAAAAACCGTCAAGAACCGCGTCCATTGGGACGTGCGGCTCGCGGGTGCAGACAAGGACGCGGTCCGGGCGGCCCTTGAAGCGCGCGGCGCCACGTACCTTTGGTCGGCCAGCCAGGGACCGCATTCCTGGCACACCATGGCGGACCCGGAAGGCAACGAGTTCTGCATCAGCTGAGCCGATTACTAGACTCGGACTGTGAGCAACGAAATCCCCGCCAAGGTATCCGACGTCTTTGACCCCACCCGGTGGCGCACCGTGTCCGGTTTCGACGACTTCCAGGACATGACCTACCACCGGCAGGTGGAGCGTTCCGAGGACGGCTCCGTGGTGCGGGACCTGCCCACCGTGCGCATCGCCTTCAACCGCCCCGAGGTCCGCAACGCCTTCCGGCCCGGCACCGTGGATGAGCTCTACCGCGCCATGGACCACGCCCGGATGACCCCGGACGTGGCCACGGTCCTGCTCACCGGCAACGGCCCCTCGCCCAAGGACGGCGGCCACTCCTTCTGTTCCGGCGGGGACCAGCGGATCCGCGGCCGCGACGGGTATCGGTACGTAGTACAAAACACAGCCGATGGTGAAACCCAGGAGACCATCGACCCGGCCCGGGCCGGCCGGCTGCACATCCTGGAAGTCCAGCGGCTCATGCGCACCATGCCCAAGGTGGTCATCGCCGTCGTCAACGGCTGGGCAGCCGGCGGTGGACACTCCCTGCACGTCGTCTCGGACCTCACCATTGCCTCCCGCGAGCACGGAAAGTTCAAGCAGACCGACGCCACCGTGGGCAGTTTCGACGCCGGTTACGGCTCGGCCCTGCTGGCCCGCCAGATCGGCCAGAAGGCCGCCCGGGAAATCTTCTTCCTGGCCCGCGAATATTCCGCCGAGGACATGGTCAGGATGGGCGCCGTCAACGAGGCCGTGGACCACGAACGCCTCGAGGAGGTCGCGCTGGAGTACGCCGCGGACATCGCACGGCAGTCCCCGCAGGCCATCCGCATGCTCAAGTTCGCTTTCAACCTGGCGGACGACGGCCTGGCCGGCCAGCAGGTCTTCGCCGGCGAGGCGACCCGCCTGGCGTACATGACCGACGAGGCCGTGGAGGGCAAGGAAGCCTTCCTCCAGAAGCGCGACCCCGACTGGTCCGCGTTCCCCTACTACTTCTAAGGCGCGCTTTGACCTCCGGACCCACGAACATCGAGCCCGCGCTCAAGGCGCTGGCTGCTGCCCTTCACGGCGAGGGACCCGCCGTCGAGCTCTCCGCCGGGCCCGACGGCTCGCCCGTGCTGGGATTCCCTGACACGCCGGGCATCGAGGACGCGGCCGTGGTGGTGCGGACCTCCGGGTCCACCGGCGCGCCGAAGGCGACCGTCCTCACCGTCGACGCCCTGGCGGCCTCGTCCATGGCGACCGCCTTTGCGCTCAAGGGCGAAGGCCAGTGGCTGCTGGCCCTCCCCGTCCAGTACGTGGCCGGCGTCCAGGTGCTGGTCCGCTCACTCTTCGCCGGGACCCGCCCGTGGGTGATGGACCTCTCCGGAGGCTTCACGCCGGAGGCCTTCACCGCCGCGGCCTTGGAGCTCACGGACCAGATCCGATTCACCTCGCTCGTCCCCACCCAGCTGCAGCGGCTGCTGGACGCGCCCTCGGCCGATACCCTGGCCGTGCTGCGGCGCTTCAACGCCATCCTGCTCGGCGGCGGACCTGCCTCTGCGGGGCTGCTCGCGGCAGCCCGCGACGCCGGGGTGCGGGTGGTGACCACGTACGGCTCGTCCGAGACCTGCGGCGGCTGCGTGTACGACGGCTTCCCCCTCGAGGACGTCCTGGTCCGGGTGCAGGACGACGGCCGCATCCTGCTGGGCGGGGCGACCATCGCCGCCGGGTATCTCCAAGCCCCCGAGCTCTCGGCCGCGACGTTCATCGAAGAAGACGGCGTCCGCTGGTACCGGACCAACGACCTCGGCGCGCTCGACGCCGACGGCCGGCTTACGGTGCTCGGCAGGGCCGACGACGTCGTCATCACCGGCGGCGTCAAAGTTTCCGCCGCGCATGTGCAGGCGGAGCTCGAGAAGCTCGACGGCGTGCGGGCGGCTTTCGTCGCCGGCGTGCCCTCCGCCGAATGGGGCCACGCCCTGGCCGCGTACGTCGCCGTGGCCGACAGTTCCCCGGAGGGCCTGGCGGCGTTCACCGACCGCCGGAACGCGGCCTGGGGGGCGGCGCTGGGGGCGCTGGCCCCGAAAACGGTCCTGCCCGCCGCGGACCTGCTCCTGCTGCCCAACGGCAAACCGGACCGCCTGGGCATGACGGTCCTGCTGGATGCGCTCCATCAGGGAAAATAGACAAGCAGCTTCCGGCTTCCGGCCGACCATGCACCAACCAACGAGTATTCAACGAACCAACGAGGTACTGACCGTGGCCACAGCCGCACAATGGATCCAAGGCGCCCGACTGCGCACCCTGCCGGCCGCGATCGCGCCGGTGCTGATCGGCAGCGCAGCCGCGTACGAGATGGATTCGTTCATCCTGCTGAACGCCGTGCTGGCGGCCCTGGTCGCCCTGCTCCTGCAGATCGGCGTCAATTACGCCAACGACTACTCGGATGGCATCCGCGGCACGGATGAGGACCGGGTGGGTCCCCTGCGGCTGGTGGGCTCTGGCGCGGCCAGCCCGGAGCACGTCAAATGGGCCGCGTTCGCGGCGTTCGGGCTGGCGATGCTGTGCGGCCTGATCCTGGTGATCATCACGCAGGCCTGGTGGCTCATCCTGGTCGGCGTCGGCTGCGTGCTGGCCGCCTGGGGCTACACCGGCGGCAAGAACCCCTACGGCTACCTGGGCCTTGGCGACGTTTTCGTGTTTGTGTTCTTCGGGCTCGTCGCGACGCTTGGCACCACCTACACGCAGGCGGGGCAGATCAGCCTCGCCGCCATTATCGGCGCGATCGGCACGGGCCTGATCGCGTGCGCCCTGCTGATGGCCAACAACGTCCGCGACATCCCGACCGACAGGAGGGCGGGCAAGAAAACCCTGGCCGTGCGGCTCGGGGACAAGCATGCGCGCGAAAGCTACGTGCTGATGCTCGCCGTAGCGATCCTGCTGGTCATCGTCCTGGCGCCCGCCCGGCCGTGGATGCTGATCGTGCTGCTGCTGATCCCGGCCAGCCTCATGCCGTCCTGGTTGATGATCGCCGGGCGGCGGCGCAAGAGCCTGATCCCCGTCCTGAAACAGACCGGGCTGATCAACCTCGGCTTCGCCGCGCTGTTTTCAGTCGGACTCGTCCTCAGCCACGGGTTCTGATCCCGGTTCGAATCGGGATCCTGCGTCGAGCCGGGCCCGGGTTCTAACCGGGTCCGGGTTCTAACCGGGTCCGGGTTCTAACCGGGTCCGGGTTCTAACCGGGTCCGGGTTCTAACCGGGTCCGGGTTCTAT